>VXMM01000028.1 GCA_009841105.1 Acidimicrobiia bacterium | reverse complement strand
CGCGTACGTTCGTCGGCCGCGCATGAGGTTTATATGAGACTGGGAGGGTGGGGCCTAGGGTGTACTGGTTCCAGACATCCGGCTCCGTGTCGAAGTAGGCCCACGGATTGTCGGTGGTCGGGTTGCTGAATATCGCGACCTTGTAGGTGAAGCCGGGCGGTGGCGCCCCCGTGGTGTCGGGTGACGGGGACGTCTCCCCGGTTCCCGCGGAGGGAGCGGCGGATGTCGAGGTGGCCCGGCCATCCGTCGACGATGCTCGGGTGGTCGCCGGAGTGGTGGTGGCGGTGTCCGTAGACCCATCCGAGCCTCCGCACGCGTAGGCGGCCATCGCCACCAGCACTGCCATCGCCAGCCGCTTGGATGTGCGGAACGCCGACCTGACCCGCACGATCCCGTCCTTGTCCCTCGACATCGGGCGGAACGTTAGCCCGCGCCGCCGTCAAGGTGGCTGATACACTCCATCGGTACGGGCTGTGGCGCAGCTTGGTAGCGCGCTTGACTGGGGGTCAAGAGGTCGTGGGTTCAAATCCCGCCAGCCCGACCATCCGTCAACCCGTCACCCATCGGTAGAGAGCCATCACGCCCTCCACCAGTCGCCAGCCCAGGTACAAGGCTGCCAGGGCAACCATGAGCTTAAAGCTGAGCGGAGCCCTGGGAGGAGGGCCTTTGCGGCCGGGGCCGCCCGGATCTGTCATCGGCCGCGGGCACGCCCGGCGCCACGCCGCACCACCATCCGCACCGGCGTCCCGGTGAAGTCATAGATCTGGCGAAGCCGTCTCTCGAGGAATCGCAGGTAGGTGCTGTCGAGCGTTCCCCCCTTGACGAACAGGGCGATGGTGGGAGGGACCGACCGGGACTGCGCAGCGAAGAGGATCCTGGGGCGCCGGCCTTTCCTCATAGGGGGCGGATGCTCCGCGGCCAGTTCGGTGATGAGCCGGTTGAGAACGGCGGTGGGAATCCGCCGGGATCGGTTCTCGAGCACCGTCTCGAGCGCAGGGCCCAGCCGGTGCAGGCGCGCTCCGGTGAGGGCCGAGATGCGGAGAACCGGCGCCCAACCGGCAAAACCCAGTCTTGCGCCCAGCTCGTACGTGGTCTGTTCCCGTCGCTCCAGGTCGGCTGCGTCCCACTTGTTCGCCAGGATCACCAGCGCCGCTCCCGAATCAGCGGCCAGGCGGGCGATTCGCTGGTCCTGGTGGGTGACTCCGTCGGCCGCGTCCACCATCAGGAGGGCGGCGTGGGCGCGCTGCAGCACCTCCCTGGCCCTGAGCACCGAGAAGAACTCGACGTCCTCCGACATCTTCGGCTTGCGGCGCATGCCGGCTGTGTCTATGAGCCGGTATTCGGCGCCGTCCAGTTCGATCATCACGTCGATCGGGTCCCTGGTAGTGCCCGGTACGGGCGACACCAGCACGCGCTCATCCCCGACCAGCCGGTTCAGGAGGGTGGACTTCCCCACGTTGGGGCGTCCGATCACAGCCACCTCGGGCACGGGATCCTCGACGATGTCCCCGTCATGAGGGTCTGGCAAGCGCTGGATCAGGACGTCCAGCAGGTCGGCCACGCCATGGCCGTGGATGGCCGACACCGGTAGGGGCTCGCCCAGGCCCAGCCGGGTGAAGGCCCCCGACTCTCTCGACAGGGTGTCGTTGTCGGCCTTGTTGGCCACCACTACCACGCTGTCGGTCTCGGGACGCAGAAGCCGGGCCACCGCCGCGTCGTCCGAAGTGATCCCACCCTGGGCGTCGACGACGAACAGGATCAGATCAGCCCCCGCAACCGCCGTCTCGGCCTGGATGCGGATGTCCTCGATCAGATCGGCATCCTTGCCCTGCTGCCAACCGCCGGTGTCGATCACAGTAAAGCTCCGGCCGTTCCATTCGGCCGGGAACTCGCGCCGGTCTCGGGTGACCCCCGGCTTTTCCTGCACCACGGCGGCTCGGCGGCCCACGATGCGGTTGGCCAGGGTCGACTTTCCTACGTTCGGTCGGCCCACGATGGCGACAAGAGGTTTCGGAGGGGACAAGAGGAACCGCCATGCGTATTGCGAGTGTCCGCGTAATGGGCACCCGTACCGCGGATTCTAATCCCGGGCCCGGTACCTCCCCTCTTCGGGCTCGATCCCGCGACGACGGCAGAGTTCCAGCACCTGAGCTATGACCTGGTCGGCGGTGAGTGGGTTGGTGTCGATGGCCACCGCGTCAGGGGCCAGGGTAAGGGGGGAGGCCGCTCGGGTCGAGTCGAGCCGGTCTCTCCTCCCCAGTTGGGTGGCGACTTCCCGGAGCGTGGTCGAGGTCTCGCCGGCTCTGCGGCGAGCCCTCACGCCGGGCGGGGCGTCGAGATAGACCTTGACGGCCGCGCCGGGGAAGACAACGGTTCCGATGTCGCGCCCTTCGACCACGGCTCGATCCTCCCGTGCCGCCACCCACGCCCGCTGGCGGCCCACGAGCACCTGCCGGAGACCCGGAAGCCGGGCCAAGCAGGAGGACGCGGCGGTGATGCTCTCCGAGCGGATGGCGGTACTGACGTCGACGCCTTCGACAAACATGGCGCCGTGGCGGTAGTCGAGGTCGGCGCCGGACAGCGCTGCCAGGACACCTGCCTCGTCCTCAGGATCGACCCGGTGGAACTTCACCACCAGGGCGGCGGCCCGGTAGAAGGCGCCGGTGTCGAGGCTCTGGTAACCGAGTGCTCGGGCCACGCCCTGGGATACGGTGGTCTTGCCGACCCCGGAGGGACCGTCGATGGCCACTACCAGCTCCGCGGCGGTGTTCACAGGCTCTCGAGCATGTCAAAGAATCCGGGCCAGGTCTTGGCCACGCACTCGGGGTCCTCGATGACGATTCCGGGCCGGACCAGGCCGGCAATTGCGAAGGACATGGCCATCCGGTGGTCGTCGTAGGTGCGGACACGCGCCGGACGAGGCGGACCGGGATGGATCTCGATCCAGTCGGCGCCCGTCTCCACCCGGGCGCCCAGCCTGGTGAGCTCGGTCTCCAGCGCGGCCAGCCGGTCGGTCTCCTTGACACGCAGGTTGGCGATATTGGTGAACCTCGTCGGGGAGCGTGCGAAGGCCGCGACCACTGCCAAGCCGAGCGCGGCGTCCGGACAATGGTTCAGGTCGGCGTCGACCCCTCCCAGCCGGGGAGGGCCCGTTACCGCGATCCCCCTGCCGGTGGTGGTCACCACGGATCCCATGCTCTCCAGCACGCTCAGGGCGGACATGTCGGCCTGGGTACTGCCGGGGTGGATGCCTGTGACAGTGATGGTGGCGCCGGTGATGGCCGCGGCCGCCCACGGGTAGACGGCCGCGGAGGCGTCGGCCTCGACCTCGAACGAGGTCGGCCGGTAGCCGGTCGGAGCGACGGTGATCGTGTCGGGCCCGATCCAGCGGGCATCGGCCCCGAAGGAGGCCATCACCTCGAGAGTCGTGGTCAGGTAGGGGCGGGACACCGTCCCCTCGGACATGTGGATCGTCACGGCTCGCTCGGCGCGGGGAGCGCTGAGAAGGACGGCCGAGATGAACTGGCTGGACACGGTCCCGTCGATCGTGGTCCGTCCGCCCGGGATGCCGCCACCCGAGGTCCGGACCGGCGGGTACGAGGCATCGCGGTCCGCGTCGATCCTCGCCCCGAGATCCCGGAGCGCCGCTACAAGGGGGCCGATAGGTCGCTCTCGCATCCGGGCGGTTCCGTCGATGATGCTCGGACCGTCGGCTAGGGCCGCGGCGGCGGTGATGAATCGAGCGGTCGTTCCGGAGGCTCGTACGTCGAGGCGTCCGCTGCCACGCAGTGTGCCGTCCGATCTCACCTCGAATCCGTCGCCTGCGACCGAGATGTCGACTCCCAGATTCCGGAGGCAACCGATCATGGCGGCGGTGTCGTCGCTCCGGAGCGGGTTGGTGAGGCGGGACCCACCCGTGGCCAGGGCGGCGGCTATCAGGGCTCGGTTGGTGATGCTCTTGGAGCCCGGAGGCCTGACCGTGCGGTCGCCGACCGTTCGGGGTCCAACCTCGTAGGTGTTCACCGCGGCGTCCCGCCGTGATGGACTTCCATGTCGTTGCGCGCCTCCCGATGGAACGCCCGCACCTCGGTTACCTCGAGGTTGCGCCAATCCCCGGGCTTGAGCCCGCGGTCGCGCAAGGCGCCGATCGCCACTCTGTGAAGGCGCAGCACCGGATAACCGGCCGCGGCGCACAAACGGCGAACCTCTCGGTTGCGTCCTTCGGCCATTGTCAACTCGAGGTGGGAGCTCCCTCCTGCCGCGCCGATCTTACGCACCGCCACCGGCACGGCCGGCCCGTCCTCCAGTTCGATGCCCCGGCGGAGCCGGGACAGGTCGCCCGGGGAAGGATTCCCCCGAACCAGGACCTCGTAGGTCTTGGTGATGCCGGAACTCGGATGGGCGATGAGGTTGGCGAACGAGCCGTCGTTGGTCAGCAGCAGTAGCCCGGTGGAGTCCGCATCGAGGCGTCCTACCGGGTACACCTTGGGATGGGACGGCACCAGGTCGACCACCGGCGTCCGGCCGTGGGGGTCGCTGGTGGTGCTGATCACCCCGAACGGCTTGTGCAACAGGTAGTAGACCAGACGAGGATCGACCGGGAGAGGGACTCCGTCCACCAGCACGTCGGCCTGGCCGGGATCCACCCTCTGTCCTGGGACGGCGGTTTGGCCGTCCACCATTACCCGACCGTCCAGGATCATCGAGTCGGCCACGCGGCGGGAGGCCAGACCGCTCCTGGCGATCACCTTCTGAAGGCGTTCAGCCCTCGGTGGTCGGGTGGTCACCGGAACGGGTCGGTGGACGGTCCAGCGCCTCCGCCATCTCGGGAGCGGGCATGTGGTCGGTGAGTGGCGGCAGTTCGGCCAGGGACACCATGCCCAAGGCTTCGAGGAAACGGCCGGTGGTGCCGTAGATGGCGGGATGGCCCGGCGTGGACAACCGACCCTCCTCGGCGACCAGGCCGCGGCGTACCAGGGTCCGTAGGGTGGAGGAGGAGTCCACCCCGCGAAGCTCGGAGACCTGGCCGCGGGTTACTGGTTGGCGATACGCCACCACGGCCAGCACCTCGAGGGCGGCGGGCGACAATCGGGACCCGTCCTCGGTGGTGGCGAAGCGCTCCAGATACGGCAATGCCTCCGGTTTGGTGTAGAGGCGCCATCCGCCGGCCACGTGGCGGAGAACGATGCCGCGGTCATCGGCCTCCAACTCTTGCGCCCAGTCCGTCAGAACGTCCCTGACAGTGGTCAGCGGCGTTTCCAGAACCTGGGCCAACTCGGACTCGGGGACGGGATGCTCGGCGACGAAAAGGATGGCCTCGAGAGCAGCAGAAGGATTCACAGCCCCACCCGGTCATCGGCGGTCCTGCCCTCGGAATGGCGCACCGAGATATCGTCCGGGTCCTCCTGGGATACCGACACGAGTCCCCACCGGGCCAACTCCAGGACCGCCAGGAAGTAGGCAGCCACCTCCGCCCGGTTGGAGCAGTGAGCCACCAGCCGCTCGAAGGTGGACTCTAGTTCGGCGGCCACCCTCCGGCGGATCGCGGCGATGGCGTCCTCCACCGACGGGAGATCGAGATCGAGGTGACCCATCGGGATGTCCACCTCGGTGCGTACCTCCTCGTTTACGGAGGTCAGGATCTCGGCTAGGGCGGCGGGTGTCACTCCTGCCGGTAGGGATGGCGGGTGCCCGGAGCCGAGGTCCTGGTCGATGCCTACGGAGCGGCCCACGTAATGCGACCCCTGCTTCAGGCGTTCGTGGAGGACCATCGCGACCCCCTGATAGGTCAGGAAGCCGAGCAGGCGAGCCAGCATCCGGTCCCGCTGGTCGAGTAGTTCCATTTCGTCCTCGATGTCCACCTGGTCGGGTTCCGGCAGCAGGAAGCGGGCCTTGAGGTGGATGAGCATGGCCGCCATCAGGACGAAGCCGGAGGCGCGGTCGATGTTGGCCTCCTGCTCCTCGATAGAGGTCAGGTAGTCCTCGATGACACGGGAAATGTTGACCTCCATGACGTCGACATGGCGACGGCTGATCATCTGGAGAAGGAGGTCTAAGGGACCGACGAATACGGGGGTCTCGACCTCGTAGGTCATGTCCGGGCGCCTTCCCTCCTCGCCATACGGTGATGGTAGGCGCCGGTCGGGCTGAAACCGAGGAACGCTGCTCCGGTCGGCCGATCCATCCCTATCCTCGGCGCCCTCCCAGGACGGCCCGGTCGGCCGCCTGGAGGAGGTCCCAATCCTCACGGGAGATCTGCTCGGGCCGGTCGCGGTGATGGTGGAGCGCGAAAGCGACCACCAGCGCTTCGGCGCCGTCCCGACCCAGCTCGCGCGCGGCGATCCGGCCATGGTCCAGGTAATCGGAGAATCGTCTCGCTCCCTCGATGCCGAGCCGGCCCAGGATGGTCGCCAGGGACCGCCCTATCGGTCCCAGCCGGGCGCGGCGTTTCCCCACGTCGTGCAGCAGTGCCGCTCTTACCAGGTCGGCTCGGTTGGGCTGAGCCGATCGGATCCGTCGAGCCGCGGACAATCCGTGGCGCTGGTCGGCCCGGGGCTGGTCCCAGTACATCGACCGTTCGGCGCCGGTCCTCAACAACGCCGCTATCTCAGCCTGCTCCGCCGGTCTCAACGGCCGTGCCAGCGTGACGTCGAGGAAGCGGCCCGCCAGGTGGAGCGGGCGCGCTCTCGGTCCTTTCACGCCGAGCGGTCCGGCTTGAGAGCCATCGCTACCGCAGGGCCCTGGGATGAGCTTCCACGTACACCTCGTGGAGGTGCTGGAGTGACATCCGGGTGTAGACCTGGGTGGTGGAGAGGCTGGCGTGCCCGAGTATCTCCTGCACCGTGCGGAGGTCGGCGCCCCTCTCCACCATGTGTGTTGCGGCCGAGTGGCGGAGCACATGGGGCGAGATGCGGGCACGTGGTATACCCACCGCCTCCGCATGGGCGCGAACGATCCCGAAGACGCCCTGGCGGGTGAGCCGGCCGCCGCGGGCGTTGACGAACAGGGCGTCGTGATCCCTTCGACTCCCGCACAACTCGATGCGGTCCGGCAGGTAGGCGGCGATGCTCCGGGCGGCGGGCTTGCCCAGGAGCACGAGGCGTTGCCGGCCGCCCTTGCCGGTGACCATGGCGCTCAGCGTGTCGAGGTCCAGGTCAGCCAGATCGAGGTCGACCAGTTCGCTGACCCGGACGGCGGTGCCGTACAGGGTTTCCAGCAGCGCCCGGTCACGCCTCCCCAGCGCCGTATCCGCGGGAGGCGCCTCGACCAGCCGGATGGCCTCGTGTACGTCGAGGGCCTTGGGAAAGCCCATCCGCGTCCGCGGGGTCTCGGTGAATCGGGTGGGGTCGTCATGCGCCTGCTTCTCGGCCACCAGGAAACGGTGAAAGCCTCGCACCGCGGCCAGCTTTCGGGCGATGGTGGTGGGGCGCATCCCTTCCTCATGGAGGCTGGCCAGGAAGCCGTCGACCAGATCCGGCGTGGTGGTTCGGTCTCCCAGGTAATCGAAGTAAGCCACCAGGTCGCGCCGGTAGGCGGTGATGGTGTTGTCGCTGAGACCCCGCTCGACCGACAGGACGGCCAGGTAGCCGTCCAGATGGCGCCGCAGCGGACTAGTGGTCGACGTAACCGGGCTCCCGTTCGCTCCCGAGTATCTCCGGCGCCGCCTCCCGGTTGCGGCGGTAACGGTCGGCGGCGGCGATGAATCCGGTGAACAGAGGATGCGGGTCCAGCGGCCGCGACTTGAGCTCCGGATGGGCCTGGGTGCCGATGAAGTAGGGGTGGGAGGTCAGTTCGATGAACTCCACCAACTGTTCGTCGGGCGAGATGCCCGTCAATGCCAGCCCGGCCTGCTCGAGGTCCTTGCGGTAACGGTTGTTGACCTCGTACCGGTGACGGTGCCGCTCGTAGATCAACTCCGCTCGGTAGAGACGGCGAACGAGGGAGCCTTCCCGGAGCCGGGCCGGGTAGACGCCCAGCCGCATGGTGCCGCCCTTGTTCGAGACTCCCTGCTGGCGCTCCATGAGGTCGATGACCGGATGGGGCGTCATGGGCTTGAACTCGGTGCTATGAGCATCGCGGAGGCCGAGCACGTTGCGGGCATACTCGATCACCGCGGCCTGGAGGCCCAGGCAGAGGCCCAGGAAGGGAACCCGGTTGGTGCGGGCGTGCGTGACCGCTCGTATCTTGCCCTCGATGCCCCTGATGCCGAATCCCCCAGGAACCAGGATGCCGTCCAGACCGTCCAGATGGGAGCTCCCGAACAGCCCGTCGAGGTCTTCGGCGGGGATCCACTGGATCTCGGCCCGGACATCGTTGGCCATGCCGCCATGGCGGATGGATTCCACCACGGACAGATAGGCATCGGGCAAACCGGTGTACTTGCCGACCAGGCCGATATTGACGGTGCGCTTGGCGGCCATGGCACGCTCGACCATCCGTTGCCAGCCGGCCAACTCGGGCTCAGGTGTGTCCAGGCCGAGCAGCTCCACGATGGCGTCATCGAGATTGTGACCCCGCAGGATGAGGGGCATCTCGTAGATGTCGTTCACATCCGGAGCCGGGATCACGGCGTCAGGATCGACATCGCAGAAGAGGGATATCTTTTGGCGAACTCCATCGTCGATGGGTGTCTCCGAGCGGACCACGATGATGTCGGGGCGGATGCCCCTGGACCGCAGATCGGCCACGGAATGCTGTGTGGGCTTGGTCTTGAGCTCCTCGGTGGGACCGATCTGGGGAACCAGGGTGACATGGATGTGTACTACGTTGCGGTACCCGACATCGTTCCGGAACTGGCGGACCGCCTCCAGAAACGGCAGGATCTCGATGTCGCCCACCGTGCCGCCGATCTCAGCGATGACCATGTCCACATCCTCGCGATCCCCCAGACGGCGAATGCGGTCCTTGATCTCGTTGGTGATGTGGGGGATCACCTGAACCGTATCGCCCAGGTAGTCGCCCCTTCTCTCCTTGTTGAGCACTGACAGGTACACGGAACCTGTGGTGACGTTGGAGTCGCGGCTCAGGCTCTGATCGGTGAAGCGCTCGTAGTGGCCGAGGTCGAGGTCGGTCTCCCCGCCGTCGTTGGTTACGTAGACCTCGCCGTGCTGGAAGGGATTCATCGTGCCAGGGTCTACATTGATGTAGGGGTCGAGCTTCTGGTTGACCACCCGAAGGCCACGAGCCTTCATGAGCCGACCGAGGGAGGAGGCTGTGATCCCCTTGCCCAGACTGGAGACCACCCCACCGGTCACGAACACGAACTTCGTCACCGGCAAGACGGTACCACACCGGGACATCGGGTCCTGGTAACGAGCGGGGCGATACGGTCCGTAGTCACGCGGTGGGGAGGGGCGCTCGCCTTGCCATGGCGAGGGAGCGGAGCTCGCGGGCATGATGGTGGCCTCGCTCCGAGTCGGCAAGCCCGGAGAGCATCCGGGACAGCTCGCGAAGGCGGGCTTCCTCATCGACGATCCGCACTCCGGCGCGGGCGCCTTCCCGTTCGACCACGATGTGCGAGTCGGCGAAGGCGGCCACCTGGGGAAGGTGGCTGACGCAGAGCGTCTGACGTTTCTCGGACAGGCGGGCCAACTTGGAACCCATTGCCAGCGCGGTCGTTCCTCCCACTCCTGAGTCGATCTCGTCGAACGCCACGATACGGGCAGCGCCGGTCCCGGACGCCAGGCGTAGCGCCAGGACCAGGCGGCTGAGCTCGCCTCCTGACGCAACCCTGCCCACCGGCCCGGGGACGAGCCGGGAGTCGGACGCGAACAGCAACTCCACGGTATCGGCCCCGAATGCCCCCGGCTCGGCTTCCCCAATCTCGATCCGTAACAGCGGATCACTGAACCCGAGCTCGCGCAGGTGCCCGCAGGCGCTCTCGGCGATCCGGGCGGACGAGTCCTGGCGGGCCTTCCGGAGTTCTCGTCCGGCCTCGAGCAGGCGGCTGGTAGACGTGGCATGTTCCGTGTCGAGGTGGGCAGCCCGCTCGACAAGGCCCTCGATTTCGGCCAGCCGGGTTCGGGCCCGGCGCCGGAAGGAGTGGATTTCCTCGATGCTCGAGCCGTACTTGCGGCGCAGGTCGCCCAGCAGGTTCAGCCGCCGGTTGACGCGGGCCAGCGCCTCGGGGTCCGGCTCGGTTCGCTCCCAGGCCTCGCGGGTAACCCCCAGGGTGTCGGTAAGCGTGGCCTCAAGGCTCTCGACCAACTCGGTGAGGGCGCCCCGGGCGGGATCGAGGTCCCGAACGCGTCGTGCCGCGTCCACCACCGGGCCGACGCGGTCGCGGGCAACGCTCAGGTCCCTGTGAGCCTCCGCCAGGAGGTCGGCCACTTCCTCGGCGCTCCCGAGCCTCTTCGACTCCATCTCCAACTCTTCGTCCTCGCCGCGGCGGAAGTCGGCCCGATCGATCTCGCCGATCTGGTAGGCCAACAGATCCATCTCGCGCGCCAGTGCCCGCATGTCTCCACCCAGTTCCGTCCGAAGGGCCTCCACTTCGCGGAGCGCCTGCCAGGCGGCCCGGTAGCCGGCCAGGACCGGGCCGGACACCAGCCGGAGATCGATCAGAGCGCGGACCGCCCGGGGACGGGTCAGAGAGATGGGATCGTGCTGGCCCACGATCTCCACCACCCCGTCGAGCCTCTCGGCCAGCGCTCGGGCCGGGACCATCCGTCCGTCGAGGTAGGCGCGGCTCCCTCCCGGGTGTATCGAGCGGGCGAGGACCACCTCCTCGCCCTCCAGGAAGAACCTGCCCTCGACCCGGGCCTCCTTACCGTGCGGCCCGATGAGCCCGGAACGAGCGGGCGCCCCGGTGAGCATCCGGAGGGCGCCCAGCATCAGGGTCTTGCCCGCACCGGTCTCGCCACTCACCACCACCATTCCGGGGGTGAACGCCACCCGGGCCTGGTCGATGATCCCGAGGTTGGCAACCGACAGCTCGTCAAGCACGGGTCAGGCCAGCGAGAACTTCTGCTTCACCGATGCGGGGAAGGAACGCGCGGCGAAGCCCGCGAACGTTACGTGACCCGCGCCCTCGACCTCGATCCAGTCGCCCGGACGCATGGTGGCGATCTCCCGGCCGTCCACGCCCACTCCCGCCGAGCGGTCGTCCATGACCTCGAAACGGAGCCGGCGATGAGGCGGGAACACCATGGCGCGGGAGAAGAGGAAGTGCGGTGCGACCGGTGTCATCACCAACATGTCAAGCGCCGGATCGATGAGCGGCCCACCGGCGGAGAGGTTGTAGGCGGTGGAGCCGGTTGCGGTCGCCACCACAACTCCGTCGGCCGGGTAGTTGATGAAGGGTTCACCGTCTATCGAGATGCCGAGGCGAACAGTCCGCTGGTTCTCGACCTTCTCCACCACCACATCGTTGAGGCCGATGGCGGGAGGCGCGCCGTTGATGGAGGCGGCCAGCAACATCCGTTCCGATGTGATCCACTCACCGGCGGCCATCCTGTCCAGGACAGTCGGAAGGTCGTCCGGGAGGGTATCGGTCAGGTAGCCGAGGCGGCCGTCGTTGATGCCGTAGATCGGCGCCCCGCTACTCCTTGCCAGCCTTACTGCCTTGAGGACCGTTCCGTCCCCTCCGATGGCCACCACCAGGTCGAGACCTGCCCGCTCGCCGAAAGGAGTCGGGGCCACCCCGATGAGGTCCCCTGCGTCGGGCGCCGCCACCACCTCGACTCCCCGGTCCCGGAGGGCGGCCACCAGGTCACGCGTCCAGGCCACGGTGTGGCCCTGGCCGACGTGCGGGACCAGCGCGATCCTCATCACAGAGACTCCATTGCCCGCTCCAGATCGAGGACCATAGGACCCTGGCGGAACCAGCCCACGACTTCGCGGTTCCCGTTGGCTCCGTCGACGGGTGAACGGATGAGGCCGATCGCACCGAGGCCATGTGCGGCGAGTCCGGTGACCGTGGCGGCGACCGTACGGCTCCACAGCGTCCGGTCCCGCAGCACGCCCCGCCGGTCGACCGAGCCGGGCCCGGCCTCGAACTGGGGCTTCACCAGCAAGATGTAGTGGCTACCGGTGTTGCCGAGATACACCAGGGCCGGCGCGATCGTCAGGAGCGATATAAAGGAGACATCGGCCACGACTACTCCGAACGGCGCGCCGAGGCGGTCGGGGTCGGCGTGACGGATATTGGTTCTCTCCACGACCGTGACTCTGGAGTCGTTGCGGAGGTACTCGTGCATCTGTCCGTATCCCACATCCACAGCGACTACACCGGCTACGCCGTGTTCCAGTAGGCAATGGGTGAAGCCCCCGGTGGAAGCACCCACGTCCACGGCGTCGAGTCCCGCCACGTCGATATCGAACTCCTCCAAGCCGGCCTCTAGTTTGAGCCCGCCCCGGCTGACATAGCGTGGAGGATCTTCGGCCCAGCGCAGGGGGGTGCCCTTGCTCACCAGAGTGGCCGGCTTCGGTAGCGGTATGCCGGCCACGACCACCTTGCCCTCGCGGATCGCTTGGGCGGCGGCGCTACGTGAGTGGACCAGCCGGCGCCGGACCATCTCGACGTCCAGTCGGCGCATCATTCGCAGGGATCGGGGGGCTCACGGCCCGAGTCGGCCACCAGGTCTTCGAGTAACTGGCGCGCCTCCGGAGCGTCAGTGTTCGCCAATCGGGCCTCGAGCAGCTCGGCGAGCGCGGCCGCCGGACCTGCTATCCGGCTCGCGTCCAGCCCCTCGACGGCGCGCACGTAGGACTCGATCGTGGTGTCTACGGGACGTTCGTCATCCGACCCGGGATGGATGGTCCGCTCGCGAGCGCTCATGCTCCTCATTATTGCGCGTCCGGACCGGATTGCTACCCCAGTGGCGGTTGCCCGCAGGCACCTGGAGGTAATCAGGTTCCTCGTGCTCTTTAGCCCGTCCGGTCGTCCATGTTCTCGTGAGTTGCTCCATCCACTGACCGCTGACCACTCATCTAGGGTGGGATGCGCATGCCGATAGGTGCATCCAAGAGGAGGCCGACCGGATGATTCCGATTCGTGACCTGAACCCGGGCATCAGGCGACCCGTGGTCTCCCTGCTGCTGATCGCATCCGTGGTGGCGGTCTACTTCCTGGTCCAGCCGGCGGAACCGGTCGATGAGTACGAGTTCCTGGTACGGCAGGCGGCCATCGGGTGCGAGATCAGCACCAACGAGGCCGTGTCCTTGGAGGAGATTCGATCCGAACGGTGCGTCGCGGGAGACGGCAACCCGGTCTTTCCGGAGAAGTCCCTGCACCTCAGCGTGTTGTTCTCCATCTTCCTGCACGGCGGTCTGGCTCACCTGATCGGCAACGTCTGGAGCCTCTGGCTGTTCGGTAACAACGTCGAGGACGCCTATGGCCGGGGCGGATTCCTGCTGTTCTACCTGTTGTCGGGCGCCGTAGCTACCTTCGGCTTCGTGGCGCTGAATCCGGACTCCACCGCGCCGCTGGTCGGCGCATCGGGCGCCATTGCCGGGGTGATGGGGGCCTACTTCGTGTTATTCCCCGGGGCGCGAGTGCTGAGCATTATCCTGCCGATCTTCATCCCCTTCCGCTTGCCGGCCGCCCTGTTCCTGCTGCTCTGGTTGGGCGCCCAGTTCCTCCTGGCCGGCAGCGCGTCAGGAATCGCCTGGGAAGCCCACGTAGCGGGGTTCCTCTTCGGGATGGTCGTGACGATGGTGTTCCGCCGAGGGCTGACCGCCCGCCTAGCCGATCTCGAGTCCAGGAAAACCGATCCGGCCGGTTACCTCTAGTGTCCTGATCGGGCAGTTCGTGACCCGGACGGATGTGTCGAGAACGCGAAAATCGCCGGAACACTCCCCTCCCCCGCGGGCCCAGCCCCCAGCCTGGCTCGGATACACCTCTACCAGGCCCCGACAAAAGCTCGAGAGGAGAAGTGGGAGGTGAGGAT
>VXMM01000030.1:51928-90986 GCA_009841105.1 Acidimicrobiia bacterium | reverse complement strand
CCACGGAGGCCATGGCGGAGGAGACCACAACTACGGCAATGATGGAAGAGGCTCCTGCGGAGTTCGAGAGCATCACGCTGTCGCAGGTGGGTGGTTGGATATCGCTCGACAACAACCGGACCACCGGTGGCGCGCTCGCTTCGGGCCAGCACACCTTCGAGGGTCTGTTGATCAAGCTGCCCGACCGGTCACTGATTCCGGGCTTGGCGGCCGAGATGCCCCATCAGGTCGACGCCACCACGTATCACGTGCCGATAAGGACGGACCGGACGTTCACGGACGGCACGCCGATCAAGGCCTCGGACATCGCGTACGGATTCTCCCGGCTCGCCCCGGAGAAGGAGTTGGGATCGCCGTTCACGTCGTACATCTCCTTCATCGAGTCAGTCAACGTCCTGGCCGATGACGAGCTCGAGATAAAGCTCACCCAGCGGATGCCCGAGGACGTGCTGTTCCAGCGGATCTCCGGCATCAATGCCTATCCGGAGGCGGTAGTGGAGGCGATGGGCGGCGAGGAGTACTCGTTCGCTCCGACTCCTTCATCAGGTTCGATGATGATCGACGGTCCGTTCGACACCGAGATCAACACGTTCAAGCGGTACGACGGATACGAGGGTCCCCAGCCCCTGGCGGCCAAGGACATCACCTACCTGGTGATCCCCGAACTGTCGGGCCGGATCGCCCAGGCCGAGGCCGGCCAGGTGCAGATCCTGGACGGCGTGTCTCCGCAGCTCTACCGGGCTATCGAGGATTCGCCAAACCTCGAGTTGGGTGTTGCACGCGAGACCACGTTCCTCGAGATGATCTTCTTCAACACGACCAAGCCCCCCTTCGACAACCAGTTGGTGCGTCAGGCGGTGATGTACTCCATCGACGCGCCGCAGTTGATCGAGATCGGCTTGGCCGGCGAAGGTCGGATCGCCCGCTCGCCGCTCCCGCCGGAGAGCGACCGGTTCAGGGAGCCGCAGATGCAGTACAACTTCGACCCCGAGAAGTCGAAGGCCCTGCTGAGGGAAGCCGGCTATGACCCGGACGGCGCGCCGGTGCAGTTCCAGCTCGGTGTTGTGGAGTGGGCGTACGTCTACCCGCAGGCGCCCCTGCTCGCCCAGACGATGCAGCAGGGCGGTTTCGACCCGCTGTTGCTGGTGGACTCGATCGACGCCCGCTGGGTGTCCGACATCATGCGGCCTGAAGACGGCGGTCCGGCGCGGTACGACGCCTGGGTAGCCACCATCGGTTTCGAGGTGTTCACCTACGACCCGGACAACCTGTTCCGCGGCTGGTGGGGCGGCTGGGCCGAGAACGCCAGCTTCGCCACGGAGAACGTGCCGTCGACGCTGAACGACCTGCTCGACCAGGCCCTGGAGGAGCCGGACTTCGACAAGCAGAACGATCTGTACGCGGCGGCCAACGAGATCCTCGTCACCGAGGCCGGTGCGGTTCCGATCCTGTTCCAGCCCATAGCCCATGCTTGGCACAAGTCGGTGGCCGGTTACCAGATGCCTCAGACGCTGGGCATGACGCTGTTCGGCGTGCATCCGTCCGGTATGTAGCTGGGCAGATCGGCCGATCAAGTAGCAACCGAGCCGATATCCGGTTGGTATCGGTAAAGGCCGGTAGGGCCTGATGGGAGCCGTAGGCAGGCTGGTCCTGCAACGTCTCCTCCAAGCCCTACCGGTCATCATCGGCATCACGTTCTACGTGTTCGTGATGCTGGAATTCTCTCCGGTCGACGCCCGCTACGCGGGCTTGGGGCTGTACGCCAGCGACGAGGCGCGCGAGCAACTCGCCGAGGAGTTCGGGCTCAACGATCCGGTACTCGTCCGCTACGGGCGGTACCTGGGAGACCTCTCCACCGGCGACTTCGGCTTGAGCGTCTATGGCGACCGACCCGTCCTGACCATCCTCGGGGAGGGCATCGGGATCTCGCTATCGGTGGCGGCGCTCTCGCTGTTCCTCGCCACCTTGATCGCATTTGTACTGGGGGTGAGCTCCGCCTATTTCGCGGGCAGTTGGTGGGATTCCACGGTCAGGGCGGGGACGCTGGGCGTGCTCTCGATGCCGATCTTCTGGCTGGCTCTGCTTCTGATCCTGACATTCGCCCTGGCGAACCCCATCGGGTTCAAGTGGTTCCCCGCCGGGAGCTGGGTGCCCTTTAGCGAGGACAAAATCGGATGGTTGAGGGCGCTTACCCTCCCCTCCTTATCGATAGCCCTTCCCGTGGGCGGATTCCTGACCCGCGTGGTGCGTTCTTCGGTGCTGGACGAGCTGGAGAAGGACTACGTACGCACGGCGCGCGGGATGGGACTGCGGGACCGGGTGATCGTCCGCAAGAACGTGCTCCGCAACGCGCTGGTGGCCCCGCTGACCGTGCTCGGGTTGCAGGCCGGCTACATTCTCGGCGGCGTGGTGCTGGTCGAGCGGGTCTTCAACCTCCGCGGCCTGGGCTGGAAGATGATCGATTCCGCGACAACCGGCGACTTCAACATCGTCACCGGGATCGCCCTGGTCGGCGCGATGCTGTTCGTCCTCTCCAACCTGGCCGCCGACGTGGCGTTCCTCATCTTCAAACCGAGCGCCCGCGAGAGTTCGTGACGTGAGCGAAGCACGCGGCCCCAGCCCCGAACGGCGCCCACGGATCCGGTTCGGCCCCAAGTCGGTGGAGGCTGCGATGAAGGCTGCTCCCGCCGGTCCGGTGAAGATGGGAAGGTTGCCATTCCGGGCCAAGCTGGGGCTGGCGTGGGTTGTGGTCGTAATACTCGTGGCGATCTTCGCGCACTGGCTGTCTCCGTACGACCCTTACACGGTGGGCCTGACCTCTCCCAATACGGGCCCCGATTGGCCGGAGCACATCTTCGGGTCTGACGAGATCGCACGGGACATCCTGTCCAGGGTGATCCACGGATCGAGGATGTCGGCTCTCGTGGCCGTATTGACCCCGGTGCTGGCCCTGATCCTGGGAGGAACGATCGGGATGGTGGCCGCCTCCACATCCCGGAATCGAAGACTCAGGTGGATGAATGACGTGCTGATGCGCCTGGTGGACATACAGTTCGCCTTCCCGGCCGTGGTGCTCGCCGTGGTGGTGTCATCGGCATTCGGCCAGTCATTCCGGACCCTGCTACTGGTCTTGACCGTCGTCTACACGCCGATCATGGCTCGCTACATCCGCGCCGCGGTCCTCGACCAGTTGGGCGAGGACTACGTCGCCGCCCTCAGGGCGATGGGGAGTTCGCAACTCCGCATCCTGCTGCGCCACGTCTCCCTCAACATCGCCACGCCGCTGCTCGTGTTCTTCACGCTGGTGGCGGCGGACGCGGTCATACTGGAAGCCTCCATCAGTTTCCTCGGAGCCGGCCTTCCTCCCCCGGCTCCTACCTGGGGGAATCTCGTTTACGGCGGATCCCAGTACCTGATAGCGGGCACCTGGTGGTACACGACCTTCCCGGGTCTCGCCATCTTCCTCACGGTGCTGGCGCTCAATACGGTGGCAGAGAGCATGGCGGACCGCCTCGGCGGCAGACGGCACTTGCTGGGACAGTGATGAACGCAGCGGGCGCTGATCCGATCCTGGAGGTCGAAGACCTCAGCATCCACATCCGGCATGCCTACGGGAACACACCGGTGGTGTCGGGGGTGTCGTTCTCAGTGCTGGAGGGCGAGAACCTGGGAATCGTGGGCGAGTCCGGATGCGGCAAGACGCTGACCGGTCTGTCCGTCATCGGCCTGCTACCGCGTCTGGTAGAGGCCACGGGTGCCATCCGCTGGAAGGGCCAGGATGTGCTGAAGCTGTCCCCCACGGAGCGCCGCAATCTGATGGGCCGGGAGATAGGCATGGTCTACCAGGACCCGCTGATGAGCCTCAACCCCGGGATGACTGTCAAGGCGCAACTGCGCCAAGCGCTGCGGCTCGACGGCGACCACAGAGGTGAGCGCATGTACGAGTTACTTGAGTTGGTCCACCTGCCCAATCCCAAAGCCATCGCCGCCGCCTACCCCTTCCAGCTCTCCGGCGGGCAGCGCCAGCGGGTATTGATCGCCCTGGCGCTGGCGCGGCGGCCCTCCATCCTGATCGGTGACGAGCCCACCACCGCCCTCGACGAGACCGTCCAGGCCCAGATCGTCGAACTCTTGAGATCGCTGCAGGCCGAGTTGTCCTTCACGACCATCCTCATCACCCACAACCTGGCCCTGGTGAAGGAACTGTGCGAGCGCACCATGGTCATGTACGCCGGGCAGTTGGTCGAGGTGGCGCACACCGAGGAACTGGTCCGCGACCCCCGGCACCCGTACGCGGCGGGGTTGCTGGGTTCGATCGTGAGCCTGGAAGCGAAGGAACGCCCCGCCCGTTCGATAGACGGGGTCGTTCCGAGTCCCCTCGAGTTCTCGCTCGGGTGCCGGTTCGTCGAGCGCTGCGTCAACGCCGGCGACCCGTGCGCCGCGACTCCCCCACCCCTGGACTCTGTCGGCGATCGTCACGACCTGGCCTGCTACTTCCCGGTCGGGGGAAACGCGGCGGGCGCGGGGGCCGTCGGATGACATCCGGACCCGCTCCCACCATCACCGCCCCTTCCGGCCGAGAGGTGGCAACCCCCGGTCCTGACGTTCTACTCAGGTTGGAGAACCTCGTCCACCACTACCGGGCGCCCAGACGGCAGAAGGTCCACGCGGTGGAGGATCTCTCGTTGACGGTGGCCCCCGGCGAGGCTCTGGGATTGGTAGGAGAATCGGGGTGTGGCAAGTCCACGGTGGCCCGCTGCGTGGTCGGGCTGATCCGGCCCACCGGAGGGCGGATCATCTACGACGGGACCGATGTCTGGGCCCAGCCGACCAGGTGGCGCCGGCGCAACTTCGCTCGCCAGGTTGCCATCGTCTTCCAGGATCCCACTTCCAGCCTCAACCCCCGTCTGAAGGTTAGGGACACCCTGGCCGACCCGCTGATCATCCACAATGTCGGCGACAAGGCCGCGCGGGACGCACGGGTGCAGGAGCTCCTAGACATGGTGCACCTTCCCCGGGACGCGGCCGACAAGCTCCCCTCCGAGCTGTCGGGTGGCCAGCGCCAGCGGGTGGCGATCGCCCGCGCCCTCTCGCTGAACCCTTCCCTGCTGGTGGCCGACGAGCCCACTTCGGCCCTCGATGTGAGCGTGCAGAACCAGATCCTCAACCTGCTGGCGGAGCTCCGCGATGCCCTCAACCTCTCGGTGATCCTGATCAGCCACAACATCCAGGCGGTCTCCTGGCTGGTCGACCGCGTGGCGGTGATGTACCTGGGCCGCAAGGTCGAGGAAGGCCCGGTCGCCGAGGTGAGGGACCACCGGCTCCATCCGTACACGCGGGCTTTGCTCTCGGCCAGCCCGATGATCACAAGGAGCAGCGAGCGGATCATCCTGGAGGGCACCCTTCCGAACCCCCGGCAACCTCCGCCCGGATGTCCCTTCACTACCCGCTGCTGGAAGGCCGAAGAGGTCTGCTCGGGCGAGTTCCCGCCCGCCGACATCCCGGTGGAGGGCCACGAAGTGCATTGCTACTTCCCCGAAGACCCGAACCCCGCCTAGGCGTCTCAACAGGAAGGCAAGAAGATGGATGTCGACCGCCCTCTAATCGTGGCGCCCTGCCGGTTCGAGTGGGTCCCCGTCTCGATTCCCGACAGTGTGGAGCCCGGCAAGGTACGTATCCGGACCCTGGTCAGCCTGATCAGCCCCGGCACCGAGCTACGCCTCTACCGCGGGGAGCCCATGGTTGAGGAGGTGTGGGACAGCTTCGCCGACATCGACGCGGCGACCACCGAGGGTATGGGAGTGATACCCGAGTATCGCATCACCGGCCGCAACCAGCCGTCGGGCGCTAAGTACCCGGTCAACTGCGGATACAACCTCGTCGGCGAGGTAGTCGAGGTCGGCGAGGGAGTGCGTTCGCTGGCCGAGGGCGACCGCGTCTTCTCCCTGGCCAGGCACCAACCCATCTTCGACGCCCGGGAATGGCAGGCGGTCAAGGTGCCGGACGGCGCTGCGACCGGAGCCGCCCCCTTCGCCTACCTGCCGACCCTGGGGCTGCACGCCCTCCGCCGAGGCGGTTTCACCCCGGGTCTGAACGTGGCGGTGATCGGCCTCGGCCTGATCGGCTTCGGCGCCGCGCTGGTGGCCGACGCCATCGGCGCCTTCCTGGCCTGTCTCGAGATAAGCCCGGCCCGGCGCGAGCGGGCGGCGGCCGCGCTACCCAAGGCGCTGGTCCTCGACCCCACCGAGGAGGGCTTCGAGGACGCGCTCATGGAGCGCTTCCAGCCTTTTGGGATCGACGTGGTGGTGGAGGCGGCCGTCGGTTCGGCCCCGCTCGACCTGGGCATGCGCATCCTCGACGACCAGGGGCGCATGGTGGCCATCGCCCTGCACCCCGAGGACGTGGGGCCCCTCCTCGCAGCCGACTTCTACAACAAGCAGGCCTCCATCCTCGGTACCAGCAACGCTCCCTACGAGGATCCGGCCAAGCGCATCACGCGCTTCACGTGTGCCGCCAACATCGAGTTCCTACTCGAGCTCCACTCGAAGGGAAGGCTCCCACTCGAAGCCATGCATACCGACACCTATCCCGCGGCGGAGATAGATGCCGCATTCGCAGACCTCGACGCCGCCGAACGGGACATGATCGGCGTCCTACTCGACTGGCGCTAGGCCCGCTAACGGTCGAACGGTTGGCCGGATCACGAGGGACTGCGACCCCACCCGGAGACCGCTTAGGAGTCCGCCCAGGCGAGGAGGCGGCGGGGCGTGTCGATCATCCAGATGTCCAACAACTCCCGGTCGATACCCATCTGGTCCATCAGTCGGGGAACGATCGTAGGGATGTACGCGTATCCGTAACCCCCGTGCGAGGTGAACTGCACTCTGGAGCAGACATCGTGGCTGATGAGCAGGCGATCGGCATAGCCTCTCTCCGACCAGTCCGCCAGCACCGCCAGCCGTTGCGGGTCAGTCGGGCAGTGGATGTAGTGATCTACGGGTAGCCACACCGAGCCGAAGAAGTCGAACTCCACGCAGATACCCCGCTCCAACGCCCGCTCGTGCCAGGTGAGATCCCGGATGTCGAAGTCCATGTGGCAGAAGGCGGTCATCTCGTAGATCGGCTCGTACTCGTCGAACACCGCCAGCGCGTCAGCCGCAACCGGAACGTTCATCAGGTGTACCCAAAGAGGAGCGCCCGTAGCATGCTGGGCCAGGACCGCCGCCTCTAGGACCTTCAACTCGGCGGGACGGACCGGCTCGAAGAGCCCGATCTCCCCGATCACACCAGTACGGATCCCGGTGTCGCCGATCCCTTCAGTCAACTCGCGGACCATCAACTCGGCCAGCTCCTCCCTGGATGCCTCCAGGGCCCACGGACGCTGGTGGTGGGACAGGTACTGGCCCGTTCCCGATATCACGTTGACACCGGTGAACCGGGACACCTCGACCATCCTCTCGGGGTTCCTTCCGATGGGCTCGGTGGTCAACTCGACCAGCGTGTCGATCCCGGCATCGGCCGCTTTCTTCAACTCCAGCCCCTGCCCGCAGCTGCTGTCGAGGTGGATGTTGTTGGCGTTCGTCATCAGGTCCGAGCGGATCTCGCCCAGCCGGTCGATAGTGATGGGCCGGTAGGCCTCCTCGCCGCGGGCCGGATAGGCATATGTCATCGTGGCGAAGAGATGCTCGTGGGGAAGAGTACGACCGATCCGATCGGCCGGAACGAGACCGGTAACCGACACCGCGTTCTTCATGGTTGAACCTCCTGACGTGGGCGGGACTTGTTTTGAGCGATACCGGCGACCTCCGTCAAACCTCCGGCCGGACCGCTCCGTTGATACCGCTTAGACCTCCGTCGAGAGCCAGCACCGCCCCGGTCATGAACCCCGACCCGTCCGAGCACAGGTAACTGACCAGATGTGCCACCTCCTCGGGCGTGCCGACTCTGCGGGCGGGCAGGATCTCGTAGTAGGCCGGATCGGGCGGCGGATCGGAGAGCATCGGAGTGTCTATGGCCCCCGGCGCGATGGTATTGACGGTGATCCCGTAGGGCCCCAGTTCGGCGGCAAGCGCCCGTCCCAGCCCTTCGATTGCCGCCTTGCCCGCGCAGTAGGCGGCGTGGCCGGCGATGGCGGCGCTGGCCCCTATGGAAGACCACAGGACGATCCGCCCTCCACGGCCTTCCTCGATCATCTGGCGGGTAGCGGCACTCGCGCAGTGGACGACCCCCATCAGGTTCACGTCGAAAATCCGGGCGGTCTCATCGGGATCGCGGAGGTGGGACAGAGTCCCCGGCGGGTAGATCGCCGCCGCGGCGGCCAGCACGTAAGCCCGGCCGAGGTCGGCCTCGATCTCGGCGAACGCCGCGGCCACGGCCTCCGCATCGGCCACGTCCACCTGGAATCCGCGGCAACTGGCCCCCGTGTCCGATATCTCGTCCGCCAGGGCGGCGAGTCCTGCGGGGTCGACATCGAGCGCGGCGACCAAGGCGCCTTCACTGGCCAACCGCAGGGACGTAGCGCGGCCCTGACCCGACGCGGCACCGGTCACGACCGCTACCCGCCCCGAAACTCCCATGGTCGCTCCTTAGCCTCCTTCGAGCCCGCGGCCAGCCTAACCCGGCAGGGGCTGACCACCGGTCACTGGTATCCTCCCCGAAGCACCCTGTCGCCAACACCGTGGGAGTACGCGTGTCCGTAGATTTCGGCAGTTCGTCCACCGCCGCACTGGTCGAGGTTGCGTTCAGTGTGGGGTTCGAGGAGTTCCACCGCATGCTGCGTTACGAACTCGACGATCTGCGGGACCAGAAATACACCGACCAGTTCCCCAACGACGAGGAGAAGGCCCCTCACAAACCGTTCATCGAGGAACCTGAAGGCGGGTTGGCTGCTCTACCGTCCGCCAGTCCGATAACGAACATCCGCCGGTGGTTCAGCAGCGAGGACGGGAGCGGGCTGATTCAGGTCCAGCGCAACTGGTTCGCCCGCAACTGGCGAGCGATCCTCGAGAACACCAGCAACGGAGCGGTCACCCCCTATCCGGGTTATGCCGCGGTGCGTTCGGACTTCGTGCAGTCGCTGCAAGGCTTCATCGATTTCGTGAGAGATGCCGACCTGGGCGAGTTCAAGCCGCTCCAGTGCGAGGTCTCCTACCGCTTCCAGCTGCGGGCAGAGGGTCTCTGGGACGGTCCGGGCGAGCTGGACCGGGTGGTACGCATGTTCTCCGGAGCCCAGGGCTCCTACCTCCCGGACCTGGAGGCGATGCGGATCATTACCCAGTACGCCATGGCGGACGAGACGGGAAACCGCCTGGGACGCCTGTACGGGAGGCTCGAGTCCGGCGCCGCAGAGGATGGATCGCATTTCCTGATCCTGACCATGTTCGCCCGCGGGACACCGGATGGCCACCGGCCCGAGGACGTGTACGCCTTCCAAGATGACGGGCAGCGGTGGATCGTGAACGGCTTGCGCGAGTACCTGACGCCGGAGGCGCTGGCCTGGTACGACCTGGGTTAGAGCACCCCGGACCTGGGGAGGCTCTTCCACGTCCCGAAATGCGTCCTATCCTGTTTCCGACCGTGTTTCAGGAGGTTCGCAAGTGGAAATCGTAGGTTATGCCGACAGGCTGAGGGCCCAACCCGGCGAGAAGGTGAGCTTCAAGGTCAGTTGCCGGGCGTCGAGCTTCCGCGCCCAGCTGGTTCGCCTGATCCACGGCGACGACAACCCGGACGGACCGGGATCCAAGATCGACGACCTCGACTCGGCCGCCAACGGCGAGTATCCGGGGAGGATCCAGGAACTCCATCCCGGCTCCTTCGTCTCGGTGCCGGACGATCCTCTCCTGCACTTGGACGGGAGCTTCACCATCCAGGCATGGATCTATCCGACCACGGTCGGCAAGGGCTTGCAAGGAGTGGTCACCAAGTGGGACTGCAACAACGACATCGGCTACGGGCTGTTCGTGGACGAGGAGGGCGCCGTATCCCTCCGCATCGGTAACGGCGAAACCGTCGATGCGGTCAGCACCGGAGTAGCGATGCGGGACGCCAAGTGGTACTTCGCCGCCGGCGTCTACGACGCGGATGAAGGTTCGATACGTGTCTACCAGACCCCGCTCGACCACTGGCCCCTCCAAGACACGGCGGCCGAGGGTGGAGGATCTGCATCAGAGGGACCCGGCAAGACCGGGGCCGCCCTGGTGATCGGCGGCTCGAGTCGCGGTGACGGCACCGGCTTCGGCACGGTCGGCTGCCTCTACAACGGCAAGATCGACAATCCGGCCATTTTCGCACGGGGACTCGGACCCGACGAGATCGCTGCTCTCCGGAACGGTGGGTCTTCGCCGGCCGGAGACAGCGCCCTGGTCGCCGCGTGGGACTTCGGCCGTGACTTCTCTACCAGCACCGTCACAGACAGTTCCCCCAACGGCCTGCACGGTGAGGCGCTCAACATGCCCGGGAGGGCCGTCACCGGTCACAACTGGAACGGTGGCACGATGGACTTCAAGCAGGCCCCCGACCAGTACGCCGCCATCCGCTTCAACGACGACGACCTCGACGACGCCCGCTGGGACACGGACTTCGAGTACACGGTGCCCGAGGATCTGAAGAGCGCCATGTACGCCTTCCGGCTGACCACCGACGACGCCGAGGACTACATCCCGTTCGCGGTACGGCCCAGGACCGGAGAGTCGACCGCCAAGATCGCGTTCCTGCTCGGGACCTACACCTTCCTGGCCTACGCCAACGAGCACCTGGCCAACAACCCGGTCCTTATCGAGTATCTCGACGGCAAGGGAATGGACGTCCCGTTCCCGGTCCTCCCCCAAGAGCACTACATGGTCGACAACAAGCTAGGCGGCCTGTATGACCTGCACACCGACGGGAGTGGCATCTGCTACTCGTCGAGCCGCAAGCCGATCGTCAACTTCCGCCCCAACAACAAGCAGCGGACGGTCGGCGCCGGCATGGGAGCGCCGGTCCTGCTGTCCGCCGACCTCCACCAGATGGACTGGATGGAGAGCCAGGGGTTCGACTTCGACGTCATCACGGACGAGGACATCCACTTCGACGGATTGGACCTGCTGTCCGGATACAACGTGGTGATGTCCGACGCCCACCCCGAGTACTGGACCGAGGACATGCTCATCGCCCTGGAGGCCTACCTGAACGCGGGTGGTCGTTTCATGTACCTGGGAGGTAACGGCCTCTACTGGATCACCTCGGTGGATCCCGACCGCCCCCACGTCATCGAGGTGCGCCGCTGGAACGGAACCGGTTCGTGGCGGACCGACTTCGCCGAGAGCCACCACAGCACCACCGGGGAGCCGGGTGGACTGTGGAGGTTCCGCGGCTGGGCACCCCAGCGTCTGGTGGGAGTGGGCATGACCGCCCAGGGCGGGAGCGGGATCAACTCGGCGTACCGCCGCCTACCGGACAGCTTCGATCCGAGAGCCGCCTTCATATTCGAGGGAATCGGTGATGACGAGTTGATCGGCGACTTCGACACCCTCAACCTGGGATGGGGTGCGGCCGGTTACGAGATGGACCGGGCCGACCCCGCTCTGGGAACCCCGCCCCATGCCCTGCTCGTGGCGACCGCAACCGACTTCGACGACACCTTCCATCACGTCGTGGAGGAGGTCATGCACATGAACTCCGAGCAGACGGGCACCACCAACGACCAGGTCCGGGCGGACATGGTGCTCTTCGAGTACCCCAACGGCGGGGCCGTCTTCACCACCGGATCGATCGCCTGGAGCGCCTGCCTGTCCTACAACGATTACGACAACAACGTGTCACGGATCACCGCCAACGTGTTGCGCAAGTTCGCCTCCGACGACCCGCTCCCTTAACGCGGTGCCAGGGCCAGACGAGGTGTAGTCCCGACGACCAATCCACGCGGTTCAGATTAGGTAACGTGGGCATCGGGACTAAGCCAACTCTGGTGATCCCAACTCTGGTCAAGGCAGGGTGTAGTCCCTAGTGTCTTGTACAGATCGATATTCAGAGTCATCGAGCCAGTGGCACCACAAGCCCGACCCTTGATGGCAAGACGACGTGAGTGACCATACTGGCTTGACCATGCGGCGACTTCGACCCGTGCTGCTCCCAGACTCACTACGGCCTCAAGGGCAGGCTTGAGGTCTGTGTCCGCCGACATCAGGATTCCGACGTCGTAGTCCCCCCGAGCGGCCATGAGCACGAAGTCGACGGCGATCGAGACGTCTATACCTTTTGCTTCCTGCCTAGTGCTCGGCCAGCCATACGGGTATCGTAAGGGTCGAGCTACAACTTGAACTTCTTCTGGTCGGGACCAGGTGGCGATCTGGCGCATACATGCTCCGTACCCCTTGGGATCTTTCGTCGAGTCTGGAAGACCTCTGTACATGCGGACGCCAGTGAGAGCTCGGTCGAATGGGCTGCGTGTGACCAGCAACTGACCTAGGACAAGCGGGTCGACCTGCCCCTCCCAATGCGGTATCGCCCTCGGAGACGGATCGAACGCCTGCCGAGCAGCCATGTAGACATTCTGATAGTCCACGAACAGGACTACCCGATCAGCCATCTGTCGGTACTTCGATCTCTCGAGAATTGTTCACTCATAGATAATCCCCGCCAGTTCAAGTCCGAAGACCGGGACGGCGGGGAGTATTAACCGCAATGTATCACATCCTATGACATCTATCAACCCGTACGCGGTTCGCGTGAGGCTACAGATCGGTGCTAGGACGCTCGCGGAGCAGGTGAAGGGCGCAGCCGCCGGTTCGACGGGAGCCGGCAGCCGTCGGGGCTCTGGTGTAGCTTGCAGGCCATGACTACCTGGCTCGAAGAACGACCCGGCCCGGCCCGGACCCGGCCCAACGTTCGTATTCCGATGCGGGACGGTGTCGAACTGTCCGCCGACCTGTTCTATCCGGAGTCGGACGACCCCGCCCCCGTGATCATCAAGTACTACCCGTACCGCAAGGACGACCTGCTGCGGGGCCTGACGGTGGACCGCGCCAACTACTACGCCGCCCACGGCTACATCACGGCTCTGCTCGACGTACGGGGTACCGGCGCTTCGGCGGGAGTATGCGACCGGATGCTGCGCCTGCAGGAATGGGAGGACGGCTACGACGCGGTGGAATGGTTGGCCGCCCAGCCATGGTGCACCGGGGCGGTCGGGATGACCGGAGTCTCGTACGGCGGGTACTCGGCCCTGCTCACCGCTGCCCAGGCGCCGCCCAGCCTCAAGGCCATTGCCCCCATCTACGCCGGATGGGACCTCTACGAGAACAGCCACCCGGGTGGGATGTGGCAGACGTCCATCTGGACGGGCGCCTACAACGCCATGATGATCGCCCTGTCCGGCGCTCCTCCCGCCGCCGACGCCGAGGGCGCCTGGCTGGAGATCTGGGAGGAGCACCTCGCCAGGAACCAACCCTGGCTCGACTCCTGGATGCGCAACCAGGTGGACGGCCCGGTGTGGTATGAAGGCTCCGTCCGCTACGGGCTCGAGAACATCCGGGCGGCCACCTTCATCTTCGGCGGGTGGCATGACATCTTCGTCTCCGACCCGTTCTACATGTACATGGGCCTGCGCCAGGACATCCCCAAGAAGCTGATGATGGGCCCCTATCTCCACATCGCCCCCAACATCGGAGCGCCCGGAGAACGGTTCGACCACCTTCACGAGATCGTGCGCTGGTTCGATCTGCACCTGAAGGGAGAGGACACCGGTATTGCGGACGAACCCCCCGTCAGCATCTGGGTGCGGGGTTACGACCAGCCCCAGGCTCGCCGGCAGGGGGCCAACGGCTACTGGCGTTCGGAGGCAGAGTGGCCGCTCGCCCGGGCCGCGGACGAGACCCTCTACTTCCATCCCGATGGACGGTTGAACGGCGACGCGCCGTCGGGAGGGAAGGAGGACCGCGTCTCCTATGCCTACGACCCGGCGGTGGGCACCTCGACCATGGGCCTGGTTACCGGGTTCGGCGCCGATGTCGGTCTCCCTCTCGATCAGCGCCGTGATGCTGCGGGGTCCGTGGTCTTTCTCGGGGAGCCACTTGAGGAGCACTACGAGGTGACCGGCTTCCCCGAGGCCAGCCTCTTCGTATCCTCGACCGCCGAAGCCACCGCCTTCGCCGTGAAGCTGATCGACGTCCATCCTGACGGTCCCTGGGCGCTGGTGTCCAGGGCGATCAAGAACACCTCCCAGCGGGACTCCAGGACAGACCCCGAGCCGCTCGTGCCCGGCGAGGTCACTGAGGTCACCATCGAACTGGAGGCCGTGTCGTACCTGTTCGAAGCCGGCCATCGGATGGGCATTATGGTTTCCAGCTCCGACTTCCCGCTGGTCTGGCCCCTGCCGCAGAATGCCGTCAACACCATCCACATGGACGCCGACCACCCCACCCGGATCAGCCTCCCGGTCGTGAACCGTCCCGACTCCGGTCTCCCCCCTCCTGACTACCGACCGGCTCATCCGCTACCCGATCCGCTGGGGACCGCCGAGCCCACACGATGGGACCTGGTGGAGGACCTAGCCGGTACCGAGGTAAGCGTGGTGATCTCGATGGGGGGCGATGCCACCAACGACAACGGTGCAAGGATCCATACCCACACAGATTTCAAGGCCACTACCGACCGGGCCAACCCGGCCAACTCGAGCGTCGAAGCCGGATTCCGCTTCGACGTCGACCACGGAGCTTCCCGGACCGAGATCAAGAGTTCCACCCGCGTTGTGGGCTGTTACGACTCCTTCCACGCCGTCACAGCGCTGGAAGTCCAGGCCGACGGCAAGCCCCACTTCTCCCGCACCTGGCACACTTCCGTCCCGAGAGGCTCTCTGTGATCACGTAGCGGACGTACGCGGGCCAGACGATGCGCGGAACCACCGATCATCAGATGGCGGCCCACGGCAGAGCGAGCATCAACGCTGAGTTAGCTGGTGGCCGAGCCGGATAACCTGGAGAGTCGATCGGCCACAGCGAGGCGATATGCCATTGGACCGCTTGTCAGACGTACTCGACCACCACGTAGCCCGGCTCGAGCAGCAGGAAACTGCCAAGGGGCGGGAAACGGTCGTTCGGGAGGTGGTCCGGCCCACAGGAGAGCGTGGGCCGCGTTTCCTGCTTGAAGGTGAGGGAAGTCGCGAGTTCATCCGGATGAACTCGAACTCCTACCTGGGGCTAGGTCTGCATCCGGCCGTGATCCGGGCAGGAGAGGCCGCCGCGCTCGCTGCGGGAGCAGGTCCGGGAGCGGTCCGGTTCATCATTGGCACCCACACCGCCCATGTCGAGTTGGAGCGCAGCCTGGCCGGCTTTCACGGCCGGGAAGAAGGAATGATCTACTCGTCGGCATACAACGCGGTGGTGGGCGCCTTGGTCGCCCTTATCGATCCGTCCACCGCGGTGATCTCGGACGAACTCAACCACAACTCCATCATCAACGCCGTCCGCCTCGCCCGGCCCGTGAGCAAAGCGGTCTACGCGCACCTCGACCTGGCGGAACTCGACCGGTTGCTCGGGCAGGCCCGCGGCCGGGCCCGTCGCGCCATCGTCGTCACCGACGGGATCTTCTCCATGCGTGGCGACCATGCGCCGCTGGACCGCATCATGGAGATTGCGCAAAGTCATGACGAGGGCTTCCCCGAGAACGTCGTGGTGGTGGTGGACGACTCCCACGGTGTTGGCGCATTCGGGCCCACGGGACGGGGAACCGAGGAGTACACGGGCGGGCCGCCCGCGGACGTGCTAATCGGCACGCTGGGAAAGGCGTTCGGGGTGAACGGAGGGTACGTGGTGTCGCGCCGCCCCGTGATCCGGTTCCTCCGCGAGGCTTCCCCGCTCTACATCTACTCGAACCCGATCACCGCCGGAGAGGCTGCCGCGGCGACCGCGGCGCTGGGCATCCTGCGGAGTTCGGAAGGGGAGGCCCTGCTGGCGCGCCTGCGCCGGCTCACCCACCAGCTCGAGTCCGGGCTCCAGTCGCTCGGGTACGAGGTCATCCCGGGGGAACATCCCATCGTGCCCCTGATGTTGCGGGACACGGGCGAGACCCGGCGCCTGGTAGCGGCCCTGTACGACGCCGACATCCTCGCGACCGGCCTCGCCTATCCCGTGGTGCCGAGGGGTGACGAGGAGATCCGCCTCCAAGTCAACGCCGACCACACCGAGGCGGACATCCGCCAAGTACTGTCCGCGCTCGCCGCCGCGCGGCGACGGTAAGTCCCGTTCCATCAGGGCACGAAGCCCGGAGCCTTCGTGGGTGGTTCGGGGTAGGGCCGGCGGCTTCGTAGAATCCGTGGTCTATGGATGCCGCTGATCAACCGTCATCCACGCACAGCAGCGGGGAGGGCGACGAACGAGCACACGATCGAACGCGGGACCGAGGGCACTACGGCTTCCGGATAGCGCTGGTTTCGGCACTGCTGGCAGCCGCTGCCACCACCACCGCCCTATGGCTGGCAGGCGCCTTCGATCGCGAGATCGTCCGGGTGACCGAGGTCGTCGAGGTGAGGGAGGTAGTCCGGGTTCCGGAGCAGGCGGAGGCGCCGGTTTCGGTCGACGCGACCACCACCTCCGTTCTTGCCGAACTCTCATCCCCTCCGGCCGAGACGACAACCGTCCCTCCCGTCGAGACCACGGTGCCCGTGTTCGCCCCCTCCGACCTGGTGGCCGTCGTAGCCTCCCAGGCCATTCCCTCCATCGTGACCGTCCAGAGCCTCGACGAGGAGTCCGTCCGTGACGGATCGGGGAGCGGCGTGGTAATCAGCTCGGATGGCTTCATCGTCACCAACCACCATGTGATCGACGGCGCCGACACCTTGAAGGTGATCATGTCCGACGGCCTGTCCTATCCCGCGGAATTGATCGGCAGCGACCCGCTCATGGACATCGCCGTGCTGAAGATCGAGGCCGGTGACCTCCCGTACATACGGTTCGGTTCGATGGACGGCCTGCGCACCGGCGAACCCGCCATCGCGGTGGGTAATCCCCTGGGGCTTGACGGCGGTCCATCCGTAACGGCAGGGGTGATCTCCGCCTTCGACCGGAGTCTGGTGACCAATCCCCGCACCGGCGACAGCCTGTACGGACTGCTACAGACCGACGCTCCCATAACCCGGGGATCGAGCGGAGGCGCCCTGCTGGATGTCTATGGTCGCCTGCTCGGCATCACCACCGCCATCGGGCTGAGCGACGTGGGCGCCGAGGGTCTGGGATTCGCCGTTCCCGTCGACCTGGTCGAGGAAATCGTTGCAGACCTCCTGTCGGAAGGCGAGGTTCGGCACGCCTTCCTGGGGATCAGAGGCAGCTCGGCTTTCAGCGAACTCGAGGACGGAGTGGAGTCCCCGCTCGGTGTTGAGATACGCATCTTGGAGGAGTCCGCGATTGGCGCTGCCGGTGCGGAGGACGGCGACGTGATCGTGGCGTTGGACGGTGTCACCGTGAGATCGATGCCTCAACTGGTGGCCAGGCTACGAAGTTACCGGGCGGATGACCTGATAACCGTAACTGTGCGGAGAGGCGAGGAGACTCTCGACATCGACCTGACACTGGCTAGGTTCCCATCGTGATGCTCACCCTGACACACTCGAGCGCCGAGGCGGCGACCAGCTAACTACCCGGTGACCACCCTGGCGGGTTACCAGTTGTCGTAGGCGTCAACCGGCCAAATGTCCACGAGGGTGTCGCCGCTCACCACGTGGAGGTAGCGGTAGAGGACGATCGTCTGGTAGCAGTGGGGAGGGAGGATCTCCACCACGTCACCGATCTCCAGCCGGTCCCGGGGATCTGCGAAGGTGACCTTGCCCATGTCATCGCCCACCACCTCGTAGATGGATCCCGGAGGCGCCCCGCGCAGGATGGCCGGCTTGTCGATGCCGAAGATCACGTCCACTTCCTTGATACCGGCGTCCGTGATGACGAACCCGGGCTGGGTGTTGCTGATGACGGTGGTCCGTACGAACAGGGCCGGTCCGAACGGACTCGGCTCGTCACGCCGCTGCACCACGTGGTAGTAGTTGGTGTCCATGAGCACGTAGGTGCCGGCCTGTATCTCGGTGAAGACCCCCAACTCGTGGTCGATGTCATGCGTTCCCGTACCGCCTCCTGACACGATCTCGGGGTCGAGCCCCTCGGCCCGGAGCCGTTCGGTCACCCGCACCACCGGCTCCAGCACCTCCAGTCCCCGGGAGCGGCGAGCCTCGAAGTCGACCGTGTTCATGTGGCCACCGGTGTAGCCCTGTACCCCGGCGTACTCGAGGCCCTCGGTGTCCACGATGAGTCGGGCCAGGGCGACCGCCTCGTCCTCGTCGGCGACCCCGGTCCGGTGGCTCCCCGTCTCCAGGTCGACGAGCACCCTGATGGGGCGGCCGGAGCGGCGAGCCGCCTCGCCCAATTGGATGACGTTGGCGGCATGGTCGGCACACACGATCAACCCTTCGGCACGGGCGTTGACCTCGGCAAGCCGATCCAGCTTGGGAGCTGTGACCACGGAGGTGAACAACATCACATCGCTGAACCCGGCGTCGACCATCACCTCCACCTCCGCCAGGGTGGCGCAGCAGGGTCCACGACCACCAGCCTCCACCTGGCGGCGAGTGATCTCGACCGACTTGTGGATCTTGCCGACCGGCCTCACCTCGTAGCCGTGGCTTGCGGCGTGGCGAGCCAGCTCTGCGATGTTGGCGTCCATGATGTCAACATCAATGACCAGCGAAGGGGTGCCCAGCTGGTGGCGCGATCCCGGAACCCCGATGAGGCTCTCGTTCGGTCCTCGGTCGCCCGTCTCCACCCGTTCCTCCTTCCGATCTCCTTGTTGTCGAGTATATGGAGAGTCGGTAGGGGATGGGATTCATCGCCATAACGGTTCTCCGGGACCAGTTATCCTCCGCCAGGAACGGCCTGGGTGGATGGCTCTGTGCGCTTCCATGACAGACCACTAGGCCTGTCTGGGAGGTTTACATGTTTGCCGAGGGGTTACGATGCGTCGAATGCCACCGGGAGACGGACCTGGGTGGCTACTTCTTCGGATGCCCGGTTTGCGGCGGCGCGCTCGAGACGGTCTACGACGAGGACCGTGTGGCTGCCGCCGTCTCCTACCGAGACTGGCAGGACCGGGCCGACCGGTCGCTCTGGCGATACAAGGAGTTGCTCCCGGTAAGGGACGAGTCAGCGGTGATAACCCTGGGCGAGGGCCGCACCCCGATGGTCCACCTTCCCCCGTCCGAAGCCAGCCCGATCGCCGACCTATGGATCCAGAACGAGACGGTGAACCCAACCTACTCATTCAAGGACCGTTTCCATTCCGTCGCACAGTCGATGGCGCGCCAGCTCGGATACCGGCGGATAGCCTGTTCCACCACGGGGAACCACGGCATGAGCGCTGCCGCCTACGCGGCCCGCGGCGGCCTGCAATGCGCGATCCTCGTCGATCCCAGGGCGCCGGAGGTGCAACGCCATTGGATGAGGCTGTTCGGCGCCACCGTAATCGTGGAGATGAATCGCCAGCCGCCCCTCACTAGCTTCGTGCGCGACCACGGCTGGTATCCCTCCACCTACATGACACCCAACCCGGTGGCCACGCCCTATGGCATGGAGGGTTACAAGACCATGGCATACGACGCCGTGCTGGCACTCGGACGGGTCCCGGATCATTACATCGTTCCCATTGCGGCCGGCGATGGTCTGTACGGACCCTGGAAGGCTTTCGCGGAGATGGCACGGCTGGGCTGGACCGACTCGATCCCGAAAGTCCACGGTGTCCAGCCGACCGCAGCGAACCCGATCGTTCGGGCATTCCGCGAAGGTTCGGATACCGTCCCCTACATCAAAAACCCGGAGACCATCGCCCTCTCGATCGGGGATCCGACCGGCGGACCCATGACCCTGCAGGCGGTCCGGGCGTCGGGAGGACAGGCGATCGACCTGACGGACTCCGAGATAGTGGCCGCCACCCTTCATGCGGCTTCCGCCGGCTTGAGCCCGGAACCTTCCTCAGCGGCTTCGCTGGCCGGAGCCTGGTCACTGGCCAGGGACGGGACCATCCGGGCGGGCGAGTCGGTGGTGTGCCTGTTCACCGGCGCCGGCCCCAAGTGGCCCGAGACGACCGAGCTCCTGATGGAGGGAGACGAGATCGTGAGCCCGGATCGTGCCTGGTTGGAGCGCCTCGCGACCGATCCGGAGTCGGTGGCGGCTCCTTGATCACATTCGGAGCCGCTCCCTGCCGGGCCGGCGCGGTGCGCTGAGACCACGCCGATGCGATACGACGCGGTTGTCATCGGCGCCGGACTACCCGGCCTGCTCGGAGCATGGAGGCTGGCGGAGGGCGGGCTCCGGGTGGCGGTGCTGGAGCGCGGCACCATCGCGTCGGAATCCAGCGCCCTGGCGGCGGGCCACATCCCGCAGGAGTCGACCTCGGCCGCCAACTTGGCCGTCCTGCTCAGGACGAGAGCCATCATCGACGAGTTGGACCGGGCAACCGGTGGGATGGTCGGGTTCCATACGGTGGGCGGGTTGCAGATGGCCACCAGCGAGGACGGGGCCCGGGCCTTGCGCACCAGGATGGATCTGGCGGACCGGCTAGGGGTAGCCGGCGACTACCTCGAGCCTGACATGATCGCCGCGCGCTGGCCGAACCTGCGGACGGATGACCTGGTGGGAGCCTATTACACCGGTACCGACGGGTTCGTGTTCTCCCAGACCCTGAGCGTGATCCTGGCGGGCATGGCCCGGAACGCGGGTGCGGAGATCTGGGAGGGTTGCGCCGCCGACCGGCTGGTTGTAGACAGCGGCCGCGTCTCGGGCGTGGCGGCGGCCGGCCACCGCGTCATGGCGCCGAGGGTTCTGGTAGCTGCCGGGGCCTGGTCGGCACCGTTGCTGGCCCGAAGCAGCCTCTTCCTGCCTACCAAGAGCTTCGTCCTGTCTGCGCTGATTGTGGTGGGCGACCATGGCGACCTCCGCTTCATGTCCGAGTTCGAAGCCGGCCACTACGTTATGCCTCGTTCCCCTACCACCCTGCTCCTGGGCCTCCCTCCCTCCGATATCGGCGTAGACCCGGATCGATTCTCCCGCCATCCCGATCCCGCGGCTTCGGCGGAATGGCTGGGACTCCTCCGGCGGCGGGTTCCGGCCCTCCGGGAGGCCAGGGTGGCGGGCGGCTGGGCCGGCGTGCTGGTTGCCACACCGGACGCCTGGCCCCTGGTCGGACGCTTCGGTCCCGAGGGCCTGTTCGTGGCGACCGGGTTCGGGGGCGGCGGAGTCCAGCGGGTGGCTACGGCGGAGGCGGTTGCCCAGTTGATGCTCGACGAGGAGCCCTTCTACGACATCCGCTCCCAGGAAGCCCTCCGGTTCGACGGCTATGACGGAACCCCGTTCGAGTTCCGGGAAGGCCCGTTCTACTACACGGAGAAGGCGGCAACCCAGCTGTGGTGAGTCACGCCCGCTCCACTCTGTTCGGCCGGTCGCGAGCATGAGCGACGTTGACAGCAACCTGACGGGTGGGTCCTCAGGGCCGCGGACCATGAGAGCGGCTCTGCTGCTGGGACTGGGCGGGCCGGAGATGCTGCAGCTGCGGGACGATGTGCCGGTACCGGAGGTGGCCCCCGGCGAGGTACTTGTGCGCGTTGCCGCCTGCGGTGTGAACAACACCGATATCAATACCCGGGTGGGTTGGTACAGCCGCTCCGTTACCACCGGCACCACCGGATCCACCCACAGGGAGGCCAGCTCCCACGACGTCGGCTGGAGCCGGGGAGGATTGTCTTTCCCGCGCATCCAGGGGGCCGATGTGGTGGGAACGGTGACCGAGGTCGGTGGTGGCGTCTCCGACGATCTCATCGGACGGCGGGTTCTCGTCGATCCCTGGCTGCGCGGTGGTCGCCACTCCGGAGACTCGCGACCGGCCAGTTATCTGGGAAGCGAACGCGACGGCGGATTCGCCGAGTACTGCTCGGTGCCGAGCGAGAACGTCCACCCGGTTTCCAGTGACCTCACCGACGTGGAGTTGGCCACGTTCGCGTGCTCGTGGTCCACTGCGGAGCACATGCTGCAGAGGGTTGACCTGCAGAGCGGCGAAACAATAGCCGTGCCCGGCGCCTCCGGCGGGGTGGGCAGCGCCCTGGTCCAGCTGGCAAAGGTCCGGGGTGCCTGGGTGGTGGCCATTACGAGCGCGGCCAAGCTCAACGATGTGGCATCCCTCGGTGCGGACCGGGTCGTAACCCGGCAGGCCAACCGAGTCCCTGAAGATGCCATGGAGGCCAACGGAGGCCCCTTTCATGCGGTGGCCGACGTGGTCGGCGGTTCCGACTTCGGAGGATGGCTAGAAGCACTGCGGCATGGAGGCCGGTACGCAACCTCTGGGGCTATTGCTGGGCCGGTGGTGGGACTCGATCTGCGGACCCTATACCTCAAGGACCTGACCCTTCACGGCGCGACCGTCTACGAACCGCAGGTCTTCGCGGACCTGGTGGGCCACATCGAGGGCGGGCAAGTCCGTGCGGTCGTCGGCGGGGTGTACCGGCTGGAGGACATACACGCCGCCCAGGAGGCGTTTCTGGCCAAGCGTTACACCGGCAGTCTGGTCATCAGCATTTGAGTCTTCCCAACCCGGACGCCCAGCAAGTTTGCCACCAGGCTCAGGACCGCGGTGAGCCGGGGTACGATGCCACCGAGTCGAGGAACGGAGACACCATTGGTCGATGTTGACGTAGCGGTCCCGGCAGGCGCACAGCTCGGTGAGTGCCCGTTATGGAGTCCGGAGGAGTCGGTGCTCTACTGGGTCGACATCGATGGCCGGCTGGTACACCGGTACGACCCCGAGACCGGCGTCGACGAGACCAGAGCCGTCCCGGGACGGCCCGGATCGCTGGTTCGCACCCGGCAGGCGGGCCGGCTGCTGATAGCAGCCGAGAACGAGCTCGTCTGGTTCGATTGGGACGACGGGAGAACCAGCCCGTGGGTCGCCCTGGAACCCGCCGGCACCGGAAACCGGTTGAACGACGGGCGCACCGACCCGGCCGGTCGCTTCTGGGTCGGATCGATGTACCAGCTGGCCGTGGAACGGCGCTTCACCGGGCAGCTCTACCGGATCGAGGGAGATGGGTCCTTTGAGGTTGTCCGGCGGGAGGTGGGGATTCCCAACGCCCTGGCCTTCGATGCCGAACGCGCCCGCATGTACTTCGCGGACTCCCTCCACGAAACGATCTGGGCCTACAACTACGACCTCGACTCCGGGATAGCCGGCAACGAGACGGTGTTCGCGGAGTTCTCCGACCTACCCGGACGGCCGGACGGGGCTTGCGTCGACTCCGAGGGCTGCCTGTGGGTTGCCGCCGTGCACGGCGGAGCGGTCCTGCGGTTCACTCCCGACGGACGCCTGGACCGGCGCATTGACACGCCGGTGGAAAAGCCCACCATGACCGCATTCGGTGGCGCCGACCTCGGGACGCTGTTCGTCACCTCCATCGGCGGAGGGGGTAGCCATCCCCCCACCGGCCAGCCGGGCGCCGGAGATCTGCTCGCGATCGATGCCGGCGTGACGGGTGTTCCCGATGCGCCGTTCGCCGGCGGCTGAACGGTCGGCCGGAACCGAGTGCCCGGCACGTGGAAGGGTGGTCTCCCCGTTCGTAGGCTTCGGTCAGGGAGTCGGGAGGGTCCGGAACCTACCCGCTTATCCATACCGGGTTCGTGTCGGCGAAGAAGTCGTTGTCGGTGAGTTGCGTCTGGCCGGTACCGTCCGCGTTCACCACGTAGATCTCATCGTCGCCGTCGTGGCTACTGCTGAAGGCGATGCGCCTGCCGTCCGGGGACCACGCCAGTCCGGCGGGGACGGTATCGGGTCCGGTCCGGGTGAGTGGCCTCGGATCCGTACCGTCGGGGTTGATCGAGACAATCTCTCCGTACGACCCGGTGTCTCCGTAGTCGACGAAGGCGATCCGGGAACCATCAGGTGACCACTCGGGGAGGGCGCCGAACCCGAGGCTCTTCAGGTCGGAGCCATCGGCGTTGACGACGTAGACGCTCGGGCGCTCACCACGACGGAGCCAGCCCGTGAAGGAGATGCGGGTACCGTCGGGGGACCACTCCGGAGTCCACTGGTCGCCGCTGCTCACGGCGAGTGACCGCTGATCGGTCCCGTCCGCATTCACCACGAAGATCGTGTCTCGCGATTGGGTGGAGTTGACGAAGGCTATGCGCGTGCCGTCCGGTGACCAGGCCGGGGAGTAGTCGTCTCCCCGCGTGTCCGCGATCTGGCGCTGGCCGGATCCGTCGACTCTCACCACCATCAGTTCCGTGTCGACGTTGGAAACGTTGGGCGCGGGGTCGAGATCCCGGAAGCGGATGTAAGCGACCTGACTTCCGTCCGGAGACCACACCGGGCTGCGAGACCCGTAGGCGCCCCCGTCCGTGAGCGTGATCTGCATGACGTTGGCGCCGTCGGCGCCGATCAGGAACAACTCGCCAACGAACCCCACTTCGTTGTCGCTTCTCACCGAGCGGGTGAAGGCGATGCGTGCGCCATTCGGGGACCACACGGGATCGAGAGCCCAATCGGTACCGGCCGTCTCAGCGAGCCTCCGGGCGTAGCCCCGTCCGTCGGCGTCGACGACGGAGATGTAGCCGAGATAACCCTCGCAGCAGGAGAAAGCCAGGCGGGTGCGCGCGGGCGACCAGACCGGCACCCCGGTACCGGTGTCGGCCACCTGCTTCTGGCCGGTTCCGTCGGCCGCCGTGACGAGGCTGAGGTAGTTTCCCGGCCTGTCGCTCGTGAAGGCAATGAAACGGCCGTCCGGAGACCAAACAGGGTCCCGGTCGTCAGTTGTGTAGGTCATGATTCGCCGGTCGGACCCGTCGGCGTTCATCGAGTAGATGTAGTGATAGACCCACTCCTCCGTGGTGAAGGCGATGCGTTGGCCATCCGGAGACCAGACCGGACGCCGGTTCTCGCCTCCACCTTGGGTAAGCCGATGCTGCCCCGAACCGTCGGCGTTCATCACGTATATCTCGGTATGGGGCGACTCCTCCGTGAGATCTCCGTGGCGTTCGGTGTCGAAGGCGATGAGATCGCCTTCGGGTGACCATGTCGGACGCCGGTCGTGACCCGCCGCATCGGTGAGTTGGAGTTCCTCGGTACCGTCGGCGTTTATCGCGAAGATGTCGTAGCCGTCCACGCCGTCCCTGGTGAAGGCGATCCGTTCCCCGTCCGGTGACCACACCGGGCCGGTCCCTTCGCCCAGGTACCGCTCGCCGGTCCCGTCGGCTCCGATCACGAAGACACCGTCGACACCCTGGACCTGGCGCGTGAAGGCGATGCTGAGCCCGTCCGGCGACCAGGCATGGCCCCGGCCTCGCGCCAATGCCCGGCGACCCGTGCCGTCCACATCCGCGATCAGAATCTCGGGGGCACCCTCGTCCGGACCGGAGATTGCCAGGCGCGTACCGTCCGGTGACCAAGCCGGAGAGTGGCCGGCACCGAGATCCCGCGGATCGATCCATTGGTAGAGACCGGCCACGAAGACCCTGGGCCCGGTGTCCTGAGAGTCCCCGTCGGGGCCGGGGGAAGGCGCAGCGGTGTACGCGATACGCGTGCCGTCGGGAGACCACGCCGGATCCCGGCCACTCCCCTCACTGGCGACCTGCCACAGACCGGCACCACCGGATCTCATGACAAAGATCCTGTCGACCGGTAGGTGTTGGCGGGTGAAGCCGATGCGGTAAGGGGTGACGCGGTTCGGCAACGGAACCATTCCCTCGGCCCGGGCCAGGAAGGTCGCCATCTGACCCCTCGTCACCGGATCACCGGGGCAGAACCGCAACGGATCGTTGGAGCACCCAGCAGTGATCCTGGCCTCGGCCAGGGCATCGATACTGCCTGTATGGGTACCACGCTCCGGAACGTCCTCGAATCCCGCGGTGGAGGAGGATGCCAGGTCGAAGGCACGGGCGAGGAACGAAGCCATCTGTGCCCTCGTGACCGGGTCATCCGGGCAGAACCGCAACGGATCGGCCGCACACCCTGTTGTCACCTCGAGATCCGCCAGGCGCTCCACGTGTGGCGCCCACCACTCGGCGCCGTCCACATCGGCAAACGACGATCCACCCGCTCCCGGAGGATCGCCGCCATCCAGCACCCGGACCAGCCACACCGCCACCACCCAGCGCGGGATCGGATCGGCGGGACAGAAGCTATCCGGGGCGCACTCCGTACCGTCCAACACGCCCGCGCCATCCAGAGCTTCGATGGCCGGCCGATGAACCCCGCCCTCCTGGACATCAGCGAAGCCCGTTCCGCCGGCGGCCCGGCTCACCGGCCCCGCCAGGAGCACCAGCATCACCGCCGCGACCGTCGCAGCCGTGAAGGCCCTCTCTCCGGACCGGACACCGAGCGTCGCCATCAAGTCCTTCATGCTAAGTATGACGCAGGTTGGCGGCCACAGGTTCCCAGCGCTTTCGTGGCGTTCCACGGCCTGCAGGCCAGCCGGGCGTTGGAGACATACTCGCGGTCGATACCGGCGCATCGGGTGTTCCCGAACCGCCGTTCGCCGACGGCTGAACACCGGCCGGCATAGGGATGGGCTCAGGGGAGGTGATACTCGCGGTAGCGGCCGATCTCCTCGAATCCCAGGCCATCCAGCACCGGCACCAGGGCGGGCGGGCTCAGGACAGCGGCCAGGTCGGCGCCCTTCTCGAACCCCGACCGGACCGTGGCGACGACCACCGCGGTGGCCAGCCCCCGGCCCCGGTGTTCCGGCCTCGTACAAACCCATCCGATCAGGGCGGTGCCGTCTACGAGGGTTGCCAGGGCGCACGCCGCCGCGCTGCCGTCCGCGTAGGCGACCAAGCCCGACCTGTGGGTGCCGATCAGGGTCTGAGGCCGCCTTAGGAGCCGATCGACCAGCGGCCTCGTCTCGCCTTCGGGGCCGAGCGACGATGCCACCACGCCACAGAAGTCGAGCATCCCGGTGGGGTTCTCGACCGGTCGCAATTCCACCTCGGCGGAGGGTGCCGTACGCGATGGTGGCGCCGCGGTGACCATCGCCGATAGCTCCGTAGCCATCGCCTTGCCTTGCCGCTCGGCCTCAGTCCAGAGCCCGCGGTCGTCCGATCGCGCCAGGAGCGTGTAGCCGTGTTTACGGGCGCCGAAGAAACGAGCCGTGATGCCTAACGCCTCGCGGGGCGACATCACCCGGGAAGTCCGCATCACACCGTTGGCGTAGGCGGGTGAGGCCTGCGGGAGCGGACTCGCCCACGACACCACGCCGTTCGCCTCCCAGATCTCCCCACCGCAGCTGCGGACCGTCTCCCGGTAGGTCTCGGCCAGTACCGAATCGAACCGGTCCAGCACGTTGCGGTCCGTCACGTCCGTCGACTCCTTCGCGCCAACTCGGCCATCAGGTCGATGGTATCGGGGTCCGTGGTCGGTGGCCGTGTCCGGCTGGGGCTGGGGGCTGTCGAAGCTCGTGAGTCCCGCCCGAACAGCGGCCGCTGTCAAAAGACGTCCTTCCAGCTGTCCCGCTTCGCCATCACCGCCAACGGTGTGATCGCCAGCACCGCGGCCGCCCCGCAGAACAGGACGGTAGGACCGGCGGCGGCGTAGATGGGAGGCCCTACAAGCGCCCCGACGGAAGCCAGCACCAGACCGCAGGATTCGATGAGGCCTTGGGCCTCGGCCGCCTGGCCCCGGGGAGCCACTTTGGCCACGGCCGCCTGGCCGGGCGGCGTCACGAACGACCAGGAGCTCGAGTGCAGGGCGCCCACCAGCAGCAATGTGGGTATTCCCGTCACGAACCCGAAGGCGACAATGAGAGGGAGCTCGACCGCGGCGCCTATGAGGGCCAACCGGATCGGGTTGATGCGGTCCGATAGCCGGCCGCTGACAGGGGTGACGAAGACGCTGGGCAGCGCCACCGCCAGGAACCCGAGCCCGATCGCCACCGGCCCGGCGCCCAGATCGGTCATGTAACGGGCCCACAGGGCGTCGAGCATGCCGATCATCAGCCAGGGCGAGGCGGCCAGGAACAGGCCGGGGGCGAGGCCCGGGATCATGGCCAGCCGCCGGCGCTTCAGCCGCACGGTGGAGCGCCCGTACTCGCCGGGCCTGACCGTCACCAGGAGCGGGAGCAGCAGCACCTCCACCAACGCCGGGAAGAGGAAGGGAAGACCCCGGTGCAGCTCGTGGAGGAAGCCGGCCAAGGGAGGACCGAGGAGAAACCCGATCGTCAGCGTCATGGTCAGCGAGGCGAGCGCCTTGCCCTGCCGGTCCGGATCCCAGCTCAGCATCAACCGGCGACCCGCCACCACGCAGACCCCCTCGGCGAAACCGAGCAACGCCCGGGCGGCCACCCAGTGCCAGAGGGCCGAGGCGAACACCATCCACAGCAGGGCGAGAGCGGCCAGGATGCCCCCCACCGTGATCATCCGGCGTTCCCAACCACGGTCGGCGAAGGACGCCAGCCACAGATGGGCGACAAGCGTGAACATGAACGATGTGCCGGCGATCATCCCCAGAGCCCAGGTGGGAAACCCGAACCTGTCCTGTATCTCGGCCAGCAGGGAGATGATCACGCCGATCCCCATAGCCTGGGCGCCGATGAAGACGAGCAGCACCAGCCTTGGCAGCCGGTGGGGATCGGTGCGCATCAGATCAGGCTAGGGCGTGCTCACGCTATGCGCGTTCGTTTGTTACCACGATCAACTAGACGAGCAGCCTCGATGCGGCCCTGCCGTCGCGAGGGCACCCCGCACGCTGATAGCCCCGAGCCGTGATGCGGCGTGGGCTTGCCTGCAGGTGCCCGTTGATAGAGTACGGATGGCAGGTGAGGAGGAACTCGAGGAGCATGAAGGCACTAACCGTGGAGCAGATCGGCGCTTGGGAGCGCAACGGGTTCCTGAAGGTCGAGAACTTCGTAGACGCCGACGAGCTCGCAAACATCCGTAGGATCATGGAGGGCCTCGTCGAACAGGACCCACCCCACGAGGCCACGCTCGTCGATATCGACCCGGTGCTCACCGACCGGGCCGACATTCCCAGAACTGAGAAGTTCCGTGCCCTCATGCATGCCGCCCACGCCAGCCGCGAGCTTCTCGAGACCTACACCTTGCGGCCCAGGACGCTCGACGTGGTCGAGGATCTAATCGGCCCGGACATCGTCTACTACACCGACCAGACCTTCCTCAAGCCTCCCGGCGGGAGCGGCGCCCCCGCCCACCAGGACAACGGGTACTGGGATGTCTTCTGGTCCGGGAAGGGCAAGCTCTCGGTGTGGTTAGCGCTCGACGACTCCACTTTGGAACGAGGGTGTACCCAATTCGTTCCCGGTAGCCACCGTCAAGTCCTCCAACACGACCGGGATTTCAGCAAGGACGCCCTGTTCGGTGGGGCGGTCCCGGACTTGGACCCCGACCAACTCGACTTCGAGGCGGTGGAGTTGAAGGCGGGCGACGCCTGTATGCACCATTGCGAGATCATCCACAGGAGCGGACCGAACGTCTCGGATCACTCGCGACGCGGGCTGGTCACGATCTACTTCAGCGGGCGTTGCACCTACACCGACCAGGCGTCCGAGTGGTTTCCCCACCGCATGATCCCGGCGCGCGGCCATGTGTATCCCGGATGCGTAGGCTGGTACGAGTAGGGGTGTAACACGCCCTCCCGCGCCACGCCTTTCAGCAGAGTTGTAACCCTACCCCCGGGCTTTTGGCCCGTACCACGCTGGCGAGGGCCGAGAGCAGGGTGAACATCCCGCTGACCCCCTTCATCGGGCTCACCCGCCTGATGGTCAGATCGGCGGCGGGGCCGCGGACGGTGATCTCTATGTCCGACGTCTCGGCGCCAGCGGCCGCTATGAAAACCGACCTGGTCCGGTCGAAGCCGATCCCACCCAGAGCCAGAGCGGCGTGGGCGTTGACGTTGCGGGGGAACAAGGGGCAGATGCCGCGCGTCGGGCCGTCGTACAGGACCGTCTCGGTCCGGATACTCTCCGCCGTGAACGTAGGGTGGGCGCTGAAGTCGATACTGCCCGGGCTCTTGCGCATGACCATCGTGACTTCATCCCACTGGTCCCTACCTTCGGCAATGGCGCCAAGGCCTACCACAGCCCCGTGAGGAATGTAGAGCCGCGTACCGTGCCGGCGTGCCGTTTCGAGCATGGACTGCTCCAACTCGGCGTCCGCGAAAGCAGTGAGCGACAGGGGCATGTAGTCCGTGGAACGGAGGAAGCGAGTCCCGTGGGCGGCGGTCACTGCGGGATGGGCCAACTCGACCACCATATCGGCCTGTCGCTCGGCGAATCCGTCCAGATCGGAGAGCACGATCTCCGGCGGTCGGTGGGCGACCTTCTCTTTTAGGCGGTCATGCACGAAGACCACGTCAAGCCCCAACTCGGGCCGCTCGACAATCTGCTCGTAGACGTGAGAACCGATAAGGCCCTGCCCGACGATTCCGATCCTGGCTCGGCGCTCGCTCATCTCTCTCCCTCTCGTCCGGCCTCCGGCTCAACCGTCGGCGGGTGCCAGTATCCGGCGCAGGACTGATGGCCGGATGTTGCCTCCGGATGCGATCGCTACGGTAACCCGGCTGTTGTCGACCTGCCCATCAAGGAAGGCCGCCGCGGCGGTGGCCCCACCGGGCTCGGCCAAGGTCTTCGTGCGGAACAGGATCGTCCTCACCGACTCGGCGATCGCTTCCTCGCTCACGAGCAGGATGTCATCGAGGTACCTCTGGAGGTAGCGGAAAGGCAGTTCTCCTGGTCGTCGACCGGACAGGGCGTCGGCCATCGAGTCCCAGTTCTCGATGGTCCGCACCTCCCCGGCCTGCCAGGATACGTACGCGGCGTTACCACCCTCCGGCTGGACACCGAGAACCTCCACGTCCGGGCGATTCTCCTTGATTGCCACCGCGATGCCGGCGGCCAGCCCTCCACTCGATATCGGTATCAGCACGGTCTCGACATCGGGAACCTGTTTGAGGATTTCAAGGCCAATGCCGGAGTGGCCGATCGGCACCTCCGGATGCTCGAACGAGTGCAGCGCCATCATCCCCTGCTCCTCCGCCACGCGCTCGACGGTGGGGTCGCGGTCGCCGAAGGTCGGGCAAATGACCACCTGAGCGCCATAGTCCCTGGTGGCCTGCACCTTCACGTCGGCCGTGTAGCCGGGCATGACGATGGCCACCGGCGATCCGACCACCGGTCCGGCGTAGGCAAAGGCCTGGGCGAAGTTCCCGGAGGAGGACATGACGATCCCTCTCCGGCGGCCCTCGTCATCGAAGGAGCGGAGGATGTGGAAGGCGGCGCGAGCCTTGTACGACCCGGTGACCTGCAGGTGCTCCGCCTTCAGGAAAAGACGCTCCCGGCCTACCTCGGCGGAGGACCTGGCCACCGGGAGTATGGGTGTGACCCGCACGGGCGGCTCCATCCGCTCGTAGGCGTCGACGACCTTTGCGATGGTGATCTCACCACCGGCCATGCTGCTCCTTCAGTACCTGGCGAAGCACCGACACCCCTTGCTCCAGATCCGACTCTCCGATGGTCAGCGCCGGGAAGAAGACCGTGCAGTCGCCCACCAGGGCACTCTGCGAGCCGAGCGTGTTCAGCACCACTCCGCGCTCGTACATGGCAGCCGACAGGGATCCGGCCACGTCCGACTCGGGGGGGAACTTCTCCCGGCTGTCGCGTGACCGTACGTACTCGACCATCTGCATGAGGCCGATGCCGCGAATCTCGCCCACGAACGGCAGGTCGCCCAACTCGTCCTCGAGCAGGGAGCGGAGGAAGTCTCCCCGCTTGGCGGCCTGCTCCACGAGACCCTCGCTGACGACCACATCGAGCACAGCCAAACCAACCGCACAGGAGATAGGAGCACCGCTGAAGGTATGGACCTCGGCCATCCGCCGGCTGTTGACCGCTATCTCCTCGACGATCTCGGTCCGGACGAGGGTCGCCCCGAGGGGCACGTAGCCACCGCTCAGTCCCTTCGCCAGGTTGCAGAGATCGGCCACCACCCCATAGTGATCCATGGCCAGGAACTCACCGGTGCGACCGGCACCGGTCACGATCTCATCCGTGATGAGGAGGACCCCGTGACGATCGCAGATCTCACGTACCTTCGGCCAGTACGAGGCGGGCGGTACGGCCATGCCGGCCGAGGGTGATACCGGCTCGACCATGACCGCCGACACCGTGTGCGGTCCGGTCGCCTCGATGGCGGAGTCCACCGCCGCCGCGGCGCGATCCGCCAGGGCCTCGCCTTCCAGCCCTGCGAATGGTCCCCGGAAGTTGACCGGTGCGGTCACTTTGACGGTTTGCATGAGGTGCGGGTCGTAGGCCCGGTTCACATCCCACCGGCCGGTCATCGAGAGGGCGCCGACTGTGGCCCCGTGATAGCTCGGCGAGAGCGCAATGATCCTGGTCCTCTCCCAGTCACCTCGGGCCAGGTGGTACTGGCGAGCTATGCGCATGGACAGTTCGTTGGCCTCCGATCCGCCGGAGGTGAACATGACCTTGCCCACCCCTTCCGGAGCCAGGTCGGTGAGACGGGCCGCCAGCAGTTCCTGCTGGTCGTTGGTGACCCGGGAGTTATGGACGAAGGACAGGGTGCGCGCCTGGGCCGCCATCGCCTCGGCTATCTCCGGCCGTCCCTGCCCTATCCCGGCAGTTGCCGAGATACCGCTGGACAGGTCCAGGTACTGCTTGCCGGAGGAGTCCCACAGGTGGAACCCCGAGGCGCGGACCATCGTCGGATAATCGTCGTCAGGAACGCGGTAGAAGACCGCCGACTCGCGAGGGCTTGATGTCACCACCGGGCGACTATACCTGTTTGCGCTTCCCGGGGGCGATGGCCCCATGGGCGGGCCTGTGACCGGCCGGTACGCCGCCCCTTATAATCAGCGGCGCACGACTGAAGGCCTGCGCCAGACCTTGAGCGAGGGCCGGCCATGAGGAGGTTCCGACGGTGTCCGGGTTCGACCAAATCTTCGACGACTGGGAGTCACAGGGAATCAAGCGGGTGCGGTTCGAACTACCCGACCTGCACGGGACTTCCCGCACCAAGATCGTTCCCCTCAAGGCCGCCCGCAGCTTCGCGCGCAATGGCCTCAACATGTACGGGGGCACCGCGGTGCTCGACACCCGCTCGGATGTCGTGCCCGGAAGCCTTTACAACGAAGAGGTGGGCTACGGGGACCAACTCCTGTTCCCCGACCCCTCCACAGCTGCCATCGTGCCCTGGGCCTCCGATACGGCCCGGCTGATCTGCGATGCGCGATGGTACGACGGTCAGACCCTGGAGGCCACCCCACGGGCGGTCTACCGACGGGTTCTCGAGAAGGCCGCAGGTATGGGATTCGAACCGATGACCGGGTGCGAGTTCGAGTTCTACCTCCTCGATGGTGAGACCCACGAGCGCCTGTTCGAGGGCTACCACATCTTCAACGTGGTCCGCAACGAGTGGGTACCGACCATCAACAGGATCGTTGACCTCATGCCCGGCGTGGGTATCGACATCATCACCGCCAACTGCGAGTACGCCGGGTCGCAATGGGAGATCAACTTCACCCCCGGCCGCGGCATAAACGGTCCCGACAGGGCGTTCACGTTCAAGAACGGCGTCAAGCAGATCGCCTACCAGGACGGCTACCTGGCCACCTTCATGACCAAGCCGTGGGCCGGACACTCCGGGAACGGATGCCATATCCACATGTCGCTGGTGGACAAGGACACCGGGCAGAACGTCATGGCCGAAGAGTCCCATCCCCAGGGTCTGAGCGAGGTGGGCCTGCAGTTCACGGCCGGACTCATCACCCACGCCAACGCCATCGACGCTCTCCTGGCTCCCACGATCAACTGTCGCCGCCGCCGCCGTACCCACACCTTCAGCCCAACCAACATCTCCTGGGGCTTGGAGGATCGGTCGGCTCTGCTGCGGGTGAAGGCGGCCGGCGCGGATGCCACCCGTGTCGAGACCCGCTCTCCCAGCGCTCTGATGAACCCCTACCTGGCCAGCGCCGCCATTCTGGCCGCCGGCCTGGACGGGATCGAGAAGGGGTTGGAGCCACCGGCACCTTCCCGCCAGGGCGTACCGGCGGAAGAGGACGAGTCACTCGAGCAGCTCCCCGCCACCCTCGGTGAGGCGCTGGATCACTTCGAGGCCAGCGCGTCTACCACCGAGTTCTTCGGCCAGGACTTCAAGAATGCGTTCCTGGCGGTGCGCCGCTACGAACTGGGCCGGTACGCCGCCGAAGAGAACGCGGACCCGGACTCGCAGCGCACGGACGAGATCAGCGCCTGGGAGACCAACGAGTACTTGGAGCTCTATTAGGAGTCGCTGGGCACGGGCGGACGCTGGACCTCCGTTTGTTGACCGGGATGGCGTGATCGACCGGGAGATCTCATGACCGACCGTTCGACACGCATCGAAGCAGACCTGCTGATCCCTGGGCGGGGCGATCCCGTCGCGGGCGGGTGTGTGGTGATCGACGGCGAAATGATCACCTATGCCGGCGCCACCGGGGACGCTCCCGAAGCTCCGGGCGCCGAGGTCCATCAGGTACCGGTGGTGATGCCGGGGATGTGGGACTGCCATTCGCACTTCTTCGGAACCGAGGCTGCCGATCTCACGCAGCTGGCCACTACTCCCCTGCCCATGCTGTCGGTCCGGGCGGCTCGGGACGCCCACACCCTTCTGATGGCGGGCTTCACAAGCACCCGCGAGGTGGGCGGACTCGGTGTCCACCTGGGCCGGCTTGTCGAAGAGGGAACGCTGGTCGGACCGAATATCTACGGCGCGGGAGCGGCCCTCGGTCCCACTGCCGGACACAGCGACATCCACTGGATGCCGGAGTCCTGGCGGGACGACCTGGCCGCTTCGGGCGTAGGTTGGGTGGCCGTGTGCGATGGAGTCGAGGAGTGCATCAAGGCCGTCCGCCGCCAGATCCGCGTTGGCGCCAAGGTCATCAAGATCAACGCCACGGGCGGAACGATGAGCCACTTCGATCACCCCGACCACCGGCAGTTCAACGACAAGGAGCTGCGGGCCATCGTCGAGGAGGCAGCCATGGCCGAGATGGCGGTCGGCGCCCATTGCCATGGTCTGGCTGGCGTGGCGGCGGCCACCAGGGCCGGCGTCACCACCATCGAACACTGCAGCACCCTCGACCAGGAGACCGCAGAGCTGATGCTGGAGATGGGGACGATGGCCGTACCCACCCGACACGCAGTCGAGTACCTCGTGTCGCTCAAGGGCCAGATCCCGGACTGGGCCTGGCAGGCTCAGGCCAAGGTCGAGCGGTCACACGCCGCCGCTATGCGACTCGCCATCGCCTCAGGGATCCCGATCGCCACAGGCGCCGACATCATGGTCAGCGGCGGACCGTGGGGCACCAACGGGCTGGAACTCGCCGCGCTGGTCAAGGCCGGCATGACACCTCTCCAGGCGATCGAAGCGGCCACCGCCAACGGTCCGCGAACCCTTGGCCCGCGGGCCCCCATGGCCGGGCTGCTGGCCGAAGGCTACGACGCCGACGTGATCGCCGTCGCCGCCAACCCGCTAGATGACATCACGATCCTCGGCGACTCCGCCCAGATCACGATGGTCTGGAAGGGAGGCCGGCTCGTGAAGTCGCCCACCTCCACTCCCCCACCCTACGCGTCCTAACCCGCTGGTTCTGGACGCGACGCTCCGGTTGAAAGCCCATCCGCGGCACACATGGGCAGGCGGAATAAAGAGTTGACAGGAAGCCCAACTCGAGTGACCGAAGGTGAACACCAGCGGGGAAGTCGGTAGCAATTGTCATACTACCGAAGTAGTATTCCCAGTATGAAGATCAGTATCAGCCTTGGCGACGAGGAACTCCGGTTCTTGGACGACTATGCGCAGGCAAACCGTATGCCGTCGAGGTCGGCAACGGTGCGGAGAGCGGTCCGACTTCTCCGAGCCTCCCACCTTGAGAATGACTACGCAGAGGCTTTCGAAGAGTGGATCGAAAGTGGCGAGGCGGAGGTCTGGGAGACCGTGGCAGGCGACGGCCTCGCGCCCGCATGAGAAGGGGCCAGGTTCGCATCGCCGACCTTGGTCGTCCTATCGGTGCGGAAGCGGCGAATAGACGGCCCGTGGTAATTGTCAGCAACGACGGAGCCAACAAGAGCGCAGCCCGACTCGGGCGTGGTGTTGTCACTGTCGTCCCCCTGACCACCAATACCACACGCATTCGCCCGTTCCAGGTCTTCTTGGGCGCCACCGACACCGGGCTAAGACATGACTCCAAGGCGCAGGGCGAGCAGGTCAGATCGATCGCGGTTCAGCGGATCGGTGGGATGGCAGGGACCGTCCCCCTTGACCTGATGACTCGCCTGGATGACGCGCTCCGTCTTCATCTCGATCTCTAACCGACCGCAACTGTCCGAGCCGGAGGGACGGCTAACAGCTTGCTCAGGCGTCCAGCAGTTCCTCGGCGGTGCCGCTCAGGATGCGGCATAGCTCGTCCTCCGTGAGGCCGGTCTGGTCGGCGGCCTGGCGGACATGGTCGGTGGGGCGGTCGAGGATCATGGGAAACGGGTAGTCGGTCCCCGCCACAATCCGGGTGGGCTCCACGGCGTTCATGAGCAAGGTCAGGGCCCGTGGATCGTGCAGGATGATGTCGTAGTAGAAGCACTCCAGGATCGAGTCCGGATGATCGACCGTCCGGTCGAAGCCAGGGGCGTGACGGGATGCGTGCGCGGCCCTGCCCGCCAGCGTGGGCAGGACACCACCCCCATGGGCGAGCAGGACCCGCAGGTCCGGCCACCTGGCGAACGTCCCTGCGAAGTACAGCCGGAGGGCAGCCAGCGTGGTCTCGAAGGGATTGCCGCAGACGTTGTTCAGGAAATGGGCATCCATGCGGCTGCCTCCCATCACCCGGAAGGGGTGCATGAGAAGAATCACGCCCAAGCCGGCTGCCGCCTCCCACAGGGGTTCCAGGCCGGCCACGTCGAGGTCCTTGCCTCCGACCTCGGTGGGTATAGCTCCGCCGCAGAACCCGAGCTGCTCTACCGACCGGACCAGCTCAAGGGCGGCGGCCTCGCCGTCTACCACCGGTAGCGCCGCCAGCGCCCCGAACCGGGGCTCGTTACCGATGTCCTCGGCGCAGCTGTCGTTCATGGCCCGGCACCACGCCGCCGCCGCGTCCGGAGGGAGGTCGTCGCCGGTGATATCCATCCATGGGGCAAGTATCTGCCTCTCGATGGCCCGTTCATCCATCCAGCGGAGCCGGTCCGCCAGGTCGCAGAGCGGCGGGGGGACCGGACGGGACGGGCCGGACGGGAACCGGAGTGACCGGCCATCCGGCGCCAGGCCGACCGGTACGCTTCCCGCCGACGCCTGACGGAGCACCGACGGCGACAGGTAGTGGGCATGCATGTCGATCATGGCCACAGCCGACCCCTACGCAACCGGAACGATCAGGAGAGGGATTCGCTGCGCCAGGCCACGTCACCCCCCACGATGGTCATCACCGGGGCGGTCTCCGCCATCTCGTCCGGTGGGAGCCGGCGCGGATCACGGGGGAGGACGGTGAAGTCCGCCAGGTAACCGGTAGCGATCCTGCCCCGGTCGCCGGACTGCCCGTCCGCTTCAGCCGGCCATTCGGTCATGGTGGCCAGAGCCTCCTCGAAGCTGATCCCCTCCTCGGCGCCCCATACTCGTCCGCCGGCATCGACCCGAGCGGTAGCCGTGGCCAACGCTGCCATGGGCGCAGCGTCCGGGATGACGGGCGTATCCGAGCTATGGACCGGCTTCAGGCCGGCATCGATCCAGGTGCGGAGCGGGTACATGGTCGCCAACCGCTCCTCGCCCAGCGCGGCCAGGAACGCTGGGGCCCGGAAGCGCAGGAACGACAGTTGTGGCACGGGGATGATCCCTCCCCTCTGCATGGAACGCAGGGCGCTACCGGAGGTGAGGCAGCAATGCTCGATGCGGTGCGAACGGGCCCCGCCGGCCGGAGGGTGGGCTGCCAGCAGACCGGCCACCGTCTCCACCGCAGCGTCGCCGATGGCATGGATGGCGATCTGCCATCCGAGTCCCGCGCCCTTGCGGATCGTTTCCTCCAGCTCCCCGCGTTGGACATGCATGGTGCCCGACGTGGCGGAATCCGAGTACGGCTCCAACATCGCAGCGGTGCGGGGGCCGAAGGCTCCGTCGGAGAAGACCTTGGCCCCGCCGATGCGGAAGTTGTGTCCCCCGACGCCGGGACTGAGGCCCAGATCCCCCGCCGCGTCCAGCAGCTCGGCCCTGATCATCGACGTGAAGCGCAGCCGGAGGGCCCGGCGTTCGCTCATGCGGAGGAAGGCCGCCACCTCCTCGCCGCGATGGGACATGGTGAGCGGAGCGGCGTTGGTCACGTAGGCGAAACCGTGGGACAGGAAGTAGTCGGTGGCGATCTCGATCGCCTGCTCGTCCTCCTCGTCCGACCACGGAGGCACGACCGGATCCATCAGAGCGCGAGCACCGTCGAGCAGTTCACCGGTCGGAACGCCATGGCGGTCCCGGACTATCTCCCCGTCGGGGGGATCGGGAGTGCCGGCACCGATTCCGGCCGCGGCGAGGGCGGCGCGGTTGACCACCCGGCGATGGAAGTCGAAGCTATCCAGCACCACGCAGCGGCCGCCGGGCAACTCCAGTTCAGAAGCCGTGGGCGCCCGTCCCTCCGCCAACCTGGCCGGGTCGTAGCCGCGGCCCTTGATCCACCGGCCGGCCGGGAGTGCTCGGTCGGCGTCCGCCACTCTTTCCACGATCTCACCCACGGAAGAGACATCCGACGGCCAGCACGGAACCCCCATTCGGGAACGCCCGTAGTTGAGGGCATGGACGTGGCTGTCGGCGAAACCGGGAAAGGCCACCCCTCCACCCAGATCGACGATCTCCGCATCCGAGGCGACCGTGGAGCGAACCTCTCGTAGGTCGCCCATAGCACGGATCCGCTGCCCGCTGACGGCGACCGCCCGTATGGGGGGGGCGGCCCCCGGGAGGGCGGGTGCGGATTAGAGACAACCCAAACGCACCACAAAAAAAAACGATGAGAAGACCACATGAGAGAAGAGTAA
>VXMM01000030.1:0-51918 GCA_009841105.1 Acidimicrobiia bacterium | reverse complement strand
CACCCGAGCCGCCCGGGGCCCTACCATCTCGTCTGCCGCCAATAGCCCGGAACCGCCGCCCGCTGAGGGCGCCCGCCCGTATGGGACGGTCGCCGTCAGTGGCGAAGGAAGCGTTTACGAGAAGGCGATCAGGCGACAATCAACAATCGGTTGAAAGCCCGTTGGCCTCTTCGATAATGGCCGCCTGGTCGAAATCGTTGATCTCGTCGAGGAGATCAGCGATCACATACTGGCCCATGTCGATTTGCTGGGAGATCACACCGCCCTGGATGAAGATGTTCACATAGGTGTTCCATCCGGCAGCATCCAGGAATCCGAACACGTAGTCGCCGCCCTCCTGCGGGGCAGTGGTGATCTCGATGACCGCCGCCAAGCCGGCCCGGCCTTCGGCCTCATCGGTGAACTCTTCGGGGATGAGTTCCTTGAGCACACACACCGCGCCGTCGAGGTTGGTGTAGGCCACCAGCTGGCCCTTGGCAGTGGCCCGGCCAAGGCCGATCAGAAGTTCGTCGTCGTCCTTGTAGTCCTCGGCAGCCAGCAACCCCTCGGCTGGGAGGGTGTTCAGCGAGGCGGGCGCGATCGACACGGTGTCGAGCCCGGCCGCATTCATCGAGGCGATATCGGACTTGGCGGACGAGTAGGCGTCGATCCGTCCATCGTCCAGAGCCGCCTTGACGGTCGGAGCGTTGGTCCCAACCTCGATGATCTCCACGTCGGAATCCGGATCGAGTCCAGCTTCAACGAGCAGCGCCCGCACGAGCGGAACCTCGCCACCGGCCAACTCCGAGATGCCGATCTTCAGACCGGCCAGGCCGGCGATGTTGTTGATCGACGATCCCGCAGGTACCACTACGTCGAACACCTCACCGTAGGCGTAGGTGAAGAACGGGTACAGGCCCGCCCCTGCCTCGATGGCAGGCAACATCGCCCCTGGAACCCCCATTCCCGCCTCGGCGTTGTTGGCCGCCAGAATCTGGGCAACCTCAGATGATCCTCCAGTGCCCTGCAGGCTCACATTGAGGCCCTCATCCTCGTAGTAGCCGAGACCTACCGCGATCCAGTAGCCGTAGCCGAACCCACTCGTAGTTGACAGGGCAAGGTTCACATCGCGGAGTTCCTCATCCTCCGCGCAGGCAGCGCCGACTATCCCCAGAACGACGGCAAGCGCCAGCATGACCGACCATGGTCGTGCCCAGCGGGTAGTTGGTTTCATATCCCTTCCTCCTTATCCGGGTGAGCAGGTGCTCACCACGATTCTATCCGGTGGCCCGCTAAGTGGCCTCTTCAAGATCCACATGCCAGAAGAGGAGCTTCCGCTCCAACCACGCAGCCATCAGGAACAGCGCCAGGCCTATCAGCGCCAACATCAGCAGGTACGCGAACACATCGTCGCTGCGGAACTGGAATGCCGCCGTCTCGATCAGGTGGCCGGCCCCCTCGTTGGTGGCGGTCAACTCGCCCACGATGGCCCCGATAAGTGCGAACGTGAGAGCCGCCTTGAGCCCGGCAAACACGGTCGGTACGGAACTCGGGAGCCGGAGATGACGGAAGGTCTGCCATCGAGTGGCCCTGAGAGATCTCATGAGAAGCCCCGCGTTCTCGTCGATGACTGTCAGACCGGTGATGGTGTTGATCAGGACCGGGAAGAAGCAGATCGTGGCCGCCAGCGCGATCTTGGAGGCGATTCCGAAAGCGAACCAGGCGATGAACACCGGGGCCAGGGCGACCCGGGGCGTCGACTGGAACAGGATTATCACCGGGTAGAAGGCCTTCCTGAAGGTCGGTACCAGGGCCACGTAGGTACCCAGCAAGAATCCCCCACCGGCGCCGATGACGAAACCGATGGCCGTCTCCTGGAAGGTGACCCAGAAGTGCCACAGCACGAACCCGGTGGATATGGCCTCGAAGAAGGCCGGGATTATCTCCGACGGTTTGGACAGCACGATCTCCGGCCAGAACGACAGGCGGCTCCCGGTGATAACCTCCCAACTGCTAAGCAACTCCCAGATCAGGCAGATGCTGACCACCACCGAACCGGTCAGAAGGACCTGCGTCCAGAAGCCGCGAAAACGGGAGGCCGGACCGGACCCCGAGAGCGGATCCATCCCGAGGGTGTCGGCGCCGGACATGTCAGTATCCAATCGAGAACTCCTTCCGCTCTCTAGAAGAGACCAAGCACTTCGCGGATGTAGTTGACCGTCTCGGTGTACTCCGCCAACCGCCGAGAGCCCGGGACTCTCGGCCTGGGGAGGTCGACCTCCACCAGATCTAGTATCCGGCCCGGCGCGGTTCCCATCACGGCCACCCGGTCGGAGAGGAACACCGCCTCCCTGATGTTGTGGGTGACGAACACTGTGGTTTTGTGCTCGTGCTCGGCGATGCGGGCCAACTCGGTATTCAAGTGCTCGCGGGTGAACTCGTCCAGAGAACCGAACGGCTCGTCGAGCAGCATCAGGTCCGGATCCGAGACCAGGAGCCGGCACAGAGCCACCCGCTGCTGCATGCCACCCGAGAGTTCCCGTGGGTAGTGCTGCTCGAATCCTTCCAAACGGACCAACTCGACCACGTCCGCGACCCGTCGTTCCCCGTCCGGCTCCATGTTGCCCATGATCTCGAGAGGAAGGGAGATGTTCCTGATCACGTTGCGCCACGGGAAGAGGGTGGAAGTCTGGAACATGAGACCGATCTCCTCGCGGGGTTCGGTGACCTCGTTGCCTTCCAGGTAGACGTTGCCCCCCGTGGGGTTCAGGAGACCGGCGATGATCTTGAGGAGGGTGGACTTCCCGCACCCCGACGGCCCGACCAGCGTGAGGAACTCCCCCTGCCGGACGTCCAGCGACACATCCCGCAGAGCCACCAGCGGCTCACCGTTCTTCTCGAACACCTGGGTGATGCGATCCACCGCGAGCGCCGGGCTACGTCCTGGGATGTACCGGCGGGACGAGCCGGTACGGGACGGCTCAGAAACCACGCGTCATTCCTCTCGAATAGATGGGATCGCGCTGTGATGCTAGTAGCTCCGTTGTTCGGCTTCCCAAGCCGGCCTGAGTACGCTTGCAACTCGTGGCTGTGTCCGTTCCTACGGTGATGAAGGCGGCCGAGTTCGCCGGGGATGGCGCGCTCCGGTTGGCAGAGCGGCCGGTTCCGCGAGTGCCGGACTGCTGGTCGCTGGTACGGGTGAGGGCGGCAGGAGTGTGCGGGACCGAGCTGCATTTCCTGGAGGGCCTGATCGATCCGATGGGCACCCCGCGAGTGCTCGGACACGAGATCGCCGGGGAGGTCAACGGCGCTCGGGCCGGATCACCAGGCTCGCGGGTCGCGGTCTACAACGTGATGAACTGCGGCTCGTGCCGCTACTGCAATACGAACCGGGACCGCCTGTGCGAGAACTCGAAGGGCATGATCGGATTCACCGCCGACGGGGGCTTTGCCGAGTACGTGGTCGTACCCGAGGCGAACCTCGTTCCCCTGCCGGACACCGTGAGCTTCGAGGCGGGCGCTGTGTTGGCCTGCAGCGGCATGACCGCCGTCCATGCGGTCCGGCTGGCCGGAATCGGTGCCGGCGATCCGGTGGTGGTCAACGGCATCGGAGGCGTCGGGCTGATGGTCGCCCAGGTGGCGGCGCTGGCGGGCGCCACCGTACTGGCGGTGGCAGACGACGCGGCCAAGCTGGATCTGGTACAGAGCCTCGGCGCCCAGGCCGGCCTGGTGATCGGCGATCCGGAGGGCTACTCGACCTTTCCGGTAGAGGCGAGCCGGATGCTGGGACGGGCGCCTGACGTGTTCTTCGAAACCGTCGGGACCCGCGAAACCATGAGAGCCGGGTTCGGATGCCTCGCTCCGGGCGGTTCCTTCGTCCAGATCGGATACACGAGCCAGCCCTTGGACATCCATCCGGGCGCTCTCATCAGGAACGAACTCCGCATCCTCACCTCCGCCGCAGGCTCCAAGAACGACCTGGAGACAGCGATCGCGCTGGCCGCCCAGGGTCGCTTGAACGCCGTGATCGCCAACCGTACCGACCTCGACGGCCTCGAGGCCGCCATCCTCAGCCTGAGAGACCGCCGCGTCCTGGGCAGGAACGTGGTGACGTTCGCATGATCGGTCACCGCATGGGCCCCCATCGTCTCCGATCCATCGGAAATCCCGAAGTAACCGGGACGTGAGTCAGGCCGGCGCCTGGCCCATGGATTCGAGCATCGCGATGGCCGTCCGGTCGTTGATCAGCCGGGGCACCGGCTGGGGACCGGGCCGGAAATCGCCACCGGAGGTGGCCAGGGCGGCCAGCGACCGGGCCTGCAGGGTAAGCCCGAGGTCCATGGCCTCGATGGGGTTGCCGGTACCCCCGGCGGCGGCCAGATTGACGATCCGGCCCTTGGCCAGCAGGAACACGGTACGGCCGCCGGGTAACTCGTGGGCGTGTAGCGATGGGGCCACCAACTCGCCTGGAGCCTCTAGCTCCAGGCGGAGCACGTCGATCTCGGCGTCGGTGTGGCCGGCGTTGGCCAGCAGAGCTCCGTCGGGCATCGCCTCGATCAGCTCGTAACCAACCACCCGCTCCCGTCCGGTAGCGGTGATGACCACGTCGGCGGTCCGGACGGCCCTGTCCAGAGCCGCCGCGTCGAAGCCGTCCATGGCGGCCTCCAGGGCCTTGACCGGATCGGGCTCCACCGTTACTACATCGGCCCCCCGGTGGCGGGCATATAGGGCTATGCCCCGGCCGCACCATCCGTAGCCGAATACCACCACCCGCTTCTTGTGCAACGACATGTTGGTGGCCCGCACGATGGCGTCCACCACGGACTCCCCCACCCCGTGCTTGTTCTCCACGATCGCCTTCAGCGGGCTGTCGTTGATCACGATGACGGGGAAGCCCACCGCCCCGGTCAAGGCTTCCCGCAGCCGGAACGCACCCGAAGTGGTCTCCTCGGTGGCCCCCTTCGGCGGCTGGCCGGCCCGGATGCACGCCTCGATCAACTCGGCGCCGTTGTCCAGGACCAGATCGGGGCCAGCCGCGGCAATCTCGCTGAGATGGGCCCGTACCGCGCTCCTGCCGTCGCCGGGACGGTCGAGCACTTCACAACCCCGATCGGCCAGTGCCTCGGCAGTCCCGAACTGGGTGGTGCCCTCGTTGCCCATGGCCACCACCCGGGCGCCGCCGGCCAGCAGGCCCTCGACCAGTACCGCCGTCTTGGGCTCCAGATGGAGACGGAAGCCGATCGTCAGCCCGTCGAACACCCGCCGCTGCCCCAGTTCGGCCAGAGCCGCCCCCAGCACCGGCATGCGCCTCCTGGCCCAGGCGATCCTGCCCTCGGCGACCACTCGCTCACTCACCATCTATCCCACTCCTCCCTCGAGCGCCGCCGGTGCCGGCGGATCCGTTCTCTGAACCACACCGTGAGCGTTCGGAAACCTCGGTAGTCATGGTCCCAGACACGCCAGCGGCACGACCGCCACGCCGTCAGGGCGTTGGTAGCAGTAGCGGCCGCCTGTGATGACCATCAAGCGGGCGAGCGTCGCAGCCCGCTCCCTCGACACACGGTCTCTCAGCTTCAGCAAAGCCGCCGCGGCCTTCTCGACCGTCGAGGTGCCTCCGAGCTTTGCCTCTACGGCGATCCACCGGCCGTCGCCGGTCTCGACGATCGCGTCGGCCTCCAATCCGTAGGTGTCGCGGTAGTGGTAGACGTTGGCGTCATGCGCCTGGGCGTAGATGCGCAGGTCGCGGACAACCATGGACTCGAACAAGAAACCGAAGGCGCTCAAGTCGCTCAAGTACCGCTCCGGGCCGACTCCGAGCGCCGCCGGCGCCAGGGACGGATCGACGAAGTGGCGTTTCGGGGAGCGGATCAGGCTCGTCCGTGACCTGAGATGCGTATTCCAGGCCGGTAGGTCCTCGACGACGAACAAGCGGCTCAGCGCATCCAGATAGGTCTTGGCCGTGGTGCGGCCCACCGGAACATCCCCGCCCGTCTCCGAAGCCAGCTTCCGGCACCCCGCGGTAGTGGCCACGTTGCGTGCGAGTGACTGCAGCAGACGCATGACCCCCGTGGGACTGCGGCTGATGCCGTCTACCGCCGAGATGTCGACTCGGCAGATGTCGCTCAGGTAGTCACGAGTGAAGCGGCGGGCTGCCGTGATCGGCGCGCCGATCAGCCGAGGCCAGCCGCCCCTACATGCCGCCTCCACGAGGGTTTTGACGTCGACAGGTGATTCCCCCGCGGTAAATGCCTGGCCCTCCAGCAACCCACCTAGGGACACGACCGGCTCGGATGGCCCGCTCTCTGCCAGAGACATCGGGCGCATGCGGACGCGGCTCACCCGGCCGGCGCCCGAATGGCGTGTCATCTCGTCAGCCGGAACTGCAGACCCGGTAAGGATGAACTGGCCGGGCCTACCGCGACGATCACATTCGACGCGCATCAGATGCCACAACTCGGGGACACGCTGCCACTCGTCGAGCAGGCGGGGCGTAGCGCCATCGAGCAACAGCTCCGGAACCTGGGAAGCGATATCCCAAAGATCGGGACGTTCCTCCAGCAGGATCTCGCTGTGGGCGAAGCGCTGACCGGTCCAGGTCTTTCCGCATCCCTTCGGGCCTTCTATCAGCACTGCTCCCGCAGAGCCCAGCGCCACCGGAACCTCGGCGTCCACGATCCGATCCAGATACATCGGCTCGGGAGTCACATAGCCTGGATCTGTGAACATTCGTACCTCACACGAGGGAGTTCAGCCGATCCTACAATAACCGGGAAGTCTATCCTACAATTATCAGGAAGACGACACAACAATAATCAGGAACTTCAACCTACATGTTTGCGGCTGGGAGCTTAAGGGATGACAGCTACCAGGTCGATCTCGACCATGATGCCGTGGAGGTTGCTGCCCACGGTGGTGCGGACCGGCTTGGGATCACCGAAGCGCCGCTCGTAGACCCGGTTGAAGGCTGCGAAGTCATCGAGGTCCTGTAGATGCACCGTCGCTTTGACGGCATGGTCGAGGCTGGAACCCGCTTCCTCCAGAACCGCGCTCAGGTTGTCGATGGTCAGCTCCGTCTGCTCCTCGATCGTGTCGCCGACGATCTGGCCTGTATCCGGGTGGATCGGTCCCATTCCTGCTGTGAATACGAGGTTGCCGACCCGCATGCCCTGCGAGTGAGGACCCAACGGCGCCGCCGCCGCTTCGGCGCGGATTTCTTCTTTCATGTCTGTACCGTCACTCCCAAGAGGCTATTACCCATGATCCACTGGGCCCACACAGGGACTCGCTCCCCGCCAGGCGCAGCTTCACCGGCGACGAGACTAATCCTCATGCCGGAGCGACGGCCCGGACTCCCAACGATCGTGCGCCCTCTCGCAAACGGCGGTCGTAGATGACCACACCCTCGAGGTCATCACCCAACTCAAGGGCCGCGGCTAGGTGCAAGGCGTCAAGGCTCCGGAGCACCACGGGCTCGAGCACGGCCGCTCGCTCGCACACCGTTGTCGACAGGCTTAACAGAACCAGTGAGTCGAGAAGTCCTCGGGCCTGCCCCAACTGCTCCGGATCAACCCGTCTCGTGACCCTCAGCAACTCCGTTCTAAGGAGATCGCTCGAAACGACCTGATCCCCAACCGCAACGCTCCACCTTTGCAAAGCAGCCGACTCCTGCTCAGCGAAGACCAGCTTCACGGCTGCGGACGTTTCCAAGTAGAACAAGGGTCAGTACCGCTCGCCCTCACGCATTTCCTCCAGCACCTCGGATGCACGCGGCCGGCCCGGTGGAGCAGGCACCGGGGGCGGTAGCTCGCTCAGCGACAGACTCGCCGGCCGCGCCCGCCCCGATTCGATCAGGTCTTCAACCCGGCTCCTGGCCAGGGGCACCAGACGGGCAACCGGCCGACCACGGTCCGTGACCGTTATCGACTCCCCGGCCGCCACCCGTCTGACGACAGCCGATGCGTTCTGCTTCAGGGCGCGGATTCCTATCTCCACCATGTTCTACAATGTAGCACAAATCCGAGGTTGACCCATCAGAGTTGACCGATTCCAGTAGGAAGAACCGGGACCATGTCTTGACGTGGCTACCTGCCCCCCATCAAACACCGAGACCGACGAGTCGGTTTCCAGGTACCGAGGGGAAGCTCAACGGGCGCACCATGCACGCTCGAGAGCCAACCTGTCGGGCTGGCGGCATGCCTCTTCCAACTACCCCACAGTCACGATATGATGTCCCCATGACCACTAAGACAAGGTACTACAACGCCACCGGACGGGAATTCCTCACCAAAGCCCAAACCTACCTGGCCGAAGACGACCTGTTACAAGCCTCTGAGAAGGGCTGGGGTGCTGCTGCCCAGATGGTCAAGAGCGTCGCCGAGGCGAGAGGTTGGCCCCACAACGGCCATCACGAACTCTGGCGCGTGGTCAACCGCCTCGTGGACGAGACCGGAGACCCGGACATACGGGCCGCTTTCGGCCTGGCGGGTGCCCTGCACACCAACTTCTACGAAGGCTGGCTGCCTCGCGAGACCGTCGAGGACTACCTCGCCCAGGTCGGCGAACTGGTGTCGAAGTTGGAGGGTCTTCCTTCCTGAGCGGCGGCGGTCCGGCCGTCATCCGAGCGGCCCCGTCGCGGCCTCTACCGCATCCACCAGGACCTCATCCAAGAGAAGCTCCTCGGCTTCCAGGAACTCCGGTGAGAGCACGCGATCGGAGCCTGGTCCAGGCACGCGGCTTCTTAGCAGCCGTATAGCGGCCCCGGTGCCGGCCGCCGGTTCGAGCGGTGCCCGCAAGTCGATGGCCCGCGCTGCCGTGACCCACTCGATGGCGAGGATCCGGCGCAGGTTACCGACTACCACGCGGAGTTTGCGGGTCGCGGACCATCCCATCGACACGTGGTCCTCCTGCATGGCGGAGGTCGGATAGGAGTCGACCGACGCGGGGGCGGCCAGGCGGCGGTTCTCGGCGCACATGGCGGCCGCGGTGTACTGGCCGATCATCAGGCCGCTGTCGACACCGGGATCGTCGGCGAGGAACGGAGCGAGTCCGTGGGAGCGGTTGTGATCGAGCAGGCGATCAAGCCGTCTCTCGGCGATGGCGCCCACCTCGGCCAGGGCGATGGCCAGGTAGTCGGCTGCCAGCGCGACCGGCGCCCCGTGGAAGTTGCCACAGGACTCGACCCGCCCGTCGGGAAGGACCATCGGGTTGTCGATGGCCGAGGCCAGCTCGCGATCGGTCGCATCCTTCACGAAGGCCAGAGTGTCGCGGGCCGCGCCGTGGACCTGGGGCGTACAACGGATCGAGTAGGCGTCCTGGACCCGCAGGTCATCGTGGCGGTGGCTGGCGACGATCGGCGACGCGGCCAGGACGGCCCGGAGGTTGGCGGCGCTGGCGGCCTGGCCCGGATGGGGCCTCAACGCCTGGAGGTCAGCCGCGTAGGCCCGGTCGGTGGCCAGGAGACCCTCGACGCTGAGCGCCGCCACGATGTCGGCTACGGTGAGCAGGTACGAGGCGTCGTGAACCGCCAGGCAGAGCATCCCCAGGATCCCGTCCGTGCCGTTGGTGAGAGCCAGGCCCTCCTTCTCGGCCAGGACCACTGGCGCGATGCCGTTCCGGGCCAGGACGCCGGCGGCCGCCTCAACCCCTGCGCCGGTCATCACCTCACCCTCACCGATGAGTCCCAGACCGACGTGAGCCAGCGGAGCCAGGTCCCCGCTGGCCCCCAGCGAGCCGTGCTCGGGCACCATGGGCACGATCCCGGCGTTCAGCAGGCGCACCAGCGCTTCGGCGACCAGCGGCCGGGCGCCCGAATACCCGAGCGCCAGGGTCCGCGCCCGTAGGAACATCATGGCCCGGACCACTTCGGCCTCCACGGGCGGCCCCATCCCCGCCGCGTGGGAACGGATGAGCGAACGCTGCAGGTCGGCCCTCCGTCCCGTAGGGATCGTGGTGGTGGCCAGGGCGCCGAAGCCAGTAGTGATCCCGTAGACCGGGTCACCTTCGGCGAGCTCTTCCACTATGGACCAGGCCGCCCTCATTCGTTCCAGGGCGCCATCCGTGATCCGGACCTTCTCGCCGCGGCGAGCAACCCCGACCACGTCCGGGACCGTCACACCGAGACCCTCGAGCAGCACGGTCATCCCGCCGCCGCCTACCGCGGGAAGAGCGCCAGCGAGGTCTTCTGGGCCGCCTCGACCACGGCCTCGGCGGTCCGGTCCAGGCGCTCTCCGACCAACCGCTCCGCAGGCCCCAGAACCGAGAGGGCGCCGACAATCCCAGCCGATCCATGGATGGGCGCCACCACCGCCGTCACATCCGGCTCGATGGCCCCCGTGTTGAAGCATGGAACGGGACGCTGCGCGAGGTTCGTCACCTCGCTCGTCAGGGCCTTCCCCACCGCCGTTCCCTCGACGGGCACCGACCTACCCACCCATCCGACGTGGCGGATCGCCCGGTGACTCTCCACGGTCGCGATGTAAACGGCTTCGCTGCCGTCCCTGACCGCCAGGTATGCGGATTCCTCGGTTGCCTCGGCGAGATGCTGCAGGGCCGGCTGGGCCGCGGCCGTGAGCCGGGCATAAGGGCCGGACTGGAAGGCAGCCAGGGCGACCCGGACGAAGCTCGGCCCGACAGAGTACCTGCCGAGATCGTCCCGGACCAGGTAGCCGCGGGCGGTCAGGACCCGCAGGTGGCGGAGTGCTGTGCTGACCGGTATGCCGGTCGCTCCGGCGGCTTCGGTCAAACCGGTCGCCCCTCCGGTCACCACCGTGTCGAGCAGGCTCAGGACCCTCTCCGCCGAGCGCGACGCATGAAGCGTCGACCCGGATCGGTCGGACGACCGGGCACGGGTGGCCGCCTGATCTTCGGACGTTATCGCCTGCTGGAGTTTCATTAACTGAAATCGCCTTCTGTTTGTTGACAGGATAGACCCAAACCAGGTATTATTCAAGGAGAGTTCGCCCTGCGAGAACCTATCCCATCGGATCGGCGAGGTCTGCGATGACGGCAATCAGGCACCCCGGTTCAGGCCCGCCGGTCGGAGGTGTCCGCGCCCCTACCGGAACCGATCTGACCTGTCCCGGCTGGCCGCAGGAAGCGGCCTTCCGCATGTTGCAGAACAACCTCGACCCCGAGGTGGCGGAACGTCCGGACGACCTGGTGGTGTACGGCGGTACCGGACGTGCCGCCAGGTCATGGGATGCCTACCACGCCATAATCCGAACGCTCACCACCCTCGCCTACGACGAGACGATGCTCGTCCAGTCGGGCAAACCGGTGGGCGTCCTCCGCACCCATGAATGGGCACCCCGGGTGCTGATCGCCAACTCGAACCTCGTTCCCGACTGGGCCGATTGGGACGAGTTCCGCCGCCTGGAACACCTCGGGCTGACCATGTTCGGGCAGATGACGGCCGGCTCTTGGATATACATCGGCACCCAGGGCATCCTGCAGGGCACCTACGAGTGCTTCGCCGCCATCGCCCGGAAACGGTTCGGGGGCTCCCTGGCGGGCACCCTCACGGTTACCGCCGGGTTGGGCGGAATGGGCGGCGCCCAACCTCTGGCGATCACCATGAACGGCGGCGTGGCCCTCTGCGTCGAACTAGACCCCGACCGGGCGTACCGTCGTGTTGAGACCCGCTACCTGGACGTGGTCGCGGATGGCTACGCAGACGCCCTCCGCCGCTGTACGGAGGCGGTGGCAGCCCGCCGGCCGCTGTCGGTGGGGCTGGCCGGCAACGCGGCGGAGTTGCTGCCCCGCCTCCTGGCCGACGGGGTCGCCGCCGACATAGTGACCGATCAGACACCGGCCCACGATCCGCTCGCCTACATCCCCGACGGCCTGTCCCTGGAGGAGGCCGACGAGCTCCGGGAGGCCAAACCCGACGAGTACATCATTCGCTCGCGAGCCGCTATGGCGACCCATGTCGAGGCCATGGTCGGATTCCTCGACGGCGGAGCGGAGGTGTTCGACTACGGCAACAGCCTGCGGGCCGAAGCCGAGCTCGGCGGCTACGACCGGGCTTTCGCCTACCCGGGATTCCTACCCGCCTACATCCGCCCCTTGTTCTGCGAGGGCAAGGGACCGTTCCGCTGGGTGGCGCTCTCCGGCGACCCGGCCGACATCGCGGCCACCGACCGGGCCGTCCTTGAGGAGTTCCCCGACGACGAGGGCCTGCGGCGCTGGATCACGCTGGCCGGTGAACGGGTCGCCTTCCAGGGGCTTCCCGCCCGGATCTGCTGGTTGGGCTACGGCGAGCGCCACCGGCTGGGATTGCGGTTCAACGACATGGTGCGGTCGGGAGAACTCAAGGCGCCCATCGTGATCGGGCGGGATCATCTCGACTCCGGATCGGTGGCCTCGCCCTACCGAGAGACCGAGGACATGGCGGACGGCAGCGACGCCATCGCCGACTGGCCCCTCCTCAACGCGCTGGTCAACACGGCATCCGGGGCATCCTGGGTCAGCATCCATCATGGAGGAGGGGTCGGGATCGGCCGCTCGATCCATGCCGGCCAGGTGTGCCTGGCCGACGGCACCGATCTGGGTGCCGAGAAACTGGAGCGCGTGCTTCTCAACGATCCGGCCACCGGCGTCATCAGGCATGCGGACGCCGGTTACGGACTTGCCGCACGAGTAGCCGCCGACCGCGGGGTACGCGTCCCGATGGCGGAAACGGGCCTCCCGTAGTGGCTGCACGACGGGGGCGGGGCGGGCGCCGCGCCCGCATCGCCGATCGCGGGCCCGACAACCCCCAACTCCCCTTCCGCCAGCCGAGGCTCCCCTGGCAGCCGGTCCGGGCCATTCCCGACGACCGTGTGGAGGCCATCCACGAGGCGTCCCTGCAGGTGCTGCGGGACGTCGGGATGGACATGCTGCACCTCGAGGCCAGGAGGCTTCTCGGCCGGGAGGGAGCGGATGTCGATCCCGATTCGGCCCGGGTGCGTTTCGATCCCGAGATGGTCACCGAGCTGGTCGGCCACGCCCCGCCCGCATTCACCCTCCACGCCCGCAACCCCGCCCACAACGTCCACCTCGGCGGGAACCACCTGGCGTTCACGGCGGTAGCCAGCCCGCCCAACGTCTCCGGCCTCGGCCGCGACCGGCGCACGGGAAACCGGGACGACTTCAGACAGCTTGTGCGCCTGAGCCAGCACCTGAACGTCGTGCACTTGCACGGCGGGTACCCGGTGGAACCCACCGACCTCCACCCCTCGGTCCGTCACCTCTACGCCACCCTCGATCTGCTCACGCTCAGCGACAAGGCCTTCCACACCTACAGCCTCGGACGCCGGCGGACGCTCGACACGATCGAGATGGCCCGGATCGCCCGGGGGATAACCGGCGAAGACCTCGAGACCCAACCTTCCCTGTTCACGGTCGTCAACACCTCGTCTCCGCTACGGCTCGACACCCCGATGATCGAAGGGATCCTCGAGATGTCCGCCCGGAACCAGCCGGTGGTGGTGACCCCCTTCACGCTGGCCGGAGCGATGGCGCCGGTGACGATCGCCGGAGCGCTGGTCCAGCAGAACGCAGAGGCCCTGGCCGGCATCGTCCTCACGCAGGCCGTGCGGCGGGGAGCGCCGGTCGCCTACGGCGGCTTCACCTCCAACGTGGACATGCAGTCGGGCGCTCCCGCGTTCGGGACCCCCGAATACCTGCAGGCCGCGCTGGTCGGCGGTCAGCTGGCGCGCCGCTACGGCCTCCCGTACCGGTCGTCGAACGCCAACGCCTCTAACGCCGTGGACCTCCAGGCCACCTACGAGAGCATGTTCTCGCTGTGGGGAGCGGTGATGGGCGGCGCCAACCTGGTAATGCACGCGGCCGGGTGGCTCGAGGGCGGGCTGCGGGCGTCCTTCGAGAAGATGGTGCTGGACGCCGACCTGCTGCAGATGATCTGCGCGGCGCTCGAGCCACCGGCGACTGATGAAGGGTCGCTGGCCCTCGAAGCCATCGCCGACGTCGGACCTGGCGGCCACTTTTTCGGTACCGCTCATACCCAGGCCCGTTACCGCGACGCCTTCCACACTCCCCTCCTCTCCGACTGGAGCAACTTCGAGACCTGGGACGAGGCAGGACGTCCCGATCCCGCCCGGCGGACCGAGACCCTGGCCAGGGAGTTGCTGGACGCCTACGAGAAGCCCCCGATGGACATCGCTGTCCGTGAAGAACTCGAAGACTTCGTCGCCCGCCGAGCCCGCGAAGGCGGCGTGGCGACCGACTATTGAAGGGAATTGCGTGAAGCCTGTCCGTTACAGCCCGACCCGCCTTCGGACCGACGAGAACCGCGCCGGCCATCCGTGCGCGGACCTACTTCATTACGAGGCCGACCTCACCGTGCTGAACCACCTCCGCCGGGACCTCCGGGCCCTTCTCCGCCGCACCGAGGCGGGCGAACTGGTACTACGTCCGTACGAGGTCCGCACCTGGGAAGAGGACGGGCTGCGCCGCAGGATCGTCATGTGCGACCCGGCGGCCCTGCTGAAGGGTACGGATGTGCTGATCGTGGGCTTTCTCGGGAATCGCCGGTCGACCGCGGAGGCCCAGGCGATCGACGAGTTCGACATCGACGTGATCTCCGAATTCCGGCAGTACCCGGGAATCCTCAGCTACAGCTCGATGGAGAGAACCCCGAAGCAATGGGCGAACCTGGTCGTGCATCAGGAGGTCGGGGACCGTGAGGCCTGGCGCCATAGCGCGGTTCACGTAGAAGCGGCCGAGGTCCTGTCCCCGGTCATCTACCACAACGTCCGCATCCACAACGGGCGGCTGGCCGGTGGCCCGATCGGCGACGGCCGGGTGACCGTGGATGTCAGCAAGTACTGGGACTACGACTCGGACCCGATGTGGCACGCCGTCCGGACCCTACCCGGAGGGATCACATCGGCCGACCCCTGGCCTGGCCACCGATGACGGTCAGGCGGATCCTTTCGATAGGTCACCCGACACTACGGGTACGGGCAGGGGAAGTGACCCGCCACGACATCTCGCGCCCGGCGATCCAGGAGCTGGTCGACGATCTCATCGACACCATGCGGCATGCCAACGGCTCGGGGATCGCCGCCAACCAGATAGGCGAGCCCGTCCGGATCATGGTGATGGAGGTCGACGACAACCCGCGCTATCCCTACAAGCCACCCTTCCCGCTCCTGGTGGCCATCAATCCCGAGTACGAGATCCTCGATGACAGGACGGTGATCATCAACGAGGGATGCCTGTCGGTCCCGCTGCGCGGTGAACTGGAACGCCACGTAAACGTCCGCGTCCGCTACACCGACCGCCAGGGGACCGATCATGAACGAGTCCTGCGCGGCCTCACCGCCGGTACCTGGCAGCACGAGTGCGATCACCTCGACGGCGTCCTGGTGGTCGACCGCATCGACCCTCGGACCCTCAGCACCTGGGAGGAGTTCGACCGGTATCACCGCGACTCGTTTGTCGAGCGCATCACCCGCTTCGCGGCCGAGGTCGGCTCGTGAGCAGCCGCTACTGGTGCGAGCTGGCCTGGCTGGGCGGCCCGAGCGCCACGCCCGGGGTCGTGATCGAAGTGGAGGGCGACCGCATCGCAGGAGTCTCTTCCGGCCACGCATCGCCTCCCTGCGACGCCATCGAGTTGTCCGGGCTGACCCTTCCCGCACTGGCCAACGCCCACAGTCACGCCTTTCACCGGGCATTGCGGGGCCGGACCCAAGGCGGTGAAGGAACGTTCTGGACGTGGCGCGACCTGATGTACGGGGTGGCCGCCAACCTCGATCCGCAGAGTTACTACGGGCTCGCCCGGGCGACCTTCGCCGAGATGGCGATGGCAGGAATAGGCGTGGTGGGCGAGTTCCACTACATCCACCACCGGCCCGGCGGGGACCCCTATGACGACCCGAACGCCTTCGGGGCGAGTCTGGTGGCCGCGGCGCGTGATGCCGGAGTCCGCCTGACCCTGCTCGACACGCTGTACCTGCACGGCGGGTTGTCCTCCGGGTCGAGGTCCGGGTACGCACCGCTGCTTCCCGAGCAGGCCCGGTTCGGAGACGGGTCTGTCCACGCCTGGACGCGACGGGTCGAGAGCCTGAGGGCGACTGTTTCCGGACCGGGCACCAGGGTCGGGGCGGCGGTCCACTCGGTCCGCGCCGTCGACCCGCCGTCGATCGGGATGGTGGCGCGCTGGGCCAAGGACAGGGCTCTGCCCCTTCACGTCCATGTCTCGGAGCAGCCGGCCGAGAACGAAGCCTGCCTAGGGGTCCACGGTCGAACCCCGACGGCGCTGCTGGCTGGCGCAGGCGCGCTGGGCCCCGACACCACCCTGGTGCACGCCACGCACCTCTCACGCGACGACATCGACCTGATCGGCGCCGCCGGAGCCCTCTGCTGCATCTGCCCCACGACCGAGCGCGATCTGGCCGACGGGATCGGGCCCTGCCCGGACTTGGTCCGGGCTGGGGCGACCCTCTGCGCTGGATCGGACTCCCACGCGGTCATCGATCTGCTCGAGGAGGCGCGGGCAGTGGAACTGAGCGCGAGGATCCTGACCAACCGGCGGGGAGTCCACTCCACCGAGACGCTGGCCGCCATCGCCACCGTCAACGGGTACCGGTCACTCGGCTGGAAGGACGGAGGGACCATCAGGCCAGGCTGTCTGGCCGACTTCACCAGCGTGGGGCTGGACTCGGTTCGCCTGGCCGGAATCGACACTCCCCACATTCTCGACGCGGTGATCTTCGCCGCCTCGAGCGCCGACGTTCACAACCTTGTCGTCGGTGGACGGCCGGTGGTGGTCGGCGGCACCCACGTCTCGCTGGATGTGGCGGGCGAGCTCGACTCCGCCATCGCCAAGGTGGTGGCGGCGTGACGCTGGTGATCGACAACATCGGCGAACTGGTCACCAACGCCCCCGGGATCGGGGCGGGACCACTCGGGATCGTCGAGAACGCTTCGGTGGTGATTGACGGGGCCGCCGTGGTCGCGGTCGGTCCCGCCGGCGCGGTGGCGGACGAGCGCATGGACGCCGGAGGCAGGTGCGTGATGCCGGGGTTTGTCGACTCCCACACCCACCTGATCTTCGCCGGCGACCGGGCGGAAGAGTTCACGCGGCGGATGGCCGGGGAGCACTACGACGGGGGAGGGATCCGCGTGACGACCGAGGCCACCCGCACCGCCGGTAGGGACGCCCTGCGGGCCGGCCTCGCCCGGCGACTCGAGGAGGTCCACCAGGCGGGAACCACCACCGTGGAGATCAAGTCCGGGTACGGGCTGTCGGTTGAGTCCGAGGCTGTCACCACCTCGCTCGCAGCGGAAGTCACTCCGGAGAGCACCTTCATGGGCGCCCATGTGGTGCCGACCGAGTACTTGGGCCGGACCGACGAGTATGTCGACCTGGTGTGCGGGCCGATGCTCGAGGCCGTCCGGCCCCATGTCCGCTGGATCGACGCTTTCTGCGAGATCGGGGCCTTCGACGCCGACCAGTCGAGGGCGGTCCTCGAGGCGGGCCGCGCCGCCGGCCTCGGTCTACGCCTCCACGCCAACCAGCTTGATTACGGTCCCGGAGTCCGCCTCGGCGTGGAGATGGACTGCGCGTCGGTGGACCATTGCACCTACCTGTCCGACGACGACATCGAGGCGCTCGCCGCCAGCGACACCGTGGCCACGTTCCTCCCCGCCGCGGACTTCTCCACCCGCCAACCGTATCCCGACGCCCGGCGGGCCATCGACGCCGGGGTCACCGTAGCTATCGCATCGAATTGCAACCCCGGGTCGAGCTACACGAGCTCTATCTCGTTCTGCATCGCGCTGGCGGTGCGAGACATGAACATGACCATCGACGAGGCGATCTCCGCCGCCACGACCGGCGGTGCCGCAGCTCTCCGGCGTAAGGATGTGGGCCGCCTGGCGCCGGGTGGGCCTGCCCACCTCACCATCCTCGACGCACCGAGTCGTCACCATCTCGCCTACCGGCCGGGCGTCCCGCTGATATGGCGAACCCTCGGCGCCGACTACGTCCAACCAACTACCGAAAACGAAACCCTAAGCAGAAAGGCAAGCTCATGAACCTCCCGAACCCCACCGGGCACAACCAGTGGTATCCATTCGCCAACCGTCCCCTGCCTCCCGAAGTCGACGGTTGCATGGTCAACCCGCCGGCGATACCGGTCTTCGACTCCGTGCCCCTGCCGCGGAGCGCGCGGTTCGTCGTGGTCGGCGCCGGTGTCCATGGCCTGTCGAGTGCTTATCACCTGGCCATGTATCTCGAACGATCAGGCAAGGGCAAGGGAAGCGATGTGGTGCTGATCGACAAGCAGGGTCCGGGCGCCGGCGCCACCGGGCTGGCATGTGGATGCGTGCGCAACCTCTACATGACCAACCAACTCCACCCCATCCTGCGGGCCAGCGTGGAGGTGTGGGAGTCCGACCCCGTGAACTTCGGTTTCCAGCAGGTCGGTTACGTCTCGGTCGGCGAAGCGAACCAGTATGAGGACTACATCGAACTCCACGCTTCGCAGGCGGCCAGCGGCTACCCATCGGACCTCTACACGGGATCGGACGCGCATGCGTTCCTGACCAAGCTGTGGCCCGACTTCAAGACCGAGAACTGCGACGTCGTGCTACACGAGCACCGCTCCGGATATGCCGGAACCCACATCGCCGTGTGGGGCCTCGATCAGAAGTGCCGCCAGTGGGGCGTGCAGCGCGTCTACGGGACCACGGTCACCGGCTACCAACTGGACGCATCAGGTTCTGTGACGGCGGTCGAGACCGACCAGGGATCGATCTCATGCGAACAGGTTGTCGTCGGTGCGGGAGCGTGGACACCCACGCACTGGGAGTGGCTCGGCGGCCCGTCACACCTCGATGTCGTCTATCCCGACGGTCACGTCGAGGAACAGATGGACATGTGGACCTACTGGCGCCTCCTGGAAGGTGAAGTGCTCCTCCCCGAGGGCGTGGACTTCCGCACCGCCCAGTACCGGGACTCACCGGTCTTGCATGTGGAGCTTCTGGACACGCCGGTCTACGGCGAGGACGGGGCGATGATCAAGGACCACACCTACGTGTACACGCGCTACGCAGCGGAGCGGGTTGGCGCTCCCGGTCTCCAGGGTGGGACGATCCCCATCAAAATCGGACCACGGGCGGAGGTCGAGCCCTACGGCCATCTCAATGACCTCTACCAGGCGGAAGACTGGTTCGCCGACTACTACTGCTCGGCCCTGGGCATGCTGTTCAAGCGGCTCGAGAACCTGAGGCCCTACTTCAAGGATCGGCGTAACGGAGGAATCGGAGCCTTCACACCCGACAACGTGCCGGTGTTCGACCATCTCGGCGACAACGCGTGGGTGATCGCCGACTCCAACCACGGTTTCAAGATGATCGGTGTGGGCAAGCTCACCGCTCAGATGCTCGTGTACGGGGAGAAGCCCGAGGAGTTGAAGCCGTTCACCCTGGACCGGTACCGCACCGGCGGCACCTTCGGCAACCGGAACTCGAACAGCCCATGGGTCTAGACGACTAGTTCCTTGTTGGTAGTCGGTAGTCTCCACTAGCAGCTACCAACTACCAACCCGGGAAAAAACGTTGAGCACGCCTCCGGAAGGGCCGCTGAGAGCCGCAACCTATCTGGGCGACAACACGCAGCCCATCATGGGCGATCTGGTCGGACACCTGTCGAAGATGACCGGCATCGAGGTGGTGATCGACCAGACTGCGGGGAGGACGACCATCGAGGCGCTCCGCCACGCGCCCACGCTCGACCTGGTATGGATGTGCGGATACCCGACCGTGTCGCTCATCTCGGCCGGCCGGATGTCGCATACGATCGTGGGCGCGCCGATCTTCACCGGCCACGGGCAGCCGGTCTACCACGCGGTGATCGTCACGCATGCGTCCGGTCCGCCGTCATTGGCCGCCGCGCTGGACACCAGGCTGGCCGTGAACGAGGTCGAATCCTGGTCCGGCTTTCTCGGGCTCCGGGCTCATGTCGAGCGATCCTTCCCCGGTAGATGGTTCGCCGACCAGACCGTGACCGGCTCGCACCGAGCCTCGCTCGGAGCGCTGGTCGAGCGGGCCTGTGATGTCGCCTCGGTTGACGTGACCGTCTGGGACGACGCGTGGGCCGAGAGACCGGAGGAGGTGGCAGAACTTCGCGTGATCGACCGCACCGTCGACTGGCCGGCGCCACCATTCAGCTTGAACTCGAAGTTGGAGACCGGAACGCGCCGCAGCTTCACCGAAGCGCTGCACGCCATCGGTCCGGCGGAAATCGCCTCACTGGACGGCGTGGTTCCCACCGGGCTCGACCTCTACCAGGACGTGATGCCTATCCCGAGCCACCTTGGTCTCCGAAGTACGGAGGCGTAAGGAGGCTGCCGGGACGAGCATTCCGAGTTCGCTGATCCTGGAGGCACGAGACGCGGACCGGACGTGACGGCGGGTGGGGTATACCGGATGAAGAACTGGTAGGTCAGTAGGAGCAGCACCGTCACGGCCACCGAGATCATCAGGAACTTGATCTCCGCCGGAAGGTTCCATTCGGCGAGGTCCGTCGGACCGGCCGGGTCGCCGCAGATCGAACAATCCGGTGGCGAGGCGAGGTCGCGAAAAAGCGGACACGCTACGCGAAGGAGACTTGACTCACTGTCTTGTTATGCTGAGGATACCAATAATATGTTACTTATGAGAAAGGGCAGATGAGAATGACTGCTGTGGACACCGCACGGGTCACCGAGCCGCTCTCCGACGCCAAGGACGAGGCAAGCCAGGCAGAAGTACGGACGGACATCGCACAAGCCCTCCTGACCATTCACAAAGAGACCACGGCCCTGGTGTGGAGGGCCACGGCTGTGATCATCGCCGCCTTCGGGATAGCCGTCACGATCATCCTCAACGCTCCCCGATGACATCGGTCATCCCAGGGGGGTTGAACGCGGGTTCAGCCTCGAGAGGCCAAACGGGGAATGACCGGAGCCCACAGAGGATCACCAGCGTCGTTCAACGCTCTCCGCTGCGCTTCTAGCGACTCTTCGTCAATCTCCGAGGGCTCTTCGGAGTACACGGCGTCAAGGCGGGCCGTCACGTCGTCGGAATCCTTCTGGGTCGGCACTTTCATCCCCTTAGCTTGACCTTAGGCCCGAGGCGCGCTGGACGGAGCATTCGATGCCCAGGCCCGCCGTGCTGACTTGTCGGGGAGCCGCGCCCACCAACGGTTCAAAGAGCCATTTCCACCAGGGGCTCGATACCGCTGACGTCAGTGCTCGCGCGAGCCTTGTCCAGGTCATACATGCGCTGGAGGCTCAGCCAGAAATCGGGGGTCATGCCCAGGGCCTTACCGATCCGCAGAGCGCTGTCAGCCGTGATGGAACGGCGGCAGTGCACGATGTCGCTGATCCGGATCTGGGGAACACCGATGGTCCGGGCCAGGCGGTACTGAGTTATGCCCAGTTCTTCCATGATCTCTGCCAGGTGTTCCGCTGGATGGATCGGCTCTGCGGTGGTCATGGTTTTCCTTCCTCAGTGGTAGTCGGTGACCTCGATGTCAAGCGCAACGCGACCTATCTGGTCGTAAATCAACTTTCATCCCACAGCCTTGACCTTAGGCCCGAGGCGCGCTGGACGGAGCGTTCTATACCCAGGCGGATAGCGGACTCGGGACCGACGACCGTCACTCTCCCGGACGCCCGGGTGACGGCGGTGTAGAGGAGCTCACGGGTCAGCAACCGCGAGGACTCCAGCGGGAGCGAGACGACCACCTCTTCGAACTGGGAGCCCTGGCTCTTGTGGATGGTCAGGGCATGCACGGTCGTGTGCTCCCCCAGGTAGCCGGGCGGAAAGGAGCGGACGCCGCCCCGGTCGAACATGACGCGCATGCCCTCGCCGGCCCGGACCACCACGCCGATGTCCCCGTTGTAGAGGCCCAGGTTGTAGTCGTTCTTGGTGATCATCAGCGGCCGCCCGGGGTACCACTCGCCTCGGTATCTGAGGCCGGGGAACCTCTCGTCGAGGGCGTCCTCGATGTCGCGCCTCCACTGCCCGACGCTGCCCGGACCCTCGCGATTGGCGCACAGCACCGCCATCCCGCCCAGGCGGGCCAGCGCCTCCTCCTCGCCGCCCGGCAGGGATGCCGCCTCCACCAGCCGGGCCCGGTGCTCGGTGACCCGGTCTCGAAGCCTCCGGAAGCCGGCCTCGGCACGGTCCCTCACCCAGTGAAGGCCGTCGACTCCTCGGTCGAGCAACTCCATCGCCCGGTCTGGATCAGCGTCCCGAACCGCGTCGGCGAAATCGGCGACTGGGCCTTGCTCCTCGAAGCGGTGCACCCGCTCCAGTACGACCACACAGCCGGCGATCTCGGGTCCGCCTGGAAGGCGACTCCGCTGGGCCGGATCGGGGGACCGGGCTGCGGGACCCACTATGTCGGCCAGGACCGTCCCGGCCTCGATCGACTCCAACTGGTAAGGATCCCCGACCAGCACGAGAGTGGCGTCCGCCCGCACCGCGGCCATGAGCTTGGCCGCCAGCGGGAGCGAGACCATCGACATCTCGTCGACGACCACGATGTCATGGGGAAGCCGGTTCCGCTCGTGGTGCGCGAACCGGGCTCGGCCCCACGCCCACCCGAGGAGCCGGTGGATGGTGCCCGTCTGGAGCGTCTCCAGCCTCTCCCGGACTATTGGGTGCTCCGCCTCGGCCGCGAGTTCGTCGATTACCTCCCCCAGCCGGGCGGCCGCCTTCCCGGTGGGAGCGCACAGCGCCACCCGCGGGAAGTCTGTGGAGGTCTCGGCCAGAGCGGCCAGCATCCTGGCCACCGTGTACGTCTTGCCGGTGCCGGGACCGCCGGCGACCACGGTCAGCCTCCCGGTCAGGGCGTTGACGGCGGCGGCATGCTGGAGGTTCGGCTTGTTGTCGGAGACGGGCGGAAGCAACTCGTCCAGGACCGTCCGGGACTCCGGAGAGAGGGTGGTCCGGGGCACGGCCGTGCGGGTTCCGATCAGGTTGACCACCCGCTCCTCGTGCCGGAAGTAACGCTCGAGGTAGAGGCGATCGCCGTCCAGCACGAGAGGCTCCTCTCCCGTGCCGTCGCCGACCATCGCGCTACGGGACACCGCCGCCACCCAGTCCTCCGGATCCGGCCATGGAAGGGCCTCCACCACCTCCGGAGGCTGGCCCTCGATCACCATCGCGTCCCGCTGCGTATCGAGACGGATGCATACGTGCCCGAAGCGGGTGCCCCGAACGGCCAGGGCGGCGGCCAGCATCACCGCCTGGTCGGACTCATTCCACAAACGGCTGATCACCATTGCTGCGTGGACCTCCAGCGGCGAGAGGGCACCCCCTTCGTTGAAGGCCGCCAGCAAGCCGGACGCGCCGGCCACGGCCTGCGGTCCGGCGATGGCCGCTTCGAGCCGTCCGGAGGCGACCATCATCGACGCCCTGCGAAGAGATCGCTCACCGCCACCACTGCCTGCGGGGGCGGGAGCCAGCGCGCCACCCCGCACCGCTCCCCGTCCATGACCGGGGTGTCGGGACCGATCATGCCCCTCACGAACAGGTACATGGAACCGCCGAGGTGGACGGACGGACGGTAGCCGGGGAGGCGCCATTCGAGGTACCGGTGGAGAGCCACCTGGTACAGCAGCGCCTGGAGCACGTAGTTGCCATGGTGCATGGCGGCGACGAGCGGGCCGGGCCCGTAGTCGGTCGCGGCGGGTAGCTCGCCCGCAGCCGGAAGCGTGTTGGACTTGAAATCCATCACCACGTAGCGATCGCCGCGGCGGCCCGGCAGGACAGTGACGAGATCGACCTCCCCGGTCAGGAAACCGCGGAACCGATGGGGCTCCAGGTCCCCCAGCCGCGAGAAGTAGCCGCGGTGGGGATCATCTTCGTCCAGGCGTTCGAGCACGACCGCCGCGATGTCACGCAGGGAGGTGGTCGATGCGGAAATACGTAGCGGCAGCTCGAAACTCACCTCCTTGAGGATCCGCCCCGGATCCAGGTCGCGTAGTGACAGGGCGTCGTCCCCGGGTCCGAGGGGTGTTCGCATCGCCGCAGTCATCCCTCCAACAAAGGCATCCGTCTCGAAGTCCCAGGAAGCGTGCCGGGTGAGCCGGGCCAGTTCGGCACCGATCGCCGCGGAGAGATCGGGAGAGTCGAAGGGCACGTTCTGGAAGATCCGGTGCACCAGCGACCCGAACCGCGGCCCTCGAGGCAGTTCGTCCATCAACAGCCCGCCTCCGGCACCGCCCGGCTCGCCGACCTCCGGGGGTTCATCGATCCGGTCGGGCTCGTCCATCGTGTCCGCCTCTCCGCCCAGGGGACGGTCCGGCGACAACGACGAGAAGGAGACCCGCCGCCAGAAGTAGTCGAGGGAACGATCGAGGCGGGCCCGTTCGAGCCGGCCCGGAGTCCGGTGCTCCCCCGTGTACGGCACCGCCGGCTGGGGCCGGCACAGGATGGTCTGGCCGATGGTCCCCCCGGAGACCCCTACGAGCCGCTCGATCTCGCTGTCAGGGTCACCCCCGCGGCTCAGGATCTGATGGAGCTTGGTCCGGTCCGAGTACATGGTGTTCTCGATCCACCACACCACCAGGCGGTGCTTGGCCCTGGTCAGCGCCACGTACAGCAACCGTCCCTCCTCGGCCGCCTCCTCGGACATGGCGATCTCCTGGTGCGACTTGAAGCCGGGCGAGGTGGGACCGCCGACGTCGATGACACGTCTCCGGGGTTCCCCCTCCGGAGCAGGCTCGGGATCGTGGAAGACCGGGATCCTGACCGGGGGTCGGGGGATGTCCCACAGGTACGGCGCCATCACCACGGGGTATTCCAGACCCTTGGCGGCATGCACCGTCAGGACCTGCACCGCCGCCGCATCGGTGTCCAGGCGGCGCTGGCGGGACTCGGCATCCTCCACGTTCGCCTCGGCGTTGCGGGCCGCCTCGTCCATGGCGGCCTCGATCCACACCACCAACGAGCCAATCCGGCCCCTCCGCCAGGCGGAATGCATCTCCTCGGCGATGTGGTTGAGGTCGGTCAGTTCCCGCTCGCCCTCGAATCGGGAGAGCACCCGGGCCGTGAGACCCATGGCCCGGTCGATGTCGGCGAACATGGCCGGCACCCCGCGGTCGTGGAGCAGTCCCTGCCAGCGCAGGAAGTGTTGCTGCAGGTCGAGGATCGTGTCCCCTTCCAGACCCGCCACCTCGGGAGGCTCCATACCGACGAGCGGGGTTGTGGCCGCCAGGCGCAGGTAATCCGCCCGGCTGGGCCGTTCGATCGCAAGGAGGAACCGGCGCCAGTGCTCGGCCGCCTGGGTGGCGAACACGCTCCCGGTCCGGGCCACCACCGAAGGCACGCTCGCGGCCGCGAGGGCCTCCCGGATCATCCCGACCTGCATCCCGGTGCGACACAGCACCGCGATGTCCCCCGGGGCGACTCGGCGTTCCCTACCGTCGTTCCCGTCCAGATAGACCTTGTTTTCGAGGAGCCGGACCACCTCCGAGGCCACGTCCGAGGCGACTGCCTCCCGAGCCTCCCTCACGTAGAAGAACGGTCTGAATTGCTGGCGCGGCAGCGGGAAGTCCTCCGAGAAACGGCGGATCTCCATGGCTCCACGGACGCCCCGGATCCGGGCGGTCCGGTTCCGCTCGGATGCCCGCACCCGCCGGTAGCCGATACGGTCGTCCCCGAACGTGGCGCCCGCTAACAACGCGTCAAGCGCGCCGATGAGCGGTCCGTCGCTGCGCCAGTTGGTGGCCAGGGTGCGGTGGCCGGCGGGGTCCTCGACGGCCGAGAGGTAGGACTCGATGTCGGCGCCACGGAAGGCGTAGATCGACTGCTTCGGATCCCCGATCACGACCAGCCGGGACTCGTCGAACACCGCCCTGAGGATCTGCCACTGGATGGGGTCCGTGTCCTGGGCCTCGTCGACCAGGGCGATGGAGTAGCGCCTTCTCAAAAGAGCGCGGGCACCGGCGCCCACCCGCGCCTCGTTCAGCGCGTCGCGGGCCTCCACGAGGGTGTCGTCGAAGGTGACCATGCCTTCCGCCCAGAGCCGCCGGGACAGTACCGACTTCATATCCCGGGCCATCTCCGCCCGGACTCTCGCCAGTCCGTCCACGGAGTCCGGTACAGGCGTGATCCGGGCATCCGGGACAGTCACCACGACCTTTCCGATCTGGGCCAGGTGCTCCTGGGTGACCTGCTCGAGTCTGTCATCCGGCCGCGGCGCGGCGAAACGACCCACCACCAGGTCACTGGCGGCCCGGCGCAACAGCAGTTCGTCTATCTCACGGGGCTCCATGTCACCGGAGAGCCGTGACCGGAACCCGAGCTTCTCCAGCAACCGGAGCGCGAAACCGTGGATGGTGAAGATCTGGGCGCGGTCGAAGTGGGTCAGAGCCTCCTCGAGCCGTTCCGAGTACTCACCCTGCCGGTCGGGGTCGGCGTCGAGCAGGACGCTGACGTGGTCATCAAACGGCCCGGCATGTGAACCGCGCAGAGCACCGAGGGTGGTGACGATCCGCCGCCTGATCCGGTCTTTGAGCTCGGCCGTGGCGGCCCGGGTGAAGGTGACCACGAGGATGCGCTCGAGCGGAAGCCCTTCCTCGGCCACCAGGCGGGTGACCACGGCCGCGATCGTGAACGTCTTGCCGGTACCGGCGCTCGCTTCGATGACCGTGCGACCGCCGGCGATCGGCGCGTAGGGGTCGTAACGACCGACCTCGGTCATAGCGACTTCTCCACCAGCAGCGGGAGGATCGGCCCCCACAGCCTCCGGGCGTGGTCCGGGAAGGGACTCCGCTCAAGGGCGGACATCGTCCCCAAGTGCGGAAACAGGAACTCGTTGGCCGGATCCCTGGCCTCCGGGGAGAAACGGTCCGTCTCCCACGCCTTCTCGGCCTGCTTGCGGGCACTTCCGAGATCTCCGCCCACCTTCATCTGCCAGTTGAAGGCCGTTTCGCAGGGCAACGGCATGGGGATGGTGAGGCCTTCCACGTACAGGTCCACGAGGCCCGACAGCAGACGCTCCGCCTGGTGCCGGCGGCGCTCCGCGTCACCGCGGATCGGTCCGATCTTCACGCTCCGGAGCTTGTCGCCCCGCAGGTGGCGACCGAGCAGCAACCCTTGCCAGGAGTGATGCGGGTCGAGAGCCGACAGGAAGACCATCTGGAGGAACGCTCTCAGGCGTTGCTTACCCTTGAGCCTCGACGGGGTCACCATGTCGACTCGGGATGCGCCCGGATCGGCCGTTATCACGCCCTCGACCGTGCGGCCGCCCACCCGCACCGCCCCTACGAACTGCTCGTGAGCTTCCGGGTCGTATCCCACCTCCCTGGCAGCCTCCCACAGTTCAACCGCCCGCTGCCGGGCCCGGTCGAGGCCTGCCCGGCCGAGGTCGCCGGGCGGCACGGTGTCGCCGGCTCGCTGATGGGCTTCGAGCGACTCGATCGGGTGACCCGACAGCAGTCCGGCGAGTAAGCGGTCGGTCACCTGCCACTCCTCCAAGGGGCCGAGTTCGGTGGGCACTGTGTCGTCGGGGATCTCTCCCTGGCGCGGGATCACGAAGCCGAGCCTGCTGCGGATGAACTCGCGGGCGGGATGCTCGAGGAAGCGGCCCAGGTCCGCGAGCCGGATCACCGAGAAGACGTCGTCCTCGGGGGCCGGCAACGAGAGATAGGGCGCCTCCCCAGCGGTGCGATACTGGACGGCCAGCGAACCCTCGAACTGCATGGGGTCGAACCCCCACGGTCCGGACACACCGAGGCTTCCAGAGACGAAGTTGGTCTCGCTGAACGGCTGCAGAGGATGGTGGGTCCGGAAGCTCTCGAGACCGGCCTCCCCCGCCATGCCGGACAACAGGTCTGCCAACTCGGCGATCGGGACGGCCGGCGGGTACTCGGCGTTGGTCAGAGGGTCACGACCCGAGTACGTGACGATCAGGTGGTCGCCGGCCGCCATGACCGCATCGAGCAGGAGCTGGCGGTCCTCCACGCCCCGGTCGGAGTCACCGATGATCTCGTTGTCGACCAGCAGGTCGTCGCCGTCGGCCCGGCTGCTCCTGGGGAAGCGCTGGTCGTCCATCCCGAGCAGGCACACCACCCGGTAGGGCACCGAACGCATCGGGACCAGCGTGCAGACCGTGATGTCCCCGGTCCTGAAGTGCAGGGGGCTCGGTACATCCTGCGACCAGTAGTCCACCACCAACCGGGCCTCGGCAGGATCGAGCAGCGGATCGTCGTTGCCTGCCTCCACCCCCGGGAAGCTCTCCTCGAGCAGGCGCTCCAGCTGGCCCCACTGCCACTGGTCGTCCCAGGCAGGCGCCGCCAGCAGGCGCACGGCCGCGGCGATGGCCGGGCCCCATTCGGAGTAAGGCCGAGGCTCGCCGAGAAGCTCCCGGACCGCGACGATCCGGTCCATGATCTGGGCCAGCAGACCGATCGGCAACGCCTCCTGCCCCTCGGCCCCGTCGAGGGGGGCGATGGCGCCGACCACGCGCACGCTGCTGTCCGAGTAGAAGACGCCGGACAGAGCCCGGTCGAGCCCGCGCCGCCAGGTGTGGTCACCCACCCGGCCGGCGTTCCACCGGGCGCGATGGTCGGCATCGAGGCCCCACCGCACGTTGGTGTCCTCGATAACCGCGGCGATCGTGTCGGCCGCCTCCTCGTCGAAGCCGAACAGTCGCCGCACGACCGGCATTGCCACCAGCTCGCGGACCGTGCCCGCTTCGAGGCGGGCGCAGGCCAGGTCGAGGACGGTTGCCGCGAACCGGACCAGCGGGTTGGTGGCGGCGGGCGCCCGGTCGGCAATCCGGAGGCGCAGGTCAGGCAGGGCATCCGCGCCGGTATCGGGCTCGCCACCAGCGGCATAGCCGAGGAACACCGCTTCGAGGAGGGGGGCGAAGGTGACGAGATCGGGCGTCATGATGACGACATCCCGGGGTTCCAGGGTGCTGTCGGCCGCGAGCACGTGGAGGATGGCGTCACGCAGGACCTCCACCTGCCGCCGGGCGCCGTAACAGACGTGGATCTGGACCGACCGGTCTCTTTCGGCGGAGCCATGGACCGGAGCGACGCCCTTGCCGGGAAGGGCGTTGGAACGGATGTCGTGCTGGAGCCGCCCGAGCAGGGTGGTGGCCGCGGTTCCCGATGTGCCGACGGATGGTTCGCTCGTGTGGCTGCGGCTCGCCAGGACCAGCTGGAGTTCGCGGCTCTCCTGCGCCCAGGAACGCAGCAACGGATGCCGAGGCAGATGCGCGGTGGGATCGGACCCCCTACCCGGAGCGGCACCGACCCCGGCCCGTCCGGCAAGGACCGCCGTGTCCCGCCACAGGACGGGAGAGGGATGCAGCAGGTGCAGGTGCACATCGCGCTCGGCGGCCAGCGCATCGAACGCCTCGACATCCATCGGGTCCACCGACGTGAGCCCGTACACGAAGATCCGCTCCGGCAGGTCCAGGTCGAGCGCACCGCTCCGGATCGGCTCCAGGGCCGAAGGGATCAGTTCGGCCAGGCCCGGCGTCCCTATCCGCGCCCGGACCAAGCGCCACAGCCGTGCCTGCCAGACGTCCGCCTCGGGAAGGGCCGCTCCATCGGGTCCTACATAGTTCCCCTCCATCCAGGCCCGGATCATCTCGGGCCGGCGCCGGGCATAGCGCGTGAACAGCCCTGATATCTTGCGGGCCGCCCGGAGGCGCTGGCTGTTGCCGAGCGCGTCGACTGCATTCGGGGCATCGATGAAGCGGGCCAGAAGCCACATCCACGGCTCATCGAGGTGATCGTCGACCGCCGAGACCACGGTGCGGGTCAGAGCGGGTCCCTCCCAGGCATCCAGCGCCGAGGCCAGTTCGGGAACCGCCCGTAGCACGTCGCGGACGAGGCGGCGCGGCGAGGGGAACTCCACGTTGGCGCACACCCCGTCGCCGGACGTCCGGTCGGCCAACTCCGAGGCGATCCGCTGGGTGAGCCAGCGCTCGATACCGCGCGTCGGGACGGCCACCACCTCCTGCGCGAAGGGATCGTCCGGGGGTGACGCCAGCATCTCGCACAATCCACCCACCAACTCGTCGGGATGCGACCCGACGTGGATCAGCAGCGCCACGTCGCGTCGCCCGATCGGTCCAGAGCGTGTGTCCGGTGCAGGTCCTCCACAGAGTCGAACTTATCACCCGACACCGACACATCGCATTCATCGACAATCTCAGCGAGGAGATCGTGATCCGGATCCCGGCGGGCCCCATCTTGGCTGCAGTCCGGCTAGCTGCTGTGGGGCACCACCCGTACCTTGGCAGGCACTCCGTCCACCGAGCGTTTGACCACCGCATCGGCCAGGCCGGCGAATATGCGCTTGTGGATGGGCCACAACGCGTACCAGTAGAGGAGGCCTAGAGCACCCGCCGGATGGAAATAGGCGGCGGTGACCAGGCGGGTTCCGTCTGCCTCGGGTAGTACCTCGAACTCGAGTATTGCGGTGCCGGGAAGGCGCATCTCAGCCAGGAGCGTCAGGCGGCGACCCGGCTCGATAGCCACCACCCGCCAGAAGTCGACCGCATCGCCCACTCGCAACCGGGTCGGATGGCGACGACCCCGGCGCCTACCGACTCCCCCCACCATGCGATCCAGGATGCCCCGCAGGTTCCACAACGGGTTGGCGTAGTACCACCCGTTCGTCCCCCCGATCGAGGACACGACCTCCCAGACCGTCTCCGGTTCCGCTTCGCACACGCGCTCGACCCGCTCGCTACGGCTGTAGAACGAGACGTCCGACCGATAATCGCGCATCGCGAACGAGCCTTCCGTCCAGCGCGCCGGGATCTCGGCATCGCGCTCGGCCTCGAGGGCCGCTCTGACCGCCTCCTCATAGGTGTGGAGAGGGAGGGGAATCGAGATGGCCAGGTCGGCGCCGGGATCGATGACCAGGTCGTACCTGAGACCGTCGATCAGCGGTCTGGCAACGCTCGTCGGGACGGCGGTGACCAGGTTCAGCCAGTAGGAGGAGAGGCGCGGGGTGAGGACGGGTACCGGCACGATCAGGAGCCGCTTGCCAATCACCCGGGCGAAGCCGGTGAGCATGTCCCGGTAGCGCAACGCCTCCGGACCGCCGATGTCATGGATACGACCTGCCGAAGCCGCGGTATCCGGAAGCCGGAGGAGGTACTCGATCAGGTCATCCAGCGCGATCGGCTGCGTCCGGGAGTCGACCCACCGGGGAGTCACCATCGCGGGTAGGTGGTAGACGAGGTCTCGGATGACTTCGAAAGCCGCCGAGCCCGGCCCCACGACTATCCCGGCACGGATCTCGGTCACCGGGACGGAACCCGATCGCAGCACCTCACCCGTCTCCCGACGGGAGTCGAGATGCGCCGAGGCCGCCTCCCGCGGCTGCAACCCGCCCAGATAGATGATGCGGCCCACCCCGGCGGTCGCGGCAGCATCCCGGACATAGGTCGCCGCCCGCCGGTCCAGCTCCGGAAAGTCCTTCCCCGACGCCATCGAATGGATCAGGTAGTAGACAAGCTCGATCCCCTCGAACGCCTGAGCCAGCGACCCGGGATCAAGAGCGTCAGCGCGAACCGTCTCGACACCCTCCCACCCCCGGGCAGCCAGAGCCTCCGGCCGGCGTCCGGCAGCGCGGACCTCGTACCCCCGCTCTACCAGGCGCGGGATCAAATGGCTCCCCACATACCCGGAGGCGCCCAAGACCAGCACCCTCGCCACTGGATCCTCCTCACGGCGGTCAGACCAAGCACCGCCCTCCATCGGGCCTTGCAGCAAAGTCTATGGCTGCGCCGCCCCTAGCTAGGCACCGCCTCCCCGCGTCACCGGCCGGGCGGACCTTGATGAACTCCGGGCTGAAACCTCCCTTCCATACCGCGGCTATCCCGTTGACCCACCGAGCGCTCAACCCGGCATAGTCCGCGAACGTCGCCGTTGCCAAAGCGTCATCCAGAGCCCATGGAGTAGCTCCCACCGCCCTAGCCGATAAAGTCCAGGGATGTATAGGAGGGTGTGGCCCTGGGAACTGATCGCGCGTTCAGCCCGCAGGGCACGGCCGGCAAGGTGGTGTTCTGCTTCCGAACCCCGCTCTCCAGGGCCACACCTCTTCCGAGACATCCTAACATAACTTTCTACCAAAGGTTTAAGGTTTGCTACGCATGGTCGCACAGCTCGTCGACCAGTTGACGGCTGGCGGCAACCTCTAGACGCGGGGCTTCGGAGCCTGATACTCCGCCCTCGTCTTAGCGATACATGAAAGCGGGATCACCCGGGCCAGCCGGATCAGCCTCGTTCATACCCGTCACACGGCACACCCCATCTGACTGGATCAGGTTCGCCTAGCAGCACGCCGTGTCCGACGGTGCAGGGCCTACCCCGTGAGGAAGCTTGTCCACTGCCCTGCTGTGCCGGTCCAGCTTGTGGAAGAAGTCGCGATAAACCGCGTCCCGGTCGACGTCGGTGGCCTCGCTCATCAGCGGCCGACCGGGAAGATGCCGCCATTTGAGATCGTGGTCCAGGGTCGGGGTCGGCACGAATGCAGTCGGCACCCACGAGGGATCGATCAGCCAAGCGAAGTTGATGAAGTCCCAGCACACCCAGGACTGGCCCGGGAAGGGCTCGACGAGCCGTTGGGCCCGGAGACGGTTGTTCGTATACAGGTAATGGAGGTAGCTGCCGATCTCTCCGCGACCGTTGACCCACCGCTCCGACTCAGGCAGCGACATCACCAACTGCTCGCCGATGTAGTAGCCCGGCAGGTAAAGGAGCGGCACACCCGAGTCGAAGAGCAGGCGGGAGGCGTGCTGGTCCTGCACCAGGTTCATCGAGGGTGAGTTGCTGAACCTCACGAACGTCGGGAAGCCGGAGGTCCACGACACCACCATCCGGGTGATGATCTCCGGTTCCATCAGCAGGGCCGCGGCAATGTTGGTGACCGCGCCGATCGCTACGACATGGAGCAGCCGGTCGTCGTCCGCCATGGCGGCCTCGATGATCCGCCGGGCGCCTTCGCTGTCCACGATGTCGTTCGGTGACTCCATGAACCGGTCAGCGCCCCGGAAGGCCACCCCATCCGATGACATGCCCAGCCACCCCATGAGGGTGCCGATCTCGGCGAACGACATCTCCATCCCTTCGGCCACCGTCTCGAAGGTGACATCCTTGGGGTCTATCCCCGCAGCCCGGAGCCTGTGCACCCATGCCGCGATGTCGTCAACCTCTGCGGCAGTCGAATGGTCGACGTTCGCCCGGGCCGCGGCCAGGAGGGGCTCCCTGAAGTAGGCCCGCGAGAACGGCGCCGCGACGATGGCCTCGATATCCAACCGCTCTGGCGACAGCAGCCCCCAGGTTATGGCGAACTGGTCATCGACCTCGTTCGCCGCATCGGTGTCGATCAAGACCCGAACCCTGCCCGGCTGCGGCGCCAGCATCTCCATGCGCCGCTCGTCGCTGATGTACGGAAACTCTGTCATGCGTACTCCCGACCTTATCCGATTACGCCCGCGGCCATGACCCCTCAGCGGATGCGGTCGATGGCGATGACCGTTCCGGGCGCCGAGGCGATGCTCACGGCCCGGAAAGGCGTAACCCCGGCCGTTTGCCGAGGCAGGGACGGTTCCGGGGCTTTCACGGCCCAATGTGCCCTCACTGTGAGACCGATGCCAAGCATCCATAATCAGGTGGTCGCCGATCGCCTCACACGCGACCGACTCGCTTGGTAGCTCTTGAGGCTGCTGTGGCCGGGTGTGAAGCGGTCAACGATACCCCGCTTGAGAGGTTCGGTCCTGCCTCGTCTACGAGCAGGGTGACGGCGTCGCTCAGGACCAGGAGGAAACCTCCGCGGACCGTCGCCCTGATGTATCAATACGGGATCACAGACTCTCGGCCCAATCCACCAGCCTGGTCGGAATCGGCCTTAGGTCATCACAGCGGCAGCTGACTACAGTCTCTGACGAAAGGCTGGAAGCGTGGCTCTGCCGCGAGGTCACCCAGTGATGTTCAGGCTCACAGCGGCTACCGAGTGCTTACCATCCAAAGTCCACATGGCCAGCCTTCCAGACAAACCCCTATAGCCGGTACCATGCCATCCCATTCGGAGTCTGTTGGTTGATACAAACCCAAGTCAGCTTCGGCAGAAGAATACGGCGGTCGAAGGAATGCGTACGTAGTGGATACCCAGAAGTATGAACGGGTGATGCAGAGCATCAAGTGGCGCAAGGAATACATCAGTGAGACGGTGAGCCATGCCCACTCCACGGGTCGAATATCTACGGCAATGATTGAATCCATATGCCTACAATTACGGATGACCATAGAGGACATTGCGGTCGCCTGTGTTGTCGCTAATGCTGATGAGCTGCCAGAATTAGCACACAGTCTGCGAAGAGCATACAGCCCTAAGCGAATACTGAAGGGACTGGAGGGCATCAACCCAGATTGCTATCCAATCCCGATGGTGGAGAATCTCACGGCATCGCACGGCAATTTCAGGGCAACATACCCTCGACCTGAAGGTGATTGGCTAACAAGAGAAGAAGCAGTTAAGGAGTATGGGAGGCTCGGCAACATAGTTCACCGGAACCTAAAGGCCTACGAAGGTGATCCTGTCGACTATGTCGAAGTCTATACCAGATGTGCCTACTTGAATGACAAGATAAGCAACCTTCTCTCACATCACCAAATCACGGTCTTGAATGAGAACATGATGTACCGTATTTTGATGTCAGGAACGGGAGTGGATGACAACGGAGTCTCATTCGAGGGACGAATACAGGTAGCCGAATTCACACGCATCACATAAGCCGGAGAAAGGGCTCTGGAGACCAAACTTGGTAGATTCGATTGACACACTTAAGTGGCTCATTCGGTGCCACCGGTACCACTGACGCCCATAGATTGGTACCAGAAAAGCCCGGAGAGCAGTGGCGTAGGACCTCAACCTGACTAGGATTAGAAACGTGGGGACTCCCTCTCGGCCAGCGCTTATTGTTCCCGGCGCCTGCTACCGCCGACCTGAGTGCTCATCCAAGTGGCCCAGCATCATGTGCCCGCCATAAAGGGAGCTATCGGGTTGCCCCTGGCTGACCCGAGTGCGGGAACCCCCGGTCGCTGTAGCCCGCCGCGCTATGACCATGGCGAATTGGACGGCTCCGAGGCCAGACCAAGAACCGTCACCGAGCGTACCTACGGACTCGGTCGTGCCAACTCCTCAATAGCTCGAGGTCTTCGTTGAGTTCCGACACGGACGGCAGAGGACGGTTGAGTTCCGAGCTTCGATCATGGCTGCCTCGGTCTCCACATCGCGTAAAGGCGGATTGAAACTCCTGGTCGTCGACGTCTGTGAATCGGACGAATACCTTTAGGTTTGAGGGCCTGAGTTCGAGACGACCTCGTACGAGAACCGGTCCAACGACCACTTCTTCCAAGGCTCGCTCCCATACCAGGCGGAGATCCTGATACCAGGATCGAACCGCCTCGTGACAAGCCGTTGGGTCGCCCTCGTCGTAGACCCTCCTGATCTGGGCCAGTCTCTGGTTCAACTGGTCGATGCGTTGGGCAACGGTTCGACTATCCCACGGACCCCCGTCCGACACGCGACCCACATGTGACTGGAACTTAGTGACCCACCGCTCGGCAACGGCCACCGACCCCGCTTCAGCTGCCCTTTTCAAATCCACCACGAAGGCGACATCATGCGTGAAGATAACCACCTGCCGCCGCATGGCGAGTTCGACGATGCGGCGGGCAACTCGCTCGCGCCGCACATGGTCAAGCGATGTAACAGGGTCATCCAAAACAACCGCAGAGTTGGTGAAGTCGCTCTCCACCTCCGTTAAGAAGCCGGCAAGGCCAAGGGCCGTCTGCTCCCCTTCACTCAGGACGGCACGAAGAGGGGCAGGCTGGATAGCCCCAACTAGCTGTGCTTGATGTTTGAGGTTTCCTCGCCCACCTCCGGCATCGCGCAGGCGCACGCGTTCCAGATCGAGCCTCAGAGTCTCCTGACTGAAATGGTGTTTCAGCACATCACTCACGTGACTCCGTGTGAGTTCCGCCGCCCTCCGCGTGATCCCTTGGGTGTTGGTGAGACGAATCGCCTCGTCGAGCAAACGAGACTTCTTCAAATACTCAACTCGCCTATCAATCGCCGTACGAGCATCCCTCAAAGTCTGACGACCGCGTATTTCTGCTTCCTCAGCGCGCAGTTCGGCCAGCTGTGCTTGTTGATTATCAGCTTTGAGATCCTTAAGTTGTTGTTTAGTAGCTTCAACTAAGGCTTCCACTGCTACCAAGTCGCCCGCCGACGGTAAGCTCTCAATCTCAACTACGCCATCAGCAAGCGCCCTAACAAGCGTGCACCGCCGATCTTCAAGGGCCTGGAGCTCCGAACGAAGTTCGGCATGAGTTGACGTACTAGCCGTGTCAACCCGCTGCAGAGCAAGTTCGATCTTCGTATTGAAGATAGTGTACGTACGAGGAATACTCGCAAGCCTTTCGAATGTATCTTTAGCTTGACGAGCGATCCGTTCCGCATCGGCCACAACAAACTCATCAAACGCACGGAGTCGTGCAGCGGCGCGATCGGACAGTTGCTGGTGGCACAGTACGCACCGTCCCCGCTCACCATCAACGTCGAGAACCGGAAACTCGCGCCCGTGGTAGGCCACTTCACCGCTGAAGCGCCTCGCCGCAGACCAAAGGCTCATCCACGCTTGACTACCGACACCGCTGATTGGCAGAGATTCGAACCGAGCTGCGCTAGCCAAGTCTAAAGCCTCACGCGTGACGGTTAGATCTGACCGAGCCTGCATTATCGCGGCTACCTTTGTGTCGGACAGTAGGTCACGTGTTCGGGTGATGTGCTCTATCAAGTCTGTCAGGCCTTGAAGGAGTTGGCTCAACTGGCGACGTTTCTCATCCAAATCCTGTGACTCCAGAGTGTTGATCCGGCGACGCAGTGAGGCTAAGCGCTCATCGGCGTTAGCTGGTATCTCCGAAGCGATATCGATCTCAAGTGGAGTGGTCTTAGCTGACAATGATGCTAGGAAGCCTGCAGCTCTTGAGCCCTCTGGTAACAAAGGCAGGTCCGTCTTGTAGAGCAGTTCGGACCGGCGTCTGACTTCGAGTTGGTGTTTGACCCTGCCTGACAGGCCCACAAGCTCATGAAGTAGGGCAATCGCCGTAGGCCTGTAGGCTACCTCCGTCTCGGTAGAGATATAGCGCTCTGCGCAGTTGGCATCATAGAAACTCACCCGTGAGAGGTAATCAGGGTGGTCCAAGGGCCATGTCAACTCAATCTCATCCGATCCAAGTGACACATTGAGCAAGGCAGACTGTTCAGCCGGTGGTTCAAAGACGTTGGTTAGAACGTCAGAACTATGGCGTGCCCGTGTAACTTTCTTAAGAATCCTGGCATAGCCTGACTTCCCGCTTCCGTTCTCACCGTAGACCAACGTGATCCCGTGTGGCTCGAAGGCCACACCGCCACTCCTCGTCAGTGCGTTGACCGCCCTTGGCTCTGTAACGGCGAGCAGTCGTACCGCCTGCCCGTCCGCACCACCCATGAAGTCCTCGGGTTGTAAAGGGCTGATGCGAATAGAGCTACCGCTTGCTTCTTGCTCCGCCAGATCGGCGAGTGCACATATCTCGTCGTCGCCGACTGGCTCATGGCGCGCGAGCATTCGAAGAGCTTGTCGCTGCCACTGTGGCCGCCCACGCGACCATTCGACTATCGCGCGTACCAGATCTTCTGATTCGCTTGACATGCGCTCAGACCACTCCGGGGGCTTTGCCACACGAGCGAGTCACGTTAGAGATTGCAATTGGCCTTCCAAGTCGTGATTCGAAGAAGTCGCTCATCGTGATCCTCGGTCAAGATCGCCCCCACCTGGCCGCGGCAACAATTCCTAATCCGCGGGCAGGTTCCCTCCGACCAGGGGCTAAACGAACTGCGCGGCTCGCAGGTTCCTAGACGGATCCATGTTAGTCATTGTCGACGCCCCGCTACCCACTCGCCGGCATGGACGGTGGGCGAGGGGTGACTGCTAGCCCCTAGACATCGGTTAGCGGCGCGGGTGGATGTTGGCCTCAGCGAGAGCCCAGCCAGATGCTCCTGCCCGCGGAAGCGACGTCCCCCTGGGTCTGGGAGGCGGGCCTGACGCGGTCGATGATGGACCAGAACTTGGGGGTGTGTTTGACGGTCCCGGACTTCTAGCCCATGCGGGCAGCCCAGGGACGGATCCCTCTTGCGGAGCCCTTAGTGCCGACCTCGGTGTAATCATCGTCGCATGGCCGTGGTGCCTGATCTACCTCCGCAGCAGGGAGGTGGAGACGGCCACGGTCGAGCTTCCCGCCGATCCGTCCGATCTGTTCGGCGCGGGCAATGGGATCTTCGTCAACGCCCGGCCCGACATGCTGACGTGCTGACGCACCGTAATCTCGTCTCCGCGGCCTCGGCCCGACCTGATCCGTGCATCTTGTTTTGAAATAGTGCGCAGCGGAGATAGTTTGGCCAGCACCGCAGCTATGGAGCTTGATGACGAGCGAGGGCCCCAAGAGAGCCGGAAAAGCGAAATGGGCCGGTAGACGCCGAGCGATGACTAGAAAGTCGGGCTTCAAGGCACACTTCCCGGTCAGGTTCGAGATCGTGAACATCGACGCCGTGCACCTGGACACCGGTCACGAGATGCGATTCACCTTCCACCTCCCCGATGTAGACGAGGGGAACAGAGTCGGTTTCGGCGGTTGGTACTACCGAAGCGATCAAGTCGAAGCGGCCATCGTCGGACCACCGGAACGACATGTCCTCACATCGCACGCAACACCCAACTGGAACAAGTTTGGCAGTCAGTGGGTGACCAATGCAGCGCCGACGCGATCCATCGAGTTGCGCCTGCGAGCCAGAACTGCCGCTACGGTGGCTGTCTACGCGCTCCAATGCGGAATCGTCGAGCATGAATACCTTACGACGGCCCGGCCCGAGCTCCTCCCGAACATGTGGAACTTCGCACCGGAAGGGAACTTCTACCGCCCGTCAGCGACGGGCAATGTAACGCTTGAATCTGACCAAGAGTTGGTGCGGGCTGAGGATGTCGTGACCCTCCACCTCAAGAGTTGCAATCGCTGCGGACGACTCTTACCGATCAATACACATAACGAACGGGCACACCTCAGCTTCTCAAACCACTGTGTCGCTGATCACCGTCGACCCTGCCAGCACCCGAGCTTTGGGCGTATACAGGAGGAGTCAAGCCGTGCCGTACTCGACTTGGAGTATGGTTTCCAACTTGAGTGCCGGTTCTGCAAGAAGTTCGAGGTCAACGCCGCACACAATCCTCAGCGTACATCAGCTCAGATGAAGGAGGACGCACAGCGCCGCCGATCATTCGAACTGCTCTTGGAACACCTCTACGAAGGCAGCGATCAGCTCCGCTACCGCCATCGAACTGGCTCCGAACTCGCGAATAATGTGTACTCGCGCTTCGACGGCCGCTGCTTCAAGTGTAGCACGCCGCTCGCAACCCCTACTGATATGCACCTCGATCACACTCGCCCACTAGCCCTTCCGTGGCCGCTAGACGAGACGGCGACAGCATTGTGTGGCACGTGCAATTCGTCGAAGCGCGATCGCCCCCCCGTCGACTTCTACAACCCGACCGAACTCCACGATCTATCCGAAATAACAGGCATTCCTCTCTTGGAACTCCGAGATCCGTCACCCAATCTCCAGGCGCTTGAGTACTTGCGCTCCCGAGCGAACTGGTTCTTTGATGAGTTCCTCTCGATTCCCGAGCTTCAAGAGGTTAAGGACGGAAAGAAGGCCGGCGACCTCCTCCTGAAAGCGCTCGACAAGGCACTTCAGCGAACGCCGGGTGGTCCCCCCTTTACGATGGCTACTCTCCGTCGGGATGCGGAGGGATAACTCAAGCCCGCACCATGAATAGGTACTGGTGTGATCTCGTACCACCCTGATCCCGGATGCCAAACTTCTCTCTCCCGACGACAGACTCATCAAACGAGTACACCACGTCAAACCATTTCCGAGCCATCGGCCCCAGTTCGGTGGCCATGTCCCATTTCCCATTGCGGCCGACATGCATGATTAGACGGCCATCCGGCCTAAGCCATCTGTGGCAAGCGGCGAAGAACTCGCTGTAAACATCCAAACTGGTACGCTGCCTGTATTCAATGAACCTGGTCTTATTGCCATCGAAATCTGAAGGCTCCCACCCTGTCATCCACAGTCGCATCCAGTTCGCGACATAAAACCGGGTTGAACCTGCGAACGGAGGCGACGTAATAATCGCATCGATCTCTTGCCAAAACGGGAGATCAAATAAATCACTCTGGAAGGCGCGGCCTCGACCCGAATGAGATGGCCATCCTTGTCCCAATGTTCGTTCGATTTTCGCCATCAGTCGAGGCTCGATCGAGCGGTATTCGCTGTCCCCTGTCGGCTTGAATGGTGTCACAGGATGTGATCGCCGTGACAAGGCATAAGGCCGATTCCCGTGTAAGATGTGTAGTAGTGATCCATAGACTACTGCCCTTTCCCACGTGTCGACCGGATGCTTACAGATGTACTCACGCGCCGCCAGTATCTCCCTATACGTGTCGGGATGAAAGTAATCTGGCAAACGGCCATTCATACCAAAGTCGCTGTAGACCGTCGGGTGGTCGCCCGCGCGATGGTCCTTGATCCACGATATGAGCTTGTCCGCCTCCGATCTAACAAGATGGTGTTCTCCATGCCCTACCTTCGCACGAGTTAGAATGAAGGCAAGATCTAGAAGATCATTGCCCCATCCACGCCGCCCTTGGAGACATGCTTCCAAGGGAATCGTCCCAGCTCCTGACATCGGGTCAAGTACTACTTCTCCTGGTGTTGTGAACTCTTTCACTAGAATATGCGCTATCGCTGGCTTGAGCTTCCCTTGATAAGAACATAGAGAATGCCATCCGTGTCCCCAGTTCCGCGCACTCAGAGGTTGTTCCTGATGAGGCAAAGTCGCTGCGAAGTCCTTAGCCTTGGCACGGAAAGTAACTCTAGAGCTCGCCGAGTATTTGCTTTCGGCAGGCCGCCTAAAGACCAAGAGTACTTGCTCAAGTGGGGAACCATCCTTCGACCGACGCTTGCGCAGGACTCGTGACTCTGTAAGTTCGAGGCCAACTTCTTGGGCAACTTGTGTTAGAAGCCTATCGGTCTTAACAAGTACACCAGCGAACCGAGAGTCCCCGATGTCCACTAGGGCATGGCCTCTAGGATGCAGCAGCATGTACACGTTCTTCAGCCAATCGTATGCATCTGAGAAATACCGTCGGACAAGCTCAGGTATCCGACGATCGTAGGCAACCATGTCCAACTCCGTTGCCACTCCCTCAACGAACGGCAGCGTTCTAGGATCGCGCCCTCTGCTCGACACATTGTTGATCCCAGCAGCAACCGCCTGTGTTCTGTACTCGCCTAGTTCACTCTCATGTTGGAGAAGGCCTGTGGCCCAAAGCTCCAGCTTCGTATTCCGAAAATAATTGGTCCCATTGAGATATGGAGGTGAGGTGATAACCAAATCGGTACTGCCGGCCGATGTTGGGGTGTCTAATGCTGAGTCAGTCAATAGCTCTGCCTTAGCCATTCCCTGGACCGAGATGAGACTGAGGTCTGTGACGAACTGGGCTGTGCATTCCTCGAATGCCGTGAGCGGTGACTCAATACGCCGTTCTAGCTCTCGTGGCCTTCTATATCGCACGTCACCGGCTCTTATCAGTTCACTACTATCTACGACGATAGAAGCCAAGGCCAGTTGGGCGAAACCTCGAAACGCGGGAACTTCTGGGTCCATCTCGGTGATTGCTCGACGCAACGCGATCAACTCACGAAGTCGTTGTAGCTCGAAGTAGTTCTTATCTCCAAAGGTCGATGCGAGTTCGTTGCGAGCATCGTCGGCAGCAGGCAGATTCGTCCTCGCCACTTGAGCGACCCTACGTAAGTAGAAACTCAAGTCGGAGGTACTTCGGACTGCCTCTCGCACTCCAGTGGTTTTAGTATCAATTACCAGACGCATAAAGGGGTTAATCTCGCAGTAAGTGCTCAGCCGACCCGAAAACGCCGAAACGACGACGGTCGTCCCGGCACCTGCGAAGGGATCGTGCACGGTCTTCGCTCGATCACCGAACTCATCCAGTAATGCGAGCACGAAGTCCTCTGAGAATCCCTCGAGGTACTGATACCAACGGTGCAGCGGGCGGGAACGATTCGGGCTGAAGGTACCGCTGAGTCCGCGAACCGATGGCACGGCTGGCAGAGTGAGCTGAGTGCTCAGGGCCAATTTCTCATCCTTCGTCAATTACATCCACGTAATTCGTCACGATAGCATCCCGCGTGACACGCCTCCATCGCCAAACGTCGGCTCCGAATGTGGTCCCTTGCTCCGCCGCAGCCCTGTTCGGGTTAGAAACTCGCTCGGAGGCCGAGGACGCCCGGACTGGATAGCTTAAGGCACCCTTGAGACACGGGGTGCTCCGAGTTGGTGTCGACCAACGCATTCCAGGCTCGGCTGACGGCGCCTTCGAGCTCGTCGGTTCGCCCCATCGAGCCATAGACACCGCCGCGGAGGTGAACCGGCTCATGTCTACGGAGGAGCGGCAGCGCCCCCAACCACCCCATGGCGGACCCGCGGTCTCTCTGGGCTGTCGAACCCCTAGTTTCAGTCCTCTTCGAGGTCTGCCTGTCGACTAGCAAGGTGACCGGGCTGTTCAGGATCTGGAGGGAGCCGCCGCCTACCGTCGCCCTGATCCGGTCCTCGCCGGCCTGGATGTTCACGATGCGGGTAGCGAGCGGTGCCACCAGGGGGCTGGTGGTGGTCGGCCCGGAAGGGCGTAACCCCGGCCGTTTGCCAAAGCAGGGACGGTTCCGGGGTCTTCGGGGCTTACTGTATCCCCGATGTGCGACCCATGCCAAGGATCGGCTACCAAGGTGGTCGCTCACCGCCCCATACTGGAACGGCTCATCTCGTACCTCGAGCGGCCCTCCATCATCGTGTCGGTACAGAAGGGCCAATCCTGGGTTGTTCAGCAGCTCTCACACGTCGACGATCAGGGCAACTGTGTTCAGGGCGGATAACAACGTGCGCAGGTCGTCCGCGTCGGACGTGAGGAGCACGACCTCTCTGTCGCGACCCCTCGACTCACCGACGGCAACCGCAACCGAAGCGTCGATCACATCCCGAGTGCCCGTCCGACCACATAATTGTCCTGCCGATCGGGCTGCCCGACCGTCCAGCGGTATCTCCTCGCATCGATTGAGAGCACGTGACAACAGGGTCTGGCGACCGCCGTCCCGCCAAACCTGGCCGATCACCCCGGCGGGAACACGGATTCGGTCGCCGTTCGCGAACGCAGTTTGCAGTCGGGACAGCAGATCACGGCTACCGCGGTCGATGGCGATGAGCGCACCGGCATCAAGGACGATGGTCATTCCCCGTACAGGCTGATCCGGGCAGCCTCCAACTCCTCTTCGGTGAACGCCCCATTCTCTTCCTGCCATTCATCAAGCAGCCGGCCCAGGCCCTCCAGCGCCTCCCGATGCTTCTTAGGATTGTTGTAGAAGTTGTCAGGGTTGCTGAGGCTGGCCTGATGGATCTCCTCCATAGCCGCGGCCAGGTCCGGATCCATGTCTGGGTTGGGACCGGCCACAAATATGGCGTAGAGCTTTGGCGCCTCGTCGGGCGAGGGCTCGCGTGCCTGCTTGGTTTCCATACCGGCAACGTACCCCATCCCCGGACCCTTTTCAAGACCCTCTTTGGGGACACCCTCCAGAGACCTGGAACGGCTCACCCCTTCCCACCCGACGTTAGGGAGCGGTTCGCTTACGACGGCATCACCACCGTTCGCCTCCAGACCGGGGGTCAATCCTCTTCTAGTGTGGCCTCGTCTACCAGCAGGGTGACGGCGTTGTTGAGGATCTGGAGGAAGCCACCGCCCACGGTCGCCCGGATCCGGTCCTCGCCGGCTTGGATGTTGACCGTTCCGGCGGCTAGGGCCGCCATCACGGGCTCGTGGTTGGCGAGGATGCCGATCTCGCCTTCCACTGTTCTGGCCACCACGAACTCGGCCTCGCCGGACCACAACACGGCCTCGGGGGAGACCACGTCGACCTTCATGGAGGTCGAGGCGACTACCACTAGGCGGCTTCCTGCTGGATGGTGCGGGCCTTGCGCATCGCCTCCTCGGCGCCGCCCACCATGTAGAAGGCCTGCTCGGGCAGATGGTCCAGCTCGCCGTCCAGCAACATCTTGAAGGAGTCGATGGTCTCCTGGAGCGACGTGTAGACGCCGGGCTGTCCGGTGAACTGCTCTGCCACGAACATGGGCTGGGACAGGAACCGCTGGATCCGGCGGGCCCGGGCCACGATCAGCTTGTCCTCCTCGGACAGTTCGTCCACCCCGAGGATGGCGATAATGTCCTGGAGGTCCTTGTACCGCTGCAACACCCGCTGCACGTCGGTCGCCACGTCGTAATGCTCGGTCCCCACGATCTGGGGATCCAGCGCCCGGCTGGTCGAGTCCAGGGGATCCACGGCCGGGTAGATGCCCAGCGCCGTCAGCGGGCGGCTCAGCACGGTGGTGGCGTCGAGGTGGGCGAAGGCGGTGTGGGGGGCCGGGTCGGTGATGTCGTCCGCCGGGACGTAGATCGCCTGCATCGAGGTGATCGACCGGCCCTTCAGCGAGGTGATGCGTTCCTGGAGGAAGCCCATCTCGCCGGCCAGGGTGGGCTGGTATCCCACCGCCGAGGGCATCCGGCCCAACAAGGTCGAGACCTCCGAACCGGCCTGGGTGAAGCGGAAGATGTTGTCGATGAAGAGCAGCACGTCCTGGCGCTGGATGTCTCTGAAGTACTCGGCCATGGTCAGCGCCGACAGGCCGACCCGGAGCCGGACTCCCGGGGGCTCGTCCATCTGGCCGAAGACGAGGGCGGCCTGGTTGATCACCCCGGTCTCGGACATCTCGAGGAAGAGGTCGTTCCCTTCCCGGGTGCGCTCCCCCACCCCGGCGAACACCGACACACCGTCGTGCTGGGTGGCCACCCGGTTGATCATCTCCTGGATGAGCACGGTCTTGCCCACACCGGCGCCGCCGAACAGGCCGATCTTGCCGCCCCGGAGGTAGGGGCAGATCAGGTCGAGCACCTTGATGCCGGTCTCGAACACGTCCTTGGTGGGCTCGACATCCTCGAAGGGCGGGGCGGGACGGTGGATCGGCCAGCGCTCTCCGCTGAACTCGATGTCGGGGGCGTCCAGGGAGTCGCCCCACATGTTGAAGATGTGCCCGAGGGTCTGGTCCCCCACCGGGACCGAGATGGGCGCGCCGGTGTTGCGAACCGGACACCCTCTTACCAGGCCGTCGGTCGGCGCCATCGCCACCGCTCTCACCCGGTTGCGACCCAGGTGCTGCGCTACCTCGGCCACCACCGTCTTGTGCTCGCCCTCGACGTCGAACTCGATCTCGAGGGAGTGGAGGATTTCCGGGAGGCCTTCCCGCGGGAACTCCACGTCGACCACCGGGCCAGCGACCTTGGTGATCCGCCCTACGCTGACAGCTTCTGCCATGTTCTCTCCAGTTTCAACTCGCGGACATCGCTTGCGCGCCGCCCACGATCTCGGCTATTTCAGTGGTGATCTCGGCCTGCCGGGCCTGGTTGGCCGTTCTCGTCAGGACCTTGATGAGCTCCTCGGCGTTGTCCGTGGCCGCCTTCATCGCCCGCTGGCGGCTGGCGTGCTCCGACGCCGAACTCTCCAGCAGCTGTTCGTATATGGCCGACTCCACGTAGCGGGGTAGCAACCTCCCCAGGATGGCGCCCGGATCCGGCTCGTACTCGTAGGAGACCGCCGGCCCCGTGGCATCCGGCCCGTCTTCCGCATCGGTGGGAGGGCTGACCGGTAGCAGCTCGGCCTGGGTGGGTATGTACGACAGGGCGGAGCGGAAGACGGTGTAGAAGATGTCCACGGCATCCACGGTCCCGGAGCGGTAGTCCTCCGTCAAGGCCTGCGCGATCTTGCGGGCATCGCCGTAGGTGGGCTGGTCCGTGACCGCCAGGAAGCTCTCGGCCATCTCGTAGCCGCGGAAGCTGAAGTAGGTCTGCGCCTTCTTCCCCACCGCGTACAGGCGGATCGCCACGCCCTGATCCCGCCACTCGACCATGTGCCGCTCGGCCATCCTCAGCACCGAGGAGTTGTATGCGCCCGCCAGTCCCCGATCCGAGGTCACCACCAGCACCCCCATGGTGACCAGATCGCGGCGCTCCAGCAGCGGGTCGGCCACGTCTCCGGAGGCGCGGGCCACGTTGCGGATGACCTCGATCATCTTCTCCGCGTAGGGGCGGGCGGCCCGGACCCGCTCCCGGGCCTTGACGATGCGGGAAGCGGCGATCAACTCCATTGCCCGGGTGATCTTCTTGGTGGATTCGACGCTTCGAATCCGCCGGCGGATGGCTCGGAACTCGGCGCTGGCCATTTCGGGGCGCTACTCCCCTCCCCCGAAGGAGTCCTTGAAGGCCGAGATGGCGTCCTCCAGCGTGCTTGCGTCGGGGAGCTTGCCGGTGCGCTTGATGGTGTCGAGCAGGTGGGCGTGCCGCACCCGCACGAACTCCCGCAGTTCTCGCTCAGCTCTCGAGATGTCCTCGGCGGGGATGTCGTCGAAGAGACCCTGGGTCACCGCGTAGATCGCCAGCACCTGCTCCTCGACCGGAACGGGGGCGAACTGGGGCTGCTTGAGGACCTCGACCACCCGGCGGCCCCGCTCCAGCTGGGCCAGCGACACGGCGTCCAGCTCGGAGCCGAACTCGGCGAAGGCCTCCAGCTCGCGGTACTGGGCCAGGTTGAGCCGGAGCGTTCCGGCCACCTTCTTCATGGCGCTGATCTGGGCGTTGCCACCCACCCGCGACACCGAGATGCCGGCGTTCATGGCGGGACGGATGCCGGCGAAGAAGAGGTCCGTCTCCAAGAAGATCTGGCCGTCGGTGATCGAGATCACGTTGGTCGGGATGTAGGCCGACACGTCGTTGGCCTTGGTCTCGATCAGCGGCAGGCCGGTCAGGGATCCCCCGCCCATCTCGTCCGACAGCTTGGCGCAGCGCTCCAGCAACCGGCTGTGCAGGTAGAAGACGTCGCCGGGGAAGGCTTCGCGTCCCGGCGGGCGCCGCAGGAGGAGGGAGATCTCGCGGTAGGCCACCGCCTGCTTGGACAGGTCGTCGAAGATGACCAGGGCGTGCTGCCCGTTGTACATCCAGTGCTGGCCGATGGCCGAACCCGCATAGGGCGCATACATCTGGAGGGCCGGCGGCTCCGATGCCGCCGCCGTCACCACCACCGTGTACTCCATGGCGCCGGCCTCCTCGAGGGCGGCCACCACCTCGGCGACGGTCGAGGCCTTCTGGCCGATCGCCACGTAGATGCACTTGACCTCGTCGGGAGTGCCCTGGAACTGCTTCTGGTTGATGATCGTGTCGACCACGATGGCGGTCTTGCCGGTCTGCCGGTCGCCGATGATCAGCTGGCGCTGTCCCCGGCCGATCGGGGTCATCGAGTCGATCGCCTTGATGCCGGTCTGGAGCGGCTCGGTCACGGGCTGGCGTTGCACCACCGACGGCGCCTGCGTCTCCAGCAGGCGGCGCTCGGTCCAGGGGATGTCCCCCTTGCCGTCCAGCGGCTCGCCCAGCGGGCCGACCACCCGGCCCAGCAGCCCGTCGCCCACTGGAACGGAGAGGACGTGCCCGGTCTGGCGGACCGCATCACCCTCCTCGATATGGGAGGCGTCGCCCATCAGAACCACGCCGAGGTCCTCCTCGTCGAGGTTCAGGGTCACGCCGATCAGGCCTCCCGGAAACTCCATCAACTCCGAGGCAGCCGCCTTGGGGAGGCCGGAGACCCGTGCCACACCGTCGGCGACCGAGGTCACGTAGCCGACGGTCTCCTGCTCGAGGCTGGGAGACCAGCTCTCCACATGCTCCCGGAGCGCGGCGGTTATGTCATCGGGACTAATGGTCAGTTGAGCCATCGAATACTCCACTCCTGAATCTCGGTTGACGTTGTGTCGGGTGCGGGTCCGGTCATCCGGCCACCGCCTCGCGTAGCCGTTCGAGACGCGTGCGGACGGAGCCGTCGATCACGGTGTCGCCCACCCGGGCCACCAGACCGCCGAGGACCGACTCGTCCACCACCACCCGGACCTCCACTTGGTTGCCGATCCGCGCGGCGAGGGCCCGCGCCAGGCGATCGACGGTCTCATCATCCAGCGGGACCGCGCTCCGCACCTCCGCCACGGCCCGATCGCGCGCCTCGGCCGAGCGGGCGGTCAACTGATCGGCTATAGCCATCAAGTCTCCGCCCCGACCGAGCCCCACCGCGAAGCTCACGAATGCGACGGTCAGGTGGTGGGCACGAGCAGCCAGGAGGTCATCGATCACCGCCTGCTTGCGCTCCATGGGCAGGCGAGGATCGCTGAGTGCCTCCCTCAGGTCGTCGGAACCCTCCAGCGCCCGTGCTACCAGGAACAGCTCGTTCTCGACCCGCTCCAGCACACCCTCGCCGCGGGCCAGCTCGAAGATGGCGGCGGCGTAACCCTGAACCCGTGCGTCGGCCATCAGTGGCCTGCCCGTGGAATGGCGGTGTGCAGGCAGGTCACAAGTGGCCTGCCTGCGGAATGGCGGCGCGGCATGCGCCGGCAGCGGCGTACCTCGCAAGGCCCGCTGACGAAGGCATACCCGCAGGGTACGTTGAGGAGGCGGAACGCAGCGAGGGGTGTCGCTGGCAAGCAGGGCGCGGCAAGTTATTTCGCAGGCAGGCCACTAACTCGACTCCAACTCGTCGAGATAGTCCTCGACTAAGCCCATCTGGGCCTCGCGGTCGAGGTTGCGTCCGACCACCTTCTCGGCCAGGTCGACCGACAGGCTCGCCACCGTGGTGCGCGCTTCTGCGAGGGCGCGAGCGGTCTCCGCGTCGGCCTCGTCGCGCGCCCTGGCCACTATGTCGTCCGCCTCCTGCTGGGCCCGGGCGATCGTCTCGGCGCGCACCGACTCGGCCGCCTGGCGGGCCTCGTCGACGATGCGAGCCCCCTCGTCCTTGGCGCCGGCGAGCTGCTCGCGGTATTGGGAGGCCAGCTGCTCGGCTTCCTCCTTGCTGTTCTCGGCCGCCTCTAGGCGTGATCGCTCGGCCTCCTGGCGGCGAGCCAGGGTGGCGCTCAACGTCGGAATGACCCATCGCCACGCGAAGAAGAAGATGATGGCGAAGGCGATGACGCCCGCGATCAACTCCGAGATCTCGGGCCGCAGCAGGTCGATCCCGCTGCTCCCCGACTCCTCGGCAGCCACCACCAGGGGCGCTGCCGCCATATATCGCCTGTTCGAGGTCACCATCAGCCGATGAAGAACAACACGAAGCCGATCAGGGCCAGCGCCTCGGTGAAGGCGATGCCCAAGAACATGGTCGTGCGGACCGTTCCCTCCATCTCCGGCTGCCGGACCATCGCGGTGATGGCGTTGCCGACCACGATGCCGATACCGATGCCGGGACCAATGGCCGCCAGGCCGTAGCCGACCAGGTTGAGGCTCCCGCTGATGTTGCCGGTGAGGCCGGCTTGGGCCAGCGTGAGCGCTCCCTGCCCTAGCGCAAGAACTGCGTCCATCCTTCGTTCTCCCTTTCTGGTTGTCTATTTCGTCGTTTCGTACTCAGGCCACTTGCTTACGTGTCCGGCCCGCTGCCCGTCAGTGGGCCGGCTCCAGCGAGGTCTGGATGTAGACCGCGGAGAGCAGGGTGAAGATGTAGGCCTGAAGCACCGCCACCACAAACTCGAAGATCCAGATGGCCAGCCCGAAGGCGAACCAGATGACTCCGATACCCGCTTTGAGGCCGATGTCGCCCACGCCGGCCACGAACAGGATGCCCGAAACGAGCAGCAGGGTCAGCATGAGGTGCCCGGCCACCATGTTGGCGAACAGCCGCACCGCCAGGGTGATGGGACGGAGCAGGAAGGTCGAGACCACCTCGATGATCCCGACCAGCCAGCGCATACCGATCGGGACCGACTTCGGCCAGATGGCGTCGACGAAGTAGTGCTTGAAGCCGTTCTTGGCGAAGCCCACGAACACGAAGATCACCCAGGTGACGATGGCCAGGAAACCGGACAGGGCCATCCTGGAGCTGATGGGGAAGTTGATTAACGGAGTGACCTTGAAGAGGTTCCCCACCAGCAGGAAGAAGAAGACCGCGAGGAGGTAGGGGAAGTAGCGCATCCCGTGCACCGGTCCGATCACGCCCTTGGCGATGTCGTCCCGGACGAAACCCACCAGGCTCTCGATCGCCAGCTCGTACTTGGAGGGGACCAGTTGCCCGCGGCGCAGGCCGAAGTAGAGGAGCCCCAGGACGATGGCCATGGCGGCGAAGATCAGGAAGACGGTCCGGGTGAAGTGGAACCCGCCTATCGAGAACAGCGGCGTGGTGAACTCGAAGAGACTGTTGACGTCGGAGGGCGCGCATATCACCTCGGCCTCGAGGTCACAGTCGATCGCCAGAATCATCACATCACCCATGCGATCGATCACTCCTTCCGCTCGCCGTCCCGGCCTTCCACGCTTTGCCGGATCTCCTGGTTCGCCGGTTCCCGCGCGCCCCCGCCTCCCAGAGGAGCAACACCATGTAGGTCCCGATCACCGTCAGCCCTAGCGCCGGGCGATCCACATCGAAGAGGGCTGCCACCGCCAGCATCGTTGCAACTATCAGGCCGAGCCTCGCCACGAACCCGAAGAGGGCACCGGCATGATAGGCCCCGAGCGACACCCTAGCCAACCAGGACATGAGCGCCCCCGACAGCAGGTAGTAGCCGACCACCAGGACAACCCCTATGGCCGCGGCCACGGCGCCATCGACACCCCTAACGACGCCGGCCAGCACCACCGCGACCGGACCCACCACCACGGCGCGGCGCAGCAGGGAACGCACCAGGTTGAGTTCGACGGGCGGGCGACCGGCCAGATAGTCCTCCACCTCGTGGCGGGTCAGACCGCCTGGATGCGTGGGGGTTTCAGCGGCCGGCAACGGGCTGCTTCCCGGTGGGGACCCTGCCCACCATCCACAGGCGGTAGAACCCGTTGACGGATCCCAGGACGATGCCAGCCACGATTAGCCAAGGCTCGGTGTCGAGCCATCGATCAGCAAGCCAGCCCAACAGGGTGCCGGCCATTATCGAACCGAAGAAGGAGCCTCCCACAACCCATCCGTCAGCCACCGCAGAGGTAACCCCGGCATGTGCTGTCCGGAGGGCTGAATCCGCAGGTGACCCGGGAGTTTCCGCTTGGGAGTGGTGCTGTCCGACGGGCTCGGGCATCAGCCCGGATGGTAGCCCGCTTGTGATCCCGCTCACAATCTGGTCAGAGCGAATGTTCTTGAGCGCGCGTGCTGCTCGGGACCGAGCCCGGCGCAGCCCAGGCCCACAAGAGAGCCGACTACGCAGCAGGTGCTGTACTTCCATTACATTGGGTATCACATCGCAGGCCGAGGAGGCTACGCGTGCCCGAGAACGACCCACCCGTGGCTTCGGAGGCCCCTGCCGCCTCGGTGAGCGAGTCCGTGCAAACCGCCCCGCACTGCTCCGGGAGACACCCAACCGGCACGCTGGCAGGCATGGCAACCGACCTCATCAACCTGCCGGCAGACTTCGATATCGACGAAGTGGAACTGCTCGACCCGGACTGGTACGAGCAATGGTCCGCGAAATGGGATAGGCGACTGGAGCGGCCACCGACCGAGTGGAATAGCAGACCCAGGGCGTGATCCCCTCTCCCCGACCGGCAGGGACGATCCTCAACTGGAATCGCCGCCTGCGATGCCAGGACGCCAGGCCTTGAACAACCAGGGCGATGGTCCTGATTCATTCAAAGAGCGCGAAAAACGCCGCCCCCGGGGACCGGGCTCCCCCAACGGGTC
>VXMM01000001.1 GCA_009841105.1 Acidimicrobiia bacterium | reverse complement strand
TAGAAGTGAGAGTCGGAACCCCCCTCATCTACCCCCACCCGGTTTACCCCGCCCACGTAGTAGATGTTGTCGACCGCATGAGCCTGGAGTTCCAGCTCCCACAGGTAGCGGCTCATGCCGGTGGTGGCGGTGGGGACGTAGACGATCTGGGCCCCGTTGAGGGCCAGGGTGCGGGCTGCCTCGGGGAAATGCCGGTCATAGCAGATCAGGATCCCGATGGTCACGTCATAGGGCGTGGGGAAGGTGATGAAGCCGGTGTCACCCGGCGCGAAGTAGTACTTCTCCACCCCGGTCAGGGTGGGTACCGAGACGATGGGGATGTGGCTCTTGCGGTAGATGCCCAGCAGGTCGCCGTCCGGGCCGATCACCGGGGCGCTGTTGTAGAGCAGGCCGTCGAGCGCCTTCTCGTAGATGGGGGCGATCAGGACGATCTGCAGCTCGCGGGCCAGCTCGCGCATGCCCTCCATCGTGGGACCGTCGATCGGCTCAGCCAGATCGAGATGGCGTGCGTTCATCTCGAAGGGGAAGTACACCGTGTGGAACAGCTCCTGGAGGCATACGATCCGGGCGCCCCGGTCCGCCGCTTCACGGACCAGGTGTTCGGCCCGCTTGACGTTGCTCTCCGTGTCGTACTCCGTGCCCATCTGGACGAGTGCGGTCCTCACGATCCAGTCCTCCTTCATGATACGAGCGTGGAACTGCTGAAGGCGGCCGACTCCGCTCTCCTCACAAAGCCCCCGGCCGGCCTCGACGCAACATAGCGGCCGCCGCGCACGATAGTCCGGCCGCGCAGGAGCACCTCCCGCACTGCCCCCTGCAGCACTGTGCCCTCGTACGGGTTGTAGTCGCAGTTGGTTACCTGGGTGTCTCGAGACAGCGTCGTGGTAGCGGCAGGGTCGAACACCACCAAGTCGGCATCCGATCCGGGAGCGATCTCGCCCTTGCGCGGGTACAGGCCGAACAGCTTGGCCGCGTTGGTCGAGGTGATCTCCACGAACCGGTTGACTGAGAACCGGCCCTGGGCCACCCCGTAGTGGTAGAGCAGGCTCATGCGCCATTCGATACCCGGGAGGCCGTTGGGGATCTTGCTGAAATCATTCCTTCCAAGCAGGCGCTGCTCGAAGAAGAAGGGCGCGTGGTCGGTGCCCACCGTTTGCAGGTCCCCGGCGGCCAAGGCGTCCCACAACGGATCGTGGTGGTCTGCGGAGCGGAGCGGAGGTGAGCAGACGTACTGGGCGCCGCGGAACCCCGGCTCGGCGAGCTTTTCTTCGGTGAGTAGGAGGTAGTGCGGGCACGTCTCCGCATAGGCGCGCACGCCACGCTCGCGGGCCTCGGCCATCGCCAGGGCCGAACCGGCCGATGACATGTGGACTACATAGAGCGGCACGCCCGCCATCTCCGCCAGCGCGATCCCCCGCCGGGTCGCCTCGTCCTCGGCAAGGGACGGCCGCGTCCGGGCGTGGAAAATCGGATCGTAGTCCCCGCTGGCCAGTGACTCCTTGACCAGCGCGTCGATGGCGTAGCCGTTCTCGCAATGCAGCATGATGAAGCCGCCGTTCTCGGCCGTCCTGCGCATTGCCTTGAAGATGGCGCCGTCGTCCAGCATCCAGACGTTCGGATAGGCCATGAAGAGCTTGAAACTGGTAACACCCTCGGTGATCAGGCCGTCGAGAGACGGGAGCAGGCTGTCGGGCAGATCGGTAATGATCTGGTGGAAGGCGTAGTCCACAGCCGCCTTCTCGTCCGCCATCTCGTGCCATCGCATCAGCGACGACCGTGGGTCGTCGCCCTTCTCCTGGATGGCGAAGTCGATGATGGTGGTGGTACCACCCACGGCGGCCGCCCGCGTCCCCGTGTCGAAGTCGTCCGAGATCACCGTGCCCGCCACCGGGGTGTCCAGGTGGGTGTGAGGGTCAATGCCGCCGGGGAACACCAGGTGACCGGCGGCATCGATGATCTCGTCCGCCTCCGTGCCCTCAAGGTCGCCGATGGCGCGTATACGTCCGTCCTCGATCAGGATGTCCGCCACATAGTCGTCCGTGGCCGTGACAATCCGGCCTCCTTCGACCAGTACGGTCATGGCTGGGCCCCTCTAAGCCCTGGCAACGGCAGGAATCAGCCTGCCATGGACCGGATCCACCGCCAAGCGCAGTCCCTCCAGCGTGTAAGCCCCGAGGAGAGGATCGGTGTTCTCCTCTCCAAACACTACGAGAGTTGCCTCGGTGCGTCCCCCGATGGAAGCCATGGCGCGCCCCATGTCGTACTCGACGCGGCGCCCGTCCGCCAGTTCGAGGGTCACCTTGTCGGCGGGCGATACTCCCAACTCATCCAACAGGTTGGCGGGCACCATGGTGAACGAGGCGCCGGTGTCTACCAGCGCCTCGATGTCAAGGAACCGCTCACCATCCATGCTGCTGAGCCGTACAGGTCGGCTAAATACTCCCATGGTCTTCCGTCTCCCGATATGTTCTTCGGCTTGTGTCACCTCCACGTTATGCCACAGAACACCGCGGGTTTCAATACCCTCACAGGAGGCCGGTCGCCATCAACCACCGGCCTGGTCAATCAACGACCACAGCCGGCTCGGCGTGACCGGGGTCTGATCCGCCTCGACTCCTAGGTGCGACAACGCGTCGGTCACCGCGTTGGCCAGTGCCCCTGCGGCCGGGAAGCATCCCGCCTCGCCCATGCCCTTGAAGCCGCCCTCGGTGTGTGGTGAAGGGGTCACCAGGTGGTGGATCTCGAAGTCGGGCAGATCCGTGAAGGACGGCACCAGGTAGTCCATGAGGGTCGACGACAGAAGCTGTCCGCTCTCCTCGTCATACACGAACTCCTCCAGCATCGCGCCACCGAGCCCGTTGGAGAGAGCCCCGTGGATCTGGCCCTCCACCAGGAGCGGGTTGATGATCGTCCCGGCGTCGTCCACGACCACGTACTTGACCCAGTCGATCTTCCCGGTGTCGATGTCCACGTCCACCACGGCCACATGGGTCCCGCAGGCGGTCGTGAAGTTGGCCGGGTCGTAGACGTAGGTCGCCTCGAGGGTCGGTTGGTCCCCCTCCGGGAGCTTGTGCGCCCAATAGGCCTGCTGCGCCACGTCGGCCAGACTGAGGGACCGCATCTCCTCGGCGCCCTTCACCGAAATTCGGCCGTCGGCGTAGGCGACGTCGTCCGGATCCGCTTCCAGGAGCCCGGCACCGATCCGCACCGCTTTGGCCTTGATCTCCTCGATGGCCTTGATGACCGCCACCGCCGCCACGTTGGAACGGCTGCCCGCCGACCCGAAACCCGTGTAGGGGGTCTGATCGGTATCGCCCCAGACGACCCGCACGTTGGCGATGTCGATTTCCAGATGGTCTGCGGCCACCTGGGCAAGCGTGGTCTCGGTGCCCTGTCCCATAGGGATCATCCCCGTGTACAGGGTGGCCCTGCCATGGGGGTCGATCTTGACGGTCGAGCCCTCGTAGCCGCCCGTGTAGTAGTCGAGAATGCCGAGGATGGCCGAGGGGCCGAAGCCGGACACGTGGATGTAGGAGGAGATGCCGATCCCGCGGTACACGCCTTGGTCCCGCAGGCTCTGCTGCTCCTCTCGCACCTTGTCGTACTCGACCGCCTCGAGGGCCTTCTCCAGCGCCGCGGGGTAGTTGCCGCTGTCGTAGACGGCGCCCCCCGGGCTGAAGTAGGGGAACTCATCGGCCTGGATCATGTTGCGGCGACGCAACTCGGCCGGGTCGATCCCCAGCCTGCGAGCCGTCTTGTCCATCATCCGCTCGATACCGAACATGGCCTCCGGACCTCCGAAGCCGCGGAAGGTGCTGTTCGGGGTCTTGTTGGTGGCCACCCCCACCACGTCGCAGTGGTAGTTGGCGATCTTGTACTGGTTGACCGCGGCGGCGCCCGTCACCCAGGCGGGCCCGATGCCCACGCTGTGCAGGTGGGCGCCCTGGTCGCTCAGCACCCGGCCCTTGAGGCCGAGGACCGTCCCGTCGGAGCTTGCCGCGAGTTGCCACTCCTGGAGTTGCTCGCGCCCGTGCACCGTGGCCTGGAGGGCCTCCCGGCGGTCCTCGATCCACTTGACCGGCCGGCCCAGCTTCATCGACGCCAGCGAGACGAGGATGTCCTCCGGGTAGCGGTCCCATTGGTTGCCGAACGCGCCACCGATGTTGGGAGTGAGGATCCGGACCGACGTCTCTGGGATTCCGAGAGCCGCCGCCAACTCTGTGCGGAGCAGGCTGGCCACCTGGCTCCCGGAGTGGAGGGTGAGCGTCTGGCGGAGATCGTCCCACTCGGCTACGTGACCGCGCGTCTCCAGCGCAACGCCCGAGTAGCGGCCCACCTTGAACCGTCCGGAGACGATCTCGTCCGCCTCCTCGAAGGCGCCGTCGATGTCACCGGCTACACCGAGGGCGTTGATGCCCGGAAAGGTGTACTCGATGATGGTGTTGTCGCCCATGTCCTCGTTGATCACCGGAGCGCCATCGGCCAGGGCAGCCTCCACGTCGACCACATGGTCGAGGATCTCGTAGTCCACGTCCAGGAGGTCGAGGGCGTCCTCGGCCAGATAGCGCGAGTCGGCCACCACCGCGGCGACCGGCTCCCCTACGTAGCGCGCCTTGCCGGGGGCAAAGGCGGGCGTGGTGCATTCCTTCTGGCCCGGTAGGCGCCAGATGGTGGGAAAGTCTCCGATACCTTCCAGGTCGTCCGCTGTCAGCACGCAGTGGACGCCGTCGAGGGCCTCCGCCGCGGCCGTATCGATACCGTTGATGCGGGCGTGTGCGTACGGGCTGCGGAGGATGGCCATGTGGACCGTACCGGCCGGCTCGATGTCGGCGATGTAGCGACCCCGGCCCCGGATCAGCGGAGCATCCTCCCGGCGGGGCGCCGAGACTCCGATCCACCGGTTTTCCTGCGTGGTGGTCATGCGCTCCCCCCTTCAGCGGACATGACGGCAGCTGCCGCCTGCACCGACTCGACGATCTTCTGGTATCCGGTACAGCGACAGATGTTGCCGCCCATCTCCTCCCGTATCTCCTGCGGGCTCGGATCCGGGTTCCGTGATACCACGTCGATCCCGGCCAGGATCATCCCCGGCGTGCAGAAGCCGCACTGCAGGCCGTGGTACTCGGAGAACGCACTTTGCATGGGATGGAGATCGTCGCCGTCGGCGATGCCCTCGATGGTGGTTATCTCCGCGCCGTCCGCCTGTACGGCGAGCATCAGGCAGGATCGGACGACCTCGCCGTCGAGCAGGATCGTGCATGCACCGCACACCCCGTGCTCGCACCCGAGATGGGTCCCGGTCAGGCCCAGGTCCTCGCGTATGGCATCCGCCAGTGTCTTGCGCGGCTCCACCGAGACTGCCCGGCCGGCGCCGTTGACGTTGATTACGACACTCATGTTCTCAGCCATTTCCGCCTCCTGCCTGGCCGGCCGCATCATTCAAGGCCCGTACCGTCAGAACGTTGATCAGATGACTCCTGTACTCGGCCGTTCCGTGGACATCCGAAGTGGCGGGGAAGTCCGCGGCCGCACCGGCCCCGGCCGCCGCGAACGCGGCATCTCCCGTCTCGGCGCCCACCAGAGCGGCCTCGGCGGTGGGTAGCCGGGTGGCATGGGTACCCCCGAAGGCGCCCAGCGCCGCTTGCGTGATGGTCGATCCATCGGTCGTGATCACCGCCGCCACCCCGGCCAGCGCGAAGTCGCCATGCCGGCGGGCGAACTCCTGGAATCCGAAGGTGCTCCCCGCCGCCGCCGCCGGTATCCGGATCTCGGTCAGCAGTTCGGTGTCGCCCAGGGTCGTCTCGAAAAGGCGATCCTCGATCAGGTCCTGCATCCCGATGACCCGCTCGCCGTCCACCGACCGGGCGGTGACCTCGGCATCGAGAGCCATCAGCACGGCCGGAAGCTCCGCCGCCGGATCGTTGTGGGCCACCGAGCCGCCGATCGTCCCCCGGTTGCGGATCGCCCGGTGGCCGATCTGGGCGACGGCCGCGGGAATGACCGGATGGGCCCCCGCCACGTCACCCGACTCGCCGATCGCAGTCAGGCGGGTCATGGCACCGATCCGCAGCGACCCGTTGGCCGAGATGTAGGACAGCGAGTCGACCCCGTTGACATCGATCAGGTGGGCCGGCCTGGCCAGCCTGAAGTTGAGCATCGGCACCAGGCTCTGGCCGCCGGCGAGGACTTTCGCCCCCGATCCGTGTTCAGCCAGAAGATCGAGGGCCTCCGCGATGCTTTCCGGCGCCGAGTAATCAAAGACCGCTGGTTTCATACGCGGTTCACCTCCTGCGTGACGGCGCTCCGATCAGACCGCCGATTTCCCCTGCCCAAAGGATCATAGACACGCCCGACCTGGGGTGCGGGGATACGCGCCCAACGCCCGAGCCGATACTGAAGACTCGCCCGATGGAGGCCCGTCGTACCGGCCTCGACCGACATGAACACGTGGTCACCCAGGGTGCCGCATCGGCAGTTCAGGGCACCCATGCGTCGATGCCAGGGACCGCTCTGACTATGATCGGCCGCACCCCGTCCTCGACCGCCGACCACCGTTGAAACCGGGAAAGTGGGTTCGTATTCGCCTCGTAGTCGCCCTGGTTACAGTCGCCACCCTGATCCTCGGCCTGGCCGCGTGCGGAGCAGACGAAGAGGCGCCGGCCACTCCAGATCAAGCGGCTAGCGGCGCCTCTTTCGCTGGAACGGTAAGGATCGGGGCAGCCCTTAGCGAGACGGGCAAGTTCGCGGTGGAGGGACGTGACTCGCGCGAGGGCTACGACACCTGGGTGAGGTGGGTGAACGAGGAGTACGGGGGCATCGAGATCGAGGGTCGCCGCTACGCCGCCGAGGTCATCTACTACGACGACGAGTCCGATGCGGATACGGCCGCCAATCTCGTCCAGAAGCTCATTGACGAGGATCAGGTCGACTTCCTGCTCGGTCCCTACTCGAGCAGCCTCACTACCGGAGCCAGTGCCATCGCCGAGGCCAACAACGTCATCATGGTGGAGGGGAACGGGACCTCCGACACCATGTTCGAGCGTGGCTTCCGGAACCTGTTCCTGGTAGCCACCATCGCCAGCGACTACACCAAGTCCACCATCGAGGCCCTCGCCGCCCGGGGAGCGCGCACCGCGGTGATCGCCTACGAGGACACGTCCTTCCCGACCGCCGTAGCCAGCGGGGCTCGGAGGCACTTGGAGGCCAACGGCATCGAGGTCCTGGCCATGGAGACCTACCCCAAGGACATCCAGGACGCCTCGGCGATCATGACCAAGTTCCGCGACCTGGATCCCGACATCTTCGTGGGCGGCGGCCACTACAACGACGCGGTACTGTTCGTCAACGCCGCCAAGGAACTCGGGTTCGCCCCCGACGGGATGCTCATCACCGTGGGGCCGTCCAACCCGAAGCTGATAGATGAACTCGGCGAGGACCTGGACGGTGTGCTGGGCCCGACCCAGTGGGAATCGGTGATGGCCTACGAGGGTCCGTACTTCGGTAGCGCGTCGGACTACGCCGCCTACTACGAGAGCCTGTGGGGAGAGCCGCCCGTCTACCAGGCGGCCAGCGCCACGGCCGCCGCCCTCGCCCTCCACCTGGCCATCGAGTCCGCCGGGACCACCGACACCGACACGGTTCGCGAGGCGCTCTACGCGCTGGAGGCCGACACCTTCTACGGTCCGCTCTCGTTCGACGAGCGGGGTGTCAACACTTCCAAGCCGATGGGCACGGTGCAGGTGCAGGACGGGCGGATCCGGGTGGTGGCGCCCGGCGAGGCGGCGGTCGCCGACCTGGTGTACCCGCGGGCCGGCGCCGGCGGGGGCGGGAAGGCCTCGGCGGCCGAGCGGGTGGCGCAGATGCTCATCAACGGCATCGCGCTGGGCGGTATGTACACCCTCCTCGTACTCGGGTTCTCGATCATCTGGGGGGTGATGGGCGTCATCAACTTCGCCCACGGCGAATTCGTCATGATCGGCGCCTATATGGCCTGGCTGGCCAATGACGTCTGGGGCGTGGACCCGTTCCTGACCGTGCCCCTGGTGTTCCTGGTGATGATGCTGGTGGGCTTCGGGACCCAACGGCTACTGGTCAACCGGGTGATCGACCGGCCGCACCTCGTGTCGCTACTCGTGATGTTCGCGGTGGCGATCATCCTCCAGAACATCATGAAGGTAGCCTTCTCGGCCGACTTCCGGCGCGCCGACACCGTCCTCGACGGTGTCTGGCAGGTGGCGGGTGAGGTAACGGTTCCCGTCACCCGCTTCTGGATCCTGGTGGTGGCGCTGGTCGTGGCGGGTGGCCTGACCCTGTTCCTGTCGCGGAGCCGGCTGGGCAAGAGCATCCGGGCCGCCGCCCAGAACCGGGAAACGGCGCGGATCGTCGGCATCGATGTCGCCAAGGTCTACGCCGTTACCTTCGCCATCTGCATCGGGATCACCGGCGTGGCCGGGGCGCTGGTCAGCCCCGTGCTGGCGGTGCAGCCATTCCAGGGTCCGCCCCTGACACTCAAGGCATTCGCAATCACCGCCATGGCGGGGCTCGGCTCGGTCCGGGGCGCCCTCGGCGGCGCCATGGTGCTCGGCCTCGTCGAGGCGGGGCTGGCCGTCTACATCCCCCAGATCGGTACCAACCTGGCGGTGGTGGCCTCCTTCGTGCTGCTGGTAGTGGCGCTGGTGGTGCGACCCCAGGGCCTCTTCAAGGGCCTCCGGCCCGTCGACGCGACCGCGGCATGATCCGGAGATCCCACGCTCGCGGTCCGGTATGCCTCGGGCCGTCCGGGGACGGCGGGACGGCCTCATGAAATCCACTACCTCCGGCAAGCCTGTCTTCATCGCCCGCCGGGGCGGCCCCCGTCTCCGGCTGGTTCTCGTCAGGGTCTCGGTCGGGTTGCTGGTAGCGCTCGCGGTCTTGCCGACCCTGCCTGGTGTCGGTGACTCGGCGCTGTTCACCCTCACCCTGATGCTCACGTCGGTTGCCGTAGCGGTGAACTGGAACCTCACCGGTGGGTTCACCGGCTACGTCGACTTCGGCCATGCGGCCTGGTTCGGGATCGGGGCCTACACCACGGCGATGCTGATGTCCCTCCAGACCAACGGCCCGCAGATCGGCTGGCCCGCTCCCCCCGCCATGATCCTGGGTGCTGTGGTGGCGGGCGCCGTAGCCGCAGCCATCGGTAGGGCGACCATGCGCCTCAAGGGCCCGTACTTCTCGATCGCCATGCTCGGGACCTTCGTGGCCGTCCGGGAGATAGTTCGGGTCTCCGGAGGGCTCACCGGAGGCGGGGTGGGACTGACGCTACCCCCTTACCTCAACCGGCCGCTCTTCTATTACATCCAGCTGGCGCTCGTAGCCGGGCTGGTGGCCTTCACCTGGTGGCTGCGGGGCACGCGCTTCGGCGCCGCGCTGGTGGCCATCCGGGAGGACGAGGTGGGGGCGGAGATGCGCGGGATCAACACGACGCGACTCAAGGTGATCGTGTTCAGCTTCGCCGGATTCTCCACCGGGCTGTTCGGGGGACTATGGGCCTACCAGAACACCTTCGTCGACCCCGACATCGCCTTCGTGGAGCTCAGGACCGTCGATGCGGTGATGGGAACCATGCTGGGCGGCCTCGGCACCGTGGCCGGACCGGTCGTCGGCACCGTCGCTCTGTTCTGGCTGCGCGAGCTGCTATGGGCCAACCTCCTCGACTACCACCTCATCGCGCAGGGGGTGCTCCTGATCGTGATAGTCCTGTTCCTCCCCCGGGGTCTGGTCGGGATCGTCGACCCGCGAGGCGCCTCCGTTACCGGCCTGTGGCGACGATGGATCGGGCGGGGCGCCCGCGAGAACGAGCCAGGGAAAGAGCCATGACCGCCTTGCTGGACGCCCGCGGGGTGGTGAAGCGGTTCGGGGGTCTGACCGCCGTGGACGGGGTGGACATCAGCGTCGGCCCAGGTGAGTTGGTGGGGCTCATCGGGCCCAACGGCAGCGGGAAGACCACCCTGTTCGACTGCCTGAGCCGGATATCGGCCATCGACTCGGGTTCGATCAGCTTCGACGGAGTCGACATTACCCGGCACCGGCCCCATCAGGTGGCCCGGCTCGGCCTCGCCCGCACCTTCCAGCTGATCCGGGTGTACCGCGAGCTGACCGTTTCGGAGAACATGGAGTTGAGTATCCAGTGGAGGCGGGTCGGGACGGCGCGCCTGTTCGGCCGGACGGATGCGGCGACTCGGCGGCGCGTCGAGTCCCTCCTGGAGTTCCTGCTGCTTTCCGGGCTCCGGCACGAGCGCGCCGGCGCCCTGTCAGGCGGCCAGCGCCGCCTCCTGGAGATCGGGATGGCACTGATGAGCGAACCGAAGCTGATGCTGCTGGACGAAGCCACCTCCGGTGTCAATCCCACCCTCGTGGCCGAGATCGCCGACCGGCTGCGGGAGGTCAACGCGAACGGCGTGGCCATCCTGCTGGTGGAACACAACGTGGGGTTCGTGGCCGAGTTGTGCCACCGGGTGGTGGTCCTGGACCGCGGCGCCAAGCTGGCCGAGGGCACGCCGCGCCAGATCATGGAGGATCCCGCCGTCATCGAGGCCTACTTCGGGGCGGAGGGGGAGTAGCAGCATGACCGGCGCGGGACGGCCGCTACTCGAGGTAATCGACATGAGCGCCGGCTACTACGCGGGCCACAACGTCGTACACCACCTCGATCTTGAAGTGGCCGAGGGGGAGATCGTCTGCGTCATCGGGCCCAACGGCGCAGGCAAGTCCACGGTGTTCAGGGCGATCTACGGCCTGGCGGAGGTGCGTAGCGGACAGGTGCTGTGCGACGGCGTGGACATAACCAATATCGCCCCCCAGGATGCGTTGCGAACTGCCCGGATGGCCATGGTCCCGCAGCTCCGGAGTGTCTTCCCGCAGATGACGGTTTACGAGAATCTTGAACTGGGCATGTTCCTGGAACGCGACAAGGCCAGGGTCCGCGCCCGGATCGACTACGTCTACGGTCTGTTCCCGCGGCTCGCCCAGCGCTCCGGTCAGGCCGCCGGGACGATGTCCGGCGGGGAGCAGCGCATGCTCGAGATCGGACGCTCCCTGCTGCACGAGCCCCGTATCGTCCTGATGGACGAACCCTCGGCGGGTCTCGCGCCCATCGTCACCCGCCAGGTGTTCGAGGCCATCCGCCAGCTCAATCGGGAGATCGGTCTGACGGTGCTGATGATCGAGCAGAACGCTCGCCAGGGACTCGAGGCCAGCCACCGCGGCTACGTACTCGAAATGGGCCGCAACAGCCACCAGGGATCCGCCGGGGAATTGCTGGCAGATCCGAAGGTACGAAGGGCCTTTCTGGGAGTACGCTAGTGGTAGGAACCGGACACGAGGAGGAGCTGGTAATGGCTGCTACAGCGCTGCTAGGTGGAACGGTGATCGACGGCACCGGAAGGGCACCGATCGAGGATGCGGTGGTGCTCATCAACGGGGAGCGAATCGATGCCGTGTTCCGTAAGGGCGACATGGAGGTCCCCCCCGGAGCCGACGTGGTGGACATATCCGGCTCGACGGTGATACCCGGCCTGATCGACAGCCACGTCCATGTGGGGGTGTTGGCCGACAACTCCTTCCTGCAGGTGGAGGACCCGGGCTCCCTAGCTGACCAGTTCATGACCACCTTGATCAGCCACGGGGTGACGACCGTGAGGGACACCGGCAATTTCAACCCGGACGAGGTGTTCCGGATTTTCAAGGAGGGACAGGACGGATGGCCCCGGTTCTTCGGCGCCGGGAAGATCCTGGACGGACCCGCCGATCCGCCGGCGCCTTGGCGGTGGCTGTCCATCATCGACGACGAGACCTCCGCCCGTGAGGAGACGGCGCAACTGGTGGATGCAGGGATGGACTTCATCAAGGTGTACGTGTGGGCCCGGCTCCCGGTGTTGCGGGCGGTTGTCTCCGAAGCCCACCGGCGGGGGGTGCGGGTCGCCGCCCATGTCGGGCATGTCACCACCGTCGAGGAAGCTGTGAAGGTGGGCGTTGACGCCCTCGAGCATGTGCGGGTGGGCCGCGAGCTGGTACCCGAGGAGCTCCAAGGGGAGTTGGCGGCCCTCCCGGGACGCATCCTGGATCCCCTGGTCGGCTTCCAGCCGTGGCGTTACATCGACCCGGAGTCGGACCTGGCCGACGGCCTGATCGCACTGATGGCCGAGCAGGGCACCTTCATCACGCCCACGCTGACCCTTTCTCAGAGCATCCTCGCCGGCAACACCCCGACGGGTACCTGCCCTGAGGGTCTGGATGAGATGCCGGAGGCGGTCACCGAGCAGTGGAACCAGTTCGCCTACCCGTTCGACTACAGCGAGACGGACTGGGAGGCGGCCCCGGTGGAGCTACAAAACCAGATGGACTTCATAGGCCGTGCCCAGCGCGGCGGCGTGAACGTGACGGCGGGGACGGACCTCACCAATCCGTTCGTGGTGCCGGGCCACAGCATGCACGAGGAGTTGCGGCTACTAGTGGCCGGATGCGGGTTCACGCCCATGGAGGCGATCGTGGCCGGAACCGGCCGCGCCGCCGAGTTGCTCGGCGAGGCCGACGAGTTGGGCACGGTCGAGAAGCGCAAGCTGGCCGACCTGGTGGTGCTCGACGGCAACCCCCTCGATGACATCAGCAACACGCGCCGGGTCGCCGCCGTGTACAAGGGAGGACAGCTGGTTGCCTAGTCGGTAGTCGGTGGTTGGTTTTATGTTGGAATCCACTGACCACTGATCTATACGGGGACGATGCGAATGCGCGCCCCCACCGCCTCGGAGGGGGCGATGTCGAGACCGGTGGAAGACCGGCTGATCGTGACCCCGGCGCGGCTCAGCGTGTCGGTAGTGAGGTCTAGGTCGCTCGTCGCCAGCACCAGGCGGTAGGGACCCGGTCCCCGTCGCTCGAGTTCGGCGGCGACGAGTCCCGGCCCGTCGGGCTGGTGGAGTTCCAGCCGGAAGGAGCCGAGCCGGTAGCGGCGGCTGGTCGCTCCCGGCCTCCGGTATGCACGGTCACCGGCCCGGAGCCCGAGAGCATGTTCGTAGAGCCGGGCGGCCTCCTCCAGGTCTTCGACCACCAGATCCATCCCGGCCACGCCGCCGACCAGGTTGGCATGGTCACCGGGCGGGTCCCAAGCCAGCAGTTCGTCCTCGCCGGTGATCCAGTCGATCAGGTAGGGCCATGGCTTGCGCCAGGGGGATCCCCCCGGAAGGACCAGCCTCCACTCCAGCCGGCCGCCCTTCGGGTGGATCCGGTCCATCTCGAACGGACCCTCGACACCGAGACCTAGGTCTCGCAGGCCTTCCACCTCGCCCTCGAGACCGGCCCCGGCCAGCACGAACCCGACCAGCCCCGAGCCTTGGTCAAGGAACGACAGCAGTTCGTTCCCGAACGGTCCCCGGGCTCTCGCCACGGCCAAGTCCTCCACCGTGAGTAGCTCCAGGTAGTCGAGGCCGAAGCGGACTATGGCGTTGCGGGTGCCCAGGGAGGGATGGCGGCCTCCCACCGCCACCTCGAAACCGAGCCGCCGGAAGGCGTCCATGGCCGACTCGAGGTCGGGCACGCCGATCACCGCATGGTCGAAGCGTTCGATCACGGTCCGCTCACCCCACCAGTGCCGGCAGCACCTCTTCGGTGACCCGCCGGAACTGCGCTGCCTCGTCGTAGCCCACCAACCGCAGCGTGACGGTGGTCACCCCGGCGTCCACGAACTCCCGGATCAGGTCGACGCACCGCCCGGGATCGCCGGTCGCCACCCAGCGGTCCAGGAAGGCGCGGTCGTAGTCCACGCTGTAGTAGTCCCTGAGGTAGGAAGCGACCTCTTCCATACCCCGCTCCCGGTCCTCGGTCACATGGATGTTGTAGTACAGGCAGGCCTCGAAGCTCTCGTCGAGGGGACGGCCCTCCTCATCCGCGTACCGTCGGATGGCCGCCAGGTTGGTGGCGAGGCTCTGCGGGGTGTTGGCGGTGGTCATCCAGCCGTCGCCCATCCGGGCCACCCTTCTTAGGGCCCGCTCGGACAGCTTCGGGAAGGCGGGATTGGGGTTGGCGGTCACCCAGATCGGCAGGGGTCGCTGGACCGGTCTGGGTAGAACCGTCACGTTCTCGAACCGGTTATAGGTTCCCTCGTAGGAGGCGTTCTCGGTCTCGGAGACGAGGCGCAGGATCTCGATTGCCTCCTCCATCCGGCGGCTCCTCGTTCCCGGATCGATGCCGAAGGCGGCGAACTCCTCCGCGAACTTCCCGCCACCCGCTTCCCGCTGGCCCTGGCAAGCCACGAAGATGGACCGGCCGCCGGACAGGGAGTCGAAGCTGAGCCACTGGTAGGCGGACAGCAGGGCATCACGAAGCGGCATGCTCGCCATGCAACCCACGCCGAGGCGGACTCGCTCGGTGCGCGCCGCCAGGGCCCCGAGCGCCACCATGGCGTCCAGACGGGGCTTGGCGAATATCGAGTCCCCCACCCATACCGAATCCCACACCTCGGCCCCATCCGCCTCCACCGCCAGGTCGAGCATCTCGGAGACGGTGGACATCCCCAGCAGCACGCTCCGGTTCGACAGCGTGAGGCCGTACTTGATCCGGGTCATCCGGCCCTCCTCTCCAGCCTCGTGAAGCCGGAGGGTAATGAAAATGTCCAATCGGCCCGATTGCCGGCAACGAAACCCCAGGTAGAGACATCACAGGCCAACCCTCTCGTCTTTCAGCACCCTCCTGGTTCCGTGCCTTTGGTTCGCCCCGTTCTGTGACCTGTGGCCGTAGTGGACAGCGCCGGCTCTGCGCCTGAAACAAGGGAGTTGAAAACGTCACAGACCCGCCGCATACTGCCCGGCAGTCACAAACACCGCCGATTTCCTGCTTTTCGACGTCGAGGGAACCGGAACCGGGATCAATTCGGGAGCGGACCCGCGGGGGG
>VXMM01000015.1 GCA_009841105.1 Acidimicrobiia bacterium | reverse complement strand
TCACCCTCCCTCCCCGGGCTAGTGAAAGGAGACCCGAATGCGAACCGAGCGATTCGTCGGCATCTACCTGGCGCTGGTCGCCCTGGTGACCGTGGCACAGTCCGTGATGTTCCCGGTGTACGGATACGAGCCCGACGGCTCGGCCGCCAGTGGCGCCAACACCGTGTGGCATGTACTGAACTGGTTCATGGCCGCGGGATTGGCCGCCGTGCTGTCCACCACCTACCGCGAGAAGCGGCGGCTCGACGCCGAGATATCGCCCGATCTGCGCCCGTGGGTAGCGGCGAGCGTCAAGTTCTATGCCGCGGTCGTCTTGACCATGGCGTTTGTGCCCAACTGGGTCGCGGCGATCGTCGAGCAGGGGGAGATCGGGCTCGTCTGGTATGCCATCAACGCCACCCTGCCGATCATCTTCGCCCTAGAGGCCATTCGTCTCAGGCGCGCCACCTAGGAGTAGAGGCGCCGGCGGCCAGGCGCTCGATCTCGACGTGATAGGCACCATCGCCTGACGCGGGCAACCGGCGTTCTTCCGGGCACCCGATTCGCCTGGCCGAACGGGTATCGTTTCCGCATGTTGGCCGGCCCGCCGGGACGGTAAGGCTGCGGCTAAGGGGAGGAGCGCCTGAGATGGTGGTGAACCGGTTGATCGGCGCCTATCTGGGATTGGTGGCCCTTGCGGTAGGGATCCAGTTTGTGGCGTTCCCGCTGTACGGGTACGACGCCGCGGGCGACCGGAGAAGCAGCGCGCTCGGCGTCTGGGACCTGCTCGACTGGTTCATGGCGGTCGGTCTGGTGCTGATGCTGGTGACCACTACCCGGAGAAAGCGGCGCCTCGACGGAGAGAGCTCGACGAACATGCGCCAGTGGCTCGCGTCCAGGGTGATGTTCTACGGCACGATCATGCTGGCCCTGGCCTTCCTCCCCAACTGGTTCGAGGCTGCGTGGGGGCAAAACGACAACTGGACCATCTGGCACCTGATCGACACCGTGCTGCCAGTTCTGTTCGCGGTGGAAGGCCACCGGCTCTGGCGCTTGACCTCGAGTTGAAGCTCGACCCGGTCCGCATTCGTGCCTGAGACCTCCGGAGTCCGGATCCCGGACTACACGGGAGGATCCCTGCCCAACCTGGTCGCCGAGCTGGAGTGGCGGCTGACCGGGTCGGCGCCCTTCGCTCGGCTTCATCCCCACCTGTCCGACCGGATTCCCGCGGCGGCCAGCTACGTGCTGCTGATGATCGACGGGCTTGGCGCCCACCAACTCGACCACCGCAACGTCACATCCCTGGCGGCGGCCCGGCAGGGCACGTTGGACGCACCCTTTCCGACCACCACCACGGTCAGCCTCGCCACCGTGGCAAGCGGGCTCCCCCCGAGCCGGCATGGCGTGATCGGACACTTCATGCTCCTGGACGGCCACCCCCATCCGGTCAACATGCTCCGCTGGGTGGACAGCACCGGCCGTCCCGTCCGCGACCGGCCTGACATCATCCCGAGCCCCAACCTGTGGGAACGGCTTGGAGCAGCAGGTATAGAACCCATCACCGTCCAACCACGCGGCTACTCCGATTCTCCTCTAACCCGTATGTTGTACCGGGGTTGCCGCTTCGAGGGGGTCGACAGCATGTACGACTTCGTCCAAGCCGTGGTGGACCTGGCTCGGATTCCCGAGCGCCTGTTGTTCGCCTACTTCCCGGACGTGGACATCACCGGCCACATGGAGGGGCTCGGAGGCAAGTCCTACGCAGAAGCGCTCTCCCAGGCAGCCGATGCCTGGGAGCGCATCTCGCTCCTGCTTCCTCCCCATGTCCAGTTGGTGGGCACGGCGGATCACGGGCTGGTCTCCGTCCGGCAGGCCGGCAAGCACCGGATCCGGAGAAGGCACCATCCCGACCTGGTGCTCTACGGCGACCCCCGCTCCCTATACGTCCGGGGCCCGGCGGAGCGGATCGCAGCGCTGGGCTCCGAGATCCCCGCCACCTGGTACCCGGCGAGGCAGATCGAGTCCTGGTGGGGACCGCCTGGTGATCCGGCGAAGGAGCTGTCCCTGAGAGTGAGGCCTGACGGCGCCTTCCTGGCCGACGCCGGCCGGGTGCTACTCCCCGGCCACATGGACCGGCGGATGGTGGGGTACCACGGAGGCCTGGACGCCCGCGAGGTCATGATCCCACTGCTGGTATCTGGGGCGTAGGGCTCAACTCGGTGCAGATGGGCTCGAATTGGATGCCCTGACCCCACATCTCCTGGAGGGCCATGTCGAGGCCCTGCACGGTGCGGGTGCGGTCGCCGCCCCCGTCGTGCATGAGGATGATCCCGCCGTCCACCGCGCCCGCCACGATCCGCTCAGCGATCACGTCCGCGGTCACATCGGTCCAGTCGCTGGCGCTGGCAGTCCACATGATCACATCGAGGCCGTGCTCCTCGGCTCGCTGGCGGGCCAGTTCGTCGAGCGCCCCGTAGGGAGGGCGGATGCATGCGGTGGCGTTGGCGCCGAGGATCTCCTGGGTCCGTTCGAGGGTTCGGTCTATGGCCTCGCCCGACAGCTTCGCCAGGTTCTCGTGGTTCCAGGTGTGGTTGGCCACCGTGTGGCCCTCAAGCACGATCCTGTGCAGGACGTGGGGGAAGCGCTCGACCATCGTCCCGACCACGAAGAAGGTGGCGCGCGCTCCGTGTCGCCGCAGCAGGTCGAGCACCTCGACGGTATGCACCGGATGGGGTCCGTCGTCGAAGGTCAGGTAGACCACCGGACCCGGCGCCGGACCGTGGTCGAGCGAGCGGACCGTGGCGGTGATCTCGAAGTCGGCCGGCTCCTCGGCGGTCGAGACCACCTCCAGCAGCCAGGTCATGTTCGCCGGCAGGACGAGAGCCGCTCGTTTGGGCCGCTCGCCCGGTAGGCCGGCCACGTCCTCACCCAGCCCGGCGTCCAGCCACACCCCGGCGGGGGCCCCGAGCGTGAAGGTGTACTGGATGTCGGCCACCGCTTCGAACACGTATGCCTGGCGGTCCCCGGGGGCGACCGTGCCGGGGATCGTTATCAGGTTCTCACCGGGCGGGAACTCGATGAGCTGGCCGGTGGGCACCGGTACCGGCACCGGATCCTCGGGCTCGGGGATGTCAACGGTCGAGGTTGCGGTCGGGTCCTCGGTGGCTGCGGCCGTCTCCTCGGGTGTCGCCTCCACGTCCGGCTCGGGGACAGGTTCCACCGGCGCCGGGTCCGCAGCGACGGGCTCAGTCTTCGGCTCGACAACCTCCGGCAGTTCCTCGGTAGCCGGCACCTCCATCTTGACCGGCTCGGTTGCGGCCGTCGTCGCCGTAGTCGGCGGAGCGGATGCCGGCTCGGGTTCGGGGTCGGCAGGCCGGGTGGATGGAGCAGCCGGTTCTGACGTAGATGGAGGATCCGGTACCGGCGCCGGTGGACCGGTCGTCGAGCACCCGGCAACCAGTACGGCCAGAACCAGGCCGATGGCTAACCGTCGCGCCCGTCTCCCTCCGCGCTTCACGGCTCGATAAGCACCTTGCCGGTAGTAGCGCGGCCCTCCAGCGCCCGGTGGGCGTCGGCGGCCGACTCGAGCGGGAACCGTGCCCCGATCCGTACGTCGATCCCGCCGGCCACCCAGTCGAACAGTTCCTCGCACCGGGCCAGCAGGGCCCGGCGGGTGGCGACATGATGGAACAAGGTCGGCCTGGTGAAGAAGATCGAGCCGTTTGCGCTGAGATCCAGCGGGTCGATGGGATCCACCGCGCCGGAGGCGTTGCCAAACGCCGCCATGAGCCCGAACGGACGGAGCAGGCCCAGCCCGGCCGGGACCGTCGCCTTCCCGACGCCGTCGTAGACGACATCCAGCGGTCTGGGGCCTCCGATCTCCTCGACCCGCATTGCGAAGTCTTCCTGCGTGTACACGATCACATGGTCGGCGCCCGCCGCCCTGGACAACTCGGCCTTGGCCTCCGTCCCCACCGTCGTGTAGACCGTGGCGCCCTGCCGCTTGGCCATCTGGGTGAGCAGCAGACCTACGCCGCCCGCGCCGGCATGTATCAGGCAGGCCGACCCCGGCGCCAGGGGGTAGGTGTCCACCGCCAGGTAGTGGGCGGTGAGACCCTGCAGCATCAGCGCCGCAGCTTGGTGCAGCGAGACGCCCTCCGGGACCGGAACCAGCTGATCGGCCGTCACGCTGGCTCGTTCGGCGTACGCACCGGGGACGGTGGCCCACGCCACCCGGTCTCCCACCGCCACGTCGGTGACGTCGCGGCCCACCGCGGAAACCGTGCCGGCGGCTTCGAGACCGGGGGTGAAGGGAAGCTTCACGGGATAGAGACCGCTGCGGTGGTAGGTGTCGATGAAGTTCAACCCGGCCGCGGTGACCTCGACGACGGCTTCGTCAGGGCCCGGTACCGGGTCGTCGATCTCCTTCGGCTCCAGCACCTCCGGACCGCCCAACTCGGATATCACGATGGCCCGCATCCGTACTTCCCTCCCTTGCTCCGGTTGGTCATGAACGGTAGTCAAGGACTCGGTCCCGGCCGCGGCATGAGCCTTGGAGGCATGAGCCCTGGATCAGGGGCCGTCCACCGCCTCGCGAAGGGCGGAATCGAGACGCCGGGCAACCGTTTCCCACGAGAAATGCCGCTCGGCATGGGCGCGGGCCGCCGCCCCCATCTCCCGACGCTGCTCGAGGGCCAAGCCGACCGCCTCGACGATCTGGCTCGTCGTGGACGCCGCGTAACCGGTCACCCCCGGCACCACGGTCTCGGGAGCACCACCCGACCTACCGGCGACTACCGGAAGCCCGGTGGCGGCGGCCTCCAGGTAGACGATGCCCAGGCCTTCGACCTCCAGGCCGAGCCACCGGGATCGGGCCGGCATCACGAACACGTCGCACGACCGGTAGAGATCGGGAAGCTCCTCCCAGGCGGCGTCGGTGACGACCTCGACCGGAACCGTGGACCGGGCAGCGCGGATGCGGATCCGACCTTCCAGCCGGCCCTGCCCGACCAGGAGCACCGAAACGGGGGTACCGGCGGCGCTGAGGCGCTCGGCGGCCGCCAGCACCCGCAGGTGCCCCTTGCGGGGTACCAGGCGCGATATGCACCCGATCACGGGCCGGTCACGGCCGGGCGTGGAGACCGCCGGATGGAAGAGGTCGAGGTCCACTCCCGCCCCCAGCACCGCCGTCCCGGCAGCGCCCATCCGCTCCACCCGCCGCGCCGTGTAGCGGGAGACCGCCAGGACGAGGGCAGCACGGCGGAAGGTCCGACCCAGAAGTTGGCGGAGACCGGGTACGGCTGCCGGCAGGGTCACCTCCGCACCGTGTGCCATCACCACGTAGGGAAGCCCGAACGCCCGGCCGAGGCGAGGACCGAGTTGGGCGAGCGGATGGGGCGCGCCGAACAGCAGGACGTCGGGCTCGAACTCCTCGACCTGCCCGGCGATCCAGCCTCGCACGCGAGAGGTGGGCGACATGAACTTCCATCCCGACCGGACCACATGGGGTTCATCCGGGGCATCCAGGTGGGCCGGTGCCAGCACCCGGATGCAGGCCTTGGAGTGACCTACCAGGTTCGACAAGTACTGCTGGATACCTCCCGGCCGGGGTGGATAGTCGTTGGTGATAAGCAGGACCCGCATCGATCCCGACGCTACCTGTCGACACACCCCAGGTCAGGCCGATCAGACAGCTGACGAACGCATCCGACCGCCACCCCAGAGGTACTCGCCGCTAGCACCTCGGGCGGAACGCGAGATCTACGCGGCCCTTCCGCACCTGCACTACCTTTCCTCACTAACGCTAACTTTCCTTACCTACGCTGCCGGTTCTCTTCGGAACTGGCGGGAGGACAAAGGATCACCCCCACGACCCCTATTGTGATGCTCAGGGACCGTGCGATGTGCTGGACCCGGCGCCGGCAAGAGACTGGGCCCTGAGGTCATGCGTCCCGGTCGGAAGGCGGTGGAGCCGAAGTCCTACCCCCGGATGCGTACCGTTGCAGGTGGAATCGAACAGGAGGCCGAAGATGTGGTTGACCGATGCCCGGGTGGTGGATGTCGTCAACGGCAGGATACAGGACGGGGTCAGCGTCCAGATCTCGTCCGGGAGGATCGGGGCCATCCGTAAGCAACCGGGCGCCGGCGAGCGGATCAGCCTCGGTGGCCGCTACCTCGTCCCGGGACTGATCTCTGTCCACACCCACCTGTCGGTCGTGTACCCGTTCTCGGCCACCGACGAGAGCGAGAACCCGGGCCTCACCGTGCTCCGGGCCTACGGGAGGGCCCAGGATGCCCTCCGGGCGGGTGTAACCACCATTCGCTGCGTCCATGAGCTGAACCGGGCCGACCTGCTGCTCGCCGAGGCGGCACGGGCGGGATGGGCCGACGTGCCAAGGATCGTCGGCGCCGGCCGGGCGCTGGGTGCCCCTGGAGGACATGGGGAAGGCGTCGGCAGCGTGTTCGCAGACGGACCGGACGCCTTCCGGGAGGCGGCCCTGGCCGAGTTGGACGCTGGTTGTTCTCACATCAAGTTGTTCATCACCGGCGGTATCGCCAACCTGGGCGAGACCTTCGATAAGCCGGAGATGACCGAGGCCGAGATGCGAGCCACTGTCGACGCCGCGGCCGAGCGCGACACCTACGTGGTGGCCCACGCCGCCTCGTCGCTCGCCATCAACTGGGGGCTCGACGCCGGTATCCGCTCCTTCGAGCATGCCTACGACCTGGACGAGGAGACGGCCGGACGGATGGCGGCGGAGGGCGTGTTCCTGACCCCCACCCTGTGCGTCACCCGCTCCCAGGAGTGGATGCGCTGGAAGGGGTTCGAGGAGTTCCAGATCGAGACCTCCCTGGAGGTGGGCCCGATGCACCTGGCCAGCATCCGCCGCGCCGTGGCCGCGGGAGTGACGATGGTCAACGGGACCGACTACCCGCCGGGCGACCCCATCGAGGACACCAGCGTGGCGGTGTACGAGATGGGACTCATGGAAGGCGCCGGGTTGCGCCCGCAGCTGGCCCTTGCCGGCGCCACCTCCAATGCCGCCCGGCTCTTGGGAATGGAGACCGAAATCGGTACTGTTGAGGAGGGTAAGGTCGCCGATCTGGTCGCCGTTGAAGAAGACCCGCTGGCCGACGTGGCCGCCATGCGAGACATCTCCTTCGTCATGCAGGCCGGTCGCGTGGTGCGGGATGACCGGGCGGCTTCCTGACCGCAAACCAGCTCCGAGGTAGGGAATGACCGCACGCAGATATCGCTTGGGGGTGGACATCGGCGGAACCTTCGTCGACGCCATCGCCTACGACGAGCAGGCCGGGAAGATCACGGTGCGGAAGTCTCCCACCACCCCCGCCGCTCCGGCGGACGGCGTGATCACCGCCACCCGCGCCACCGGCGCCACCCTGGAGGACGCCTCGGTGTACACCCACGGCACCACGCTCGGGCTCAACGCCGTCCTCGAGCGCAAGGGCTCGGTGACCGGCATCATCACCAACGCCGGGTTCCGGGACATCTTCGAGATCGCCCGCGGGGACCTGCCCCGCGGCTCCATGTACGACTTTCGCTACCGGCGGCCGGAATTGCTGGTCAAGCGCCGCCACACGGTGGGGGTTCCCGGGCGCATCGACCACCGCGGCAAGGTGGTGGAGGAACTCGACCACGATGCGGTGGTCGAGGCCGGACGCCAGCTCTCGGAGAGCGGGGTGGAGTCGGTGGCGGTCTGCTTCCTCCACTCCTACGCCAACAGCGCGCACGAGAAAGCGGCCAAGAGCATCCTGGCCAGGGCCTTTCCGGATCTGTCGGTCTCGGTCTCGGTCGACCTGGTGAGGGAGTACCGCGAGTACGAGCGGACCTCCACCGCAGTGGCCGACGCCTACATCCGCCCGATACTGGGCAAGTACCTCACCGACCTGGAGGACCGGCTCCGCGACGGGGGGTTCGACGGTTCCTTCCTGATCATGCGTTCGGCGGGCGGGGCGATGACCTCGGAGATCGCCCGGGTGTCGCCGCTCCTAACCGTCTTCTCCGGTCCGGCGGGGGGCATCGCCGGGACGATCAGCCTGGGGGAAGCAACCGGCCGCTCCTCCCTCATCTCCTTCGACGTGGGGGGGACCAGCCTCGACGCCTGCGTCATCGTGGACGGCGCCCCTACCGAGGTCTACGAGGCCGAGATCGAGAGCCTGCCGATCCGGATACCGGTGTTCGACATCCGCACCATCGGCGCCGGAGGAGGGTCCATCGCCTGGATGGACAAGGGCCTGCTCCGGGTGGGACCGCACAGCGCCGGCGCGGTTCCGGGACCGATCTGCTACGGGCGGGGCAACACCGAGCCGACCGTCACCGACGCCTCCCTCTGCCTCGGTTACCTGGCGGCGGACGAGTTTCTGGGAGGCGAGATGAGCCTGGACGAAGCCGCCGCGGTCCGGGGTGTGACCGAGAAGCTGGCCGAGCCGCTCGGCATGTCCACCCAGCGGGCCGCCGCCTCGGTCTTTGACGTGCTCCTGGCCCGCACCGTGGGCGCCATCCGGGAGATAACGGTGGAGAGGGGCCTTGATCCCAGGGAGTTCTCCTTGGTGGCCTTCGGGGGGGCCGGACCGATGCTGGCGCCGCTCCTCGCCAGGGAAATGGAGTTGCCCGAAGTGGTGGTACCGGCCGCACCGGCGGTGTTCTCCGCTTGGGGGATGCTGATGTCGGATCTCGAGTACGACCTGGGCCAGACGGTGCTGACCATGCTCGACGACGCCGCCCTGGCACAGGTTGAAGGCGTGTTCGCTGAGTTGGAGAGCGAGGCCGACCGGGTGCTCGCCGCCCAGTCCGTACCTCCCGAGAACCGGGTGGTTCTGCGACGCCTGGACCTGCGGTACAACGGCCAGGAACACACCCTTTCGGTCGACCTGCGGGAGGCCGACGACCCTGACTCTGTGATCGATAGGTTCCATCGCCAGCACGTGGAGCGCTACGGGCACAGTTTGACGGAGGAAGTCCAGATCCTCACCGCCCGGGTCAGGGCCATCGGGCGCCTTGAGAAGCCGTCCGCCCTCCTCGCCGGCAGACAGGCCGCGCCAGCGGATGGGGTGGGGAGCCGCGCCGGCGAGCGACACGCCTTCGACTTCGCCACTCGGAAGAGACGTCTGTTTCCGATATACGAGCGGAGCCTGCTCGAGGCGGGGGTGAAGATCGACGGTCCCGCCATCATCCGCGAGCCCACGTCAGTGACGATCATCCACGGAGACCAGAGCGCCATCCCCGACGAGTCGGGGAATCTAGTGGTCCGCCTGCAGGACGCGGCGAGATGAGCAGCGGAACGGCTCTCGACGGCGCCACCGTGGAGGTGATCCGCCACTATCTGAACTCCACCTCCGAGCAGATGCGGCGCACCCTGGTGAGGACCGCCTTCAACCCGGTGATCTACGAGGTCCTGGACTTCGGCATCTCCATGTACGACCGCCACCGCCGTCTGATCTCCGAGTCGACGGGGATACTCACCTTCCTGGGCGCCAACGACTACGCCATCCACAAGGGCGTGGAGAAGGTGGGGGTCGAGAACCTCCACCCCGGCGACGTGGTGATCATCAACTATCCCTACTGGAGCGGGGCCCACGTATCCGACGCCATGCTGTTCGCCCCGGTCTTCTTCGAGGGAAGCGATAGCCCCGACGCCTATCTGGCGGTCCGGGCTCACTGGATGGACCTGGGCGCCAAGGACCCCGGTTACGTCCTCGACTCCACGTCCATGCACCAGGAAGGTCTCATCCTGCCGGGCGTGAAAGTGATCCGCCGGGGCGAGGTCGACCCGCAGATCATGGCAATCCTGCGGTACAACTCCCGGATGCCCGAGACCATCATCGGGGACTTCCACGCCCAGGTCTCCGCCATCCGGGTGGGAGAGCGCCGCCTCCACCAGATCTGGGAGAAGTTCGGTCTGGCCAACGTCGACGCGGCCATCGAGCGGATCATCGAACACGGCGCGCAGACCGCCGCCGAAGCTGTCCGGGCCATGCCGGATGGGCAGTGGTCGGCCCATGACTGGTTGGATGACGACGGTATCTCCCACGATCTCATCCGGATGGCGGTGACGGTCACCATCGAGGGGGAGACGTTCACCGTCGACTACGGCGACTCCGACGGCGCCGTGCCAGGGCCGGTCAACATGCCGTTCGGGAAGACCTCGAGCCTGGCCAAGTCGGTCTTCAAGTCCCTCACCACTCCCGACACCCCGGCCAATCACGGCCATTTCGAGCCTCTTACCGTGTCCTGCCCACCCGGGAACCTCTTCCATGCCGTATACCCCGCGGCCACCTTCACGCTGTGGACGGGAATGGCGGCCTTCGAGTTGATCAACAAGGCCTTGGCGCAGGGCATGGACCAGATCAACGCCTCCTCCGGTTCGGACGAGCCGGGCTTCATGGCGGTGGGAACCCATCCCGAGACCGGAGAGATGTACGCAGTCAGCAACAACGAGGGAATCGGCTGGGGCGCCACGCCCAACTATGACGGAGCCACCGCTCTGCAGCATCCGTCCACCACGGCGGTACGGAACACGTCGATGGAGGTTCTGGAGCACAAGTCGCCCATCTTCCACGAGCGCCTCGAGCTGCGCCAGGACTCGGCCGGCGCCGGGAAGTGGCGGGGAGGCCTGGGCATATGCCGCGAGGTGAGGTTCCTGGCCACCGGCGAGATGCTGTCGATGAAGAAGAAGACCAAGACCAAGCCCTGGGCGCTCCGGGGCGGTCACGAGCCGGAGACCAACGCCATGATCGTGTGGCCGGAGACCGAGAGGGCCCACCGGGCCCGGATGGAGCGGTTCACCATGCAGCCGGGAGACCGGTTCCGTAACCTCTCCGCCGGTGGCGGAGGTTGGGGCGACCCTCTGGATCGTCCTATCGAGTTGGTAACGGAGGACGTCCTCGACGGATACGTCTCGGCGGCGCAGGCCGAGGAGACCTACGGAGTCAGGGTTGCGGCGGACGGGACCGCCACACCGGTCGGGAAGCGTCTGTAGTTGCTAGCCAGTGTTAAGATATTCTGACCACTGACTCATAGGCCATTGACCACTGACCACGGTGGCTAGCCTGGTCCGGTACCCCACCTTGATAGGAAGCGTGCGCCCGTCCAACATTCCCCGCCTGCCCGTCGGAAGGGTGCTGCGCAAGGGTCTGGCCGGATTCCGGGCCGGTGGGGGCGCCCTGATGATCCGCGCCGCGGTCCTGATGGGGGTGCCCGCCGGACTGCTCGTTGTCCAGTCGGTCACCGGCTACTGGACGGATCTAGCCCTCTGGATCCTGGCGCTGGTAGTGGCCGGTTACGCCGCCTGGCCCATCTCGCGCACCTCTCTAGCCGTCGTTTCGCCGGGCAGCCGGACAGGGCCACCTCAGGAGGACTGGTGGGTGCGCGACGGCTTCGTGAGGTGCTCGGCGGTGTTCTTCCTGACCGTCGCGGTAGGAACGGTGTTCTTCATCGTGCCCGGCATCATGGTGCTGATGATCTACAGCCTCTACGCGTTCCTGATCGTGGAACGAAGGGCGAGCGGGTTCCAGGCCCTGGCACGAAGCGCGGAGATGACCAGCGGCAACCGCATCCGGCTCCTCGGAGTCGTATTCGTGTGCGCCGTGCTGTTCGTCCCCGGGCTGGCGGCCCTCTACTGGATAGCAACCCTCTACGGCGGAGAACAGGGGCTGGCCGGGATCATCGCCCTATGGATCCTGGGTACACCGGCGGTGGCCCTTAGCTTCACGTCCCTGGCCGCCGCGTACCGGGAACTCACTCAAGCCTGACACCGACGACTGGGTTGGGGATCCGTCACCCATCCGGGGATACCGACCAGTCGATCCGAGCCGAATCGTTTGTCAGCCCTATGGTCGCTCTCTAGGATGGCCGGAGAAGCCAGCTACTCCGAGGAGGCCGGGTGCTTACGCAGCTACAGAAATTCGGTGGTTTCATGGCGGGCATGGTCATTCCCAACATTGGCGCGATTCTCGCGTGGGGACTGATCACCGCCTTTTTCATTCCCACCGGATGGATACCTAACGAGAGTCTTTCCGAACTGGTAGGCCCCATCATTGTCTACCTGCTGCCCGTATTGATCGGGTTCACGGGCGGCAAGATGGTGTACGGCCATCGGGGAGGCGTGATGGGCGCCATCGCCACGATGGGAATCGTCATCGGTGCAGACTTCGAACTGGCAAGCGGCGCCACGGGCGATCCGCCCCAGTTCCTTGGCGCCATGCTGGTCGGACCCCTCGCGGCTTGGATCATCATGAAGATCGACGAGGCCTTCTCGGACAAGGTCGCGGTCGGCTTCGAGATGCTGTACAACAACTTCTCGGCCGGAATCCTCGGCTTCATCCTGGCGATTCTCGGCAAGCTGATCATCGGCCCGATCATGGCCGCGATCGCCACCGTCTTCGGGAATCTGGTCGAGTGGATCACGGACGCCGGATTACTACCGCTGGCGGACATCCCCATCGAAGTCGGGAAGGTGTTGTTCCTGAACAACGCCATCAACCACGGGGTCTTAGGCCCGCTAGGTGTCGCCGACACCGCGGAAACCGGGCGTTCGATCTATTTCCTCCTTGAGACGAACCCCGGACCCGGTCTGGGACTGCTACTGGCCTACTGGTTCGCCGGCAAGGGCCTGGCCAAGCTGTCGGCGCCCGGCGCCATCGTCATCCACTTCTTCGGTGGAATACATGAGGTCTATTTCCCCTACATCCTCATGCACCCCATCATGATCCTGTCCGTTTGGGCCGGAGGCATCCTCGCCGACATTATCTTCGTGATATTCGACGCGGGGCTGACCGCAACACCTTCGCCCGGTTCGATCTTCGCCTACCTGGCGGTGATACCGAGAGGACAGCACTTCGGGGTTCTCCTAGGGGTGTTGGCCGCAGCGGCCGCAGCCTTCGTGGTAGGCACGCTCCTGCTGCGGATATCCCCGGTCAAGGAGAAAGAGGGAACCGAGGACATGATCGGCACCATGCCCGGAATTCCCACCGGCGCCTGAACAGCCGAACACCTAGAGTTGGAAGAGCCTCCCCCGGGGGAGGCTCTTCCCTTCTCCGACCAGAAGGATCATCAAACATGAGTTCAGTAACGAAAGCGGCTGAAGATGTCCGCTGGATCGTCCTGGCGTGCGAGGCGGGGATGGGTTCCAGCCTCATGGTCACGAACTTCCTCAAGAAGAAGGTAAAGAAGGCCAAGCTCGATATCAAGGTAACCCACTCGCCGGTCCACGACATACCGAGCGGCGCCGACGTGGTGGTCACCCACGCAGGCCTGGCCGATCGTGTCAAGCAAGTCGCACCCGAGGCGGCTGTAGTTCCATTCCGTTCATTCCTGAACGACCCGGCCCTGGTCAAACTGGTTGCCGACCTGACCGCGGGCGAGGATGTCGAAGGGGTCTGAGAGCGGACCGGAGGTGGCAATGGAGTCCGTGACGACCGTCGAGGCGATCACCCTGGGCGAGCAGGAAAACACCCGCGAGGCGGCCATCGCCAGGGTGTCGGGAATGTTGTTCGACCTGGGCGCCGTGGAGGCCGGCTACGGAGAGTCGATGCTGGCCCGCGAAGGCGTGATCTCGACGTACCTGGGCAACGGTATCGCGCTCCCCCATTGCACCTACGAGGACCGGGGGCTCATCAAACGGACCGCCCTCGTCCTTGCTCAGTACCCGGACGGAGTGCCGTGGGGCGACGAGGAGGATGTCGCCTACCTCGTGTTCGGGCTGGCGGCGGTGGGAGACGAGCACCTGGCCGTCATGTCGCACCTTGCCGAGGTCCTTGACGACGAGGAACTTTGCGACCGGCTGGCGGCGACCACCGATGAGGCTTACGTCCGGGAGACACTGGCTGCTCCCACAGAATGACCGGCCGGCGGGTCACGGTATTCGGCGCCGGCAACATCGGGCGCGGTCTGATCGGATGGCTGTTCGGCCGAGCCGGGTGGGAAGTGGTCTTCGTCGACATATCCCCGGATTTAGTGGGCCTCCTGAGTGAGGGCTCGTACCGGGTCGTCGAGGTAGGCCCGGAAGGACGCTCGATAGAGAAGATCAGCCCGGTGAGCGCGGTCAACGGGACCGACACCGATCGGGCGGTGAGCGTTACCGCCTCGGCCGATCTGGTGTGCACCGCCGTGGGAGCCGGAGCGCTCGCCAAGGTTGCTCCCGTCATTCTTGCCGCGCTTCAACAGGACGGCAGCAGGGTCCGCAACGTGCTGGCCTGCGAGAACGCCGATCCCAATACCGCGCAGTTGCGGAACCACATGTCGCCGGGCTCGAGCGCCGTCCCTGGCGGGGTTGGCTTCCCGGAGACCATGGTGGACCGGCTGGTGCCGGGCTCGACCGGCGACGGGCTGACCGTCGAGGTCGAGTCTGGATTCGACTTCAAGATCGCCGAGGAAGGCTGGGTCGGGGAGCCCCCCGCCGTCGAAGGCTTCGAACTGGTGCCCAATCTGGTACTACACCGCAAGAAGAAGCTCTGGCTGGTCAACGGACTGCATGCCGGGGCAGCTTTCCTGGGCCTGGCCGCCGGGCACGACTCGATCGCCGAGGCCGTCTCCGACCCTTCGATCCGGAACCGTCTCGACGAGATGGTCCACACCATGGCCGCGGTGCTGGCAGCCGAGTTCGGGCATCGCAGCAGCGCGGAGTTGGCCGGGTACGGGCGGTCCAACCTGGAGAGGTTCGCCGGCGGCGCCCTCACGGACCCCGTACGCCGGGTGGCACGCAACCCGCTCCGGAAGCTGGGGCCGGACGAGCGTCTCGTCGGCCCAGTCCGGGAGGCGGAGCGCATGGGTCTTCCAACCGGAGCCCTGTGCGACGCCATAGTCGCCGGACTCTCGGTGGACGACTCCGGGGTACCCGGAGTCGATGAGTTGCTCAATGCCCTCGCCGGTGGCGGTTGGCAATCCGTCGTCGGCCTCGACCCCGAGGACAGTCCCCTCCTCGACAAGTTCAAGGAGCGGATGGGCGGTTAAGCCGCAGGTCGAACCCGGGGCCGGCCCGGAAGCGAGAACGCGAAAATCCCGGCAAGCGGGCTCC
>VXMM01000046.1 GCA_009841105.1 Acidimicrobiia bacterium | reverse complement strand
CCACCCCCCCCCCCGGGGCGGCCGGCGCGCAGAACGGTGCTGGAACCCGTCCTCCGCCGTGTCCTGGAACCTTAGGTACCCCGATCGGCGCGGCAGGTCGTCTGTCCAGGCAGGGTGGAATTCAATCGACGCGGCCATGGGCGTATACTCGGATGGCCTTCGAGGCGGGTGGCGGCTTGGCCTTCCTCCACTCGGAGCACGAGGGCGATACCGGACCCCAACGGCCGGAGTAGGGCGACCAAGGCGACGGGTGGAACGACCGTGAGCGAATACTTCCAGGACTACGTCGCGGTGGCTGCCTTTGCCGCATTCGGAGTCCTGCTGGTGGCCCTCACGCTGGGGATCACCTACCTGGTGCGGCCCTCCAACCCCACCAGGGAAAAGGTCGCCACCTACGAGTGCGGTGTCGACGCGGTCGGCGAGGGCTGGAACCAGACCTTCGTCCGCTACTACATATTCGGCCTCCTGTTCGTGGTCTTCGATGTGGAGGCGGTGTTCATCTTCCCGTGGGCGATCGTGTCCGAGGAGCTCGGTATGCCGGGGGTGATCGCCATCGTTGTCTTCATCCTCACGCTCCTCGAGGGACTCCTGTACGCGGTACGCAAAGGGGTGCTCCGGTGGGAGTAGTCGCCGACCGCTTCGGGGGCCTGAAGCCGGTTTCATGGCTGCTCAACTGGTCCCGCCGCTACTCGCTGTGGCTGTTCCAGTTCGGTCTGGCCTGCTGCGCCATCGAGATGATGGCCGCATCCGGGCCACGCTACGACTTCATGCGCTTCGGGATCATCCCCCTGCCGGCCTCGCCGCGGCAGGCCGACCTGATGGTGGTGGCCGGAACAGTGACCGACAAGATGGCCCCGGCCATCAAGCGTCTCTACGAGCAGATGCCCGAGCCCAAGTACGTGATATCGATGGGCTCCTGCTCCAACTGCGGCGGTCCCTACTGGGACTCCTACTCGGTCACCAAGGGGGTGGATCAGATCATTCCCGTAGACGTATACGTCCCCGGATGCCCGCCCCGGCCGGAGGCCCTGATGGACGGGATCGTCCTCTTGCAGCAGAAGATCAAGGACGAGGACGTGCGCGACAAGTGGAAGCAGCGTGACCGCCAGCCCGTCTGAGAACAGCGCCTCCGAGACGGCCGCCGCGATCGAGGAGTTCGCCGATCGGGTGGCCGGAGCGGTGGGCGGCCGGGCCGAGGTGTCCCACGGGACCGTCAAGGTACGGGTGGCGCCCTCGTCCTGGAAGGAGGCCTTGACCGTAGCCTCCGGTGACCTGGGTCTGGTGTTCCTCTCCTGGCTCTCCGCCATCGACTGGACGAACGAGGTGGCGGTGGGGGACGAGCCCGACGAACCCGTGGAGGAGCGTTACGAGTTGCTTTGCGCGGTGTCCGACCTGTCGGACGGCAACCTGGCCATAATCTCCACCGACCTCTCCCACGACTCCCCGTCGATAGCGAGCGTGGCCGATGTCTATCCGGGGGCCAACTGGCACGAGCGGGAGGCCGCCGAGATGTTCGGCATCGACTTCGTAGGCCATCCGGACCTCACCAAGCTCTACCTGCCTGACTCGTTCGAGGGCTACCCGCTCCGCAAGGGCTTCCCGCTGCTGAGCCGGGAGGTGAAGCCCTGGCCCGGCAAGGTCGATGTCGAGGACATGCCCGAAAACGGCACCGGCCCGTCAACCGAGAACCCCGGCGCCTGATGGAAAGCACCTTCGCTCATCACCTGTCGGAGGCCGCCGTCTCCGTCGAGCTCGAAACCGAGGGCATGACCCTCAACATCGGTCCCCAGCATCCTTCCACCCACGGCGTGCTGCGCCTCGTGGCCACGGTCGACGGCGAGCGGGCGACCAACGTCCGCCCGGTCATCGGGTACATGCACAGGGGCTACGAGAAGCTGTCGGAGGTCCGCACCTACCCCCAGATAATCACCATCATCAACCGGATCGACTGGGTGTCGGGGTTCGCCAACGAGGTCCCGTTCGTGGTGGCGGCCGAGCGCCTGATGGGCGTGGAGGCCCCGCCCCGGGCGCAGTGGATCAGGCTGGTACTCACCGAGATGGCGCGCATCTCGTCCCACCTGGTGTTCATGGCCTCCTACCCGCTGGAGCTGGGCGCCGCCACGCCGCTCTTCTTCGCCCTCCGGGAACGGGAGCGGGTGCTGGACCTGCTGGAGTCGGTCACCGGCGGCCGCTTCCACCCCAACTTCAACCGGCTCGGAGGGGTCAAGCCCGTCTACGCGGCCGGGCCGACCACCAAGAAGGCCGGCATGGACATACCTTCCGGCTTCCTGGCCGAGACCAGGGACGCCATGACCAAGGTGCTCGCCACGTGCGACGAGATCGAGAACCTGGTGGCGGGCAACGAGGTGTTCCTGGCCCGCACCAAGGACGTGGGGATCATGCCGGTCGACGTAGCGGCGTCCTACGGGGTCTCCGGTCCCAACCTGCGCGCCTCGGGCGCCGGGTTCGACCTGCGCAAGGTGTCGGACTACCTGCCGTACAGCGAGTTCGACTTCGACATCCCGGTGGGCCGGAACGGCGACTGCTGGGACCGGTGGTGGGTGCGCCTCGAGGAGATCCGCCAATCGTGCCGCATCATCACCCAGGCCATCGACGGCCTGCCGTCGAGCCCGCTCCAGGCGAAGGTGCCCCGCATCATCAAGGTCCCGGCGGGCGAGACCTACGTGCGGGCCGAGAACCCGAAGGGCGAGATGGGCTACCACCTGGTGTCCCTCGGCGGTCTGGGTCCCTACCGCCTCAAGATCCGCTCCGCCTCCTTCTCCAACCTCTCGATCCTGCCGTGGATCCTGGAGGAGGCCCTGGTCCCCGACTTCATCGCCATCATGGGGTCGCTGGACTTCGTGCTCGGAGATGTCGACCGGTGAGCCTGGAGCTGACGTTCTGGTGGTTGCTGGCGATCAAGCTGGCCGTAGCGGCGGCGGTGGTACCGGTGATCGGCATGGTGATCGGCTACGCCGAGATGAAGCTCTCGGCCCACATGCAGAGCCGGGTGGGCCCGTACTTCGCCGGCGGGCGGTTCGGATGGGCGCAGTTGATCGCCGACGGGGTGAAGTTCATCCAGAAGGAGGACATCATCCCCGAAGAGGCGGACCGCCCCGTCTTCAAGTGGGCGCCAGCCCTGGTGATGCTGGGGACGATGGCGTTGCTGGTGATCGTGCCGGTCCACCCTTCGCCCCGGTACGGGATCGTGCGCGACCTGGAGGTCGGGATCTTCTACGCCCTGGCCATCTCGTCGGTCAGCACCATCGGCGTGCTCATGGCCGGATGGTCGTCGGCCAACAAGTACTCGATGATCGGAGGTCTCCGGGCCGCCGGCCAGTTGATCGCCTACGAGCTACCGCTCGTGCTCGCCACGGTCGGGGTAGTGATCCAGGCGGGAACGATGTCGATGCAAGGCATCGTCTCGGCGCAGGTGGCCCAGGGTTGGCCGTTTGTCCTGACCCAGTTCATCGGCTTCGCGATCTTCATGATCGCCACCCTCGCCGAGTTGACCCGCCTCCCGTTCGACATGCCGATCGCCGAGTCGGAGTTGGTGATGGGCTACGTCACCGAGTACTCGGGGTTCCGCTTCCTGTTCTTCTTCCTGGCCGAGTTCGCCAACATGTTCTCGATGTCGGTGATAGCCGCCACCCTGTTCCTGGGTGGTTATGGCTTGTGGGGTATCAACCCCGAGACCCTGCTGTCACCGATCATCCTGTTCGCCAAGGTAGGGGTGCTGGTATTCCTGATGATCTGGTTGCGGTGGACGCTTCCCAGGCTGAGGGAGGATCAGCTCCAGACTCTGGCCTGGAAGTGGTTGATTCCGATTGCGATCGCGAACATCATCGTGACAGCGGTACTGAAGGTGGTGCTATAGATGAAACTCCCACGTTTGCCCTCTCTCACCGAGATGCCCAGGCTCGGCATGCTGGCCGGCCTGCGGGTCACCTTCACCACCATGCTCCGGACGTGGGCCTTCAACCTGTCCGGAGGGAGGGTGGGTCTGCGGTCCACGGTCAACTATCCCAAGGTCAAGGAGACCCCCGTTCCCCGGGCGCGGGGGGTCATCGCCCTCGAGCAGGAAGCCTGCACGGTGTGCATGCTGTGCGCCCGGTCGTGCCCTGACTGGTGTATCTACATCGAGGGTCACAAGGAGGTCAAGCCACCGACCCGTCCCGGCGGGAGACCCCGGGCCCGGGCCACCCTTGACCGCTTCGACATCGACTACGCCCTCTGCATGTACTGCGGCATCTGCGTGGAGGTCTGCCCCTTCGACGCCCTGTTCTGGACTCCCGAGTACGAGTACTCGGAGTACGGGATGGGGCCGATGATGCACGACATGGATCGGCTCCAGGACTGGATGGAGACGGTGCCCAAGGGCCTGGGGGCCCAGTCGTGACCATGGTGCCGGCCCTTGCTCGCCGACCGGGAGGACGGGTCGGATGACCTTCTCCGAGTGGATCGCCGAGCCCGTCAACTGGGCTTTCCTGGCCATGGCGATACCCATGGTGCTAGCGGCGCTGCGGGTCGTGACCAGCCGCAACGTGGTCCACGCCGCTCTATTCCTCGTCCTCGCCCTGGCGGCCTCGGCCGGGTTGTTCATCCTTCTGTCGGCCGAGTTCGTGGCCTGGGTGCTGGTCCTGGTCTACATCGGGGCGGTGGTGGTGCTCTTCCTGTTCGGCATCATGATCACCAGAGCTCCGATCGGGCGGGAGACCAACCTCAGCCACAACACCAGGTGGCCGGCGGCGGCCGCCGCGCTCGGGGTGTTCGCGGTGACCTTCTGGCTCATCAACGCGGTCACCGAGCAGATGGGCGGCTTCGGGGACCCGCTCCCCGCGGTGGGCCGGGCCACTGCCACCGGGATCCTGGGCGAAGGGTTCATCAACCGCTACCTAATCCCGTTCGAGGCGGTGGGCTTCGTCCTGCTGGCCGCCCTGATCGGCGGCATCACCCTGGCCCGCAAGGACCTTACCCCCGCCGAGGAGGAGGAGGGAGCCCGGGTATGACCCCGATCCGGCGGAGCCCTGCATGATCCTGAGCCAGTTCCTGGTCCTGGGAGCGCTCCTGTTCTCCATCGGGGTGTACGGCCTGCTCTCGCGCCGCAACGCGGTGACGGTCCTGCTGGCGGTGGAGCTCATGCTGGCCGCGGTCAACATCAACCTGATCGCGTTCGAGGCGTTCTGGAACACAGCGGCCGCCCACGGCCAGATCTTCGCCATCTTCGTCATCACCATCGCCGCCGCCGAGGTCGGGATCGGCCTGGCCATCATCCTCCTGGTGTTCCGCAACCGCGCCTCGGGCAACATCGATCAGCTGGATCTGATGCGATGGTGAGCGTGGCGGCTTCGGCACCCCTGATCCTGGCCGCCGGGGACGGCGCGGCCGACCTGTCGTCCGGCGGGTTCTTCGCCGCGACCGCCTGGATCATGCTGGTGCTGCCCTTCGCGGCCTTCCTGGCCATCATCCTGGTGGGCAAGCGCATGAAGGGCCTGGGCGCCGAACTGGCCATCGGCGCCATGGGCGTCAACCTGGTATGGGCCAGCGTGTTGTTCGTCCAGAACATGGCCGGAGGCATCTACCGCGAGGTGAACCTGACCATCGCGGAGATCGGCACTCTCGGGATCACGGACCGCAACCTGTCATTCGAGTTGGGGTTCGTGGTGGACGGCCTTTCCATCATGATGTACTGGGTGGTGGCCTTCGTGGGTTTCCTGGTCTTCGTCTACGCCCACGGGTACATGAAGGGCGACATCCGGGTGCCGTGGTTCTTCGCCTCCCTGTCGCTGTTCGCCGGCTCGATGCTGGTCCTGGTGGGGGCGCCCAACCTGATCCAGCTCATCATCGGCTGGGAGGGGGTCGGGCTCGCCAGCTACCTGCTGATCGGCCACTACTGGGAGGAGAAGGAGAACAGCGACGCGGCGGTCAAGGCGTTCCTGACGAACAAGGTGGCCGATGTCGGTCTGATCCTCGGGACGATCCTCCTGGTTCCAGCGCTGGGGACATTCCGCTTCTCGGCGCTCAGCACGGCGGCCGATGCCCACAGCGACCTGCTGGGCGGGGTGGCGGTGGCGGGTGCCCTGCTGCTCTTTTTCGGGGCGATGGGCAAGTCTGCCCAGTTCCCCCTGCACGTCTGGCTGCCGGACGCCATGGCCGGCCCCACCCCGGTCTCGGCCCTGATGCACGCCGCCACCATGGTCACCGCCGGCATCTACCTCATGGCCCGGACCTTCCCCCTCTACCAGCAGATGGCCACCGAGGCGCGGCCGTGGATGGTGACGATCGCCGTGATCACCCTGTTCGTGCTCGGCTTCCTGGCCCTCGTGGCCGATGACCTGAAGCGGGTGCTGGCCTACTCCACCGTGTCCCAGCTCGGCTACATGATGGCGGCGATGGCGGCCGGGGGGTACACCGCGGGGCTGTTCCACCTGTTCACCCACGCCTTCTTCAAGGCCCTGCTCTTCCTGGGGGCCGGGTCGGTCATCCACGCGGTCCACTCCAACAACATGAGCGACATGGGGGGCCTGCGCAAGGAGATGCCCGTCACCTTCTGGACCTTCGTGGTGGGATCGCTGTCGCTGGCAGGGGTCATCCCGCTGGCGGGGTTCTGGTCGAAGGACGAGATCCTCGCCACCCTCGGCCACGAGGGGTACACCGCGTTCATGTGGGTGGCGATCCTGGGCGCGTTCGTCACCGCCTTCTACATGACCCGAGCTGTGGCCCTCACCTTCTTCGGCACCTACAAGGGCCACGGCCACCCCCACGAGTCTCCCCGGGTCATGACCGCCCCGCTGGTGGCGCTGGCGGTTCCCAGCGTCATCGCCGGCCTGCTCAATGTCCCCGGAGTGTCGTGGGGTCCGATCCACAACTTCACGGACTGGGTGGGCGCCCGCATCGTCCCCATGGGCGACTACCACCCCAAGGCGATCGAGTGGGACCTGGCCGCCTACGGCCTGATCGCGGCGCTGGCCGGTATCGCCCTGGGCTGGAGGCTTTTCGCCCCGGACGCCGGTACCCAGCAAGCCCGGGACCGGCTCCGGATTCCGGTGCTCTACCCGCTCCTCCACAACAAGTACTACATCGATGATCTCTACATGAAGGGCGTGGTCAACCCGATCAAGGGTCCCCTGGCCCGGGCCGTCGACTGGGTGAACGGCTACGTCATCGATGCGGCGATAAACGGCGCCGGCGCCATCACCGCCTGGCTGGGAGGGTTGGTCTACCGACGTCTGGACCAGCAGGGTATCGACCTCGTGCTCAACGCGGCGGCAGGAGGCACCAGGGGAGCAGGCAAGCGGCTCGGGCTGGTGCAAACCGGGAAAGTACAGCAATACGCAGGCGCCTTCGTGGTGGGCGCCCTCCTGCTGGTAGTGGCCTTCGTGCTGGTCACCTAGGCAGGGAACTCGAGAGAAGAACAGAGGAAGGACGAGCGACATGGACTGGTTCGAATCCGCGGGGCTCAGCCTCATCGTGTTCCTGCCCGCAGCAGGCGCGCTAGCCCTGTTCGCCCTGCCCAAGGCCCGGGAGGACGCCCAAAAGTGGCTCGCCCTGCTCACCACCGGCCTGACCGCGGCGCTGGCCGTTGCGGTGGCCGCCAACTTCAACTATGGAGGGTCGGAGAAGTTCCAGTTCGAGGTCTCCACAAGCTGGATCCCGGCCATCGGCGCCCGCTACCACATCGGGGTGGACGGCATCAGCCTGCCGCTGCTGGTCCTGTCGGCGGTGGTGACCGTGCTGGCGGTCATCTACTCGTGGGATCACTGGGACGAGCCCCGCAACGTCCGGGGCTTCCTCGCCCTGATGCTGCTCCTAGCCACCGGCATGAACGGCACGTTCGTGGCGCTCGATCTGGTGCTGTTCTTCATCTTCTTCGAGCTGGTCCTGCTCCCCATGTACTTCATGATCGGGATCTGGGGCGACAGCGCCAAGCGCCGCATCCCGGTGCTGGGCAGGACGGTGACGATGCGGCTCTACGCAGCCATCAAGTTCTTCATCTTCACCTTGTTCGGCTCGGCCTTCATGTTGCTCGGTTTCCTCGCCCTCTACTTCCGGTCCGGCGACTTTCTCGGTGAGAACACCTTCGACATCCCGGCCCTGATCGCGCTCGGATCGCAGAATGCCTTCGGGAGCGGCACCTTCGCCTTCCTGGTGTTCGGGGCGATGTTCCTCGGCTTCGCGGTGAAGGTGCCCATGTGGCCCTTCCACACCTGGCTCCCCGACGCCCACACGGCCGCGCCGACGGTCGGCTCGGTGCTCCTGGCGGCGATCCTGCTGAAGCTCGGCTCCTACGCCTTCCTGCGGATCAGCATCCCGATCCTCCCGGACATGGCCCGGGAATGGGCGCCCTTCATCGGCCTGCTGGCGGTGATCGGGATCATCTACGGCTCGCTGGCCTGCCTGGCCCAGACTGACGTGAAGCGCCTCATCGCCTTCTCCTCGGTGGGGCACATGGGCTTCGTCATGCTGGGTATCGCCACCATGACCGATGTGGGCTTCAACGCCTCGCTGATCGGCATGGTCGCCCACGGCCTCATCACCGGTCTGCTCTTCTTCCTGGCCGGCTCGATGCATCACCGCTATCACACCCGCGAGATCGCCCGCCTGGGAGGCAACCAGAAGCTCATGCCCTGGATGGGGGGCATCTTCGCGTTCACCGCCATGGCGTCGCTGGGTCTGCCCGGCCTGGCCGGGTTCTGGGGCGAGTTCATGTCGCTTCTGGGCGCCTACCGGCCCCTGGCCGGGCTCAGCCTCAGCCAGTTCCAGACCTACATGGTGATCGGCGCCATCGGGACCGTCCTCACCGCCGGGTACATGTTGTGGATGCTCCAGCGGGTCAACCTGGGCGAGCCCAAGGCCGAATGGTCCGACCACGAGTTCCACGATGTGGAGCCCACCGAGTGGCTGGCCTGGGCGCCGCTGATCGTGGCCATCGTGGCTATCGGTGTCTACCCGCGGATCGTCTTGGGAGCCACCACCGACGCCGTGGTCAACCTGGCCCGGACTGCCTTCGGGGGCTGATGGATGGACCTCGACTACCACGCGCTCGCGCCTGAGCTGGTCGTAGCCGCCACGATCCTGGTGGTGCTGGGGCTCGACGTGGCGCTGCCGCGTCCCCGCAAGTACTGGACCGCCTTCGCCGGCGTGCTGGGCCTGGCGCTGGCGGCCGTACCGCTCCTGACGCTGGCGTTCGGCGACGGTCCCGAGACCAGGTCGATGCTGGGCGGAGCGTACGTGGTGGACGGGTTCGCCCTGGTCCTGAAGGCCGTCTTCATCGTGGGCGGGTACCTGGTGCTGCTGATGTCGGTGTCCTACATCGAGAGCGATCGCTACTACCAGGGCGAGTACTACCTGCTGATGCTCACCTCGATCCTGGGCTCGTTGGTGATGGCATCCTCCAGGGATCTGATCACCCTGTTCGTCGGCCTCGAGCTGGTCACCGGGCCCCTGTTCCTGCTGGCCGGATGGCGAAAGGGCGACGCCAAGTCCAACGAGGCTTCGCTGAAGTTCTTCATCCTCGGGGTGCTGTCCACCGCCATCCTGTTGTACGGCATGTCGTTCCTCTACGGACTGACCGGCTCGGTCACCTTCGAGGGCATCCGGGAGGCCGGGGCCGACCTGCTCGACAGCGGGGCCTTCCGGCTGGCAGTGCTCTTCACCCTGGTGGGCTTCGGCTTCAAAGTGACGGCGGTGCCCTTCCACTTCTGGGCGCCGGACACCTACGAGGGTGCCCCCACGCCCGTAACGGCCTACCTGTCGGTGGGCTCGAAGGCGGCCGGCTTCGTCGGGCTGTTGCTGCTCTGCTACAAGGCGCTGCCGTCGGTGACCGAGATCTGGGGCCCGGCCCTCTGGGTGCTGGCCGCGCTGTCGATGACGCTGGGCAACCTGACGGCGCTGCGCCAGGACAACGTGGTGCGCATGCTGGCGTACTCCTCGATCGCCCAAGGGGGGTTCATCCTGGTGCCGTTCGCCGCTGCGGCGGTCAGTAACGATCCTGCGGTGATCCAGGAGGCGGCGTCGGCGACCATCGTCTACGTGATCATCTACGCCTTCATGAACCTGGGGGCCTTCGGAGTGGTGATAGCGGGCGCCCGCCGGACCGGCAGCACCATGATCGACGACTGGGCCGGGATGTGGCGCTACGCCCCCCGCCTCGCGGTGCTGGGTGCCATGTTCTTCTTCTCTCTGGCCGGGATCCCACCCCTGGCCGGCTGGTACGCCAAGTTCGCCATGTTCCTATCGATCCTGCGCCCCGGCAACGCCTGGACCACCGCCCTGGCGGTGATCGCGGCGGTCAACGCGGTGATCGCCCTGGTCTACTACGCCAGGATCGGCAAGACCATGTGGATGGACCACGTCCCCGAAGGCGCCGACCGGACCTCGGCCACCAACCCGCTGAGCGGCTCCCTCGCCCTGGCCCTGGGCATCTCGGCCCTCTTCGTGGTTGTGGCCGGCATCCTCCCCTTCGAGTTCGCCGGAGTCTTCGCCGACCTGGCCAAGGTGGTAACCACCGGCATCTGATGCGCGCGCAGCCGGGGCGCCGTGCCGTGATAGTTGCTCCCTCGATGCTTGAATGAGGGATAAGGCAGGAGGAGCCGACCATGACCATCGACCAAGCCAGGTTCGTCGACCCGCTTTACACCATTACCGAGGCGGCCGACATCGTGAAAGTTCCTCCTACCACGCTGACCACATGGGCGCGAGGCTACGTGAGGCGACCCCCAGGCCGTCCCGAAGTGCGGGGCAGTCCGATAATCACCAGCGTGGGTGAGCCGCGGCGGAACCAGCCACTGATCCCGTTCGTCGGGCTGACCGAGGCAACGGTGCTGGCTGCTGTCCGAGGGAGCGGTGTACCCATGCAACGAATCAGGCCCGCCTTGAGGAAGCTACAGGAAGGGCTGGGCCTGCGCCACGCTCTTGCGCACAAAAGGCTGTATACGGATGGGGCCGAGTTGTTGTACGACTTCTCGGAGCGCCATCCTGATGAAGAGGCAGGTCGCGCCGCACGACGGTTGGTGGTCATCCGCAACCGTCAGTGTGTCTTCACAGAAGTGATCGAGGAGTATCTACAAGGCTTCCAGTATTCCGAGGACGGCTATGTGGAACTCTTCCGAGTGCCCGCGTATCGCCACGCCCAGGTCGTGGTGGACCCCACCCGATCATCTGGGGCACCCATCTTCGTGACCGGCGGATACCGGGTCGAGGATCTGGTTGGCCGATTTCTTGCTGGCGAGTCAGTCGCGGAACTCAGGGAAGAGTTCGGTATTCCTACGGATCAGATAGAGGACGCTGTACGTGTCGCATCCCGAAGGGCTGCCTAAGCTCTTTCTCGATCGAAGCCTCGGTCCCATACAGGTGCCGCGACTCCTCCGTAAGTTCGGTTTGCGCCTGGTGACGCTGAGCGAGCACTATGGCAGGCCGAGAGACCAGAAGATTCGTGATGCCGAATGGCTCGAGCTCGCCGGCTCGAACGGTTGGGTTGTCTTCACCAAGGACAAGCGCATCGGCCGGCTCCGAGACCAACGTGAAGCGATCATAGGCAACCAAGTACGGTGTTTCTACCTTGCCAACCAGAACGTTGCTGCTGAGGAGATGGTGCGTCGCTTTCTTCGGAACCTTCCTCGTATCGTTAAGGCGTGCGACCATCCAGGTCCGTTTCTCTATGCCGTGCACAAGACCCAGATCAGAAAAATGCCGATTCCACATCCTCCCACCGTTTTCAGTGATGGGCTGACATGACCCCTGAGGGCATCTTGGTGGTGGTGATTCTCGTCGGGATCGTGGCGCTGTTCATCTCCGAGAAGTACCCCCTGGACATCGTGGCCATGCTGGGGCTGGGAGTGCTGCTGGTTCTCGGTCTGGTCACGCTCCAGGAGGGATTCTCCGGCTTCAGCAACCCGGCGACCCTGACCGTGGCCTGCATGTTCGTCCTGGGCGCCGGCGTGCAGAAGACCGGCGCTACCGCAGCGGTGGGACGCCTCATGGTGCGATACAGCCGGAACCACTACACGGCTCTGGTGGTCATCATGGTGACGATCACCATCATGTCGGCCTTCGTGAACAACACGGCTGCCGTGGCGGTGTTCATTCCCCTGGTGACTCTCCTCGCCAACCGTCGGCGGCTTTCGGCCTCCAAGCTCCTGATACCTCTCTCCTACGCCTCCCAGTTCGGCGGGGTGTGCACGCTGATCGGCACTTCCACCAACCTCCTGGTCAGTTCGATCTCCGAAGAGGCCGGCTACGGGTCGTTCAGCATGTTCGAGTTCACCCGGATGGGGCTCATCCTCTTCGTGGCGGGAGTTGCCTACTTCCTGATCTTCGGACGGTGGTTGTTGCCCGACCGCCAGGTGAAGGAACTGGCGGACGCGTACCATCTGGGCGAGTACGTGACAGAGCTGAGGGTCCGACACAATTCCCCGCTGGTGGGCCGCTCGGTGCTTGACAGCAAGCTGGGCGAGGACCACGACATAACGGTCCTGCGGGTCCTCGATGCGGGCGAGGAAGGATGGGCTCCCCTTCGCCGGGTCATCCAGCCCGAGGACGTGCTGCTCGTGCATTGTTCCCTGCCGGATCTGATACGCCTCCGCGGCACGATGGGGCTGCGGATAGACGCCGACTTCACGTTGCGCGACGAGACCCTCCAGACCGAGGACCTGCGCCTCGTCCAAGTCCTGGTAGCACCTGATTCGGCGCTGATAGGACGCACGCTCAAAGACCTGGACTTCCGGAACCGCCACAGGGCGCTGGTGCTGGCCATGCAGCGCAAGGGCGAGACCATCAACGACAAGCTCAGATCGATCAAACTCGACGTGGGTGACTCCTTGCTGGTACAGGCGCAAGAAACGGCGATACGGGATATGCGCAACAGCAGCGACCTCATCGTCCTCAACGAAGTGCCCGGCTCGGTCCTGCGCCGCAAGGCCCCGCTGGCTATCGGGATACTCGTGGCGGTCGTGGGTCTCGCGGCCTTCGATGTTCTCCCGATCCTGGCCGCCGCCCTTCTCGGCTGTGTCGCCCTGGTGATGACCCGCATTCTCCGCCCGGAGGAGGTGTACCACGCGATCAACTGGCAGGTCATCTTCCTCCTGGCCGGGGTGCTCCCTTTGGGCATCGCCATGAACACCAGCGGAGTCGCCGGCGTCATGGCCGAACACGCAGTCGGGTTGGTGGGGGATTTGGGACCCGTGGCCGTCCTGGCGGCCATCTACCTGCTGGCCGCCCTCATGACCGAGACGATGAGCAACGCGGCAGCGGCGGTGCTGCTGGCTCCCATAGCCATCTCCACCGCGGAGCAGATCGGAGTGGATCCCCGACCCCTACTGATGGCCATCACCTTCGCCGCTTCGACCGGGTTCTCCACGCCGGTCGGCTACCAGACCAACACCATGATCTACAACCCCGGGGGATACCGGTACACCGACTTCCTGCGCGCCGGGATGCCGCTCAACATTCTCTTCTGCATCCTGTCCGTCATCTTCATTCCCCGCCTGTGGGCGTTCTGACGGGTGGCTGGTGAGGGTCGTCGGTATCTACAACGCGGACGGCGGGTTGTCGGGTGAACTGCGCTACGCCGTGGACAAGATCCTGGGCCGGAGCGACTGCGGTCTGTGCGAATTGACCCACGGTTGGAACGCCTTCGGCAAGCGGTCTTGGCGCGATGCCTGCCGGGCGAGCCCCGTGCCGATCGAGTTGATCCACCGGGACGTGGCTACAGAGTCACAGATGGCTGTGGCCGGGTCCCTACCGGCCGTGCTGGTGGGGGATGAGGGAACCTGGCGCCTGGCTATGGACAGGGAGCTGATCGAGGTCCTGCGCAAGGATCCGGCCGGGTTCCTGGACCACCTCGAGACGGAACTCCGCAGGAGCACCGGGTAGGAAGATCACGGGCTGACCGCTAGTACCTCGGTGTTGAGGAATGCCCAGAAGGCGTCCGGTTCGCCGCTCCAGCGTCGGAAGGCGGCGGAAATCTCGACCAGTTCGGCGCGTGTCGCCAACCCGTTCCTGGTTGCGTGGTCGGCGAAGTCGCTCTCGACAACCCGCACCTCCCACAGGCCGCCCCAGGCGACGCGTCCGTCAGGCGAAGCGTAGGTCGTATTCCGCGTCGTCACGACCGGGTCGGCGAAGCCGGCTCTCATGACCCAGGACAGCAGGTAGCGCCCTGCGTCGGCCTCGCCCCCGTTGGCCGCTGTCACCTGGTGATACAACTCGTGCCACCGGACGAGAGCCGGGTCCGCGGGGAAGAACGCCATCGACCCGTAGTCGGCGTCGCGTACCGCAAGCAGTCCCCCGGCCTTGAGGACCCGGCGAGCTTCTCGCAATGCCCGGACGGGCTCGGCGAGATGCTGGAGCAATTGGTGGGCGTAGACAACGTCGAAGTGCCCATCGTTCCAGGGGAGGTCATAGGCGGAGCCGAGCCGGAAGGTCGCATTATCGATCCCGTGGTCCTTCACCAGGCTGCGACCCGCATCCACCATCTCCTCGGAGGCGTCCAGGCCGATCACGCGCCCTACCCGTCGGGCCAGCCCGGCGGTTATCGTCCCCGGCCCCGAGCCCATGTCCAGAACCACCGCATCAGCAGGCAAATGGGGCAGCAGGAAAGCGGCACACTCCTCGGCCGTGCGCCGGGCATAGGTGCTGACGATGGCCTCGTGGTACCCGTGGGTATAGAGCTCGTTGTCGGGCCGCTTGATCGTTGTCTCCCCGGTCAACCCTCGTCCAGAGGCTACCGCTCAACCCTAAAACCGAGACCCAGGCGTCTCTATCGGAGAGGTACCCCCACAACCCCCGACAAGAGCGAGGACTACGAATTTGTGGCCGAGGCCGCCTTGCTGTCGAGGAAGTCAACAACCTCTCTCAGCGTCCTGAGCGAGACACACTCCTCGACGGTGAACTCGACGTCGAACTCCCGGGAGACAAGCTTGGCCAGAGCAATGATGTCCATAGACGATACGCCGGCGTTCACAAGGCTGACTTTCAGGTCACTCGGAATGTCAAGGGCTTGGCCATCCACCTCGATATTGCTGCTGACGAGGTTTATAAGCCGTTCTTCGGTATTACCCATTGATAATATTCTTTCCAGGCAGGTTGCCGTTAGTCGGGATGACCGTAGCCGTGTGGCATATTCGTGTCAATGGGCAGGGAGCAACGGTCCGATCTGCGGCCTGCTCAGGAGAGTTCAAGTGCTCGCAGCACACTTGAGACTACGGACTCGATCACTAGAGCCGAGGCTGCAGCCGTGGCTCTGATCGACGCGAGGCTACCGACCTGTTCGGGCTGCCTGAGGGGAGCCGGCCGGGACGACGTGCGTGGGCCACGCCGCGGCGGCGGGCCTTCGGGGCTCTCGGGGTGGTTTGCCGGATTCGGGCCCCTGGGACGGGGATCGGGACTACGGAGGGGCTCGGTTGGTGGGGG
>VXMM01000051.1 GCA_009841105.1 Acidimicrobiia bacterium | reverse complement strand
AGTTGTTTATAAGACACACACCCCGGCTTAGCCGGGGTCGAGGCATTTGCAGCTCTTATCGCGCGGTCGTCCCGCGCCAGGCAGGACCTGTCGGGTAGCGGAACTCGTCGAGTGACGCCCTCCGGATCTGGGAACCGAATCCTGGCCGGCTCGGGGCGACATAGCACCCATCGGTTACGACCACCGGATCCACGAAGTGTTCATGAAGGTGATCTACGAACTCGATGGAGCGTCCCTCCATCTCGGTGCTGATAGCGACGAAGTCGAGCATCGCCATGTGCTGGACCAGCTCGCACAGACCCACCCCTCCCGCGTGCGGGACCACCGGCACTCCGAACTTGGCGGCCAGCAGGAGGTTCGCGATGTTCTCATTCACCCCGGCCACCCTCGTGGCGTCGATCTGCATGATGTCGATCGCTCCGGCTTGGAGTAACTGCTTGAACACGACCCGGTTCTGGACTGCCTCGCCCGTGGCGACCTTTATCGGAGCTACCGCTCGCCGGATGGCGGCGTGGCCGAGGATGTCGTCCGGGCTGGTGGGTTCCTCGATCCAGTACGGGGAGTGGGACGCCAGCTGGCCCATCCACTCGATGGCCTCCCCCACATCCCACTTTTGGTTCGCGTCGACCGCGATCAGCACGTCGGGCCCAACTGCCTCGCGGGCCAGCCGCAGGCGACGCTGGTCGTCCTCAATGGATCCGCCCACCTTGAGCTTGATGAGCGTGAAGCCATCGTCGACCGCTTCACGGCACAGTCGTACCAGCTTGGAGTCCGAGTAGCCCAGCCACCCGGGACTGGTTGCGTACGCCGGATACCCGTGCTCCAGCAACAGGCGCTCCCTCGCCCCCTTGCCGCTCTCGGCACGGCGCAACATCTCGACCGCCTCATCCTCGGTCAGCACGTCCGACAGGTACTGGTAGTCGACCATCGCGGCCAGTTGCTCCGGAGCAAGATCGGCCAAGTACTTCCATAAGGGCTTGCCCGCCACCTTGCTGGCGAGGTCCCAGACGGCTGTGGTGACGGCCGCCGCGGCCATGTGGACGACGCCCTTCTCGGGACCGAGCCAACGCATCTGGGAATCTTGGGTGAGGAGGCGGGAGAAGGATCGCGAATCGGCCACGATCTCGGCCAGGTCGAGACCGACCACCAGCGGGATGAGCGCCTCGAGCGCAGCCACCTCGATCTCGTTTCCCCTACCGAGGGTGAAGCAGAACCCGTGGCCCTCGACGCCATCACCGGCATCGGTTTGAAGGATCACGTACGCCGCCGAGTAGTCGGGATCGGTGTGGACCGCATCCGACCCGTCCAGGTGCTCGGACGTTGGAAACCTGATGTCAAACGCCTCTGCGGCGGTGATCCTTCTGCCCACTAAGACCCGCTTCATGATCGGTGCCCGGTCAGTGGCCAGACGCAGGAACGTAGCCTTCGAGAGGTTGGACCAGGATGCCACCGTCGAAGACCGTGGCCCCCGCTTCGCCAAGACGGCGCGACATGGCAGCGCCGAAACCGTGGGCTGCTCCCATGACGATGGCGCACTTACCCTCGAGGCGCACAAGCTCGCTGATACTGGGCAGTGCCATGTCGCATCCTTCGGTCGTCGCTTCCCGGTGCCGGACGATCTTACCGGCGGGACTGTCCGCCAACACCCCCGGCCTGCCCGGTTACTGTTCGCGAGTTGGCGGCAGGCGTTGCCCGAATACGGCGCCCGCTTGCGATAGTGGCCATGGCAGCGAGGTCCGTGGTGCCGGCTCCGGTCACGAAGGGCACCCGCTCAGCCGCCAGATTCAAGACGAGGGGTCGCGATGAGAGTCGGGTTTGTAGGCACGGGGATCATGGGTCGGCCGATGGCCGGGCGTCTCCTGGAGGCCGGCCATCAACTGTTCATCGTCAGGCACCGGTCCGAGCCGCCAAGGGAACTCCTTGACGCCGGGGCCCGACTAGCGGAGTCGGCCATGGCAGTGGCCGAGGCGTCCGAGGTGGTGTTCACGATGGTTCCCGACACCGCCGCGGTTGAAGACGCCCTGTTCCGGGACCGTGGGGTGGCAGCCGGGTTGAGTCCTGGGAAAGTGGTAGTGGACATGAGTTCGATCTCCCCGTCCGCCGCCCGGGCGTGCGCCGAACGCATCCGTAGACTCGGTTGCGAGTACCTGGACGCCCCGGTATCGGGTGGTGACATCGGCGCCAGGGATGGGACCCTGTCCATCATGGTGGGCGGTGACCGAGGCGCTTACGAGAGGGTCAAGCCCCTCTTCGAGCTATTGGGCCGGACCGTCACGTTGGTAGGAGGTAGCGGTGCAGGCCAGACGTGCAAGGTCGCCAACCAGATGATCGTGGGGATCAACATCGCGGCGGTAAGCGAGGCGCTGGTACTGGCATCGAGAGCGGGCCTGGATCCGGTACGGGTGAGAGAGGCACTGCTGGGCGGATTCGCATCCTCCCGCATCCTGCAGGTGCACGGTCAACGCATGATCGACCGTGCGTTCGAACCCGGGGGCCGGATCGAACTTCACCAAAAGGATCTGGGCTTGGCCCTCGCTGAGGCAGATCAGTTGGGGGTTGCAACACCGATGACTTCGGTATGCCGGGATCTGATGGATGCCTGTGCAGCTCAGGGCGGGGCCGGATGGGATCACTCCGCGCTGATCCGCGCCTACGAGTTGCTGGCCGATCACGAGTTGGGCACCGGGTAGGTGATCATGGACGCGGCGGTCTTGAACAAGACGTCCGCATGGACTTGTGCGCGGAGCGGCCCGTCGCCATGCGATTGGTATCACGGCGCATGGCCATTGCTCCGGTTGCTGGACCTCGTCTCCACCCCTTCATGGCATGCCCCGTTCTTTTGCAAGGGGATAGCCGGGGGAAGCGCCCATCGAACCGATCCTCGGATTCTCATCAGCGGCTGCGCGGACTACTCCATGTATGTGTTGGTCTGCCACTTGGACGAGTCCGCAAGAGTGACCGCTCTTGACCGGTGTCCGACACCTCTTGGCGGAGTAGCACAGTACGCGAAGAAAGTCGGTGCGCGGGTCCCTGAGCTGTTGGTCGCGGACGCTGTCGAGCATGCACGACCCGGCTTCTATGACGTCATCCCAGTGGCCTCTGACGCTGAGCCGACAACGAGCGCTTAGTGCTCCGTTGACCTGATGAGTAACGTGGGATCCACCATGCGTTCGCCTGAAAGGCAGCTCGGCGGCTGGTCACTCTTGCTCGGGACCGCGGCAGTGGCGGTGGGTTACGCCTTCTCGCCAGGCCGCGGTGCGGTGGACACCGTGCCGAGCACCAGCCTCACGGACCTCACGCTGGCGATGGCGCGCAACCAGGAGCTTTCCTACACCGTGCCTCTGGTGATCCTCTTTGGCGGCCTGCTCATGCTTCATGGCCTCCTGACCCTGCGACGGCATGCCGACCCTCTGGCACAACTCGGTCTTCTGGGAATGGTCGTCGGCCTGGTTCTGCAGATGGTGATGCGAGGCCTCGACTACATGATCACCGGTTTGGGAGTGGCGGCGCTGGAGACCAGCGGGGAGCGGGCGCAGGAGTGGCTCCAATCGGCCCACGAGATGCAGCGGCTGGTGTTCGGGCTGCAATTCACCTCGATCGTCGTGGGCTTTACCGGAGCGGCGATCATGGCGCTGGGTCTGGCACTCCGGCCTGAGCCCTTGCGAATTCCCCCCGTGCTGAACGTGATCGTTGCGGTGCTGGCCGTGGCAGCGCTGGGGCTGTTCATCGCCGCGTGGCATTCGAACGCATTGGAGCTGGCGCTGGCGCCCGCCTTCGCAGGTATGTCGCTAGGCGGGATCGTCTACATCAGTTTCTTGGGGTGGAGGTTGATCAGGGCAGGCCCGAGCGGGGGGCGAGAGAACCCGTAGCCCATGGTTGACGAGGGGACTCTAAAACAGATCGAGCAGCGGGTACTGTGGCTGGCCGTACGGATGGTCGACTACGTCAACCGAGACCGCAGCACCGAGATCAAGGTGGGGGGCCACCAGGCATCGTCCGCCTCGCTCGTTTCGGTCATGACCGCCCTGTGGTTCAATCACATCGGCGGCGACGACAAGGTGGCGGTCAAACCCCACGCATCGCCCGTGTACCACGCTATCAAGTACCTGACCGGCGAGTTGGACCGCTCCTACCTCACCCGGCTACGCCGGCTGGGCGGCCTGCAGGCCTACCCGTCCCGCACCAAGGACCCCGACGTGGCCGACTTCTCGACCGGTTCGGTCGGCTTGGGGGCGGTTGCGCCGCTGTTCTCGGCGGCCACCCGGCGATATCTGGACACCAAGTTCGGCCCGCGGGACCCGGCCCGTTTCATAGCGCTGGTGGGCGACGCCGAACTCGACGAGGGCAACGTGTGGGAGGCGATAGCGGAGCCTGCCCTGGCCGGCCTGGGCAACGTCATGCTGGTGGTGGACGCCAACCGCCAGAGCCTCGACCGGGTGGTGCCGGACATTGCGGTGGGGCGGATGGCCAATGCCTTCGCCGCGGCCGGATGGCACGTCACCCAGGCCAAGTACGGGAGGCGCCTCAAGCAGATTTTCGACTTGCCTGGCGGTGTGGCATTGCGCCGGCACATAGACGGGATGTCCAACGAGCATTACCAGAGCCTGTTCCGGTTGCGCGGCTCCGACCTCCGCGAGCAGTTCCTCGCGGGCGCCGCCCGAGGCGTAGCAGAGTCGATCGCCGGCGTCAGCGACGAGAACCTTCCCTCGGTCGTGCACGATCTCGGTGGCCATGACCTCGTGGAACTGGTCAGGTGCTTCCGGGAGTGTGACTCGGAGCAGGACCGGCCGAGCATCGTATTCGCCTACACGGTCAAGGGCTATGACCTCCCGTTCGCCGGCGACCCGCTCAACCATGCGGCCCTACTCAGCCCGTCCCAGATCGACGATCTGCGGTCCAGGGTGGGGTTGACCCCAGAGACCGAGTGGAACCAGTTCGATACGGACAGTCCCGCCGGCCGGGTGTGCGCGGGAGTGGGCGGGGAGATCAACAACCTGCCTACGCCACCCCGCCCTGCCCTGCCCCTTCCGGCCGGCATCGGGACGTTCGCCCGTACGGCTGCAACGGCCCGGCCGGTCTCCACCCAGGACGCCTTTGGCAGGGTGCTGACGAGGCTTGCCGACCTCGAAGGGGTATCCGAACGACTGGTGACCACGTCGCCGGACGTGGCGATATCCACGAACCTCGGAGGGTGGATCAACAAGGCCGGGGTCTTCTCCCCCGAGCACCGGCCCGACTACTCGGCGACCGAGACGCTGTTGCGCTGGAAGCCGGGTCCGGATGGGCAACACATCGAGTTGGGGATCTCGGAGATGAACCTGTTCATGCTGTTGGGCCAGTTGGGGCTCTCCCACGATCACCACGGCGAGATGCTGCTGCCCATAGGCACCGTGTACGACCCGTTCGTCCTCCGGGGTCTCGATGCCTTCATTTACGGCACCTACAGCGGCAGCCGGTTCGTGGTGGTGGGTACTCCCTCCGGGATCAGCCTCGCCCCCGAGGGCGGCGCCCACCAGTCGACCATCACGCCATCCGTGGGGATAGAGCTACCGGGCGTCGACTTCGTGGAACCCGCCTACGCCCAGAGCCTGGAATGGCTGCTGATCGATGCCCTACACCGGCTGTCGGATCCCGACGGCGCCATCTCGTACCTCCGCCTCAGCACCCGGCCCATCGACCAAGACCCCTTCCGGAAGGTCCTGGATTCGATAGGAGAGGACCGCGTCCGCGCCGACGTAGTGGCGGGCGGTTACCGGCTCCGGGGCCCATCGGACACTTCCCTCGTCCCGGTGGTTCTGGCCGGGAGCGGCTCGGTGATGCCGGAACTCGTGGCGGCGGCCGAGGAACTGGAGGAAGAGGGAGTCGGCGCCTCGGTGCTCTCGATCACGAGCCCCGACCGCCTCTACGCCGGCTGGATCCGCACACTGCGTCGATCACAGTCCCGCCTCACCCGGCCGGCGGACGACCATCACCTCGCCACCCTCATCCCGCCTCGGCTCCGGCGCGCGCCGATCGTCACCGTGCACGACGCAGCCTCACACACCATGGCCTGGTTGGGCTCCGTGTACGGGCAGCGTTTGGTCCCGGTCGGGGTCGACGACTTCGGCGAGTCGGGGACGATCCCGGAGTTGTACGAGCGCTTCGGCCTGCGGGCGGAGCAGGTGGTCAACAGCGCTCTGGTCGCCCTGGCCGCAAACGGGGACCTCGATCGGTAGTCCATAGTCGATCCAGGACCACGGCGGAGGCACTCGCGGCGCCGCCCAGGGTGGGGCGGGGTGGGACCAGTCCGAGCCAGCCCAGCCTACGCACTCGTGGCCAACCACGAGTTGGGCACCAAGTCGGTCAGGGCAAGCGGGTTTCGGTTAGCCCGGCCTCCGGCGTCCAGGCGCTCACTACCAGGGAGCGATCCTCCACTCGAGCCAGGACCACGCGGCTGATGTCGGCTGTGAACAACGCCATGGTCGAGGGATCATCGATGGGGAAGCGATGGCCCTCAATGAAGAGGGCGATGTCCGGGTCCGGAGCCGGCACGGCCCGTCCCTCGACCCGGGCATCTCCCGACGACAGCTCTTCTCCGTCGGGAGCGCTGTGTATCGAGAACCGCGGGTCTCGTCGAAGGTCATCTGTCTTGCGCGAGGCGGTGTCCATGGCCAGCCACAGGTGGCCGTCCCGGATAGGGGTCTCCATACCCGACAGCCGCGGCGCCCCGTCACGCCGAAGGGTCGCCATGACCGCGTGACGGTGGCTCTCAAACCTCTCCTGCACAGCCGAGGCCAGACCGGAGTCGGCCCGTTGGAAGTCCGACCAGGCAACCGGCATCTCGGTATCAACCCACGTCCCGGACTACCAGCGTCCGGCTCACTTCGTTGAGCCCGGCGATGGCACTCTTGGGGACGATGGTGCCGAAACGGTCAGAAGAGCGTCAGGTACCGATCCACCTCGGATCGGGTCACCTGGTGATGGTGGTCGAGGAACTCCTGCCGCTTGACCTTCGCGAAGTAGTCGCTGTACGGACCGTCCGGCGTCATCCCCAGGCCGGCGCGTAGCACGTCGCTGCCGACCAGGTTGTCGGCCGCATGTAGCAGCGTGGGTGGAAGGGTCTTGATGCCCCTAGCCGCAACCTCCTCGGGCGAGAGGGTGAACAGGTTGTCGGTATTCGGCTCCCCCGGGTCCATCCCGTTGTCGATGCCGTCGAGACCGCAGGCCAGGATGGCCGCGAACAACAAGTAGGGGTTGGCGGCGCCGTCGGGGAGCCGGATCTCGATCCGGTCCGGCTCCGGGACACGGATCATGTGGGTGCGATTGTTGCCGCCGTAGGCAGCGTAGGCCGGTGCCCATGTCGCCCCTGAGGTGGGCGCACCCACGCCCATCCGCTTGTACGAGTTGACGATCGGGCACGCCACCGCCACCAGCGATTCGGCATGGGCCAGGAGACCGGCAGTGAACTGGTAGGCGAGCTCGCTGAGCCCGAGGCCCTTGCTGTCCGTATCACCGGCCGGGAACAGCGGCTCGTCCGTGTCCCCGGTCCACAGGCTCATGTGGGCATGGAGACCGTTCCCGGTCCGGTCGGCGAACGGCTTGGGCATGAACGTGGCGAACCGCCCGTCCCGCTGGGCCAGGGTATGGACCATGAAGCGGAACAGGATGAGCCGGTCGGCGGTGGTCATGGCATCCGAATACTTCCAGTTCTGCTCGAACTGGCCGTTGGCGTCCTCATGGTCGTTGGCATAGTTCTCCCAACCCATCGTGTTCATGTGCTTCGACACCTCGGTCAGGTGGGGCAGCATGCGCGTGAGCAGGCGGGCGTCGTAACAGGGTCGCGGATCGGTGTCGAGCGGGTCGGCAACCCGAATCGTCCCGTCATCGCCGCGAGCAACCAGCGAGTACTCGGCCTCGAAGCCGGACTTGAGGACCAGGTTGCGTTCCGCCAGCGACTCCAGGGCAGTGCGGAGGATGACCCTAGGGGCGTAGGGCCAGAGTTCGCCTTCCACGGTGGGGTCGCACTGCATGACGGCGACGTTCGGCTGCCACGGCAGCTGCGTGTACGACGCCGGATCCGGGATCGCCAGGATATCCGGGGCGGAAGGGTCCTGGCCCATAGGACCGGCCGCGAAGCCCGCGAAGCCGGCGCCGTCGGCCATCAGACCGTCGAGCGCTTCGACGGGCACCAGCTTGGCGCACGGCTTGCCGTGCATCTCCACGAACATGGCGTAGATGAACTCGACGCCATCGGTTTCGATCCTGGACCGGATGTCCTCCACTGAGCCCACGTCAACCTCCTCAGACAACTTCCCAGCAGACAGCTTCCCGGCCAATCGAGACGGCGGAACCCCTGCGACGGCTGCTGGGAACGGGGACCTCACTAGTAGTGTACGAGGCCACATTAGCCCCGCCGTGCTGGGGCTATCTGATCGGAGGGCACCATGTGCGGCATCGTCGGCCTCTTCATGAAGACCGAGCGGTTCCAGCCAGTGCTGGGAGAACTCACCGCCAGCATGCTGCACGAGATGCGTGACCGCGGTCCCGACAGCGCCGGATTCGCCATCTACGACCAGGGTCGAGCCGATACAACCCGCATAACCGTGCTGGCGGAAGGGCAGAGGCCCGACTGGAGCCGGATCGGCGCCGACCTGGAAGCCGCTCTGGGTGCCGGGGTGTCAGTCCGGCCGATCCGGGATCACGCCGTTCTCGAGACCGCGGGCGACGGCGGCCGGGCCCGCCAGTGGCTCATCGACAACTTCCCCGACCTCGATGTCCTCAGCTACGGATCCCAGATCGAGATCTACAAGGAGGTCGGCGATCCCGATCTGGTGGCGATCAACTACGACCTCCGCTCCCGTTCCGGAACCCATGCCCTCGCCCACACGCGAATGGCGACCGAGTCGGCGGTCACGACCAACGGATCCCACCCCTTCGCCACGGGAGCCGACACCTGCCTGGTCCACAACGGATCCCTATCGAACTACAACTGGCTCCGGACCCGGCTCGAACGGCAGGGCGAGATCTTCCAGACCGAGAACGACTCCGAGGTGGCGGCCGGCTACCTGGCGTGGCGGCTCCGGGAAGGCGACAATCTCAAGGAGGCTCTCGAGCGCGCCCTGGTGGCGCTCGACGGGTTCTTCACGTTCGCCATCGGCATCAAGGACGGCTTCGCCATCCTGCGTGACCCCATCGCCTGCAAGCCCGCGATCGTCGCCGAGACCGACGACTGGGTGGCCATGTCCTCGGAGTACCGGGCCATCACCCACCTTCCGGACTCCGAGCACGCCGCCCTGTGGGAACCGGCGCCGGGTGTCATCTACACGTGGACCCGGGCTGCGTGAGCGGGCGGCATCCGGTCACCACCATCGACCTAGCGGAGGTGTCGCTGCGCGAACTCAACCAGACCCTCCACCGTGCCCAGCACGGCTCGTTCCGCGTGCTGAACCCGCGCGGTGCCCATGCGGTCGCGTGCGGGATCGACTCCGACATCCGGGTGGAGATCGACGGTTCGGTCGGCTACTACTGCGCAGGCATGCATCAGAAGGGATCCGTCTACGTCGACGGGAACGCCAGTACCGGGCTGGCCGAGAACATCATGTCGGGAATAGTGCGCATCACCGGCAGCGCCACCATGTCGGCCGGCGCCAGCGGAGGAGGAGGACTGGTGGTGATCGAGGGGAATGCCGGCGCCCGGTGCGGCATCTCGATGAAGGGAGTCGACATCGTGGTGGGGGGCAATGTGGGGCACATGAGCGCTTTCATGGCCCAGGCGGGGAACCTGGTGGTGCTGGGTGACGCCGGCGCCTATCTCGGCGACTCCCTCTACGAGGCCAACCTCTACGTGCGTGGCGCCGTCGAGAGCCTCGGAGCGGACGCGGTTCGTAAGGAGATACGGCCCGAACACGTCCAGACCCTCTCCAACCTGCTGGAGGAGGCCGGGATGGAGGCCGACCCCGCCGACTTCCACCGCTACGGATCGGCACGCAACCTGTACAACTTCCACATCGACGACGTGGACGCCGAGTTGGCGGGAATAACCTCGTGAACCGCCCTCCCGACGACTGGCGCCTGCGAGAGTCGTACACGTTCGACCGCAACGTCATCGCCGAGATCCACCGGGCGGCCAACACCGGTGTCTACCGGATCAGGGGATGGGGCGCGAAGCGGAAGATGCCCACGCTCGACGATCTGGTGTTCCTGGGGGCCTCGATGTCCCGCTACCCCCTGGAGGGCTACCGGGAGTCGTGTGGTACCGATCTGGTGATCGGGGAGGAGCGGGCGGCCCGACCGCTGAAGATCGACATACCCGTGACCATCGCCGGCATGAGCTTCGGCTCGCTGTCCGCCGAGGCGAAGGAGGCGATGGGCCGGGGCGCCAGCATCATGGGGACCTCGACCACCAGCGGGGACGGTGGGATGCTCCCGGAGGAGCGGGAGCACTCCGCGAAGCTCGTTTACCAGGTCTTACCGTCGCGCTACGGCCAGAATCCCGACGATCTCCGTTCGGCCGACGCCATTGAGGTGGTGGTCGGCCAGGGGGCCAAGCCCGGCGGGGGCGGGATGCTCCTCGGCCAGAAGGTCAGCGAGCGGGTGGCTGGGATGCGGGCCCTCCCCGCCGGCATCGACCAGCGGTCGGCCTGCCGCCATCCCGACTGGACCGGTCCTGACGACCTCCAGATCAAGATCCACGAACTACGCGAGATTGTCGACTGGCAGGTCCCGATCTACGTGAAGGTCGGGGCTGCCCGACCCTTCTACGACACGGCCCTAGCCGTCAAGGCCGGTGCCGATGCCGTGGTGGTAGACGGGATGCAGGGAGGAACGGCCGCTACCCAGGACGTGTTCATCGAGCACGCCGGGATTCCCACCATCGCCGCCATACCGGAGGCCGTCCGCGCCCTCCAGGATCTCGATGTGCACCGCAAGTCGGTCAAGCTGTTCGCTTCGGGCGGTATCCGGTCCGGCGCCGATGTGGCCAAGGCCCTGGCGCTGGGGGCAGACGCCGTTTCCATCGGTACCGCCGCCCTGATTGCCATCGGGGACAACCATCCCGACTACGACGAGGAGTACCGGGAGCTGGGCTCGGCGGCAGGCTTCTGGGAGGACCTCCAAGATGGGACGGACCCGGCAGGTATCGCCACCCAGGATCCCCGGCTCAGAGCGCGTCTCGATCCCGTGGTCGCCGGTCGCCGCCTGGCCAACTACCTCCAGGTGCTCACGCTGGAGACGCAGACCCTCGCCCGGGCCTGCGGGAAGTCGCACATCACCAATCTCGAACCCGAGGATCTGGCCGCACTCACGGTGGAAGCAGCCGCCATGGCCCAGGTACCGGTGGCCGGCACCGACTGGATCCCCGGAAGGCGCAAGCGGTAGGGCCGTTGCCGGCTGGTCCGACGATCGGCAGATACCTGACCATCTCGACGGTGCACCGGACCGTCCCGTCCGAGGACCACGCACCCGGCTAACCGAGGCACTCCGCTACCTTCTGCATGTGGCGGAAGCCGACTAACGCGAGATCATCGCTCTTTTCCGAAGACCCCGATGTGTCTCGACAGCGACACCGGGCGTTCGTTCACGCCCGAAGAGGATGCATGGCTAGCCGAGTTGGCAGAATCCATTTTCTGGCGTCAGTCTATGGGAGAGACAGGTTGCTGACATACGCGACATGTCCATGGAGGTCGCCGTCAGGCGCCTCCCGCAGTCGAGCGTCTCACGGCGGGCCGAGATCCCTTCCCGTTTACCCGCCGACTTCGCGGCTGGCCGAAGTCGCATCTTCCTATCCACCCAAGAGTTCCTCGCATGTCTCGAATCACTACATCACGGGCCGGTTGACAAGTAGCCAAGCCGCACTGGATATCAGACGACCGGGTCCGCCAGCGGTGCGACGCCGAATTCCTGGCCGGAGTCGAGGATGACTTGGAACAGGTACTGGCCGTAGGAGCGGTCGCAGGAGATCAGGTAGGAGGGGGCACCTTCCAGGTCGTTGCGGACGATGTCGCAGGTGACCCGCGCCACCGAGGCGGACACGGCTGCGCCGTCCGGGGTCATGTGATCGCTCCAGTCGAGGCTGCATAGCTTCTCCAATGCCGAGGCGGCAGCTTCGCCGGTCAACCGGAACAGGGCGCGGCTGTGGGTGCCATCGATCACGCTGACGTGGCCGGACCGGTCGAGCTTGTCGATCAGGCCCTCCACCGCGGCTTCCTGACCCAGGAGGGTCCACTCATCCGGTCGCTGGCCGACGATCAGCACACCGTCCGCCGCCCGGCTGGTGGTGAAGCGGGTGGACAGCTGATGACAGGCATCCGTTTCGGGTCCGGCCCGCACGATGATCTTGGTGGTAGAGGAGACGTCTTGGACGGTCAACAGTGGGTCCGGCCCGCCGGGCTCCATCGGGACTCCCGCGGAGGGCACGAGGTTCCTGCTCACCGGACTCTCGAAGGCGGGCGGTTCAGCCACGGACCCGTTCTCCTTCCGGATCGAAGTGGGCGTGGTGCTCCATCACCCGGGCCGTGATCCGGCCACCGCCGATCATGACCACGGTCAGTTCCGTACCAGGGTCCGAGGCCTCGGGAAGCACCTGGCCTAGGCATACCGACCGTTCCAGGGTCGGGGACATGCGCGAGGAGGTGATCCGGCCGATGATCTCGTCGGTGCCGGGCCGGACGATCTGGGCGGCTTCGTCCGGCACGACACCGGGGCCGGTGGGCTGGATGGCCACCAGCACGGGAGCCGTGTCGTCCATGGCCCAGGACAGCTCGGGCTTGCCGGCGAAGTCGTGCTTGTCCAGTTTGATGAGGTGGCTCAGTCCCACGGCGGGCGCCTTGGTGAGCCCGTCCGTGTCCTGGCCGACGATGAAGTGGCCCTTCTCCAGCCGCATGATGCGCTGGGCCTCCATGCCGAACGGCCTGATACCGAGATCCTCACCGGCTTCCAGCAGAGCCTCCCAAACGGCCAGGCCGTGGCCGGCGGGTACGTGAAGCTCGAAGGAGAGCTCCCCGGTGAAGCCGATGCGCCACATGAAGCAGTTCCGGATGCCAGCCACCGTGGCGGTGCGCACCTGCATGTACCGGAAGGCCTCGGGGTCGAGGTCGACGTCCTCCGCCAGGCGGCGGATGAGCCTACGAGACTCCGGACCGGCCACGTTGATGCTGGTGAACCCGGAGGTGACCGGGGTGACGTGCACCTGCCAGTTGGGGTGCTCGGTCTGGAGCCAGTTCTCGGCCCACTCCCACACCGTCGCCGCGCCTGAGCTGGTGGTGGTCATCATGTAATGCTGATCGCCGAGACGCCCCGTAACCCCGTCGTCGAGGATCACGCCGTCCTCCGTGCACATGATGCCGTACCGCACCGAGCCGGCCGCCAGCTTCATCCACTTGTTCGTATAGAGATGGCCGAGCAGCTTCGCCACGTCGGGTCCACGCAGGTCGAGCTTGCCGAGCGGGGTCACATCCATGATGCCGACGTTCCGCCGGGTGTTGAGCACCTCGCCGGCCGGGTCCCCGTAGTGGTCGGGCCGTATCCACTGGCCGGCCAGCATGAAGTTGGCGCCGTTGGCCTCGTGCCAGGAATGGATCGACGACACCCTCACCGGTTCGAACAGGCGCCCGCCCAGGGCCCCCATGGTGATCGGCGCGTAGGGCGGTCGCCACACGGTGGTCCCCACCTCGGCGATCGTCTGTCCCCGAGCCTCGGCCAGCACCGCCACGGTGTTGACGGTTTCCAACTTGCCCTGGCTCGGGCCCATCGTGGCGGTCGTGTAGCGCTTGAGCAGCTCTACGGAGTCGTATCCCTCGGCCGCCGCCCCCATCATGTCCTTGGAGCTCACATCCTCGGAGAAGTCGACCACCCCGTGCGTGGTCGATCGGTAGAGGGCCGGATGGGAATCCCGCGACAGCGGGGGCCGGATGTCCACAGGCCACTCGGGTTCGTCACCGTCCACGGGCAGCGCCCGAGCCGTCGCCGCTTGCAGCCGATGACCCACCACCCGCGCGCTGGCAGCTGCCAACCGGCCGGTGGCCCTGCCGTGCCCGATGAGTTCATCCATGCTGCCATCGCCCGCCAGACCACCGGTTGCCAGGACGTTGCCGATCGGGACCGACGGGAAGAAGCGGGCCGCCGTGTCGTCGTAGACAGGTCGGTCCCCGGACATGTTCAGCAGCGAGGTAGGAGCCGTCCAGCCGACAGCCGTGACCAGCAGATCGCAGTCCAGCCTCCGACCGTCGGTCAGCGCGACGCCTTTGACGCCCTTCGATCCTCCTAGGGCTCGCACGATGCCCTCGCCCTGGCGAGCGTCGACCACCGTCACGTCCGCGCCGGCCCACTCCAAGTCGGCGGCTGCCGCGTCGCCATCGCGATTGGCCGTGAACACCACCGCGGTGCTGCCGGGTCTCACCGCGTACATGTTCACGAAACGGCGCACCGCGCCTGACAGCATCACCCCCGGTTTGTCGTTGCCGTCGAACACGTAGGGCCGCTCGATCAGCCCAGGCGCGGCGACCAGGACCTTGGCACGGGCCTTTATAAGGCGCTCGACCGCGACCGGGTGGTTGCGCTGGACAATGGCGGTCCAGTTGTCCTCGTAACGGCCGGTGACGGTGGAGTCGGTCAGGACCTCCACGCCGGCGGCTTCGACCATGGCGGCGAGTTCGGCGGCCAGCGCCCGGTCGTCATCGTTACCCCAGAGGAGGTGGCCGCCCAAGCGGTGGCCATGCTCCACCAGGAGCACCCTCGCTCCAGCCCCGGCAGCCGCGACCGCGGCCGCCATCCCGGCCGGGCCTCCACCGGCCACCACCACGTCCGGATGGGTGTACCGCTTGTCGTGGTACCCGAGGGGGGTGTCGGTGTCGATCCTCCCGCCGGGCGAGAACGTGGCCAGCACCTTCTCGTAGGTCGGCCATAGCCACGCCGGTCGCATGAAGGTCTTGTAATAGAAGCCGGCGGTCAGGAACCGCGAGGCCAGCCCCGTGACCGCTCTCAGGTCGCGTGCGAGCGACGGCCACACGTTCTGGGTCTCCACCACCATGCCCGCCTCTATGAGCCGGTGGGCCGAGCGCACGTTGGGATCGTCGCCCACCTGCACCAGCCCGTTGGGGTCCCAGTAGTCGTTGCTCATGTAACCCCGCGGTCGCCGGTACTTCATCGACCGGGACACGACCCGGACACCGGCGGCCGTCAGCGCGGAAGCGATGGTGTCGCCCTCGAAACCGGGGACCGACCGTCCGTTCCATGTGAACTCGACAGCGCGGGACCGGTCGATCACCTCGCCCGGCTGCGGACCGAGACGCGTCATGGCCTCTTCCCGAGCTTGGCAACTGGTAGCGGCGGGTTAGTGAACTCGTTGGTGACGGTATCCCGTTCGAGCGTGAAGTATCGGCGGCAGCCCGACCGGCAGTACCAGGTCTCGCGCAGCATTCCTGCCGGGTTAGCTCGCTCGTACAGGTAGGCACGCCACTCCTTGGCCGAGGCCGAGTTGGGATCGGGTCTGGGCCGGGATTCCCCCACGTATCGCAGGTCGGCCGAGTTCCGCGGACCGCAGTTGGGGCAGGGGACGATCAGCACGGGCACCCCCCGGGAAGGTGCTGGGCCGGATGAAGAGCGCGAAAACCGCCGCCGCCGCCGGGCCCACTTCCCCCATCGGGCCG
>VXMM01000003.1 GCA_009841105.1 Acidimicrobiia bacterium | reverse complement strand
GTCGCCTGTCCCTCCTCTCCACCTCAGGCTCCGCGCGCCATCCGCGGTGCGGTGTGCCTGAGGGTCATGGCGTCATGCGTTGTGCGGTGTTCCTCAGGTTCGGGGGCCGCGTCGTTCTTGAGGCGTAGGGCGTCATGGGTGGTGCGGTGTTCCTCAGGTTTAGGGCGTCATGGGTGGTGCGGTGTTCCTGAGGTTTAGGGCGTCATGGGTGGTGCGCTGCGCATCAAGAACCGAGGTTCCGGGGAAAACTCACGAAAACCCTGGAAAACTCGCGAAAATCCGGCGCTCCGCACCGGGCCCTCCCCCACCACCACCTGTCCTTGGCTTGGGGCGTGTTGGGCCATGCCCGGGTTGAGGCCGGGTGTCGGCGGGTTCGCCCCGTTGGAGCCTGTGAATGTTCCCTGCGGGCCAGGCCGCTCCGATCGGTGAGACGCTTGCGGCTGGTGTAGGTGCTTGGCAGCAGGCAACGTATATCGGGGGTGTGACAGTTTCAACCCCTCCTAGCGAGAACGCGAAGAACTTTCGTTAGATGGAAGGGCATGCCCCCAGGCGCATGGTGGTCCGTATGGCGACCGAGAGCTAGGTGCTTGGAGCGGCCGTCACTCGCCGACCAGGTCCCGCCGTTTCAGAATCGACCCCGTGAGTATCACCGAGACCAGCGCCATCACCGCAACCTTGGCGGCGGCGCCTCCCGCTCCGATCGTCACGCGGCCGAGGATCATCTCGACGGTGTCGTAGGTGTCGATGGTCATCGAGGCGAAGTCGGCCCACGCCGAGACGACGATGCGGTAGATCGAGGATGCCTGTATTCCCGCGATGAAGCTGGAGAGGATCCCCTCCCACAGGAACAGGTAGCCGAGGCCGAGCAGGGTGGCCCGGTTGAGCACCAGCCCCAGGGGCACGAACAGGGCGGCCGAGGCCACGCTCTGGACGGCCACGCCCACCGTGGTGGCTATCCCGAGGGACCAGTCGCCGCTCATCACACCGGCCACCGCCCATGTGACCAGCACCCCGGCCTCCAGGATCACGAAGGCGGAGACGGCCGCGGCTATCAGGGCGCCGAGGGCGATCACTACCCGGGGCACCGGCTTGAGAAGGAGGAAGGGGAGGGTGTGCGCCTTGCGCTCCTCGCCGAGGGCGGCGGTCGATACGACCAGGGCGGCCACCGGGTAGAGCGTGGCCATCGCCAGGCCGAACGTGAGGTCGTTGTACATCTCGGCTGCGAACGACTCGGAGCGCCCCAAGGCCAGGAAGAACAGCAGCGGCGCCAGCGACGCGGTCAGGAAGAACATCGCGATCGACCGGCGGCGCCTCATCAGGCGGCCGGTTATCGACCCCACGACCAGGAACAGCGCTTTCATCCGGGGTTCACCAGGTAGCGGAAGACGCTGTCGAGGGACTCGTCCTCGGGGGATACCGCGGTGATCCGGGCGCCGGCCTCGCGGGCGCCGGCTGCGATGTCGAGACCGAGGGCCCGGGCGTCGCTCGTCCTGACCTCGATCCCGTCCCGGCCGACCCGTACCGACTCCACCCACTCTCCTCCCAGCAGCCGCCGCGCCAGCGGGCGCGGCCGGTCGGTGTCGATCCGGATGAGGCGAGGCTTGTCGGACATGGCATCGCGTAGCGCAGCCAGGGTTCCCGCCGCCGCTACCCGTCCGTCGACCATGGCCACCACCCTTCCGGCCATGCGTTCCACCTCCGCGAGGACGTGCGATGAGACGATGATCGTCCGGCCCTGCTGCCCGAGATCCAGGAACAATTCGATCAGGCGGGCGCGCTGCAGCGGGTCGGTCCCGTTGAGCGGTTCGTCGAGGAGCAGCACCTCGGGATCGTGGACCAGGGCCGCCGCTACCTTGGCCCGCTGCCGCATGCCCTTGGAGTAGGTCGCCAGGGCTCGGTCGGCGTCCTTTGTGAGGTGGACGGTCTCCAGGGCTAGGCGGGCGGCCGCTCCGGTGTCCTCCACCTTCGACATGGCGGCGCTCCACTGTATGAAGCGCCGGGCCGTCATGTGCCCGTACACGGCCTCGTCCTCCGGGACGAACCCGAGATGCCGGTACGCAGCCGGCTTGCGGCCCGGCGGCTGGCCGAGGATGGTCGCGCCTCCCGCGGACGGCGTCAGCAGACCGGCCAGGAGCCGGAGCAGCGTGGTCTTGCCGGCCCCGTTCGGGCCGAGCAGGCCGGTCACGCCCGGCCCGAACGAGCAGTCCACGTCGGAGACCGCCACCTTCGGCCCGAACCACTTCGACAGTCGGGTGGCCACCACAGTGGGTTCGTCGACATGAAGGGCGTCGGTGGAGCGGTCGGGCGCCGTCATGTCAACCTCCGGTAGCGCCAGCCGACCAGCGCCGCGCTCACAACGGCCAGCCCGACTATGACGGCCAGCGAGATGCCGGGCCCGAACCCCGCCTGCGCCGGTATCCACTCCGCCGACTCGTGGACCCCGAAGATCCAGTCACTCACGTACCGGGGATGCTGCTCCGTGGCGAGCAGGGCCACCCAGCGGGAACCGGGTGTGTCGTCAGCGGCCTCCTGGAAGAAGAGCGCCACCAGGTTGAGGCCCAGCGAGCCGATCAGGAAGGCGGCCGCAGCGGCGCCGACCCGGTTGATGAAGGACGCGGTGAGGAAGCTGAGCGAGGCGTGAAGGACGAAGTAGGCCAGGGCTGCCAGAGGGACCTGCCAGAGGATGTCGGTGGTCCGGCCCAGGTACGACAGGAAACCTTCCCGGGAGAGCGCGGCCAGCCCCAGATGGAGCAGCACTTGGGGCACCAGCCAGAAGCTGAGGATCACGGTGGCGTAGGCCAGGGCCTTGCCGATGAGGTAGTGGCGAACGGCCAGCGGACGCGAGAAGTACACGTTGAGGACCCCGTCGGCCCGGTCGGGGATCAGGAGCTGGGCCCCGGCGTAGGCCGCGAACAGCAAGGCCACCACCGAGATGAAGTCAAAGTATCCCCGGTAGCGGGGAACCAGGTCGGCCAGCTCGTCGGAGGCCGGGGTCTGGGTGGTGGCCCAGGTGATTGCGACCAGTATCACCACCGACGACAGCGCCACGACGATGAGCGTCCACGGCAACAGCTTCCGCTTCGCCTTGCGGCGAAGGCCCATCACCCTGCGGAACCCCTCTCTCACGATGGCCCGCACCGCGCCCCTTCTCCCGGTACGGGTGCCGTCGTAGTGGCGATAGCCGCGGTCGACGATTATCGCCTCGTCGCGGTAGGTCTCCGGGGAGTCAGCCATTTGCTTTCCTGGCAGCGGCCACCAGCACGTCTTCCAGGCGGCTCAGGCTGGTTCCCAGCCGGCGGACCGACGATCCCGACGACTCGAGAGCGTCGCGCATCACGGCGAAGGCGTCCTCGGATCGTGTCACGACGGTCACCACCGCCCCGTCCAAAGTGGCGGACACTCCCTGGCGGGCCAGTGCGTCGACCAAGGGATGGGGGTTGCCGAAGACCTCCACGGATAGGCGATCCCCCTCACCTGGAGGGTCGAGCGGCGCCGAGTGGATCAGCCGCCCGGCGTCGAGCATCACCACCCAGTCGCAGGTCCGCTCGATGTCGTCAAGGATGTGGGACGAGAACAGCACGTTCATGCCGAACTCGCGGAACCGGGCTATCAACTCCAGCATCTGGTCGCGCCCGGCGGGGTCGAGACCCGATGCGGGCTCGTCCAGGAGCACCAGTTCGGGGTCGTGGACGATGCTCTGGGCCAGCTTCACCCTCTGTTGCATTCCGGTCGAGAAGTCCCCCAGGTAGCGGAACCGCTCCTCGTGCAACCCGACGAGGAAGAGGGTTTCCGACGCTCTCCTCCGCGCTTCGACCGGAGGGATCCCGCCGAGTTCCGCGGCATACGCGACGAAGTCGGCCGCGGTCTGGTCCAGGGGAAGGCACTTGTTCTCGGGCATGTAGCCGATCCGCTCCCGGAGCCCGGCCGGATCTTCGGCCACCGGCGTTCCGAAGACCGAGATCTGCCCGTAGGTCGGCCGGATGAGACCGAGCACCAGCCTGATGAGGGTGGTCTTGCCGGCGCCGTTGGCCCCGATGAGGCCGGTCACGCCGGGACGGACGTCCAGGTCGACATCCTCGAGCGCCCTGATGTTCCCGTAGTGCTTGTAGAGGCCGCCGGTCTTGATGATCGGAGCGCCGGCCTCTGGAGTGGTCCGGTCTTCGGTCACGAGCTCGCCCTCACGCGAACGCACCGTGTCTCATCCGGAAGTCCTTTCGGGAGTATCTCGCCTTGCTCGCCCGTGACCGTCCGCGAGCGGTGCGGGCAACGACCTTACTATTCCAAGGGTCGCGCTAACCGTCAATGGGGGATCGCCCCCGCGTTACCCGGATCGCCAGGGGGAGTATCGGGAGAGTCCCCCCGGAGCGGCCCTGATCGGCCGCACAGCCCGCCAGGATGCACAGCCCGCCCGGGTTCGGTATTCAAGGTCGACGAAGCGCTCTCGACGGTGGGTGGTGGCGTGGGGGTCGTTGCGCGGCGAGGAACCTTAGGTTCTAGACGCGGTAGGGCGCGCTGTGAGCCTTAGGTTCGGAAACCGTCCAGGCCGACGCCATCAGCCTCCCCGACGGCGCCGGGGGCGGGACTAACTCTTGTCCCTCCGCTTGGCGGTCCGGTCCGCCAGCCAGGCGCGAACCCGCGCCAGGACCTCCCTGGCCCACCTGAACTCGGAGGACCACACGAGCAAGCCGGCGACCAGCAGCACGGTCCCCGGAAGGAGGGGGAGTGCGAACCCGGCCAGACCCAGAATGACGAGGAGGCCTCCGCCGATGGCCACGTATGCCCTCCGGAAGTTCCGCCGGACGCTCATGTCTTGGCGCCTACCACGCCAGCTCGGTCCCGCTCAACCGCGGTCCGCCGTCTCCACCTTCCGGTAGAGAGGCGACACCGCTCCGAGGCTGGTCCCGGCGGGAACCGGCGCTCCGACCCATCCCTGTTCGGCGGCGGTGCCGGGGAGGCCCAGCATCGAGTGGAGCCGCTCCGTGGTCACGGGCAGGTAGGGGGAGAGCGCGACCTTCAGGTGGTTGATGGCGTCGATGGAGTTCTTCAGGACGGTGGCCGCCCCTTCCCGGTCGGTCTTCACCAGCTTCCAGGGTTCGGTGGCGTTGAGGTAGGCATTGACCCTCCCGGCCCCTTCCATCGCCTTCCTGAGCCCGGCCCGCAGCTCGACCCGCTCGATGTGGGCGGCCACCTGGTCGAGGGCCCGCCCGGCCGAGTCCAGGACCTCCCGGCCCATGGCGGTCTGCTCTCCCGGGACGGGAACCCGGGCCTCGAACCCCGACCGGGTCATCGAGAGCACCCGGTGGACCAGGTTGCCCCAGGTGGCGACCAGCTCGTCGTTGATGCGGCGGTCCAGCTCCTCCTCTGACACCTCGGTGTCGTTGTTCTCCGGCAGGTTGGCGGCCAGCGCGTAGCGGAGGGCGTCGGGCTCGTAGATCTCGAGAGCGGCGCCGATGGTCAGGCCGATGCCCCGGCTCGCCGAGGCCTTCCCGCCGCGGAAGGTCACGTACTGGTTGGCGGGAACGTCGGTGGGCAGCTCCAGGCCCCCGTACCCCATCAGCATGGCCGGCCAGATGATGGTGTGGAAGGGGATGTTGTCCTTGCCGATGAAGTAGTAGTGCTCCGCGTCGGGGTTCTCCCACCAGTCCTTCCAGGCGTCGGGGGTGCGCTGGATCATCGCCCATTCCTTGGCGGCCGACAGGTAGCCGATAACCGCGTCGAACCAGACGTATATCTTCTTGCCCTCCCCGAGGCCCTCCACCGGGATGTCGACTCCCCAGTCGATGTCCCGGGTGATCGCCCGATCCTGGAGGCCTTCCTCGATCCAGCCCAGGGAGAAGTTCAGCACGTGGCGGCGCCAGCCCTCCCGGGAGCGTAACCACTTCTCGAGGCGGTCGGAGAAGTCGGGCAGCCGCAGGTAGAAGTGGTCGGTATGCCGCCGGACCGGAACTGCTCCGGACAGCTTGGAACGAGCATCGATCAGGTCAACGGGGTCGAGGGTGCGGCCGCAGCCGTCGCACTGGTCTCCACGGGCCTCGTCGTAGCCGCAGTGCGGGCAGGTGCCCTCGACGTAGCGGTCGGGGAGGAACCGGCGCGCCTCCGGGTCGAAGAACTGCTCGGAGGTCCGGCGGTCGATGTGGCCGTTCTCGTGCAGGCGGCTGAAGATGTCCTGGGTGACGTCGTGGTGGTTCCGGGTCCCGGTCGACGTGTACAGCTCCCACTGGATGGCCAACGCCTTCCAGCCGGCCACGAACTCGGCGTGGTAGCGGTCCACGATCTCCTGAGGGGTGACGCCTTCCTGGTCGGCCCGCACCGTGATGGGGGTGCCGTGGACGTCGCTCCCGGACACCATCAGGGTCCGGTTGCCGACCAGCCGGTGGTAACGGGCGAAGATGTCGGCGGGTAGGTAGGCGCCGGCGAGGTGCCCGAGGTGCCTGGATCCGGAGGCGTAGGGCCAAGCCACGGCCACGAGGATGTTGCGAACCATGCTTCTAGGGTACCGGAGTCGTTACTCCCGGCCGCGCGGCAACGCCGGACCAGGGGATTCGGCGCCGCCGCCGGGGCCTACGATTGAGACGGTATGAGTGCTGTGGCCTCCCTGGCGGCCGGCGTGGTCGCCACCCTGTTCTGCGTCGACCTGGTGCGCCGCTACCGGGCCTCGCCGAGACCTCACACCGCCGCCTACGCCGCCGGTATCGGGTTCTTCGCCCTGGCCACCTGGGCGCTGTTCGTGGGGACGGCCACCGGGTGGACCTCCGCCAGCTACCGGACCTTCTTCCTGTTCGGAGCGATTGTGAACATCCCGGTCCTGGCGCTGGGCTCGATGTTCCTGGTGGTGGGGCGGAGGGCCGGCCACGTGATGCTGCTGCTCATGTTCCCGTTCTTCGCCATCGCCATTCCCACCACCCTGGCCCAGCCGTTCGATGCCGGCGTCCTGCCCCCGGGCGGGGTGCCGAGCGGCCGGGATCTGTGGATGGACATGTTCGGACCTCGCCTGTGGGCGGCTATCGGTGGGGGAATGGGCGCCACCATCATCATCCTGCTGGCCCTGGTGTCGCTGGCCCGCTTCGTCCGCAAGAACCCCCGGCTGGTATGGGGCAACCTGGCCATCGTCGCAGGGACGCTGGCGGCCTCCACCGGAGGCACCATCCTGGCCCTCGGTCTGGACTGGGGGTTCGCCGCCTCGCTGCTGGTGGCGGTCACGTTGATCTGGGCGGGCTACCGCATCGCCTCGGGCGCCCGCCGTGCCCGCTCCGCCACAGCCGAGAGTGGGGCACAGCCCGTCCGGCGAGAGTGATCCGGTCGGGTGAAGGCCCTCTCGCTGCGGGAAAGGCATCGCGAGGACCCGCCCCTATTAATAGTTATAGGCCTATGACCTAATAGATTCAGTGCCAGTTGAGTAGAACTGAATAGGTACGGATCGACTTGGCCCATCACCGTCTGGGGTCCGAGTCGGGTAGAACGCGAAAATCGCCGCGAAACGGCGTCCCCGCTGGGCCCGGCCCCCGCCACCACCACCGTTGGGTTCGGAGCGCGGCCGGCCATGCCGGGCCCTGCCGCCGTCGTAACCGGCGGTTCGCTCCGCAAACCTCTTATATTTTCCCTCCGGACCGGCCGGACCGATCGGTCCTCGCAGCGTCGGCCGGTGCAGGTGCTTGACAACGAGCAACGTATCGCGGGGATATGACAGGTTCAACCCCCTTGTTCCGCCCGCTACTGGTCGAGCCTGTCTCCTTGGGGGGATCCGTCGCCCCTCCGGGGGACGGGAAGCGCTAGCGAAACCGGGCCGGTTCCTCCGGAGCGGGGGCGCCAGGCCGTCCTGCTATTAATATTTATAGGCCCATAATTTAATAGCTTCAGAGCCAGTTGAGGAGAACTGAATAGATGGACCGCGGAGAGACGGGTCGCTACGAGGTGACGACTGTCGGGGGCGAGGAGGTTCGCGCCTTCATCCCGTTACCCCTGCCTCCCGTGCCCCCGCTCGCACTCGACGGACCGCTCCTGCAAGCTCTCGAGGCGGCCAACCTTGCTCTGGGTCGCCTCGATGCGGTGACGACCCTACTACCCGACAAGTCCCTCTTCCTCTATCACTACGTGCGCAAGGAGGCCGTTCTCTCATCACAGATCGAAGGAACGCAGTCCTCGCTCACGGATCTGCTGCAGCACGAGCGGGAAGGCGCACCGGGAGTTCCCCAAGACGGCATCGCGGAGGTGTCCCGCTACGTCGCAGCTTTGGAGTACGGGCTGGATCGGCTCCGGGTGGACGGCTTCCCACTCTCGAACCGCCTGATCAGGGAGGTTCACGGTGTCCTGCTGTCCGCGGGGCGCGGCAGCAACCAGACACCAGGTGAGTTCCGGCGCTCGCAGAACTGGATCGGCGGTACCCGACCCGGCAATGCGGCCTTCGTTCCTCTACCTCACCACTGTGTTGAGGATTGCATGACAGCGCTGGAGAGCTTCCTCCACGCGACCGACGACGGTCTGCCCATCCTCGTACGGATTGGCTTGGCCCATGGGCAACTTGAGACCATCCACCCGTTTCTCGACGGTAACGGCCGGGTCGGGCGGATGCTCATCACCTTCCTCCTCTGCCACGCAAGGGTGCTTCAGGACCCGCTCCTATACGTAAGCCTCTACTTGAAACAGAATCGTTCGGAGTATTACCGCTTGCTCGGCGAGGTTCGGATCAATGGCAACTGGGAGGCATGGCTGGAGTTCTTCCTGGAGGGGGTCCGTGAGGTAGCGGAGGCCGCCGTCGCGACAGCCAGGCGGCTGACGGAGATGTTCAAAACCGACAAGCAGCGCATATCGGGGTTAGGTCGCCAGGCCGGCTCCACTCTACGTGTGCACGAAGCTCTCATGGTTCTGCCCATTCGCAGTATTACCGACGTATCTGCGATCACGGGGCTCTCATTCCCCACCGCATCGGCGGGGATGCAGCGACTCGTCGACCTCGAGATCGCTAAGGAGATCACGGGAGGGCGGCGCGACCGGCTATTTGTCTACACGCACTATTTGGAATTCCTGAACGAGGGAACCGAACCGCTGTAGACCGTCCGCAATCCGGCTGGAACCGGGTTCGTCCGTGCTCGCCTGAAAGCAACCGGGGGGACCATCCTCGCCCAGGGTGTGGATTGGGGGTTCGCCGCCTCGCTGCTGGTGGCGGTCACCTTCATCTGGGCGGGTTACCGCATCGCCTCGGGCGCCCGCCGTGCCCGCTCCGCCACGGCTGAGGGTGGGGAGAGGCCGTCCGGCGGGAATGATTAGGTCGGGTCTCGGCCCGCTCGCTCCGGGAAAGCAGGTCGCGAGGACTGCCCGGTATTAATAATTATGGGCTTATACTTTAATAACTTCTGAGCCAGTTGAGGAGAACTGAATAGATGGACCGCGGGGAGACGGGTCGCTACGAGGTCACGACTATTGGGGGCGAGGAGGTTCGCGCCTTCATCCCCTACCCCTGCCTCAGCGGGAGAATCGCCCGGAAAGCGCCAAAATGCCCGCCAGAGCGCGAAAATCGCCGCGAACCGGCGTCCCCGCAGGGCCCAACCCCCGCCGCCACCACCGTTGGGTTTGGAGCGCGGCCGACCATGCCGGGCCCTGCCGCCGTCGTAATCGACGGTCGGCGCTCCGCAAACCTCTATATGTTCCCTCCGGACCGGCCGGACCGATCGGTTCTCGCAGCGTCGGCCGGTGCAGGTGCTTGGCGATAGGCAACGTATCGCGGGGATGTGACAGGTTCAACCCCTTTGTTCCCGCACCTCCCGTCCGTGCCGGTCTTCCCAGGGCGCACGGTCGCCGTCACCGTTGTTGTCATCGCAGTTGGCGGCTAGCCGGACTTGGGGCCCTTACCGGTACGTTCAACGGAGGACGCAGGCTTCAGATCCGGGAACCTGAGCTTCGAAACATCCACCCTCTTATCGGTGGTGTACCCGCCCCAGACTGCTGCCCCACGCATTTTTCTTTCCCTTGCCCATTTTTCCCTCCGTTTACGCCACACGGCTATCCTTTCACTTTTCTAATAAACTCTAGAAATTCGATTTCTTCCCATCTCACTAGGACTCCGAGGTCGAGCACTAGCGGAGCGTCACTGTCGCTGGTCAACATCTGGCCTGTGTCGGGGTCGATACCGAGCGTTCTGGGAAGGTACAAGTCTTGCGGCTCAGGATACTCGGAGGCGAACGGTCGAGCTGCGTCTGTTTCCGCGTAGACGCCTGCTATCCAGGTACCGGATTTCAGCTTGCAGCGGATACCCCCCGGCGGGCCGATCCAGGAATAGATGATCCCAGGCGCGTGGTGCCCTGTTCCTTCCGATTATGAGCCGCGCTCCGGGCCAGTTCTCCTTCCATGCGTATCCCGACAGGCTGCCCACGACCAGCGGCACGAACACGTAGAGGATCGGGAGACCCCAGAACCACCTGGGCAAGGGCTCACGGTTCACGAAGGCATCCCAGTAGTCCGCGTAGATCCAATACAGAGGACCGGCAGCCATGGACAGCAGGACAGCGGACAATCCCATGAATCGCGGTGCCCGGTCCTTGAGTCCGATCCCGAACCGGCCGGCCCATCGTTCGAAGCTCCATGAGAACATGGCCCCGGGGAGGAGGGCTACCAGGACAAGTGCGGCGGCGCCCAGACCCGCTGTCAAGGCCGTCACGCCCTGGTCCTATCCAAACGCCTCATGCTGAACCCTGTCACCCAACCCGCCTTGTGTTGTCATCCCGCGTGATCTGTCGGTCGTTACAGACCCAACGTGGAACCGCGCAACCAAATAGCCGGGGCCCGCGTCATGGTTGTCGACGTCCGGTGATTACCGAGCACTTTCTCGCAGCGTCGGCCGGTGCAGGTGCTTGGCGACGGGCAACGTATCGCGGGGATGTGACAGGTTCAACCCCTTCGTTCCACCCGTCCTGTCGTGCCGATTTCGAGGGGCGGCACAGTCGCCGTCTCTGGAGAAGGGGCGCTAACCGGACCCGGCCAACTCCTCGGGGGCCGCGGGCGCCAGGCCGTCGCTGTCGGCGGCACCCGCGAGGGCCGGTTTGGGGGTGCGGGTCTTGAGATCCTCGATGCGTTCCAGCGACCGCTCCAGCTTCCGTTGCCGGGTGGTCCTCAGTGTCCCGAACGCGGAGTTGAGATTACTCAGGTGCAGCTCCGCCTTCTCAACCTGCGACAGGTAACGGCCCCATTCCTCGGTGAAGACGGCCAGGTGATCGAGTATCTCCTGGGAGGAACGCTCCAGAGCGATGGTGTCCATGGCCTGGCGCACCAGCGAGACCATCCCGAACAGCGTGAAGGGTGAGCACACCACCACCCGCACCGACAGGGCCTGGTCCAGCAATTGGGCGTGGTGCTCGTGGATGAAGGCGTAAACCCGCTCGTTGGGAACGAACATCAGCACGAACCCCACCGTGCTGATCGACTCCCGGTAGGCGTCCCGCCGGGACGTCTCCCGGATGTGGTGCCATACCGCCCTCCCGAAGTCCTTGACCGCGGCCGTCTCCTCGTCGGGCGTTCCGGCCTCCAGGTAGCGGACGTAGGCCTCCAGGGGGAACTTCACGTCCATGTGGAGGAGCCGCCCGTCCGGGAGGTCGAAGCTGAAGTCGGGCCGGGTGCCGGCGCTGGTGGTCAGCTGCTTGCGGTAGTTCACCCCCTCGATCAGCCCGGCCGAGCGCAGGATGTCGTCGGCCATCCGCTCTCCCCACTGGCCCCGGGCCTGCGGGTTTCCCAGGATGTCGTTGAGCCGCTGGGTGGAGGCGAGGAGCCGGTTTTGCTGGTCGGCGGCGTTGCGCAGGCTCTCGGTGAGGCCCTCGTGCTGGGCGGCCCGGTCCTTCTGGAGCTCGGCCACCAGCCCCCGGATGCCCGACAGCTCCTCGTTGACCCTGGCTACCAGCGGCTCCCACTTGGTATCGAAGACGTCACGCTCGCGGGAGAGTTCGGCGTGGCCGGCCCGGATCTCGGCCCGGCCGGTCTGGAGATGGGTTTGGAAGGCCTGCCCGGTCACCCGAACCACCTGTTCCACGAGTGCATTGGGATCGACCGGCGCGGCCGGACCACGGCCACGCCGCCGGGCCAAAGCCAATACCACCCCCGCCCCGAGGGCGCCGGCGAGGACAAGGCCGAGAATCACAGTGATGATTTCCATGCCCGGCATGGTAAGGGCGGGGTGTGACACATTCCGGGATTGCCGCCGCCTCGCCGCCGCGACCCCCCGCCTGCGACCCCCGACGGCTTCCCGTGCCGCGGGGTCACCCGGTCACGGCCGGCAACCCCGCCATGGCTGCTTGGTCTATTCTGAGCACAATGAAAGAATGACAAAATCTTCTGCCATAGAGCAGCCGATAGCATAATAATATTGATACATAATACAGATGTTGGACGGTCACAACTCAGGACAGAGTATCCACAACGGCGCGCTGGCGACACGCTATCTGTAGAATCGAGAAGCGAAGGAGAGAACACGTGAGCGCACAGTTCGTTGATTGGGGAACACTCCTCACGCTGCTGGGTTTGCTGGGCAGCGTCGTTGGTTTGGCGGTGGGGCTCCTGTGGCGTGCGATAGCCACGCAGATGAAGATGCTGCACGAGCGCTTCGACATGCAGGACAGATACATGAAGGAGCGGTTCGAAACGCAGGACGGGCGGTTCGACAAGCAGGACGGGCGTTTCGACCACCAGGACATGGAGATGGCTGAGCTCAGGTCGGACGTGGGGGAGTTGAAGACGGACATGGCGGTGGTGAAGAACGATCTCGGCCATGTGAAGGACGATCTCGGTCAGCTGAGGGACGACCTCGGCCATCTCCGCTCTCGCTACGATCGGATGGACGACAACATCGTCCAGATCATGCGCGACCTCGGCAGGCTGGAGGGCGAACAGCGGAGCTCCTCCCCGAGGGAGAAGATCGGCACCGGCGGTTCGTAGCCACGAAGCGGAGATCCGGGTTCGTGCCCCGCAGGCCTCCCGCAGCGGCCCCGATCACACGTATATATATGTGCAGGAGGAACCGCCCACACGCCTGACCGCCCCGATTCACAAGCCACTCCGCAGCGCGCAGCCCCGGATCCCAAACCCCCCATCACCTCACGCCCCCACGAACCGGCCATCCGACACTCGGGTACCCTTCCTGGCACCATGTCAGCTCCGGCCACCACCGCCCCCGCATCCCCGATCCTCGGTCCCTCCGTCTCCCCGAGGACGATCGACTCCTTCCTGCGGGCGGTCCCCTCCGTGGACGAGGTGGGCGTGACGGAGCGAGCCGGCGCCCTGTCCACCAGGTCGGTGAAGCGGGAGTCCAAGCTGGCGGCGCTCCACCTGGCCATCCGGATGTGCGATCTGACCACCCTGGAGGGCCGGGACACCCCCGGCAAGGTCATCCAGCTGGCCTCCAAGGCGGTCCGCCCGGATCCCACCGACCCCTCCATCCCCCCGGTGGCCGCCCTCTGCGTCTATCCCAACATGGTGCCCCACGCCGTCAAGGCCCTCGCCGGAAGCGGAAGCGGCGTGGCCGTGGCGTCGGTGGCCACCTATTTCCCGTCCGGCCAGGCCCCCCTGGAAGTCAAGACAGGGGAGACCGCCTGGGCGGTAGAGGCCGGTGCCACCGAGATCGACATGGTGATCAACCGGGGCGCCTTCCTCTCCGGCGACTATCTCAGGGTCCATGACGAGATCGTGGCGGTCAAGGAGGCCTGCGGGCCCGCCCACCTCAAGGTCATCCTCGAGACCGGCGAGCTCAGCACCTATGACAACGTGCGCAGGGCCTCGATGCTGGCGATGGCCGCCGGCGCCGACTTCATCAAGACGTCCACCGGCAAGGTCTCTCCCGCCGCCACCCTGCCCGTGACCCTGGTGATGCTCGAGGCCATCCGCGACTTCCACGCCGCCACCGGAATGCCCGTAGGGATGAAGCCGGCCGGAGGGATCAGCACCGCCAAGGTGGCCGTCCGCTACCTGGTCCTGCTGTCCGAGACCCTGGGGCCCCACTGGCTGACCCCCGACCGCTTCCGCTTCGGGGCCTCCAGCCTGGTCAACGACCTGCTCATGCAGATCCGCTGGCTCCGTGACGGCCACTACCAGTCGCCCGACTACTTCACCAAGGACTGATCCGCCCATGACCCCCTCCGCCCAATGAGCCCGTCCGAGCCCATGAGCCCCTCCGAAATACCCGCCACGAGCACCCCCGAGATCGTCCCGACCGGCCTCGACTACGTGGCTTCCATCGAGTCCACCGATCCCGTCACGATCGACCCGACCTACGACCTCTGGATCGACGGCGCGCCCAAGAAGCCCGCCACCAACCGCTACTTCCCCACCATCAACCCGGCCACCGAGGAGACCCTCAGTCGGGTCGCCGAGGCAGGCGCCGAGGACGTCCACCGAGCCGTCAAAGCGGCCCGCAACGCCTACGAGGGCGCCTGGGGCAGGATGCCGGGCGCGGAGCGGGCCAAGTACCTCTACCGGATCGCACGGATGCTCCAGGAGCGGTCCCGCGAGTTCGCCGTCCTGGAGACGCTGGACGGAGGCAAGCCGATCAGGGAGTCCCGCGACATCGACCTGCCCCTCGCCGCCGCCCACTTCTTCTACTACGCCGGCTGGGCGGACAAGCTGGACTACGCCTTCCCCGGCTTCGGCACCGCAGACACCGCCCCGCTCGGCGTGGTCGGCCAGGTCATCCCCTGGAACTTCCCGATGCTGATGATCGCCTGGAAGGTGGCGCCCGCCCTCGCCACCGGCAACACGGTGGTGCTGAAGCCGGCCGAGACCACCCCGCTGAGCGCCCTGGCCTTCGCCCGGCTCACCGCCGAGGCCGGCCTCCCCCCCGGCGCCCTTAACATCGTCACCGGCGATGGAAGGACCGGCGCCGAGGTGGTGGACCATCCCGGCGTGGACAAGGTGGCATTCACCGGCTCCACCGCGGTCGGCAAGCAGATCCAGCGCAACCTGGCCGGCACCGGCAAGCGCCTGACGCTAGAGCTGGGCGGCAAGGCCCCCCACATCATCTTCGACGACGCCCCCCTCGACCAGGCCATCGAGGGGATCATCAACGGCATCTTCTTCAACCAGGGCCACGTCTGCTGCGCCGGCAGCCGCCTCCTGGTCCAGGAGTCCGTCTTCGACGACCTGATGGACAAGCTGCGCCTCCGCCTGACCCACCTGCGGGTGGGCGACCCCCTCGACAAGAACACCGACGTGGGGGCGATCAACAGCCGGGCCCAGCTCGACAGGATCACCGACCTGGTGGACGTGGGAGTGGCCGAGGGCGCCGAGATGTACCAGCCGCCGTGCGCGCTGCCCGAACGGGGCTTCTGGTTCGCCCCCACCCTCTTCACCGGCGTCTCCCAGAGCCACCGCATCGCCCAGGAGGAGATCTTCGGCCCGGTCCTGTCGATCATGACCTTCCGGACCCCGGCGGAGGCGGTGGAGAAGGCCAACAACACGCCCTACGGCCTGTCCGCCGGAGTCTGGACCACCAAGGGCGCCCGCATCCTGTGGATGGCCGACCGCCTCGCCGCCGGGGTGGTGTGGGCCAACACCTACAACAAGTTCGACCCGGCCTCGCCCTTCGGCGGCTACCAGGAGTCCGGGTTCGGCCGGGAAGGCGGGCGCCACGGCCTGCTCCCGTACCTGAGAGGGCACTGAGAGATGTCCATTCGGCCCGCCCCCGCCGGCACTCTCCCGGTGTCCTGTGCCGGAGTTTCACGGCCGATTGACGCCTCCCTTGTCCATTCCGGTCACCCGGACGCGAATCTGTCACCCCCTCCCTATAGGTTGGCTCATGCCAAGCACCGCCA
>VXMM01000022.1 GCA_009841105.1 Acidimicrobiia bacterium | reverse complement strand
TGGCGGTGCTTGGCATGAGCCAACCTATAGGGAGGGGGTGACAGATTCGCGTCCGAGTGACAGGAATAGCCAAGGGAGGATTCAACCGGCCGCGAACATCCGACACCGGACAAAAGACGCCCGGCGCTGAACAAACCAAACGGGTCCCACGTTGGTGGTGAGTCGGGTCCTACTCGAGGTCGCCCTGCCAGAGGCGGCGGGCGAAGTCTGTCGCCGGGATGATGTCGATTCCGTCGTCGGTGCGGCGCGGGCGGGGTTCGAGGCACACCATGATCCGGCGGACACCGGGGTGTTCCTCGGCCAGGGTGCGGAGTCCCTTGAGGTGTTGGCTGCTGATCCGGGCGCTCGCCTTCGCCTCCACTGCGAGGCGCATGTCGCCGACTACGAAGTCGACCTCGATGCCGCTGGGGAGTCTCCAGTAGGCCAGTTCCTCGTCGCTGTCGCGGTAGGAGATGAAGGCGGAGAGCTCATGGAAGACCCAGTTCTCGAACGCCTTGCCGTACCGGTCCGTGCCGCGTTCGAGGCCTCCCCGGCGGGCCAGGCGGTTCACAACTCCCACGTCCTCGAAGTAGAGCTTCGGCGCTCCGGCAAGGCGGCGCTTCGCCCGCTTGCGCCACCGCGGCAGCCGCCGGGCCAGCAACGTGTCCTCGAGGATGCCGAAGTATGCCTTGGCGGTGGGCCCGGACACGCCGCAATCGCGGGCGATGTTCGAGTAGTTGACGGGGTCGCCGTCGCTCAGGGCGGCCGCGTCGAGGAAGTCCGAGAACGCGGGTAGGTTCCGTACCAGGCCCTCGGCAGCGACCTCCTGGCGCAAATAGTCACCGATGTAGGCTTCGAGTAGGCGCCGGGGCCGGGCGGACTGGTACATCCTGGGCAGGTAGCCGTGGTTGAGCACCCGGTCGAGGTCGAAGGCCTCCCCGATCTCCCCGGCAGTCAGGCCGCGCAGGTCGTAGCGCAGGGCGCGCCCGCCCAACAGGTTGGCCGCGCCGCGCCGCACCTTGCGCGCGCTGGACCCGCACAGCGCAAAGCACAGCCCGCGGTTCTCGATCAGCCAGTGCACCTCGTCGAGTAGTGCGGGCACTTTCTGAACCTCGTCGATGACCACCTGCCGCGAAGGATCCGGGCCCGCCGCCTCAAGCTCCTGACGTAGCAATTCAGGGCGTGCCGCATAGCGGCGGAACTCGTCGGCCTTGAGCAGGTCGACCCACGCACCGTCGGGATACCGCTGCCGGAGCAGCGTGCTCTTCCCCACCTGCCGGGGACCCCACAGGAAGAAGGTCTCCGTCCCGGGCGGCGGCAATAGCAACGATCGTCTAAACATGTCCTTTAGATTATCATGATAATCTAAAGTTGCACCTTAGAATTTATGTCCAGCCAACTCTCGCGGAGAAGGCTCTTTGAGCGGCTAGACGTGGCCAGGGAAGTCGGGGGGATAGGGAGGGAAGGCAGCGGCCAACTCCGCGACGTCGCTCTGAACCTCCCTGACTATCGCGTCTTCCGTCCGGTGCCGGAGGGCGCGGGTGATCAGGTCGGCGATCCGGGCCGACTCGGCCTCTTTCATGCCACAGGTGGTGATGCCGGGCGTGCCGATCCGCAGGCCGCTGGTGATGAACGGCGGCCTCGGGTCGAACGGAATACCGTTCCGGTTGAGGGTGATCCCGATCGAGTCGAGGAGGGTCGAGGCTTCCTTGCCGGTCAGATCCTCGTCGACGGATCGCATGTCGAGCAGCAGCAGGTGGTTGTCGGTGCCGCCCGAGACCACCCGCACCCCGCGTTCGGTGAACGCTCCGGCCATGGCCGAGGCGTTGGCCACGATCTGGTGCGCATAGGCTCGGTAGGCCTCCGTAGAAGCCTCCCGGAAGCAGACCGCCTTGCCCGCGATCTGGCTGATGATCGGACCCCCTTGCATGTCGGGGAAAACCGCCTTGTTGATACCGGGCCCGTACTGCTCCTTGGCCATGATCATGCCGCCCCGGGGCCCGCGGAGCGCCTTGTGGGTGGTGGCGGTGACCATGTCGGCAAACGGCACGGGATTGGGTGACGCGCCGCCCGCCACCAGGCCGATGAAGTGGGCGGCGTCCACCATCAGCAACGCCCCGATCTCGTCGGCTATGGACCGGAAGGCGTCGTAGTCGAGGTGGCGGGAATAGGCGGAATAGCCGGCGAGGACGATCTTGGGGCGGTGTTCGAGCGCCTTGGCCCTCACCTCGTCCATGTCGATCCGCTCGGTCTCGCGATCGACCCCGTAGGCCGCGAACCGGTAGAGGCGGCCAGAGAAGTTCACCGGCGAGCCGTGGGTCAAGTGGCCACCCTCGGCCAGGCTGAGGCCGAGCACCGTGTCGCCCAGATCGAGATGGGCGAAGTAGACACCCATGTTGGCCTGGGCGCCGGAGTGGGGTTGCACGTTGACGTACTCAGCGCCGAACAGGGCCTTGGCACGCTGGATGGCCAGGCTCTCGAGACCGTCCACCCATTCACAGCCCTCGTAGTAGCGCCGACCCGGGTAGCCCTCGGCATATTTGTTGGTGTAGATCGATCCGCACGCCTCCATGACGGCGGGCGACGCGAAGTTCTCCGACGCGATCAGGTGGATGTGGGTGTTCTGACGGGCCACATCCCGGCGGATGAGCTCCGCCACCTGGGAGTCGACCTGTTCGATCGGTCGCATATCGGTGATGCCGTCACCTCCGCTCTGGACGCGGCCCCAGAGTACTAGCGCGGCACCGGAATCGGACGCTGCAAGGGCCCCCGGCTGGAAATGACGGGCCGCGAGTCGCCGGCTGTCACACACCTCTTTTGCGCGGCGTTGGAGCGTCCTCGTAGTGTCTTGATTCGGGTGAGACGCCGACAGTGATCGACATCAGCGGGCACGTAAACGCGGGCTTCGAACCGGTTGCCGACGCGTTCGAGGAGAACTTCGCCATCCGGGGCGAGGTAGGGGCCGAGTTCTGCGCCTACGTGGGGGGCGAGTGCGTGGTCAACATCTGGGCGGGGATGGCCACGCCCGATCGCCCTTGGGCACAGGACACGCTCGTCTTCCTGTTCTCGGTGACGAAGGGGGCGACGGCCCTCGTGGCTCAGATCCTGGCCGATCGCGGGCTGTTGGACGTGAACGCCCCGGTTGCCGCCTACTGGCGCGAATTCGCCACTCAGGGCAAGGACAGGGCGCTGGTCCGCCACATCCTCAGCCACACGCTCGGGCTTCCGTCCTTCCCCGAGTACTGGGACCTCGTATGCGGTGACGACGCGGCGGGATGGCATCGCACCGATGAGATCGCGGCCCGGCTCGCCGCCGCGCCTCTCGCCTGGGAGCCGGGAACCAAGCTGGGCTACCACTCGATCAGCTACGGCTGGCTGGTGGGCGAGCTGGTGCGACGGATCGACGGCCGTACTCTCGGGACGTTCTTCGCGGACGAGGTCGCCCACCAGCTCGGCCTGGACCTCTGGATCGGGCTGCCCGTCAGCCAGCACGGGCGGGTGGCCAGGCTCCTGCGCGATCCCGACCCGGCGGCCGAGCTTCTGAGGGTCATCTGGGCACCTGAGAATCCCGCCGGCGCCGCTCTCTTCGTCGGCCCCGAGCGGCGGAGCCCGGTCGATCTGGCCAACGACCCCGACCTATGGACGGCGGAGGCGCCCGCCATCAACGGAGTCGGCGACGCCAGGAGCGTGGCCCGCATGTACGCAATGCTCGCCGGTGGTGGGGCGATAGAAGGGGTGCGGATCGTGTCCGAGGCGTCGGTCATCGCTCACTCGGCCGAGCAGGCCCGGGGCACTGATGCCGTATTCGGAAACCCATCCAGGGTTGCCCTCGGCTACGGCCGCTCCACACCCGGCGGCATGTCGTTGGGACCCAACGACGAGGCGTTCGGGATGCAGGGGATCGGAGGAGCTCTCGGCTACGCCGACCCGGTTGCAGAAGTGGGCTTCGGCTATGCCATGAATCAGACCTACATGGAACCAGGCACCGACCGCCGACCCCGCGCCCTCTCGACCGCGCTGTACGAGGCGATCACCCGCCAGGGCGGCTGATACCGGCGGCCGATTACGAAGAGGCGCCCCGCGGCTTGACGTCAGGCCGGGAGGCGTTCGAGCCGGGCTCTGGCCCTCTCGGCGACCGGGGGTGAAGCCGGGGCCATCAGGGGCGTGATGGCGATCTCGCCCGCATGGTTCACACCGACGTCGGTGCCGTCCAGCGGGACGTCTCCGAAGTCCTCCTGGTAGTTGTGGGTGAAGGTCCCGTCGGCACGGCGTTCGTACATCCGGCCGTAGGTGACCCGGGCGGGCGGCACTATGCGGCGGCGGGTGGCGAGGTCGGCCTCCCAGGGGAGGTTGACCGTGACCACATCGGCTGCGAGGTCCGCTTCAAGCAGATCGCCGAGGATCTCCGAACATACCGCCGCCAGGCGCTCCCAGGTCGGCGCGGAGGATGCGGATTGCATTAACGGATACCAGGTGTGCCAGCTCCCCCGCACCCCGGTGGAGAAGGCCACGGATCGGATCCCCAACTCCCATCCCTCGAAGGCAGCACCGACCGTTCCGGAACTGATGATGTAGCCGGTGCCGTGGTTGTAGCCGATGTTGATGCCGGATACCACCAGGTCCGGGGGCGATCCGAAATAACCGGCCGCCACCTGCACGGCATCGGCCGGAGTACCCGACACGGTCACGACGGTGGCGCCGTCCTGGTCCACTTCGGCCACCTCGATGGGCTCGAAACGGGTCAGGGCCTTCCCGATCCAGCTTCGCTGCCCGGACGGAACCACCGTGCGTACCTCCCCGAGGGATCCGAGGGCGGCGCGCAAGGGTGGGAGGGCAGGACTGTCGACACCATCATCGTTGGTCAGGAGAATCCAGGACATGTGGGCGGAAGGCTAGTAGTCAGTGGTCAGTCCTCAGCGAATGTGGCCGGCGACGGGTATGGCGCGACCGTCCCCTACCATGCGCTCCCATGGACACCATCAAAGCAACTGCTGTAACCGTCAGCGACGGAGTGACCCACGGAACCCGGACCGACACGTCCGGCGAGGTGCTGGGCGCCCGGCTCTCCGGCCTGGGCTTCAGTGTCGACCGCCATGTGGTCCCCGATGAGCAGGAGATGATCGAGGAGCTGCTGGCGCGGTTAGCCTTGCGGCGCGAGCTGATCATCACCACCGGAGGGACTGGCTTCGGGCCGAGGGACGTAACCCCCGAGGCCACCGCCACCCTGATCGACCGACCGGCGGCAGGCCTGTCGGAGTTGCTTCGGGCGGAGGGCCTGCGCCACACACCCATGGCCGCAATCTCACGCGGGCTAGCGGGCGTGATCGGGTCCTGCCTGGTTGTCAACCTACCCGGCAGTCCGAAAGCCGTGGCCGAGGGCATGGACGTCCTCGAGCCTCTACTGCCTCACATCCTCCAACTGCTGGGGGGCGACACCGAGCACCACTAGCAGCGTACTGAGACGGTCCTGTTGGCCCATGGCCGGAGCCAGAACCCCGGGCCGACGCATGGCAAGCCAACCCATCCCCGTCTATACATGCACCTAGGAGTCCGGTCCCAGACCGAGGAGATTCGAGGGAAGCGGCGCCCGGCCGGTTAGGGCCATCAACAGATCCTCGGCGCGCCCCGAGCGCGCTGCGACCTCGGTCGACAGCCAAAGCGCGACCGACAAGGCCGACTCGGGCACCGGGTTGTCCTCACCCACCGCCCCGGCGAGATCGAGGGTATGGACAACCAACTCGAAGGTCCTGGTCGGCAGGTAGTCGGCGAGCCGCATCTCGCCCACCGGTGTAGCTACCGGGTGATCGTCGGGAAGCGCATCCACAAGGCAGAACACGCTGTCCACGATTCCGGCCACGGCCGACGACAGATCGTCGCCCAGCGCCGCGGCGGCGTCACCAGCACGCTCGGCGACGGCAGCGTGGATGCTCCTGTCCTTCAACACCTCGCAGAAATAGTCCGCCGGCCTGGACAGGCGACCCGGACCGCTGTCGGTCCCGCCCGAATAGTGCTTCACCGTGAGGAGAGCGCGGCAGGTGTGCCCGATCAACTCACGAACGCTCCATACCCCTAACCCCGGATCGTCCAGCCCATCCGGCGGAACCCGGCCCACGGTGTCCACAAAGAAGATTGCGGCCTCGCGGAACGCCCTCCGATTCTGATCGCTGTCCACCATGAACGGCACCCACGGCATCGTAACCGGGATGGCTTACCCTCATCGGTCATCCATGTCCAGGCGTGGAACAGCCTGTCGTAGGGAATCACCCACGGTATGCAGTTAGGGTCTCAGGACCCTCACGGTGAAATGCGGTGGGGATGGGTGTATAGGTTGAAGCCGCCCGGCCTGACGAAACCCGCCACGGTCAGGCCCAACTCGTCGGCCAGATCGACCGCGAGCGAGGAGGCGGCCGAGACACCGGCCAGGATGCTGATCCCGGCGACCGCCGCCTTCTGCACCAGCTCGAACGACACCCGCCCGGAGACGGTGACGACGATCTCCCCGATCGGCCAGCGGCTGGACGAGAGCCGGCCGACCAGCTTGTCCATGGCGTTGTGCCGGCCCACGTCCTCGCGGACGCCCAGGAACTCGCCCTCGCCCGTGAAGGCGGCGGCGGCGTGCAACCCACCGGTGGCCTCGAATCCGGCCTGGGCGGAGCGCATCGACTCGACAAGATCCAGCAGCAGGCCGCCAGGGATGACCGGACCAGCTGGTAGGGGCGGCGCTGCCACGCGGACTGCATCGATGGAGGCCTTGCCGCAAACCCCGCACGAAGACGTGGCGTAGAGGTTGCGGCGAAACTGCTCCTCGTCTACCTCGATCCCATCGGCGAGAGCCAGGTCATAGCGTCCTGCCCCGTCTAGGCCCGGTAGTGCCCGGACTTCGGCCAGTTCCTCCGGGTGCAGGATGATGCCCTCGGTGAGGGCGAAGCCCCGGGCCAGTTCCTCGTCATGGCCCGGGGTCCGCATCAGGACGACAATCGGCACCCCTTGGAGCCGGAACTCGACCGGCTCCTCGGTCGGTAACAGGTCGCTCCGTGCCGCACGACCCTCCCCGCTGACGCGGAGTACGGGCCGGGATGAACTGGCTGACATATGCTCTCCGGTGGTGGAGTCGTGAGCAGCGCGAGGCTCGGTCCCGGTTGATTATGGCGCAGCCGGCGATCTCAGGCTGCGGTTACCGACCGATGCCGTGGGACTGCCTGATTGTCGCGATCTTTCGGTACCGTGGTGAACCGTGACTCGGAAAGAGATGACCGTAGTTGTGCTGGTAGCGGCTGTCATCGCGGCCGTGTGGGTCTGGCGGATCCTTCCCGCGGAGCGTCCTGGCTCCGTAACCCAGGCCGAGGCGTCCGCCTCCTACTACCCCGAGGACGCTGTCGCCTACGCGTGGCTGGACCTGGCGCCTGGAGAGAGTCCTCCCGGGGGTCTTCCATTCCTGTTCGATCAACTCGAAGGGGTCGGTGGGTTCGCAGGCGAGGGTGACAACATTCTGCCCGATGCCGTCGCGACCTTCTTAGGAGACCTGGGCACCTGGATTGGGACCGAGGTGTCGGCGGCCGTGGTGGAGCTGGAGAACGGCGAGATCGCCTTCGCGGCGACCGTGGGGGTGAGCGACAGGGATGCGGCTGCCGAGTTCATGCGGAGTTGGCTCCAGCACCAGGAGCAGAGTACGTCCGCTTTCATCGCTCAAGCCGGGGACTTCCTGCTCTTCGGTACCGACGAAGGACTGCTTGACGACGTCTCGGAGAGGATCGACGGCGATCATCCTGAAACCCTCGCGTCCGCCGGGCACTTCGAGGAGGCTAGGGCCGCGGCGCGTGACGGCCGTTTCGCGTCGGCGTACGTGAACTTGGAGTGGCTCGCCGGGCGGATGGGTGATCCCGGTCGCAGCCCCTGTCCGGGAGTTCCGTTCGATACGCCCGAGTGGTTGATGGTCTCGGCCAGTTGGGTCGGTGACGGTCTGGTCGTCGATCTCGCTACGCCGGATGTGACCAGTTGGTGGACCGATACGTCGGCCGGTGTCACGGATGCCGTCGTTCCGGCCGATGCGCTGGGGTTCGTGTCTGTCGGTTTCGACCCAGACATGGACCGCTGGCGGGAAATCCTGGGCGGGTGCGAGATAGCCGACCTGCTGCCGGGCGGCTACCTGTTCGACCAGCCGTCGGCGCAGGACACGAGCGGGCTCGAGGAAGGAGCGACGCTGGCGGATGCCATGGACCTCGCCCTCGGATTCGTGGATCTCGGAACCGGGCTCGACCTCGAAGCGGACCTGTTCGACCATCTAGGCGGTCAGTTGGTGCTGGTTGCCCACGGGCCGGACCGCGAGGGCTCCTCCGTGGAAGGGGTAGCCGCGCTGTCCTACCGACCCCTGTCCAGGAACGCCCTGGCAGGGACGATCGACGGCATTGCGAAAGGAATCTCTTCGCTGACGGGCGTGTCCATCCAAGAGCTCGATTGGGGCGCTGCCGGAGCCGCGCCCGCGACCGGAGACGGGAAACCCTCCCTGGGCTACGTGCTCCACGGCGGGTTTGTCACCCTGGGAACCGGCGCGGGTGCACTGGAGACCACGGTGGCGGTCCAGCAGGGCACGAGAGATGACGTGTCCGGCACGGCTCAGTACCGGCGGACTGTGGAACACATCCCCTCCGATCCACTGCTCCTGGCATACGTCGACCTCGCAAGGGTCATCGACCGGATAGGTTCCCGCGGAACGGGGTCCGATGACGGCCCGCTCTCGATGCTGTCGGGGTGGTTGGGTCCGATGGCACTGGGTGTGGGAACCGATGGCGACTACAGCAGAGCCACCCTCGTGCTCTCGCTCCTCCCGTCCACCAGCTAGGGCGTGTTCACGCTATGCGGGCTCGTTTGTTACCGCGGGTCCCGTGGTTGGTCTGTGGGGCGGCGGTGGGATGTGGCGCCGGCAGCGGCGTCTCTGGCAAGGACTGCTGACGAAGGCGTACCCGCAGGGTACGTCGAGGAGGCAGGACGCAGCCAGAGGCATCGATGGTGGTCCAGATCACGCCGACCGCAACACAGAGTGACCACGATCAACTAGTCCTAGGACCAAGTACCAGGACCACTGCGACCGCTACGTCTGGTGGCGGGCCGCGAGCGTTACTATCTGATGATTCGACGTTTGAGCGCATTCCGGTCCTCGGGGGGCTCCGGAGCGAGCCGCCCGAAGTGGATCAAACGGGTTGTTGTCCCGGTGGTGGTCCTCGTCTTGATCTATGCGGCGGTGTCCTTTTACATCGCTGACAGCGCGCTTGACGCGGAGGCAACCCCGCTCGAGGACCGCCCCGAAGACTTCGCCCTGCAGTACGAGGATGTCGAGTTCTCCCCCCGGGGCTGGCCCGAGCTCACCCTCCGCGGATGGTGGATACCGGCTCCGGACGCCCGCGCGACGGTGATCCGGGTCCATGGCATCGACAGCAACCGCAGCTCGGCACTCGGTACCGTTCCGGCTCTGGCCGAGAGTGGCTACTCCGTGCTCGCCTTCGACCTGCGCGGCCACGGCGAATCCGACCTGGCCCAGATGGGCGCCGGAGTCCATGAGGCGGACGATGTGCTCGGTGCGGTCGACTACCTGATCCGTGAGCGCGGTGTCGAACCCGGAGCGATCTTCTTGTACGGCAGGTCCTATGGCGCGGCAATCGTTCTGATGTCCGGATGGAACGAGCCGGCCGTGGCCGGTGTCTTCGCTGATTCGGCCTTCGCCTCGCTGTCCGATCTGGTCGTCCAGGAGGTGGCCCGGCGCACGTCGGCGCCTTCCTGGTTGGCTTCCGTCCTGCGTCCGGGGGTGATCCTGATGGCCCGACTAACCAAGGGTCTGGACATCGAAGGGGTTTACCCGGCGGGAGACGCATCCAGATATCCCTATGCCATCGGCCTCGTTCACTGTGACATCGATGACCGCATCCCGATCAGCCATCTGGAGCGCATCCGGGCCGAGGTCCGGTACCCGCCGCAACTCACCGTCTACGAAGGGTGTTCCCATGCCGATGCATGGGACGACTACCCGGACCCCTACGAGGCAGATCTGATCGCTTACCTCGACGAGCGGTTAGAGGCTAGTAGTTAGCTTAAATAAATTAGATAGATTACCAATTAGTTACCTCCAGCCGCCAAGCACCCGGGCTATGCCAGCCAGGACTCCCTCGCGGACCGCTCCCGCGTGTAAGGTAAGGATCACACACGGGAGCCCGGGAAGGGCTGAGAGGGAGATCCGCATCTCCGACCGTTGAACCTGATCCGGGTAATACCGGCGAAGGAAGTGACCTCGCCCTCCCGAAACCCCACAAGCCGGGAGGTTGCGCGCATGAGAAGACTAGGGATCCTGCTGGCGGCGCTGATGCTCGTCGCGGCCGGGTGTGCCGACGGCACCCCCGAGGATGAGGGGCCCCAGACCGTCCGGCTGGTCACCCACGACTCGTTCTACGTCAGCGAGGGGACGCTGGAGCAGTTCGAGGCGGAGACCGGCCATACCGTCGAGCACCTGGAGGCCGGAGATGCCGGCACGATGGTGAACCAAGCGGTGCTCACCAAGGACAACCCGGTGGCCGACGTCATGTTCGGCATCGACAATACGTTCCTGGGCCGTGCCCTCGACGAGGACCTGTTCGAGGAGTACGTCTCTCCCCGCCTGGTTGACGTACCGGACTCGCTGAAGCTCGATAACAGGGTGACCCCGATCGACTTCGGTGATGTGTGCCTCAACTACGACATAGCCGGTCTGGCGGACCGAGGCGTCGAACCTCCTTCGACGCTGAGAGACCTCACCAACCCGCAGTACTCCGGACTGCTGGTGGTGGAACATCCGGGCACGTCATCCCCGGGTCTGGCCTTCCTGCTGGCGACCATCGCCACCTTCGGTGAGGAGGGCGACTACACGTGGGAGAGCTTCTGGTCGGACCTGGTGGTCAACGATGTCCTGGTCACGGCAGGATGGGAGGATGCCTACTACGGATCCTTCTCCGGTGGATCGGGGGAAGGGGACCGTCCCATCGTGGTGTCGTATGCATCCTCCCCTCCGGCGGAGGTCATATACGCCGACCCGCCGGTCACCGAGGCGCCCACCGGTGTGGTGACGGCCGGTTGTTTCCGCCAGATCGAGTTCGCTGGGATCCTGGCCGGGACGCCGGTTCCCAATGCCGCCCGGCAGCTGGTCGACTTCATGCTCGGTCTGACCTTCCAGGAGGACATACCGCTCAACATGTTCGTCTTCCCCGCCAATGAGAACGCAGCGTTGCCGGACGAGTTCGTCCGGTACACCGAGATACCCGACGAGCCGGCCGTGGTGGCTCCCGAAGAGATCGACGCCAATCGCTCCCGCTGGATCGAGGAATGGATCGAGGTCGTAGCCTCCTGAGGTCCGGGGCCGGGCGGTGGCTGGTCGCCGCCCCGCTCGTCTTCTTCGGGCTGTTCTTCGCATACCCGCTGGTGCGGGTGGTCCTGCGCAGCCTGACCCTGGATGGGCACCTCGACCTGTCGGCCTTCGTGGAGATCGTCACCAAGGGCTCGCTGCGGCGGGCCGCCTGGTTCACGGTCTGGCAGGCGACGGTCTCAACTGTCGCCACCCTGCTGTTCGCCCTACCCGGCGCCTACGTCCTGTCCAGGTACTCGTTCTTCGGCAGGAGGTTGCTGCGGGCGGCGGTGACGGTCCCGTTCGTATTGCCGACGGTGGTCGTGGGAGCCGCCTACCTGGCCCTTCTCGGACCCGGTGGGCCGTTGGGCGTGGACCTGCGCCAAACGGCGTGGGCGATCCTCATCGCCCACGTGTTCTTCAATTACGCGGTGGTGGTCCGCATCGTGGGCAGCTTCTGGGAGCTCATCGATCCGAGGCTCGAGGAGGCGGCCCGGGCGCTGGGCGCCAACCGGGCTCAAGCGTTCCTGAGCGTCACGCTACCCCTTCTGCTCCCTTCGATAGCGGCGGCCGCCTCCATCGTCTTCCTGTTCACCTTCACCTCGTTCGGGGTGGTGCTGATCCTGGGCGGTTTCAGCTACGCCACCATCGAGGTGGCGGTGTGGCGGGAGGCCACCATCAACCTGGACCTGGCCGCCTCCGCTGCCCTGGCGCTGGTCCAGATGGCGGGTGTGGCTACGGCACTGTGGGCGTACACCCGCCTCCAGCAGCGCCACGCCCGACGCCTTCCCCTGCGTTCGAGCCGAACCGTGGCCCGCCGCCCCGCCACACCTGGTCAATATCTGGTGGTGGGAGCGACCATCGCCTCGATGGTCCTCTACCTGGGCGCACCCATCGGCACGCTGGTGTGGCGGTCACTGCGTACCGCGGCCGGGCCGGGTCTGGACCATTACGCGAGCCTGGTCAGAGGTGCTACCTCTTTCGTCGATCCGGCCGAGGCGATCGTCAACTCGTTGTGGTTCGCAGCGGCCGCCGTGGTACCCGCCGTGGCGGCCGGTCTCGCCTCGGCCGTCGTGATCGCCCGGCGCCCCGGCCCGTTGGGCGCGCGGCTGGACACCTTCCTGATGCTCCCGCTCGGTACCTCGGCCGTCACGATCGGCTTCGGGTTCCTAGTCGCCTTCGACTGGCCGCTGGACCTCCGTACATCGGTCTGGCTGATACCGCTGGCCCACTCCGTCGTTGCTGCTCCGTTCGTGATCCGCACCGTGACCCCGGTGCTCCGGTCGGTGCAGCCGCGCCTCCGCGAGGCGGCAGCCGTCCTCGGAGCCTCGCCCCGGAGGGTCTTCCGGGAGGTGGAACTGCCGATCATCAGCCGGGCGGCGTTGGTCGGAGCCGGTTTCGCAGCGGCGGTGTCACTCGGCGAGTTCGGCGCCACCGCCTTCCTCATCCGGCCCGGTCGGCCGACCATCCCGACCGCAATCTTCCGCCTGCTCGGTCAGCCCGGGGCGGCCAACCTCGGGCAGGCGCTGGCCTTGAGCACCGTGCTGATGCTCCTGACGACAGTGATAATCATGGCGATCGACCGCTACCGGGTCGCCGGGCTCGGGGAGTTCTGATGCTCAAGATCACCGGCATCACGCTGGACTACGGAAAACACCGCGCCCTGGACAGTATCGACCTGTCCGTGGGATCCGGGGAGGTGATGGCCGTACTCGGGCCGTCGGGCTCGGGGAAGTCGAGCCTCCTGCGGGTGATCGCCGGCCTCGAGAAACCCGCAGCCGGGAGGATCGAGCTGGCGTCGCGCGACATTACCCGCGTGGACGTGCACCGGCGCGGGGTGGGCTTGATGTTCCAGGACTACGCGCTGTTCCCCCACCTGAGCGTGACCGAGAACGTGACGTTCGGACTCCGGATGCAGGGAAGGGACCGGCGGGCCATCCACGAACGGGTGGCCGAGGTGCTCTCGTGGGTCGACCTGGGCGGCTATGGCGACCGCGGAATCGACTCCCTCTCGGGTGGCGAGCAGCAACGCGTCGCCCTGGCCCGGTCGCTGGCGCCCGAGCCGGCCCTGCTGATGCTCGACGAACCGGTAGGCGCCCTTGACCGGGCCCTGCGCGCCCGGCTGGTACCCGAGCTGTCCGAGCTACTGCGGCGGATAGGCATCACGGCCCTCTACGTCACCCACGACCAAGACGAGGCGTTTGCCATCGCTGACCGGGTGGCGATCCTGCACCGGGGTCGGATAAGGCAGATCGACACCCCTGAGGAACTATGGAGCCGCCCGGCCACCGAGTTCGTGGCCCGCTTCCTCGGGTTCGAGAACTTCGCCGATGTAGAGGTCGAATCCGGTTCTGCCACTTCCCCGTGGGGCCCCATCCCCACGCATCTTCCGGATGGCCGCCACCGGGTGGTCATCCGGCCCGATGGCGCTGCCTTGAGTCCGACCGGGAGCCTGGCCGGGACGGTGGACGCGACCACCTTCGTGGCCGGGCAGACCCGTGTGGAGGTGGACTGCTCCGGTCATCCTCTTGTCGTTCAGACCGCGGGTACCGGCCCCCCTAGGGGGACCCGCCTGCTCGTGGAGATAGACCCGGAGACGGTTGTGGCTCTGTCCGAGCCGGCCCACCCCGCCGACCCTCCCCAAGCGCGGTTCGAACCGGTGGTTTCGGGTCCCGTGCGCGACCGGGGGTTGCCACCGTCTCCGAACGGGGCCTCCTCGTTCCATGTCTGGTGGGAGGTTCCCGACATTCCCCTGGCATCGGTCTCGGTGATCCTGGAGGTGCTCAAGCCGCCGGAGGTCAGCCGCCTGGCCTTCTTCGCGCTCCAGGCATCCTTCTGGTCGCCCACCCGCCACGAAGGAGGCGCCCACACAGGAATCCAGTGGAATCCCCGCCATCCCCGGAACCTGGCCGTCAACTGGGGTGGGTACGACTGCGATGGCGCCATCCTGCCGGGAACCGAGTCGTCCCTGCCGTCCACGCCCCTCGACCCGAACACCAGGGACTTCGCCTGGGCGCCCGTTGCGCGGTACCGCCTGACCATCGGACCGCGTAGCCCCGGCGTCCAGGGCCCGAGCCGGTGGCCGGCCAGGATCGAGGGTCTTGACACCGGCGAGGACGTGCTGGTGCGCCACCTCCTGTGCGAGGGCGACCATCTCCGATCGCCGATCGTGTGGTCCGAGCTCTTCACCCGGTGCGACGACCCGCCGATCGAAGTACGGTGGAGCCGGCCGTCCGCGCTCGGCATCGATGGCGAGCCTGTCCCGGTAGACCGCGGTCGCGTGACCTACCAGGCCTACGATGCGGGCGGATGCACGAACACCACGGTTGAGCCGGACCGGGTCGGCATCGTGCAGCGGTCCGGCTGCGAGCGCCGGACCGCCCACGACAGCTTGGTCGGCTGGAGGACATGACAGACACCCCCAAGACGGTGATGACGATCGGCGGCAGCGACTCCGGGGCCGGCGCCGGAATCCAGGCCGACCTCAAGACGCTGTCAGCCCACCGCGTCTTCGCCACCACGGTGATCACCACCGTCACCGCGCAGAACACCCGGGGTGTCGCCCGGGCCGAGCAAGTGCCGATCGAGATTATCTCGGCCCAGCTGGAGGCAGTCTTTACCGACATGCCCCCCGACGCCACCAAGACCGGTTTGCTGGGCCGGGCCGAGGTGGTCCGGCTGGTGGCGGAACAGGCGGCCCGCTTACCCAACCTGGTGATCGACCCGGTTCTGGTCGATCGGAACGGCAGGTCACTGGCCGACGGATCCACCGTCGACGCCTATCTCGAAGTCCTGATCCCGGCCGCCTGCCTGGCCACTCCCAACCATCGGGAGGCGGCGTTGCTGGCCGGCCGACCCGTCGAGAACGAGAGCGACCAGCGGGCCGCGGCGGAGTACCTGGCGCGCACCACGCGGACGCCCTTCCTGGTGACCGGCGGCCGGATGGCTCGCGACAAGCCCCTGCTAGACGTGTTCTCGGACGGGATCCGGACCCATGCGCTCGCCGGACGGCGGGTGCGGTCGCGGAACGTCCACGGAACCGGGGATGCCCTCTCGGCCTCCATAGCGGCCCGCCTGGCCTCCGGCGTCGAACTGATCGTGGCCATCGCCGACGCCCGAGCGTGGGTGTCACGCGCCATCACCGGCGCCGCCGGCTGGGACCTGGGCCGCGGCGAGGGCCCGATCGACCACTTCGGCTGGACGTAGACCTGACCGTACGCCGCCGGGCGGCCACGCCGACCCGAGCGCTGTCTAGCCTTGGCTCCATGCAGGCATGGATTCTGAACGACACGCAAGGGCCCTCCTCGTACACGCTGGCGGAGGTGGACACGCCCAGACCCGGGCCGGGCCAGGTGAGGGTGAGGCTGGTGGCGTCCGCGCTCAACCGCCTGGACCTGTGGATGTCGATGGGCCTGCCCGCGCCCAAGCACTTCCCTCATGTGCCAGGCGGGGATGGCGCCGGGGTGGTGGACGCGGTGGGAGACGGTGTGGACGGATGGGCGCCGGGCGCCGAGGTGATCGTCAACCCGAGCCTCGGCTACGCCCCCACCACCGGCCACATACCCTTCAGCGGGAAGCTGGGGGTGCTGGGCGAGCACTCTTGGGGAACGCTGGCCGAATACGTCGTGGTTCCGGCCACCAACGTCGTGCCCAAGCCGGCCCATCTCCCCTGGGAGCGGGCGGCGGCCTACGGGCTGGCCTACTCCACCGCCTACCGGATGATGCGCCGGGCCCGCCTCTGCGACGGGGACCTGATGCTGGTGGTGGGGG
>VXMM01000067.1 GCA_009841105.1 Acidimicrobiia bacterium | reverse complement strand
ACCTTGGTTCGAGGCGCGTCCCGCCCACCCCGGGATGGGGCTGCCTCGAACGATTTGATCCCTCATGCGGTCCGGGTCGACGTCACAGATGGACCGCCGGTGATTACAGTTATCCAACAACATACAACGAGGCTGTGACACGTTCAACCCCCTTGTCGGATGGCCGGTGGATATCGAGAGTCAAGGGCTTCCAACCGGCCGGCAGCAGCGACGAGGGCACCAAGCACGAAGAACCTGGGACCGGCCACACTAGGATGTCACCGCATCCCCTATCCGCGTGACGAAGGGTCGCGAAGTTTGAGCCTCCCACTTCCCGACATCTCCAGGAACCTCTTCGACCTGAGCGGCTATTGCACCATCGTCACCGGGGCCGGTCAGGGCATCGGCAAGGCGCTGGCCACGGGCTTCGCTCACGCCGGGAGTGACGCGGTGCTGGTGGATCTCAACGGCACCGTTCTGGAGGCGACTGCGGCCGAGATCGGAGAGATCGGTCACGGGGTGGCGGCGGTGGTGGCCGATGTCACCGCACCCGACACACCCGAGCGGATCGTCGCCGCGGCCAAGAACCTGAGCGGGCGGATCGACGTGCTGGTCAACAACGCCGGAATCATGGGCTACTCCGACATCATCGGCGTCACCGACGAGGAATGGGACCGGATGTACGGGATCAACCTGAAGGCCCCGATGCGGATCATGCGGGCGGTGCTCCAGGAGATGGTGGGGGCAGGCCGGGGCAGCGTTATCAACATCGGTAGTTCCTGGTCGTCCAGGGCTTCGGTGTTCAACCAGGACGGGGGTGGCGTCGACTACTGCTCGGCCAAGGCGGCCCTGCAGTCGTTGAGCCGGGCGGCGGCCCAGGACGTGGCGCCGCACGGTGTACGGGTGAACGCTATCGCCCCCGGCGCGGTCGACACGCCCATGCACGCCCACCACCGCGACTACCTGTTCGAATACGAGAAGTACATCCCCTTGGGCCGGATGGAGGTGGCCGAGGATCTGGTGGGTCCCGCCATCTTCCTGGCGTCGGATGCCGGGGCATACGTCACCGGCCAGACAATCCATGTCAACGGCGGCCTGCTGATGGTCGACTGAACGAGAGGAGCGGAACCGGATGTTCACGAGGGATCAGGTCCTGGAGCGGCTCCGGGCGAGCCTGGCGAGCGGGAGTCCGATCATCGGCGCCGGCGCCGGTACGGGGATATCGGCCAAATTCGCCGAGGCGGGAGGCGCCGATCTGATCCTCATCTACAACTCCGGCAAGTACCGGATGGCCGGTCACGGGTCCAACGCGGGCCTACTGCCGATCGGGGACGCCAACGCCATCGTCGTGGAGATGGGGGAGCGGGAGGTGCTGCCGGTGGTCAAGGACACTCCCGTGATCGCCGGAGTGAACGGCACCGACCCCACCCGGGTCATGGATCGGTTCCTGGGCGGACTCGAGGCGATGGGCTTCTCCGGAGTGATCAACTTCCCGTCCATCGGCTACACGGACGGGCGCTGGAGGGAGAGCCTGGAGGCCACCGGCTTCGGCCTGAACCGGGAGGTCGAGATGCTGCGTACGGCCTCGGAGCTCGGCATATTCACGATGTCCTATTGCTACGAGGCTCATGAGGCGGCCGCTTTCGCCGAGGCGGGAGTGGACGTGATGGTCGCCCACCTCGGCCTGACTACGGGCGGCAGTATCGGCGCCACCGACTCCTTCACGATGTCCCTCGACGCCTGCACAGAGCAAGCCATAGAGACCAGGGAGATCTCCGAGGCGATCAATCCCGACATCATCGTGGTGCTGCACGGCGGACCGCTGGAGGGTCCCGAAGAAGTCGCGACGGTGATGCGCGGGTCGGGCTGCTACGGGTTCGTCGGCGCTTCCACGATGGAACGCCTGCCGACCGAGGTGGCCATCGAGCGCACGGTCCGCTCCTTCAAGAGCGTGACCATCTGAGCATCCCGCCCGGCCCGGCCCGAAGTGTGATGACCGTGGAGCGCAGGCCATGAGCAGGATCGTGGTTGCGGGCGCATTCGATACCAAGGCAGAGCCGCTCGGACTGCTGGTGGAGCAGCTTCTCAGCCTCGACACACCGCCCATCACCATCGACATCGGCGTGTTCGGCGGTGACCATGGCTGCGACCACCCCGCCGAAGCCGTGGCGGAAGCCGCCGGATACTCCCTCGAAGAGCTCCCTCTGCTGGGCAGGGCGGGGGCGGTGTCGGCCATGGCGCAAGGGGCGAGCCGCATCCTCCGGCAGTTGGTGGATCGGGGTGACGTGGGAGCGCTGGTCTGCATGGGCGGCTCCAACGCGGCCGCGGCCTTCTCCACACTGGCGCCCGTCGTCCCCATCGGCATCCCGAAGATCTTGATGGCGACCTCGGTGGCCGGCGAGACCAGGGCGCTGGTCCAGGGCGCCGACGTGACCATGCTCTACCCGGTCCTCGACATCGAGGGCGGCAACCGGATCCTGCGGAGCATGATCGGCCGGCTGGCCCACGTGTCGGCGGCGCTGCTGCGGGCGGGCGGAGCCCACCCGGTAGGGGCGCCGGAGAACTCGGTCGCCCTGACCATGTACGGGGTCACCAACCCCTGCGTGGCCCATTGCCGCGAGTTCCTGGCGGATCGCGGCCTCGAGCCCCTGGTGTTCCACGCCAACGGCACCGGAGGCCGGTCCTTCGAGTCGTTCGTGAGCCAGGGCCTGGTCTCGTCCGCCATCGACGTCACCATCAGCGAGGTGGCCGACGAGCTGTTCGGGGGTCTGTGGCCGGCGGGGTCTGACCGTCTCACCGCCGCATCCCGATCCGGCGTCCCGCAGGCCATCGCTCCTGGAGCGATCGACATGATCTGCCTCGGACCCCTGGCAGACCTGCCGGAGCGCTTCCGCAACCGGCCCCACGTGGCGCACAACGACCTGGTCACCCTCGTCCGCACCACCCCGGATGAGAACTACCGGCTCGGCCGGACGGTGGCCGAACGCCTCGGGACGCCCGGAGCGGCCGCCACGGTGCTGGTGCCGATGAACGGCGTCTCGCAGCTCGATGCCGAGGGAGGCCCTTTCCACGACCCCGGATCCGTGGAAGCCTTCGGGGAGGGCGTCAGGTCGGGCCTCCCGCCCGGCTCCCCCGTATCGTTGGTGAGGATGGACCATCACATCAACGACCGGGAGTTCGCCGAGGCACTGGTCGCGGCGGTCGATCCGGTACCGGCTCGATGCGGCACCGCCGGGTAGTCCAGGCCGAGGGAGGCTGCGCATGAGCTTCGAGAACCTGCTGCGTCCCGGGCGCATCAACCGGATGTACATGCGTAACCGGATCATCGTCGGCCCTATGGAGAAGTCGCTGGCCAACCTCGACGGATCGCTGAACGAGCGGTACATCGCCTACGCCCGCCGGCGTGCGATGGGCGGGGCGGCGCTGATCCAGCTCGAGTCCACCTACGTGTCGCCGGAGGGTCGGGGGAACCCGTACCAGGTGGGCTGCCACGGGGATCACGTCATCCCGGCCCTCACCCGGATGGTCGGCGAGATCGGCGCCCACGGCGCCAAGCTGGCCATGGAACTCCACCACGGGGGCCGCCAGGCCTCCGTTGCCGCCCACCATCGCCATCCCATCGCTCCGTCTGCGATCCCATCCGGCATGATGGATCCGGGGACGGTCCCCCGCGAGATGACTGCGGCCGACATCCGCCGGGTGATCGGAGACTTCGCCAGGGCAGCCGAGCGATGCCTGGCGGCGGGTGTCGACATGATCCACCTGCATGGCGCGCACGGCTACCTTCTCGGCCAGTTCCTGTCGCCGCAGTCGAACCGTCGCACCGACGGATACGGAGGGTCCCTGGCCAACCGGGCCCGCTTCCCCCTGGAGGTCCTCGCCGCCGTCCGGCAGGTGGTCGGGCCCGCTTACCCCATCGGCTACCGGATATCGGCCGCCGAGTACGTGAAGGGTGGCCTGGAAGCGGACGAGTCGGCCCGCTTCGCGGTCATGCTCGCCGATGCTGGGATCGACCTGATCGACGTGGCCGGAGGCACCTACGAGTCGATGTCGAAGATCTTCCAGGGACCCGAGGCGCCCAAGGGCGGTTTCGTCAAGGAGGCCGCGGTAATCCGCCGGGCGGTGGGTGACCGGGTCCCAGTGAGCGTGGCACAGCGCATGAACGATCCGGTGTTCGCCGACCGGGTTATGGAGCGGGAGGGTTTCGAGTATGTCACCCTGGCGCGTGCCTTCCACGCCGACCCCGACTACGTACGCAAGCTGAACGAAGGGCGAGCCGATGAGATCCTGCCCTGCATCGGATGCAACACCTGCGTCAACCTGACGGTGGCCCGGACCCCGGCCGGTTGCGCCGCCAACCCCACCAGCACGTTCGAGCTCTCCAGGGACAGTTACCGCTCATCACCGGAGCAGGTGCGCGTAATGATCGCAGGCGGCGGAGTGGCGGGTATGCACGCCGCCCGGTTCCTCGGGATGCAGGGACACGAGGTGCTGCTCTACGAGGCGACCGACCGCCTCGGGGGCCAGCTGCATTACCTGCGCAGGGTCCTGCCCGACTACGGGATGCTGGTCGACTGGCTGGCCTGCGAGCTCGACAGGCTCGGCGTGATGATCGAGACCGGGTGCCCGGTCGGGGTGGCGGAAGTCTCGGCGGTCGATCCGGATGCAGTGGTGGTGGCCACGGGCGCGCGGGGAGGCCATCTGTGGGCCAGTACGGAGGATCCCACCGTCCCGATCTTCGATGTCCTCTCCGCGCTGGAACGGCCGCAGGACGAGTGGGAGTCGGACGTCGGTGTGATCGGCGGCGACTTCGGAGCCTGCGTGGTGGCCCAGCACCTACGCCGCTCCGGCGTCAGGACGCACGTCATCGAGAGCAAGGCTTCGCTCGCCACCGATGGCGCCTTCAACGGTTTGCTGCTGGAGATGGACCTGGAGGCCGATCCCGGAGTCACCATCCACAGAGAGACCACCGCGGGGACGATCACCGGGGATGGCGTGGTGATCCAGAGCCGGGGGAAGGAAAGCCGGTTGGACGTGGGATCGGTCGTGATTGGCGGCCGGCGCCCCAGCTCGGAGCTCTCGGACGAACTGAGGCGGTCCGGGCTGGCGGCCACTGTCTACACCATCGGCGATGCGGTCCGGCCGCGAGACCTCTACGCCGCCGGCCAGGAAGCCGCCGAGGTAGCCGAACGCATCGACCTGGCCGGACGTGCCGGCACCCTGCGTTCTACTCTCGCCACACCCCCCGCCCTCGGCTGAGCCGGGGTCCCGGTCCTGGCGACCGTCCCTTCGCAGACCGGCAACGTTTTTTCGCGTTCTCTCCGGCAAGGGTCGGACTTGTCACACCCCCGATATACGTTGTCTATCGCCAAGCACCTACACCGGCCGATGAAGTGAACCGATCGGAACGGCCGGCCCGAGGGAACACGACAGCTCGATGAGCGAACCGCCGACTCCCGGCACCCAGCCGGGCATGGCCGACCACGCTCAAGAAGGACAGGTGGTGGTGGGGGAGGGCCCGGTGCGGACCACCGTTTTTTTGCGAGTTCGGCCGGCTTTGCGCGAGGTCGGGGACCTAAGAGCATTCTTGAGGCAGAGGACGTCAAGTACGGCGCCCTGAACCTTAGGCTCAAAACACGCCACAGCGCGCCCTGAGCCTTAGGTTCGCCGCGGCGCGGCGCTAGGGGGTGGCCTCCTATGGTGCCCGCGGGGGTCAGGGTCGGTCAGGCGATGCGCAACGGAAGCCGATGTGGCCGGCGGAGGTGTCGATCGTCTGCGGTTGGCGGGCGGCAGGCCGGTAGCGGAAGCAGTACTGGATCGTGCAGAGGTAGGACCCGCCCTTGATGGTGCGGGAGGGGAAGGGATCCGGCGTCCGGATCGGGGCGGGCTGCTCGCTCCTGGGCGGGCCGCAACACCGTGACCCGGCCACCGGGGGCACCTCCCGATAGCGGGTGGAGGTCCACTCCCAGACGTTGCCGATCATGTCGTACAGGCCGTAGCCGTTGGGGGCGTAGAAGCCGACCGGGCTGGTGCGGGTCCAGCCGTCCAGTTCTGTGTTCTCGTAGGGGAACATGCCCTGCCAGGTATTGGCGCGAGGCATGGTCTCCTGGCAGTCCTGGTCGCCCCAGGCGAACTCGGCGCCCTCGAGACCGCCCCGGGCGGCGTACTCCCACTCGGCGTCCGTCGGGAGCCGCAAGCCGACCCAGCGGGCGAAGGCGACCGCGTCGGGGTAGGCGACGTGGACCACCGGATGATCCTCCAGGCCGTCCAGGGACGAGCCGGGTCCCAGGGGTCGCCGCCAATCGGCGCCGGGCGTCCAGGCCCACCAGTTGCGGAAGTCCCGCAGGTCCACGGGCCCTTCCGTCATGCCGAACACCAGCGAACCCGGCACCAGGTCCTGCGGTCGAGCCCCCGGGTACAGGCCCGGGTCGGGAGGTCGCTCGGCGAAGGTCACGTAGCCGGTGTCGGCGACGAACTCCATGAACCGGCGGTTGGTCACCGGGTAGGCATCGATCCGGAACGGGTCCACCCGCACCCTGCGGGCCGGACGTTCCTCGGGGTAGTGGCGGTCGGACCCCATCAGGAACTCCCCGCCGGGGAGCGGGATCTGCCGCCGATCGGGACGTGCCGTCATCTCACCGCCAAGCTGCCCGTTCGCTCGAACCTAAGCCGACGAGCAACGTCCCTGGGTGTCCTTGTACACACGGCCTCCCTTGATGACGGCCACGATCCGGTCGGGGTCGGCAAGCGCCCCGATCTCATCGAGCGGTTGGCCCTCCACCAGGATCAGGTCCGCCTGCTTGCCCACTTCCACGGTGCCGATCCGGTCTTCCATGTAGAAGATCTGGGCGTTGCCCGTGGTCGCCGTGGCGATAGCATCCGCCGCGCCCATGAACCTGGCCTTGTTGGGCAGCTCGCGGCCACGCCGGTCCTGGAGAGGACCGACGATGTCGGACCCCGAACCGACCCGTACCCCGGTCTCGCCCATGATCTCGATGCTCCGGCCCACCTCCGACTCCACAGCCTGGAGCTTGGAGAGCTGGGACGGGGTGAGGCCGGCCCGCTCCGGATTCTCCAACAAGTCGTACTTGACCGCCAGGGTCACTACCGCAAAGGCGTCGGCGTCCACGATCCGCCTGGCGGCATCCTCGTCCAGGATGCTGGCGTGCTCGATGGAGCGGACGCCGGCCCCGATGGCCCGGCGGATGGCGTCAGACGTGTGGCAGTGGGCCAGGACGTAGGTGTGCCAATCGGCGGCCGCCTCCACCGCGGCGCGAAGCTCCTCGTGGCTGAACTGGAGGCTGTCGAAGGGGTCGGTCGGCGACAGGACCCCTCCCGAGCCGAACACTTTCACCTGGGTGGCGCCCTTGCGAAGCTGCTCCCGGGCCGCCCTCCGCACCTCGTCGGGACCGTCCACCACCTCCGGAGTGGCCGACAGTCCGGGGATACTGCCCCTGGGGTGGGCGTGGTGATGGGCGTGTCTGAGGTCCCCGTGGCCACCGGTTTGGGAGAGCACCGACCCCGACGGGAGGATGCGGGGCCCGTCTACCACACCCTGCTCCACCAGCCGGGCCCAGTGGGGGTCCATACCCCCGGCGTCCCGGACCGTGGTAAAGCCCTCCTGGAGGGTGTTCTCGATGATCCGCCGCACGGTGAACACGTAGTCGATCCAGGGCAGGTCGCCCACATCGCCCGCCGAGGACACCAGGCCCATGTGGACGTGGGCATCGGTCAGGCCCGGCATCAGGGTCAGTCCGGTCGCGTCGATGACCTGGTCCGGGGAGCTTCCCGCACCTGGTCCGATCCCACTGATCAGCGACCCCGACACGGCCACGTCCATGCCCGACCGCGGGTCGGCGCCGGTGCAGTCGAGCAGTTCGGCGTTGCGGATTACGAGGCTGGTCATTCGCTGGGTCCTTCCTGGTAGTCGAGTCGGAGTTCGGGGATGACGAAGCTCCCCCGGTCGATGATCTGGCGGTCGTCCACCCAGATGGAGTGGTTGCGGGTGGGGATGTCGAAGTGGAACGGAGCCCGGTTCTCGCCCTTGAGGATTCTCACGAAATTGGCGCCGAACGCGATCAGCATGTTGCCGTAGTAGCTCTCGGTGTCCATCACACCGCCACTCTCCCAGAAGCGGAGACCGAGGGCGTTCCAGTTGGCCCGGTGCTCGTATCCCCACCCGATGTGGGACACGCCGTAGGAGCGCTTGTCCCTAGGCGACTCGAAGTGGTCCCGCGCGAGCCGGGCGTCGGCCCCACCCTCGATGGAAACGATGCTCCCCTCCCGGAGCTCCATCGTGACGGGGGACATCACGTAGCGGCCCAGGTTTAGCAGGCAGTCGCCCTCGTCCAGTACCAGGGTGCCTTCCGCCGAATGCTCCAGCGGCGCCACCACCACCTGCCCTGAAGGCCAATGGTCCCAGCGTCCCGGCGTGTCCGTGTACCCGTACTGCGTCATGACCGGGCGTCCCTCGTAGCTCAGGGTGAGATCGGTCCCGGCCTCGGACTCGATGTGCAGCGTGGTGCCGGCCGCCAGCAGTGCCTCGCTGACCTCCGCCCTCCGCCGTATCTCGGGGATGGGGAACATGCGGCGGAGCATGTCCTCCGGCTCCAGGAGCATCAGCGTGCGCGCCCCGGCGTCCAGGGCCTCGTTGTGGGCGTCGCTGTAGATCCACTCCGTGGTTGCCGTCACCACCACCAGGTCGGACCCCTTCCAGGCGTCGATGATCGCCCGGGACTCCATCCAGCTCTCGTCGGCCGCCACCACGATCTGGAAGTAATCGGCGCCCAACACGCGGGCCGCCGCCGCCAGCGCGATGCTGTACACCTGGTTGCTCATGGTGTCGGTGAACCCGAGCACCGTCTCGCCCGGCCGGACCTTGCACAACTCCAGGTGGTCCCGGAAGAGGGGGACCAGTTCCGCTCCGGTTGCGGCAGTGGTGGGAACTCGACGCATCGGCACTGCCTTTCTGGGGACGCTGCGGGCGTATACTACGGCCGATGCCGAGGGCCTCCCTCCTTCGCCCGATCTCCTCCCCTCCTCCGGTGTGAGCCTCCGCTTCGGCCTGATCGGTACCGGGGGCGGCGGCCACCTCTTCGCCGGCGCGCTGGCCGGACGGCCCGGGGGCGCCGAGTTGGTGGCGGTCTGCTCCCGCAACCGGGAGAGGGCGACCGAATTCGGCGCCGGATACGGAGTGACGGAGGTCCACACCGACTGGCGCGACCTGATCCGCGCCGACCTGGATGCGGTCTGCCTGGCCTCCCCCACCGGCGACCACGCCCGGATGGCCGTGGAGGCCGCCTCGCAGGGCCTGCATGTGCTCACCGAGAAGCCCATCGCCGCCACCGTGGCGGACGCCGACCAGATGATCGAGGCCTGCCGCAGGGCCGGGGTGACGCTGGGCTGCATCTACATGTACCGCTTCCTGGAGACCGCGCTCCGGATGAAGGAGGCCATCACCGGCGGGCTGATCGGCCTGCCCCTCATGGCGGAGTGCACCGGGCCGTTCTACCGTGATCAGCCCTACTACGACTCCGGTGAATGGCGGGGCAAGTGGGCCTCCGAGGGCGGCGGGTCGCTGGTGACCCAGACCAGCCACACCCTGGACCTGATGCTGTGGATGCTGGGTGACGTGGAGGCGGCGCTGGCCCTCTACAGCACCTCTCCCCTCCACCGCATCGAGGTGGAGGACATCACCGTGGGCGTGCTCCGGTTCGCCAACGGCGCGCTGGCCACCCTGCTGAGCACCACCGCAGCCGTGCCTCCGGAACCCCGGGCCCTCACTATTCGCGGCACGGAGGGAACGGTGGGCATGGTGGATGACCGGCTGTCGCGATGGGATGTGCCCGGAGGTCCTTCTCCCGAGATCGACGAGCTGATGAACGCCGGGCCGGTCGACCGGGGCGACACCCTCACCCAGGCCGGTTACGTCGACTCCAGCCTGCACCACCTCCAGATGGAGGACTTCGTGGCCGCGGTCGCCGAGGGCCGCCCGCCGCTGGTGGACGGGCGCGAGGGTCGCCGCACCACCGCGGTGATGGAAGCCCTCTACGAGTCCGCCCGCCGTGGACGGGCGATCAGTCCGGTCTGAAGGCCGGGTACGGACCGAGCACCGGTACACTCCGCAGCTTCTCGGAGAGATGAGGCAGTTGGTGACAATCGGCTTGATGGGCTTCGGCCGGATCGGCCGCAACGTGTTCCGCCAGATCGGCGGCGACGAGAAGACACCTGTGGCTGCGATCACCGATATCGCGGACCCAGAGGCCCTCGCATACCTGCTCAAGTACGACTCGATCTACGGTCCCTTCCCGGAGCCGGTTTCTCTGGAGGACGGCCACCTGGTGGTCGGAGCCTCCCGTATCCCCCTCGTCAACGGGGTCGAGCCGGGAGACGTGGACTGGGCGGCTCTCGGGGTGGAGACGGTCGTGCAGGCCACCGGCAAGTACCGGACCGCCGGATGGTGCAGCCGGCACCTGAGCGCCGGCGCGAAGAGGGTGATCCTGGCCTCGACCCCGGAGGAACCCGGCGATCTCCCCCTCCTGCTGAGCGGAGTGACGGACCGCGTGCTCGACGGCAACCCGCCGATCGTGGCTACGGGCTCCAACACCTCGAACGCCATAGCCCCCCTGATCCAGGTCCTCGACCGGCACTTCGGGATCGATCAGATGTTCTTCACCACCATCCACGCCTATACCAACCGTGCCCGGCTGGGCGACGTGCCCAGCGGGGGTTTCAGGGCCAGCAGAGCGGCGGGGGAGAACATCATCCCGGTCACCAGCAACACCGATGAGATCCTCTCCGGCGTGTTTCCCCACCTCGCGGGGCGGATTTCCTCCAAGGCCCTCAACGTTCCCGTGGATGACGGATCGACTGTCGACGCGGTGACCCGTCTGCGGACCGAGACCACCGCGAGCGAGGTGAACGAGGCGGTACGGGAGGCATGCCGCGCCTACCCGGGTGTATTCGGCTTCACCGCCGACCCGATCGTCTCGAGCGACGTGCGAGGTTCAACTTACTCGGGCATATTCGACAGTCTGTCGACGATGGTGATCGGAGGCAACCTTCTCAAGACGATCGTCTGGTTCGACACCGGGTGGGGATACGCGGCCCGCATCGTCGAGTTGCTCCGCCGGTACCACTCCGAAGGTGCGTGACATGACCACGAGGGTTGCCATAAACGGCTTCGGGCGGATAGGGCGAGCGGTCCTGAGGATCATCCTCGACCGCCCCTCCTCCCCCATCGAAGTGGTGGCCATCAACGATCTGGCCGATCATGAGGTTCTCGCCTACCTGCTCCGCCGCGACTCGGTGATGGGCACGCTGGAGAACAGGGTGACGGTGCGGGACGGGAGAATGACCGTTGGCGGCCACCACATCCTGATGGTGCGGGAGTCGTCGCCGGCGGCCCTGCCATGGCGCGAGCTCGGTGTGGACGTCGTGATCGAGTCCACCGGGGCCTTCCGCACCCGGGACCTGCTCGAGAAGCACCTCGAGGCAGGCGCCGGAAGGGTCCTGCTCACGGTCCCCGCCAAGGACGGCATCGACTCCACCGTCGTGCTCGGGGTCAACGAGGGCGACCTCGAGGCCACGGACCGGATCATCTCGAACGCCTCCTGCACCACCAATTGCCTGGCCCCGGTCGCCAAGGTGCTCGATGACACGTTCGGCATCGTGCGGGGCGTGATGACCACCGTCCACGCCTACACGAACGACCAGCGGCTGGCCGACGTGCCCCACAAGGATCTCCGCCGTTCAAGGGCCGCGACCGAGAACATCATCCCGACCTCGACCGGCGCCGCCCGGGCGGTCGGGACGGTGCTGCCGGCCCTCTCCGGAAAGCTCGACGGGATGGCCATGCGGGTGCCGGTACCCGACGGATCGCTCGTGGAACTGGTGGCCGAGCTGTCCACCGACGTGGACGCCGGGGCCGTGAACGGAGCGCTGCGGAGCGCTGCCCGGGGACCGATGAGAAACGTGCTGCAGTACTCGGAGGAACCGCTCGTGTCCTCCGACATCATCGGCAACGACCATTCCAGCATCTTCGACGCCGGGGGTACCGAAGTGCTGGGCAATCGGCTCGTCAAGGTCGTAGCCTGGTACGACAACGAGTGGGGATACTCGAGCCGGGTGGTGGACCTGATCGAACTCCTGGGGTCGATGCCCCCACCGGCCTCGCCGGTTCGCGTCTAGCGGGCTCATCGCCGCGTGAGCGCCGACGGGTACGGCGCTTGCCAAGGCCCGGCTATTGGCGATAATGCGCTGAACGGTCCCTCCGGGCGCCGCCTCGGTTCAGGAGAGCCCTATGACATTGAAGGACTTGGCCAGCCCATCGACACAGCCTCCTGCCCGATCCGGCGGTCAGGGACCGGGAAGGCTTCCGGCCCGGGGAACCGATCGCCGTCGTGAGTATCCGTTCCAGCGCCGGCGGCCCTGGAGATAGGCGGGAAAGGAGGTAACGTCATGGGCAGCCCGACAAAGCGACCCAACATCCTGATGGTCATGGCCGACCAGCTGGCGCCGCACTTCACCGGGGCCTACGAGCATGCGCTGGTCCGTACCCCGGCCATGGACAGCCTGGTCGAACGGGGCGCCCGCTTCGACAGTGCCTACTGCCCATCGCCGTTGTGCGCTCCGTCGCGGTTCGCGATGATGGCGGGACAGCCCGTGTCGGCCATCGGCGCGTGGGACAACGGCGCCGAGTTCCCGGCCTCGATACCTACCCTGGCCCACTACCTCCGGCTGTCCGGATACCGCACCACGCTGTCGGGCAAGATGCACTTCGTCGGCCCCGACCAGCTGCATGGGTTCGAACGCCGCCTGACCACCGACATCTATCCGGCGGATTTCGCCTGGACACCCGAATGGGAGTCGTACGACGACCGGATCGACAAGTGGTACCACGGGATGGACAGCCTGGCGGAGGCCGGCCTGGCATCGGCGACCTACCAGATCGACTACGACGAGGAGGTGGGCTTCGCCGCCGTCCGGCACCTCTACGACATGGCCCGCGACACCGACGAGCGGCCCTTCTTCCTGGTCGCCTCCTTCATCCACCCCCACGACCCCTACGTGGCCCGACCCGAATGGTGGAACCTCTACGACCACGACCACATCGATCTGCCCGACGTGCCCCCGCACCACTCCCTCGATCCCCACACCCGGCGCATCCGCCGGGCCGTCCAGGCCGAGAGCGTCGGCTACGACGAGGCCGGATGCCGCAACGCCCGGCACGCCTACTACGCCAACACGAGCTACTTCGACTCATGGGTGGGCGCCCTCCTCGGTGTGCTCACCGAGACGGGACAGATCGACGACACGGTGGTGATCGTGACCAGCGACCACGGCGACATGCTGGGCGACCGCGGCACATGGTTCAAGATGTCGTTCTTCGAGCGCTCGGCGAGGGTGCCCCTCATCATGGCGGGCCCCGACATCGTCCAGCGCGCCGTCCCCAACGCCTGCTCCTTGCTGGATCTGCTGCCCACGTTGCTCGACATCGGCGGCGGCGGGCGACCGTGGCCGGAGTTGGCCGCGGTGCCGGCCGGCCGCAGCCTGTGGGAGAGCGCAGCCGGAGGCAGGGATCCGGTGGACGAGACCACGTGCGAGTACATGGCCGAGATGACGACGCATCCGATGTTCATGATCCGCCGCGGGCGCCACAAGTACATGCATTGCGACACCGACCCTCCCCTCCTCTACGACCTGGAGGCCGACCCGCTGGAGCGGGACAACCTGGCGGAGGATCCCGACCATGCCGATCTCGTTTCGGGTTTTGCCGCCGAGGTGACCGAGCGATGGGATAGCAACGCGATCCGGGAGCGGGTGCTGGCCTCGCAACGTACCCGGCAACTGCTGCAGGCGGCGATGGCGGCGGGCGACCGGGTCTCCTGGGACTACGCACCGGCCAGGGACGCCGCCAACGAGTACGTCCGGAACCACATGGACTGGAACGTGGTGGGCCCCCGCTACCACCTCCCGGCGCTCGGCTAGACGCTGATGGCCGGCTCGTCCGCTCAGCCCAACATCCTGCTGGTGATGGCCGACCAGTTGGCGCCGCAGTTCACCGGCGCCTACGAGCATCCGGTGGTCCGCACCCCGACGATGGACGCCCTGGTGGAGCGGGGGGTCCGCTTCGACACCGCCTACTGCCCCTACCCGCTGTGCGCCCCGTCCAGGTACTCGATGCTGACGGGCCAGCCGGCCACGGCGATCGGAGCGTGGGACAACGGTTCGGAGTTGCCGGCGTCGGTTCCGACCCTCGCCCACTACCTACGGCTGGCGGGCTACCGGACCACGCTGTCGGGGAAGATGCACTTCGTGGGGCCCGACCAACTCCACGGCTTCAACGAACGTCTGACCACCGACGTGTACCCGGCCGACTTCGCCTGGACCGCCAACTGGGATGAAGCCGCTGACCGGATGGGGAAATGGTGGCACAACATGACAAGCCTGTCGGAGGCCGGCCAGGCGCTGGCCACCTACCAGATCGACTACGACGAGGACGTCGGCTCGGCAGCCGTCCGCCATCTCTACGACATGGCCCGCGACACCGACGACCGGCCCTTCTTCCTGACCGTCTCGTTCATCCACCCCCACGATCCCTACGTGGCCCGGCCCGAGTGGTGGAACCTCTACGACCACGACGAGATCGACCTGCCCGACGTGCCCCCGGTCGCGTCGCTGGACCCCCACACCGTCCGTATCCGCCACGGCATCGAGATCGACACGGTCGGCTACACGGAGGACCAGTGCCGGAACGCCCGCCGCGCCTACTACGCCAACACGACCTACGTCGACTCGTGGCTGGGCACGCTCGTGCGCGTGCTGGAGGAGACCGGGCAACTGGACAACACAGTCGTGATCTTCACCAGCGACCACGGCGACATGCTGGGCGACCGCGGGGTGTGGTTCAAGATGTCGTTCTTCGAGCGCTCGGCGAGGGTTCCGCTCATCATGGCCGGGCCCGACATCACCAACGGCACGGTCCCCAACGCGTGCTCGCTACTGGACATGCTGCCCACACTGCTCGACATCACCGGCGGCGGAACCTGGCCGGACTTGGCCGAAGCACCCGCCGGCCGCAGCCTCTGGGAGAGCGCCACAGGAGGCTGCGACCCGGTAGACGAAACCACCTCTGAGTACACGGGGGTCATGACCTCCCACCCGATGTTCATGATCCGCCGCGGGCGGCACAAGTACATCCACTGCGACACCGACCCCGCCCAGCTCTACGACGTGGAGGGCGACCCGCTGGAGCGGAACAACCTGGCGGAGGATCCCGACCACGCCGACCTCGCCTCGGGCTTCGCCGCCGAGGTGACCGAGCGATGGGACAGCGACGCCATCCGGGAGCAGGTGCTCGCCTCGCAGCGAGCGCGCCGGGTCGTCCACGCCGCCATGGAGGTAGGGGATCTCCACTCGTGGGACTTCTCGCCTTCGACCGACGCCACCAACCAGTACATCCGCAACCACATGGACTGGGCCGACGCCGGCCCCCGGACCCGTTACCCGCCGGTCGTCTGAACGAGGCGGTCCGGAGGGATATGGCGGAACTACCTTCCTCCGCCGCCGTGGTGGTCATCGGTGGCGGCATCATGGGTGCGTCCGCTGCCTACCACCTGGCCGCCGCGGGGGTGGACGTCGTGGTGCTGGAGCGCGACACCATCGGTTCCGGCTCCACCGGGCGCGCCGCGGGCGGCTTCCGCGCGCAGTTCTCGGACGAACTGAACATCCGCATGGCCGTCGAGAACATCCGTCGGCTCGAGAGGTTCGAGACGGAGTTCGGGACCGGCATCGACCTCAAGCAGTACGGATACCTGTTCCTGCTCCGCGAGTCCGAGGTGGACACCTTCCAACGCGCCGTAGCCTTGCAAAGGTCGCTCGGCGTACCGTCGGAGCTGATCACCGCCGAGGCCGCTCTCGACATGGTGCCGGGAGTCCGCATCCACGACGTGGCGGCGGCCACCTTCTGCGCCTGGGACGGCTACTGCACCCCGGAGTCGGTGGCGCTCGGCTACGCACAGGCCGCCTCGCGCCGCGGCGCCGCCATAGTCCAGGGCTGCGAGGTGACGGCAATCGCCGTGTCGAACGGGCGGGTACGGGGCGTGACCACCACGAACGGGTTCGTCTCGGCCCCCGAGGTGGTGCTGACCGCAGGAGTGTGGAGCCCCCGGCTGGCGGCCCCTCTAGGTGTCCGCATGCCGGTGCGGGCGGTCAAGCGCCACATCTGGCTGACCAGGGGCCCGGACCCCTTCCCGCTCCGGCTGCCGCTGGTGATCGACTTCGCCACCGGCTTCTACTTCCACCGGGAGGCAGAGGGGCTGGCCATGGGCGGGCGGGCCCAGACCATCGAGGACCTGGCGCCGACCGTCATCAACCGGGCGCCGGCCGTGGCCGAGATGGAAGTGACCCACAGCTGGTGGGGTTACTACGCCGTAACCCCCGACAACAACGCCATAATCGGCACCGCTCCGGGGATAGACCGGCTGCATTACGCCACCGGGTTCAGCGGGCACGGATTCCAGCAGGGACCGGTGGTGGGCGAACACCTCGCGGAGCTGGTCCTCGGTTCGGAACCGACCTTTGACCTGTCCCCCTTCGACATGGGCCGCTTCGAGACCGGGCGCAACCTTCCGGAGACCGCGGTCATCTGAGAGGCGCCTCGGTTCCCAACCCGAGAGTTCGGGCCTGCTGGACGGCGAGCGCGGAGGAGCAGCGGCCCTGGTCATCCGATTCGTGGCGGGGTTCGCCGGGTCAGCCCCCGTGCGGAGAGCAGCCAGGTTTTCTTCCGGTGTGATCCGCCGGCGGCGGGACGACGGAGCCGGTGTCCAGCCGGAAGAAGAACGGAGAACGGAACAGGAAACCACCCGAACACCGGCAGAAGAACGCGAAAAACGCCGGAAAACGGCCCTCCCCAACGG
>VXMM01000008.1 GCA_009841105.1 Acidimicrobiia bacterium | reverse complement strand
CCTGAGGAACACCGCACCACCCATGACGCCCTGAACCTGAGGAACACCGCACCACGGATGACGCTCTGAGCCTTAGGTTCAAAGGAGGGACAGGCGACGGGCCCGAACCTTAGGTTCACAACGCGTTCGAGCGCGTTCTGAGCCTTAGGTTCGTGGGAGGGGTGGGCGCTGAGGCGGGTCAGGAGGGTGGGTACAGGCCCACGTCGGCCGACTCTTCGGTCTGCCAGAAGACCTCGGAGATACCCTCGATCTGGGCTATGAGGTCCTCGGCCACGGCGGGATCGGTCGACTTCTTGGCGTCGCCGGCCGCCTTCATGGCCTTCCAGAACAGGTCATGCAGCTGTGGGAACTGCTCCAGATGGTGCGGCTTGAAGAAGTCCGTCCACAGCACTGACAGGTGGCGCTTCACCAGTTCGGCCTGCGACTCCTTGACCGTTATGCAACGGCTGCGAAACACCTCATCATCACTCCCGTGGTACTTCTTGGACGCTTGGAGAACCGACTCGGCTTCAATCCGAGCCAGGGCCGGGTCGTAGACGCCGCAGAACAGGTCGCAGTGGGCGTGGGCCTGCCTGGACGGAGTGAATATCCCCATGAGACATCTCCTCAAGTCTGGTGGTGTTACCGGTTGGGGGAAGGATACACTCAACGGCGTCCCTTCATGCTGCCTCTAACCACCCTCGCGCATTGAGTTCCTGGAGGCGGCTCCTCCGCCGGGGGGCCGCTGCCCTGGTCGGACTGGCCTCGACCGTGCTTGCGGCCCGCTACCGCCGCTTCCGGGTGGTAGACCATTCGATGACACCGGCGATCGAGCCGGGAGACTACGTGATAACGGATCGGGCGTGGGAGCGGCGGGGCCTGGCCCGAGGCGACGTGGTGGTCTTCCGGTCGGGCGAGCGCCACATGATCAAGCGGGTCCTCGGCCTGCCCGGCGAGACGATCGGCATCGAGGGCGGTGTGCTGATGATCGGGGGCCGACCGGCGGCCGATCCGTGGTGGCCCGCCGCCACCCGTCCCGACGGCGAGTGGGTCGTGCCGCCCGACTCCTGGTTCGTGTTGGGTGACAACCGGGCTGCCTCCGCCGCCGACAGCCGAACGCTAGGACCGATCCAGCACCCGAGCGTCCACTCGAGGGTGATAGCCCGCTACTGGCCCTGGCGCCGCACCGGAAGGATCCAGGGGGCTTGACACCCGGGCGCCGGTCCGATCCGATCCTTGGAATAGGCCCTTGAGTCTGAGAGACTGGGACGATCAATGCCCCGAAAGAACCTCTTGGTCGTGGCTGTCTGGCTGGTGCTCTCCGTTGCCTGTGGCAGCGGCGACGACTCCGTTCCTTCGACCGTCCCCTCCGACACGTCAACCTCGGTCGGGGAGGACGGCGGCACTCCGACATCCAACCCGGGATCCGGTAGCGAGCCGGAAGAGGGGACGGCGGGTACTGCCGCCACTACGGCCACCGGCGAGGGCGCCCAGGACGGAGCCGGTACCACCGCCACCGCTGCCGCCACCACCACCGCCACCACCACCGGCGACGGCGGCAGTACCGAACCGGACGGAACGGACGCCACGACCACCACCGGAACCTCGGAGCCCACCGATACCCCGGTCACCGATGACCCATCCCCCACGACCACCCTCTACGCCGGCCCGGTGTCACCGGTCAGCGGCCTGCCCGTCCTGGATCCCTCCCGCTTGGATCGCAAGCTGATCGCCGTCAAGGTCGACAACCACTGGAATTCCCGGCCCCAGTCGGGGATCGAGCATGCGGACGCGGTGTTCGAGTTGGTCGTGGAGGCGGGGATCACCAGGTTCATCGCTCTCTTCCATCACAGCGACTCCGACTGGGTGGGCCCGGTGCGGTCGCTCCGTCCCACGGACTGGACTTTGGTCAAGCCACTCAACGGGGCATTGACCATCAGCGGAGGCCAGCCGTGGATAGTCGACGGGGCGCTTTCCAACCGGGTGCCGCTGATCGGAGACATGGGACCGCCTCTGACCGCCCGCTGGAGCGACCGCCAGGCACCCCACAATCTCTATGCCGACACCGCCGAGGCCCGCCGGATCGCGGAGGACCGGGGCCTCGACCAGAGCCCTCCCCCCACCCTGTTCAACAGGGGTCCCTCCAGCGCCTCGCCGATGGACGTCGCCACCTACATCTTCCTCGACTGGACGGACACCACCGACGTGGTCTGGCACTGGGACGGCGACCAGTACCTGCGTTCGGTGGAGGGGGTGCCCCATCAATGGATCGACCAGGGCGGCGGCACCGGTCAGATCGCGGCCGACGTGCTGGTGGTGCTGATGGCCGAGCGCCGTACGGCCTGCCCTTCGGGTGATGGTTCGTGCGTTCCGGCCTGGCGTACCACCGGGGAGAACCGCGCAGTCGTGTTCGCCGATGGCCTCGCGCAGGTGGGGCGGTGGAGTCGCGCCGACAACGGCGATTGGTTCACTCTGGTCGGGACCGGGGGCGAGCCGGTGACCATGCCGGCCGGACGGACGTGGATCATGATCTACCCGGAGACCGCCGAGTTGGTCTGGTAGTGGTTGTGCCCGGGACCGGCGCCACCATCGCCGAGGCGGTACGGAGCGGCGCCCGGACCGCCCGCCAGGTGGTCGAGCAATACCTGGAGGTGGCGGAGCGGCTCAACCCGGAACTCAACGCCTTCGTCGAGATCGACCGGGCGGGGGCCTTGGAGCGGGCGGATGCGGTCGATGCCGGGCTCCGTGCCGGATCGCCGGCCGGGCCGCTGTGCGGCGTTCCGATCGCCCTCAAGGACCTGATCGACCACGCCGGGCACGTCACCACGGCCGGATCGGCCTTCTACCGGCACCCGGCAACGGCATCGGCCACCGTGGTACGCCGTCTGGAGGCGGCCGGCGCCATCATCATCGGCCGGACCGGGCTACACGAGTTCGCGTTCGGGTTCTCATCGGAGAACCCCTGGTTCGGGCCGGTTCGCAACCCGTGGGATCGCGACCTGTCGCCGGGAGGATCCTCGGGCGGATCGGCGGCGGCCGTGGCGGCCGGCATGTCGCCGGTGGCGATCGGCACCGACACGGGGGGCTCGGTCCGGGTGCCCGCCGCCCTCTGCGGCGTGGTCGGCCTGAAGGTCACCCACGGCGCCGTCCCCTTGACCGGCGTGTTCCCCGTGGCGGGTTCCCTCGACACGGTCGGACCGATGACCCGGACGGTGGGCGACGCCCGCCTGCTGTATGACGCGATGAAAGGGATCGACCCCGCGGATCCCCGATCGGCCCGGGCGCCCGACTCCCCGGATCGGGTTCCTCGGCTTCAGGACCTGCGGGTCGGAGTGCCGGCCGGCTGGCTATCTGCGGTGCCCACCTCCGCCGCCACGCGCCGCTCGTTCGACCGTTTCTGCGACCGGCTACGCGGCTCGGGCGCGCATGTCGAGCGGGTGGAGGCCCCCGGCCTGGTGCCCGATCCGACGTACTTCGCGGTAGTGGGCGGAGAGATGGCAGGTGTGCACCGGGAGTGGTTCAACGACCCGGACAAGCCGTACGGCCCCGACCTTGAGGTGCGCCTGGGGACGGCGATGGAGGTGACCATTGACGACTACACCGAGGCGATGCATCGGAGAGCCGCCCAGCGGCAAGCCGCGGGCGAGGCCTTCCGCAGCCACGACCTGCTTCTCACCCCGACGGTCGGCCATTCCCGCAAGACCATCGGGAACGACACGATCGATGTCGACGGCGAGCCCTACTTCTACCGGGACGTGCTGAACGGCTACAGCTCCCTCGTGAACCTGACCGGATGCCCGGCTATCGCCCTGCCGACCACCGATCCGGGCGCCCCTCCCCCCTCGGTGCAGTTCCTGGCGCCCTGGTGGGGAGAGAACGTGCTGCTGGGCGTGGGTGAGGAACTGGAGCAGGCCGGCCTGCTCGGAACCGGCCTCGCCGTCCCTTCGATCGGGTGAGGATGCGCCGGGGCTGACTACTCGCCGGAGGCGGCTTTAGCCTTGGCGGCGGGGTAGATCCCCATCGCCCCCTTGATCAGGCTGACATCGGCCACGAGACCGAGCATGATCGCCTCGAGCCTGTCGAAGCGCTTGTCCTGCCCATCGAAGCGCTTGTCCTGGCCATCGAAGCGCCTTTCCATCCGGTCGGAGTAGCTCTTCACCACCCACCAGTTGATGCTCACGGCGATGCCGAAGAGCGTGACGATTCCGATCCAGTCGAGAGGGGGCATGCCTAGGCTCCTTTCTGCCGCCAGTGTAACGCCGGACCGGAGCCGATGCCCCGGTAACACCACACTGTTCCGATAGGTGGCTATATAACGCGAATATCAGACAGCAGTAACCATATGTACAATCAGGTATGAGGACAATACCCGTGTTAGATGATGCCGGAGTTGACTATTCCGCGGAGCTAGCTTTCGCCTTCGCGGCAGGGTAGATCCCCATCGCGCCCATGAGCAGGCCGACGTCGCCCACGAGACGGAGCATCAGGGTCTCCAGCCTCTCCAAACGCCCCTCCTGCCGATCGAAGCGTTTGTCCTGGCCATCGAAACGGGCGTCCTGCTGATCGAAACGCTTGTCGAGCCGCGCGTCCTGTCGATCTAGGCGCCGTTCCATCCGGTCGGAGTAGCTCTTCACCACCCACCAGTTGATGCTCACGGCGATGCCGAAGAGCGTGACGATTCCGATCCAGTCGAGAGGGGGCATGCCTAGGTTCCTTTCTGCCGCCAGTGTAACGCCGGTCGGGAGCCGATGTCCCGACAGCGCCGCGGTGTTTGAATACGTGGGCGTAAATCGCCAATAACAGATATATGTAACGGTATGTACAGTCGGGTGTTATGACAATACCCTTGTCGCGCAATGCCGACATAGGTCCAGCACGGTGGGGCTGGCCACCTTGCCCGCACGGAGGGGGTAGACTCCGGAGCATCCGCATCCGGACGGACCGTCCGGCACTTGCGGTGCGCTCGCGTGCCGAAAAAGCCAGGCGCGCGCCCGGATTCGCGCCTCAGGAACGGCTGGAAAGAGAAAGACGGTGGACAGCGACCACAACCCGGTCACCCCCCTGCCGGAGGCACCCGGCGTCACCGGCACCAACGGCGGGGTAACGGTCGACCGAGCGGACCGGATGGTGATCCGCTTCGCGGGCGACTCGGGTGACGGCATGCAGCTGGCCGGCAACCGGTTCACCGACGCCGCGGCCATCTTCGGGAACGACCTGGCCACCTTGCCAACCTTCCCGGCCGAGATCCGTGCTCCAGCCGGCACGCTTCCCGGCGTCTCGTCCTTCCAGCTCCAGATAGCCGACTGGGACATCCTGACCCCCGGTGACCGGCCGGGTGTGCTGGTAGCGATGAATCCGGCTGCCCTCAAGGTCCACCTCCAAGACCTGCGCGAGGACGGAATCCTGCTCATCAACGAGGAAGCCTTCGACGAGCGCAACCTGCACAAGGCCGGTTTCGAGACCAACCCCCTGGACGACGGCACGCTCGACGGATTCGATGTCCACCGGGTGCCGATGGAGACCCTCACGAAGGCAGCCGTCAAGGGCTCGGGGGTGAGCGGCCGGGCGGTGCTCCGCTCGAAGAACTTCCTCGCCCTGGGGCTGCTCCTGTGGATGTTCGGGCGCGACACCAAGGTGACCGCCGACTGGGTGAGGAAGAAGTTCGGCCGCATCGAGCCGGTGATGAACGCCAACCTGGCGGCTCTCAAGGCCGGGTACAACTACGGGATAACCACCGAGAGCTTCGCCCGCCAGATCGAGGTGCGGCCGGCGGCGCTCCCGCCCGGCACCTACACCAACGTCAACGGCAACGCCGCGCTGTCCTGGGGCCTGATCGCGGCCTCGCAGCTGTCGGGACTGCCGTTGTTCTATGCCTCCTACCCGATCACCCCGGCGTCGGAGATCCTTCACGAGTTGGTGCGCCACCGGAACTTCGGGGTGAAGACCTTCCAGGCCGAGGACGAGATCGCCGCGGCGGGCGCCGCGCTCGGCGCGGCCTTCGCCGGGTCGCTGGCAGTCACCGGCACGAGCGGGCCCGGCCTGTCACTCAAGGGCGAGACCATCAGCCTGGCGATGATCACCGAGATGCCGATGATCATCGTCGACGTCCAGCGCGGAGGCCCGTCGACCGGCCTCCCGACCAAGCCCGAGCAGTCCGACCTGTTCCTGGCGGTGTGGGGTCGCCACGGCGAGTCCCCCCTACCCGTGATAGCGGCCTCGTCCCCGTCCGACGCGTTCGAGGTGGCGATCGAGGCCGCCCGGATCGCCGTCAAGTACATGACCCCGGTCATCCTCCTGTCGGACGGCTACATCGCGACCGGTTCCGAGCCGTGGAGGCTGCCCGACATCGCATCACTGCCGCATCTCGAAGTCCCGTTCGCGACCGGGCCGAACGCCGGTGACCAGTTTCTGCCCTACCTGCGTGACCTCCGGACCATGGCCCGCAGCTGGGCGATCCCCGGGATGCCCGGCCTCGAACACCGCATCGGCGGCCTCGAGAAGGAGGAAGGGACGGGGAACGTCTCGTACGACCCCGCCAACCACCAGCTCATGACCGACATCAGGGCCTGGAAGGTGGCGAACATCGCCAACGACATCCCGGAGGTGGAGGTCGACGATCCCGACGGGGCGGACCTGCTGGTGCTCAGTTGGGGATCCACGTACTCGGCGGTCAGGGCCGGTGTGGGCAACGCCCGCCGGAAGGGCGCCAAGGTCGCCTACGCCCGGGTCCGTTACCTGAGCCCATTGCCGCCCAACATGACCACCGTGCTGAGCAGTTACGAGCAGGTGCTGATACCCGAGATGAACAACGGCCAGCTATCGCGGATGGTGAAGGCCGAGTTCGCCCGACCTGTCATCTCGTACAGCAAGGTGGAGGGGGTTCCGTTCCAGTTCGGCGAGATAAGCGCCAAGATCATGGAGATAGCAGGCCGATGAGCTACACCCGCGTCGACTTCCAAACCGACCAGGAGGTTCGGTGGTGCCCGGGCTGCGGCGACTACACGATCCTCGCCGCGGTCCAGAACTTCTTCGCCGGGCTCGACATCAAGCGCGAGAACGTGGTTTTCGTGTCGGGCATCGGCTGCGCGGCCCGCTTCCCCTACTACATGAACACCTACGGCATGCACGCCATCCACGGCCGGGCGCCGGCCATCGCCACCGGAGTGGCCGTGGCCAACCCCGCTCTGTCGGTATGGGTGGTCGGAGGCGACGGGGATTTCCTGTCGATCGGCGGCAACCACCTGATCCACGCCCTGCGACGCAATATCGACATGACCCTCCTGCTGTTCAACAACCAGATCTACGGGCTGACGAAGGGTCAGTACTCGCCCACCTCCGAGACCGGCAAGACCACGAAGTCCTCGCCGGCCGGATCGATCGACTACCCGTTCAACCCGATCAGCCTGGCGCTGGGCGCCGAGGCCACCTTCGTGGCCCGGACGCTGGACATGGACCGCAACCACACCACCGCCATGCTGAAGGCCGCTCACGCCCACCGCGGCTCGGCCCTCATCGAGATCTACCAGAACTGCAACGTGTTCAACGACAAGGCGTTCATCCAGCTGACCGGCAAGTCGGAACGCCACGCCAACCGGATCGACCTGGTCCACGGCCAGCCGATCGTGTTCGGCGCTAACAAGGAGAAGGCGGTGGTCTGGGACGGTGGTCGGGCGGCCATCGTCGACCGGGCTTCGGTCAGCCCGTCGCAGATAATCGTCCACGACGCGCATGCCGAGGACGCGTCCGCGGCATTCGCCCTTTCCCGCCTGGCCCACGGACCGTACGGCCCGACCCCGCTGGGCATCTTCCGCGACGTCTACCGACCCGTCTACGACGACGCCCTCCAGGACGCCGTCACCCGCTCCACGGCAGCCCGCGGGAGCGGCGACCTGGGCAAGCTGGTCACCAGCCTCGGCACCTGGACGGTCGAGTAGGAGCCGAACAATCCCTCGCGCCTGCGGGCGTTCCGCCAAGGAGGTGCCTACTCGCCTTGCCTATGGACCGCAGACCGACGGAATGGCTATATGGGAGGATGCGAGAGGCGCCGATATCTCCCGGAGCCGGATCGCGATGGCCCTGGCGGCAGCCCGAGCCGCCGTCCTACGTCCCCGACGAGGCGAACCTGCCTGCTCCCGACCCGGCTATCCGGCCGAAGACCGCGCCGATCGTGAGGCCGAACCCCGCCAGGTAGCCGGCGGTCAGCACGTTTCCCGACATGATCTCTCCGGCGGCGAAGAGGTTGTCGACCCGGCCCTCCTCGGTCTGCAGGTGGGCGTCGGCGTCAACCTTGACGCCGAGGTAGGTGAAGGTGATTCCGCATCGCAGCGGGTAGGCGTAGAAGGGCGGAGAGTCGATCCGCAGCGCCCAGTTCGACTTCGGAATGTCGAGGCCGACCGTGCTCCGTCCGTCGAGACCGCCGTGGTCGAAGGGTGGGTCGTCCGGGACCGACGCGTTGAACTGCCGGATCGTCCGCTCGAGCGCGTCCAGGGGAAGGCCGGCCTGCTCCGCGAGACCGTCGAGTGTCTCCGCCTGATAGGGCGGGTACAGGCCCGGTATGAACAGGTCGTTGACCTGCGAATCGAAGACCGAATAGGCAATCTGATCCGGCTGGGCTGCGATCAGATGACCCCAACTGGCGTATCTCCTCGGCCAGAGATCCTCGCCCTCGTCCGCGAAGCGCCGGCCCGCCCTGTTCACCATGATCGACAGCGGCACCGAGTCGATCCGGGTGACGATCCCTCCGTCGAAGTCCGGAGCGCGGGCATCGACGCTGATCGCGTGCGCCCCCTTCGGGTTGCCGACCGATAGCGTGCCACGTTCGAGCAATGCCTTGAGCGGACCTCCCATGTTGAAGGGCGACCCGCGAATCACGAACCGGTCCGCCGGCTCACCCCAGAGATCGCGGAGCCAAGCCTTGTTGGCTTCGAACCCGCCCGAGGCCACGACGACAGACCGTGCCGGTAGGTGGGTCGGCTTCCCATCGATGAGGGCTACGACTCCGGACGCGCGGCGCCCGTCGACCAGGATGTCCGTCACCGGCGTCTCGTAACGCACGTCGACTCTCTGCCTCCCTGCCGAGGCGTACAAGGCGTTGAGCATCGCCTTGCCGCCCCCCAGGAAGAACCGGTTGGTGCGTGACAGGTGGAGCGTGCCCTTCAGGGACGCCTGCCAATGGACGCCGTGCTGTTCCATGAAGCCGGGAACCGACTCGGACTCCCGGATCACCATCCGGGCGATGTCCTCGTCGATGTCCTCGTCGCTCACCTTTACGAGATCCTCCCAGAGCTCGTCCTCGGTATAGGCGCCGGTCAGGACCTGGTCGCCACCCGCGTGGATGTGCCGGATGTTGCGGGTGTGGCGGGTGTTCCCGCCCCGCATCTCCATGGGCGCCGACTCCAGGACGAGGACCCTGTCGACGTACCGGCGGGCGGTCAGGGCGGCGCAAAGCCCCGCGTTGCCACCACCTACGACGATCACATCTGCCGCTGCCTTCATGGCGAACCCTCACCTGCCGTCATCGGGCCCCGACTCTGCCGGCTCCGGGTAACCGCTTTTCCCGTGCTGACCTGCCGGTTTACAGGACATGGCTGTATTGTAGGAACCGTGAACCAGCCCGTCACGAGCATGCGCGCACCCACCGCAAGCGTCGCCGTCGACGCCGACCCTCCCCGGATCCTCGAGCGGGGCCTTCTCAACGAGGCCCAGCGGCAATTCGACATCTGCAACGCCTGCCGGTACTGCGAGGGCCTGTGCGCAGTCTTTCCCGCCCTCGAGCGACGCCCGGTGTTCAGCGAGGGAGACGTCCTGTACCTCGCCAACCTGTGCCACGACTGCCGCAGCTGCTACGACGTCTGCCCTTACGCCACTCCTCACGAGTTCGCGGTGGACATCCCCCCGCTGATGAGCCGCATCCGGGAGGAGACCTACAAGAGTTACGCCCGGCCCAGAGCACTCGGGGACATCCTTCTGGGACCGACCCGGGGAAGGGCCTGGCTTGCGCTCTTCGTGGTCGCGGTGACCGTCGCGATCGGACTGCTCATCCTCGGATGGGACCGACTCGTGGCCCCGCCCGCAGAGGAAGAAGCCTTCTACGAGGTGATCCCTTTCCTGGTGATGACGATCCCGGCATCCGTGATCTCGGGCCTAGCCCTGCTCTTCCTCGGTGCCGGCGTGGTGGCCTTCTGGCGGGACACCACCGGCGGCAGGCCGGACGTGGGGTCGATAAAGGAAGCCGTATACGCCGCCTTCAGCCTCAGGAACATGCATGGCGGAGGACCGGGGTGCACCTACCCGCAGGAGGCGCCCGAGAAGAGCCGGCTGGTGATGCACTCGCTCGTGTTCAACGGGTTCCTCGCCACCTTCGTCGCCACCATCCTCGCCGCCATCTGGCAGGAACTGCTGGGAAGGATGCCCCCCTATCCGCTACTGAGCGCACCCGTGATCATCGGGACGGTGGGCGGAATCGCGACCATCGCCGGATGCATCGGGCTGGTGGTGTTGAGAATCCGGAGCCGGGAGGAACTCGGGACAGCCGGGGTCCGGCGCCTGGATCTGGACTTCATCATCCTCCTCGTCCTGGTCAACCTGTCGGGACTGGCGCTGCTCGCACTGCGGTCGACAACGGCCATGGGGTTGCTCCTGCTGGTCCACCTGGCGCTGGTGGCGGCCTTCTTCGTGAGCCTGCCGTACGGCAAGTTCGTCCACGCCACCTACCGGACGAGTGCGCTGATCCAGGACTCGCTGGAGGACCGGGCGGAGGCGGCCTCCGCCTAGACCACACCGCGCAGCACACTCGCGGTCGTCCCTCCGCTCCCCACAAACTCCCGATGCGCGGCACTGGCGCCATCCAACTCGTCGCGGAGGGCATGGCCTTGACGTGACCCGGTGCGGAGAAGATTTTCGCGTTCTGGAAGGAAGGGGTTGAATCCGTCACAGACTTGCCATATGTTGTATATCGCCAAGCACCTACACCGGCCGATGATGTGTGACCGATCGGAAGGGCCGGACCGAGGGAACACGAAGGCTTATGGAGCGAACAGCCGACTCCCGGCATCCAGCCGGGCATGGCCGACCACGCTCCAACAGGATGGGTGGTGGTGGGGGCGGGGCCCGGTGCGGAGCACCGGTTTTTCGCGACTTTTGGCGGCTGGCGATTCTTGAGGCAGAGGGCGTCATATGTGACGTTCTGAGCCTCAGGTTCGGGGACTGTGCTGTTCTTGAGGCAGAGGGCGTCACATATGACGCCCTGAACCTCAGGTTCGCCGCCGCTGCCGGTCTCTGGGGTTCCGGAGGCCCTGGGAGCCCATCGATGGCGCCGATGGAACCGGGGCTTTGTGGGCAAGCCGCGCCTGCGCCCGGGAGGGTGCCTACGAGCCCGTGCGCAGCACCACCTTGCCGGTTGCCTGCCGGTTGTCGATGGTGGCCAGCGCATCCACCGCCGACTCCAGCGGGAAACGGGCGCTGATCCTAGGGCCGATGATCCCCTCGGCGGTCCAGTCGAGGAGGTGGGCGAAGTTGGCTCGATTGGCTTGGGGGTCCCGCTCGCCGAAGGCGCCCCAGAACACCCCTACGATCGAGCATCCCTTGAGCAGGGGCAGGTTCATAGGGGCCTTGGGGATCCGGCCGGACGTGAAGCCCGCCACCAGGATCCGGCCCTCCCAGTTGATGCAGCGCAGGCACTCCAGGAAGGTGTCCCCGCCCACCGGATCGTAGATGACGTCGGCGCCCCGACCGCCGGTCAACTCATTGGTGCGCTCCTTGAGGGACTCGGTCGTGTAGACGATCACTTCATCGGCGCCCAACGACCGGGCCGTCTCCGCCTTGGCGTCCGTGCCGACCGCCGCGATGACCCGGGCGCCCAGCGCCTTGGCGATCTGGATACCCGCCGAGCCCACCCCACCCGTGGCGCCGGTGATCAGAACCGTCTCACCGGGCTCGAGACGGGCCCGATCCACCAGTGCGTGGTAACCGGTGCCGTACGTGACCGAAAGGCAGGCGCCCTGCTCCATGGTCACCTCCCCAGGCAGGCGAAACACCTGGTCGGCAGCCACCACGAACTGTTCCGCCATGGCCCCGACAAGAAGTCTGTAGCCGAAGGCCCGATCGCCCACCGACACCTGCGTGACCCCGTCCCCGATGGCCAGTACCCGGCCGGCCGCCTCCGCTCCGGCCACGAACGGCAACTCGGGCCGATCCTGGTACAGCCCGCCGATCATCAGGATGTCGGGGAAGTTGAGCCCCACCGCTTCTACTCCGAGCAGGACCTCGCCGGGCCCCGGCTCCGGGTCGGCAACCTCCTCGTAGCTCAGATTCCGGAAATCACCGAACTTGTGGACCACCTGAGCCTTCATGGGCCTGCCTCGTCTCCAGCCGGATTAGCAGAGGAACATCGGCTTGCCGGCCAGGGCGCGGACCCGGGGCCGGTAGGCCTCGGCGTCGTAGAAGGTCTCCACGTCCACGCGGCGGGCGCCCTCCGCCAGCACCTCGAGGCCGGTGATGGTGTAGACGCCTTGGCGGATCGCCACCATGTCCCCGCTGGTACCGGCCAGCAACACCTCCGCCGCCATGGTGCCGAAGTTGGCGCCCACCATCAGGTCGAGCACGTCCGGAGGACCGCTTCGCATCAGGTACCCGACCCGCTGGTTCATGATGCCGATACCGGTCATCCGCTTGATGAGGTTCCCGGTCGTCTCGCCGATCCCGCCCAGCTTGCGATGGCCGTAGGCGTCGGCGGCACCGCTCTCCACCCGCTCGCCGCCCGACATCGTGGCGCCTTCGGATATCACCACCACGGCGTAGCGGCTCGGGTTGGCCTTCCGGTCGGCCACCACCATTCCGGCCAGCCGCTCGATGTCGAATGGCACCTCGGCGATCAGGGTCCGGTCGGCGGAGGCCAGATAGCCGGACACCAGGCTGGTCTCGCCCGAGTAGCGGCCGAACAGTTCGACCACGGCCACCCGCTCGTGGCTCCCCACCGCGCTCCGCAGGTCATTGATGAACCTCACCGAGCGGGTGACGGCGGTGGAGAAGCCGATGCAGTAGTCGGTTCCCGGCACATCGTTGTCCATCGTCTTGGGGATGGCCACCACCGGAACGCCCTCGTGGTGCATCCGGAGGGCATAGGAGAGGGTGTCGTCACCGCCGATCGCCACCAGCGCGTCAAGGCCCAGCCGCTCGATCACCGCCACCGCGTGGCCGGTCAGGTCGTAGGGGGCTCCGGATCCGGAAGGGGTCAGGAACGGAGGCAGGTTCTCGTCGGCTACCCGGCCGGGGTTGGTGCGGCTGGAGTGCAGGATGGTTCCGCCGGTCCGGTCGATGGTGCGAACCGCCTGAGGATCGAGGGACATGGTGTGGGCCGCGATCGACTCGGGATCGTCAGGATCGATGTTGAGTACCGCTCCCCACCCGCGGCGCAGTCCCAGGACGGAGTGGCCCGCTTCGTGCATCCGGTTGGTGAAGGACTTGATAGCCGGATTGAGTCCCGGGACGTCGCCCCCGCCGGTCAGGATTCCGATGCGCATTCTCTGCCTCCCGGGTTGGCGGCCCCGACGGGATCCCATCCCGTCGGCGGGATACCTATCCGACTGCTCCGATTATCCCGGACACGCTAACGGAATGCAGATCGGACCGGCCATCGGGTTACGCTCTCCGCCGTGAAGCTTCTCAACCTCGACCATGTGGCGATCGCGGTTCATGACCTGGACCGGGCGCTGGACGAGTACCGGCGGCGTTACGGGATCGAGCCCCTGTACCGGGAGGTGGTCGAGGACCAAGGGGTCGAGGAGGCCATGCTGGCGGTGGGCGGATCCTTCGTCCAGCTACTCGAGCCCCTGGACGCCGACACTCCGGTGGGCCGCTTCCTCGAGCGCCGGGGCGAGGGATTGCATCACGTGGGGTTCGCGGTGGTGGACATCGACGCGGCCCTGGCCCACCTGAAAGCGGAGGGCGCCCGCTTGGTGGACAAGACCCCCCGAACCGGGGGCCGGGGCACCCGAATCGCCTTCGTGCATCCGAAAGGTGGAAACCAAACCCTCATCGAGCTAGTCGAACTCCCTACATGACCAGCAACGGATCGTCAGATCACGCCGGGGTGCGGTTCCGCATCGAGGGCGCCACCGCAGGACCGTACGAGGCGGCGGTGATCGCCGCCGTGCTCCAGCACGCCCTGGCACAGGAACGCCGCAACGGCAAGCCCGCCCCGGCGCGGCGCTTCGCCAACTGGACCATGGCCGGATGGAACCACCGCTACCACCGGCCCCGGCCCGCTGACGGGACCCGGATCAACGGCGCCGAACGACCGAGCGCGCCTCGGCGGAGCCGATCGCGTACGTCGTAGCCAGGTAGACCACGGCCACCACTCCTCCTCCGGCCAGCGTGGCCAGCACCCCGGTCGACATGCCGGGCACCTGCCCTCCGGTTATAGCCGTGGAGACCAGCCAGCCGGCCCCTCCGGCGACCAGAGCGCCCAATGTCACCTGTCCGATCGTCCGCACCATCCCCTCCAACCCTTCGCCGCTGTGGAGGCGCCGCCACAGTATCCAGAGGGTCAATGCATGGCCGGTGATGGCGATCGACGCGGCCACTGCGATGCCTGGGACACCCCCGATCCGGTACCCGAGGAAGTACAAGGGTATGGCGGGCAGCACCCAGGCGGTCCCGGCGATGACCGGAACCCACATCTGGCGGTGGGCATAGAAGCTCCGGGCGAACAGCTGGTGGATGCCCCACGCCGGAATGCCGAGCGAGTACCCGACCAGGGCCGTCGCCACCAGCACCGTGCCGTTTTCGCTGAACGCTCCGTGCTGGAAGGCGACCCGGACGGCGGGCAGGCTGACCGCCACCACGGCCGCCACCGCTCCGCCCGATGCGAACAACACAGAACGGATGGTGCGGCCCATCGACTCCCGCATCTCGGCGCCGCGGCCCTCCGCCACCAGGCGGGCGAGGAACGGGAAGGCGGCCACGCCGGCGGCCTGAGCGATGACGCCCACCGGCAGCATGTTGACCCGCCGGGCCAGGTTCAGGCCGAAGATCGATCCGTCCGAGGCCGACGCCGCCACGATCTTTCCGAGGGACTCGTCGAGCACCACGATCGACTGGCCCAACATCAGGGGGAGTGCCAGCAACATGTATTCCCGCAGGGCGGGATGCCGGAAGTCGGGAACCTTCATGCGCACGCGAAAGCCCACCCGGGTGGCGCCCCACCACTGGAAGGCGAAGTTGCCGATCGAAGCACCCGCCACCGCGCCGACGATGAAGCCTGTGGCTGAAGCCTCGCCGGACGATGTCCAGGCCACGCCACCCACGATGATCCCGAGGTTGTAGATGATCGGGGCCAGGGTGGGGATCAGGAACCTCCCGTGGGCGTACTGGACCGCGGTGAACAGCCCGCCCACCACGAAGAAGATCTGCGCCGGCAGAACCAGCCTGGTGAGGCGTGCCACCTCGTCCAGTTGCGCGGCGTCGAGGCGGCCACTCGATCCGAACAACCACCCGACCACCAGGTCGGCGGCCAGCGCCGCGGCGACGGTTAGGGCGATGATGAGCACCGCCACCGGCCCCAGCACCATGTTGAAGGCAGCCCGAGCGCCTGCGCCGTCACCTCTGGCCCGATACTTGCTGAGAATGGGAATGAACGTGATCGCCAGGAACCCGCCGGCCAGCAGGTAATTGAGGAAATCGGGGATGATGAACGCCGCTTCGTAGGCATCGGCGGCCGGGCTGTCACCCAACCGGTTGGCCAGCACCACGTTGCGGGCGAAGCCCAGGATGCGGGACACCAGGATGCCGATGGCGACCACCGAGGCAGCCCGGGCGATCCCGCCGGTGGGTCGGCGCATGGCTTCAGCCGTCCCTGGCGGCCCGCAGATCCTCCAGGATCCGGTCGGGGACCACCAGATCGCCCCGTCCGACCCCCACCCGCAGGCCGGGCTTGTAGGACCCGTGGAAGTCCGACCCGCCTGACGGAAGGAGACCGAACGACCGGACCGTCTTCTCGAGCTGCCGGCGAATCCCGTCCGGGCACTCGCCGTAATAACACTCCACACCCACCAGGCCGTAGCCGGCCAGGCGCCGGAAGGCGGCCGCATACTCTTCGGCCGTGTTCAACCCCAACGTGTGTGGATGCGCCACCACGGGCACCCCGCCGGAGCGGCGCGCCAGCCGGATGGTCTCCTCGGGCGATAGCAGCGGACGCGTGGCGTGGGCCGCGCCGCCCGAGCCGAGGTATTCCCGGAAGGCGGTGGGGATGTCGGGAACGTATCCCTTGGCGACCAGGAGCGCCGCGAAGTGGGGTCTGCCCACGCTTCCGCCTCCGGCCTGGGCGACAACCTCCTCGTAGTCAATGTCGACACCGATTTCATCGAGACGCTTGGCTATCGCTCGGTTGCGGTGGTTCCGTCCGGCCCGGAAATCAGCGACGCGATCCTGGAGCGGGCCCGGGCCCGGCTCCAGAAACAGCACCACGATGTGGAGTCCGCCACGGCTCCATTGACACTCCACCTCTACCCCGGGGATGAGCTCGATCCCGGCCGGGCCCGCCTCGGCGCGGGCCTCATCGATCCCCTCAAGGGTGTCGTGGTCGGTCAGGGCGACCGCGGAGAGACCCGCCTGGACGGCCAGTCCGACGACCGCGGCCGGGCTCTCGCTGCCGTCGGAGGCGGTGGAGTGAGTGTGAAGATCGACGGCCATCCGGGGATGAGGCTAACCCCGATTCGCCGGATCGGGCGCCGGTAAGGAGTCGGGCGAATCGACGGCAGGCACGTACCGTTGACGCCCGCCGAGATCCCGGTCCCCCGGGCCTCTGTTGGCTGCGTCCACTACCGGACTGTGGTGGTGACGGGATTCCGGCTCTCGGACAAGGGGGTTGAAACTGTCACACACCCCTCGCATACTGCCCGGCAGTCACAAGCACCGCCGGTTCTCAGCTATTCGACGTCGAGGGAACCGGAACCGGGATCAATTCGGGAGCGGACCCGTCGGGGGATGGCGGAACGC
>VXMM01000056.1 GCA_009841105.1 Acidimicrobiia bacterium | reverse complement strand
CAGGTCACTGCCCCGCCGGGCCAGGTTCGGCACCGACCCGGGCAGGGCGCTGGCCGTGGCCCTGGCCCGGAAAGCCGGCCTGCCGGTGGCGGACGTGCTGCGCGCCCCCCTGCTCCACCGGAGCCAGATCCGCACCAGGCGGCGCGAAGGCCTACGGTTCCGGTCGGTATCACCCCCGCCCACGGGAGCGGTGCTGGTGGACGACGTGCTGACCACCGGCGCCACCCTTACCTCGGCGGCCGGAGCCTGCCGGGGAGCCGTCGCGTCGGCGATCACGCTCACCCGATCCCGGTCGGGTGGGGGCGGTGGGCGGCTAGAATCGGCTCATGGAGGTCCGGATAAACGGGCGGGGAATCCGGTTGACCGATGAGACCCGTGCCCATGTAGTCGGGCGCGTCAACCGGACGGCCAAGTTCTTCGATCGCCTCGGTGATGTCCATGTGAACCTCACTAGGGTCAGGAGTCACGACAGCGATCACCGCTTCCGAGCCGAACTGTCCGCCCGAGCGGCCGGCCACCTGGTCCGGGCGTCGGGCGAGGGTGACACCGTACGCCGTTCCGTGGACACCGCATCGGATCACTTCGAACGCCGGCTGCGCCGGCTCTCGCAGAAGCTCAGCGACCGCCGCCGCCACCGTCCGAAGCCCGACGCTCGCGCGGGCGGTCGCCGCCGGCGGTCCGACCGACCCGATGACCGGCACAAGTCCATCTCTCGGGTGCGACGGCCGGTCGGCAAGCCGATGACTCCCGAGGAAGCGGCCATTGTGATGGAGGAGAATGGAGACACCGTAGTTCTCTTCTCCAATGTGGAAACGGGGGATCTCAATGTCCTCCACCGGTCCGCTGGTGGATGGCTGGAGCTGATCGAGCCCGAATAGGCGCTCGCCCCGCCCGCGAGGGCAGCTTGCCGTATGCCTCCTGGTGGGGGTTCCCAGACGCTCCTGGGGTGAATAGCATGACCCCCGGCGGGTCGTCCTGACGTGCCCTGCCGCCCGATACACGAGAAACGGTGAATCATGTCGCTGCTCGGCAAGGTGCTGCGCGCCGGTGAGTCCAAGAATCTGAAGACCCTCGAAGCCCTGGCGACGCGGGTTAACGATCTGGAGCCGCGAATGGAGGAGCTCGACGACTCCGCACTCGGCGGCAAGACCCTCGAGTTCCGGAGGCGTATCGACTCCGGAGAATCCCTGGACGATATGGAGGTGGAAGCCTTCGCCACCGTCAGGGAGGCCGCCAAGCGGACGCTCGGCCAGCGGCACTACGACGTCCAGGTAATAGGCGCCGGTGCTCTCCACCGGGGCATGATCGCTGAGATGCGGACCGGAGAGGGTAAGACGCTCGTCTCCACTATGCCGGTCTACCTGAACTCCCTAGGCGGGGCAGGCGTGCATGTCGTGACCGTCAATGACTACCTGGCCGCGCGCGACGCCGAGTGGATGGGGGGTATCTACCGGATGCTGGGCCTCTCTGTGGGCCTTATCCAGGCAGGCGACGATCCGGCCTCGCGCAAGCCTGCTTATGAGGCTGATGTCACCTACGGCACCAACAACGAGTTCGGATTCGACTACCTGCGCGACAACATGGCCATGTCGATGCAGCTCCGGGTCCAGCGTGGCCATCCCTTCAGCATCGTCGACGAGGTGGATTCGATCCTGGTGGACGAGGCGCGTACCCCTCTCATCATCTCCGGGCAGGTGGGCGACAACGCCCGCTGGTACCGGGAGTTCGCCCGGCTGGTGCGGGGCCTTCGGGAAGGGACGCACTACGAGGTCGACTACGGCAAGCGGCAGGTGCTGACCACCGAGGAAGGCGTGGCTCAGGTCGAGCGCATGCTGGGCGTGGAGAACATGTACGACCATGCCGCGGTCGACTTCGTTCACCATCTCGAGCAGGCCCTGCGGGCCAAGGCGCTCTACCACCGCGATGTTGAGTACCTGGTCACGCAGGGCCAGGTGATGATCGTGGACGAATTCACCGGACGGGTTCTCGAAGGCCGCCGCTATTCGGAAGGCCTCCATCAGGCCATCGAGGCCAAAGAGGGAGTACGGATCAAGGAGGAGAACCAGACCCTGGCGGCGATCACCCTCCAGAACTACTTCCGCCTCTACGACAAGCTGGCCGGGATGACCGGAACGGCCATGACGGAGGCTTCCGAGTTCTCGCAGATCTATGGGTTGGAGGTCATGGAGGTCCCCACGCATGTCAACGTGGCGAGGCTTGACCAGCCCGATGTGATCTACAAGACCGAGGACGCCAAGTATCAGGCGCTGGCTCAGGACATCGCGGAGCGTCACGAGGCGGGCCAGCCGGTGCTGGTGGGCACGGTTTCGATCGAGAAGTCCGAACGGGTGTCGAGGCTGCTGGCCAGGCGCGGAATATCCCATGAGGTCCTGAATGCCAAGCACCACGCCCGGGAAGCCGAGATCATCGCCCAGGCGGGCCGTCCAGGTGCGGTCACGGTGGCCACCAACATGGCCGGCCGCGGTGTCGACATTCAGCTCGGTGGCAACCCGGAGGGTCTGGCGCGTGCCGCCATGCGGAAGCGACCGGACCTGTCACCGGGCAGTTCCCCCTGGGAGAAGGAGTACGGCCGGCTTCTCGACACTCATACGGCGGGTACGGAGGAGAACCGCCGGCTGGTGCTGGAGGCCGGGGGTCTCTACGTGCTGGGGACCGAGCGCCACGAGAGCCGCCGGATCGACAACCAGCTCCGGGGACGGTCAGGCCGCCAGGGCGATCCGGGGGAGTCCCGTTTCTACCTGTCGCTTGGTGATGACCTGATGAGGAGGTTCGCCAGCGAGCGGGTCAGCACCATCATGGAACGCCTCAGGATGCCCGACGAGGTCCCGATCGAGGCGAAGATGGTCACCAGGGCCGTGGAGCGCGCCCAGTCACAGGTCGAGTCGCAGAACTTCGAGATCCGGAAGAACGTCCTCAAGTACGACGAGGTCATGAACCGCCAGCGTGAGGTGATCTACGAGTGGCGGGACGGCATCCTTCGCACCCGGCAGAGCCGGGACCTGGTGGTGGGATGGGTGGAGGAGTCGATCGAGGCCACCGTGCGGGCCGGTCTGCCGGAGGAAGTAACGCCGTCAGAGTGGGACTGGGACGGATTGCTCAGGGAGCTCCAGGTCCTGTACTCGTCCGAGCTCTCACCCGGAGACCTGATGCCGGCCAGGTCGGTCGACGAGGTGGTCGAGGCGGTTGCGGATGACGCGGTTCGCCGGTTCGAGGAGCGGGAGAGCGAACTGACTCCCGAGGTGATGCGCCGCATCGAGCAGGGTCTTGCCCTCTCGATCATCGACAACAAGTGGCGGGATCACCTGTCGGAGATGGACTACCTGCGGGCCGGGATCGGCCTGAGGGCGATGGGCCAGCGGGATCCCCTGACCGAGTACCGCCGGGAAGGCTACGAGATGTTCAGCTACCTGGTGGACTCCGTGAAGCGTGACACCGCCCGGTACCTGTACCGGGTCGAGGTGGCGGAGGCTCGGCGCCGGGCACGACCCCGCGCTACCGTCACCGCGGGTTCGGGACCGCGGCGACCCCGCCAGGCCAAGTCGGCCAAAGTGGGACGTAACGCCCCGTGCCCGTGCGGGTCGGGCCTCAAGGCCAAACGGTGCTCCAAGACACCCGACTGCATGGCGGCCGCCCGCGCCTGAACCCGTCCGCCCGGGATCTGACAGAGGACGGCGGCGCCCCTCACACCCTGCCTGATGACCACCCGTGCCCGGCTATGACGAACGGGGCCGTGCTCAGCCGGGTCGCTCCGGGGAAGACACTTCGGGGTTGTCCGGTGGTACGGGTACCGACCAGTCCTCGATGCAACGTTCTGCCAGGGGTACCGGGTGGACGGACCTGGTCAGGTCGCTGGGGGATAGGAACACGCTCGCGGGGATCTTCGGATCGAAGGACCGCAGGTAGTTGGCGCCGTCCTCGTCGAGTCGTTGCCAGGTGCCGGACCAGGCGTACCCGGTGGGACCCACGATGTGGCGCGCAGCCGTGAAGATGTCGCGGGGGAGATGGCGGGCTCCCTCGCGCCGGGCCGACCACTCGGCGATGGCGGCTCGGAACTTCCTGGTGATCGCGGCAAGGAGTCGGGCCATACCGGGATTCTATCCGGGAGCGTTTCCTAGTCCGGCCGTACGTCACGCCTCCACCGGCCCGGATCGGCGGCGCGACAGGTTCCGGCCCTCGGCCCGCTAACCTCCCGCCCGTCATGGACCGCATCGACCCCCGTCCTCTCATCGAAGACCTGCGCGCCCGCCTCTCGGACGCCAGGAGGTTCCTTTGATGTCGATTCCAAGCTCGACGAACTGGTCGGGCTGAGGGCCAAGGTCGCTCTTCCCGACCTCTGGGACGACCCTGATCGAGCCACCCGCCTGACCCGCCGGTTGGGACGGATCGAACGCCTGGTGAACCGGGTCGAGTCCATGGAAAACGACCTGGAGGACGCGGGAATCCTGGTCGACCTGGCCAGGGAGGAAGGCGACGTGGGCACCCTCGAGGAGGTGGCCCGCGACCTCGATGTGACCGAGCGACGGATCGCGGTCCTAGAGGAGGAGTCTCTCTACTTCGGCGAGTATGACGATCATGCCGCCATCCTCAGCGTGCACGCCGGCGCGGGGGGCGTGGACGCCCAGGACTGGGCGGAGATGATGGTGCGCATGTACATCCGGTACCTAACCGAGCTGGGCTTCGAACACGAGATCGACGACCTCCAGTCAGGCGAGGAGGCCGGCATCAAGTCGGCCACGCTGACCGTGGAGGGAGAGCATGCCTATGCGGTTCTGGAAGCCGAGCGAGGCGTCCACCGCCTGGTCCGCATTTCCCCCTTCGACTCCAACGCCCGCCGCCACACCTCCTTCGCCGGGGTGGACGTGGTGCCGCTGGTGGAGGATGCTGCGGTCGAGATCAGTCCGGATGACCTCCGGATCGACACCTACCGTTCCCAGGGCGCCGGTGGCCAGCACGTGAACACCACCGACTCGGCGGTCCGGCTCACCCATCTGCCGACAGGGATCGTCGTGGCCTGCCAGGCTGAACGTTCCCAGCTCCAGAACCGGGCGAGGGCAATGGCCCTCCTTAGGGCGAAGCTGGCCGAACTGGCCCGCGTCCGCCAGCAACAGGAGCTGGACCAGATCCGCGGCGAGCAGACCGAAGCCGCGTGGGGACGCCAGATTCGTTCCTACGTTCTCCAGCCCTACCAGCAGGTGAAGGACCTCCGTACCGGCTTGGAGATCGGCAATGTCCAGGGCGTGCTGGACGGCAGTCTGGAGAGGCTCACCGAGGCCTACCTGCACTGGCGTCGAGCCAACCGGGAGCGGCAGGATAGGACGGACGCCGGGGTCCGCGCACGCTCCCAAACCCTTTGAGTAGTGGGGGCCCGTTGGTAATCTCAGCATCCCGGACGCTTCCGGACTCGGTGGGACAGGGACGTTCATGATCCGACTACACAATGTTGCCAAGGTCTACGACGGCGGTGTGGTGGCAGTCCGGGAAGTCAGCATGGACGTGCGCAAGGGGGAGTTCGTCTTTCTGGTGGGTCCGTCCGGCTCGGGCAAGTCCACTCTGATCCGGATGTGCCTGCGTGAGGAGAAGGTGACCCAGGGCAAGATCTGGGTGGCAGGCAAGGACATCACCAAGCTCCCCACCTGGCGGGTTCCATACCTCCGCCGCACCGTCGGAACGATCTTCCAGGACTTCAAGCTGCTGCCCAACAAGACGGTGGCCGAGAATGTGGCCTTCGCCCTCAAGGTGACCGGCTGTCCTCGCTCCATCGTGCGCCGGCAGGTGAGTACGGTGCTGGAACTCGTAGGCCTGTCGGCCAAGACGGACCGCTATCCGCGGCAGCTGTCCGGCGGTGAGCAGCAGCGAGTGTCCATCGCCCGTGCGTTCGTCAACCGGCCGCCGATCCTGCTGGCCGATGAGCCGACCGGCAACCTCGACCCGGCCACGTCGGTGGGCATCATGAGGCTGCTCGACCGGATCAACCGCACCGGGACGACGGTGATGATGGCCACCCACGACTTCGCCATCGTGGATGCGATGCGCCGCCGGGTGGTCCAGCTCGACCGGGGACGGGTGGTCCGGGATCAGGGCGAGTCGGGCTACGAGTCCTCCGAAGAAACGTGAGCACTCTTCTCTTCCTGATCGGCGAGGCCTTCGTCAATCTGCGTCGCAACGCCCTGGTGGCTACCGGCGCTGTCCTGGCCGTGTTCGTATCGCTGGCCCTAGCGTTCGGCGCGCTGGTGTTCAACGAGCTGGTGCGCGTCAACACCCTGCAATGGCAACAGGGTGACCACCTGATCATCTTCCTCAAGGACGAGGGCGGTCCGGTGGCGCATAGCGAACTCCTGGCGCAGATCAACGACTATCCGGAGGTGAAGAACGCCTGGTACATGGATAAGGCAGGCGCCTACCAGGAGTTCCTGGAGATCTACAGTGACCAGCCGGCGCTGGCCGCGACCGTGACGGCGGCCGATCTTCCTGCCTCGATCCGGGTGGAACTCGATGACATATCGACCTACCAGGAGGTCCAGTTCCGGCTCGTGGGTCACCCGCTCCTCCGACGCCTTTCGGTGTTCAGCGAGGGGATCGAGCGGCTGCTCAGCCTCACCGGGGTCCTCAACTCCATCGGTATCGGCCTGGTGGTGCTCATGGGTGCATCGGCTGTGGTCTTGATAGCCAACACCATCCGCATGGCCATCTACGCCCGGCGGGAGGAGATCGCCATCATGAAGCTGGTGGGCGCCGGAAACTGGTTCATCCGCGTTCCGTTCATCATCGAAGGCGCCACGGTCGGCTTACTGGGGGGCGGTCTGGCGGCGGCGGCGGTGTTCGCTAGTCACAACCTGCTGGAGCGAATCCCGACCGACATTCTGATCCGCTTCCAGGTTGACTCGGGCTTCCTGCTGAGCCGGGCCATCCTGATCCTCGCCTTCGGGGGCTTGGCGGGTTTCATCGGGAGCAGCCTCGGGCTGAGACGCTTCCTGAGGGTGTGACCATGCGCCGGCGCAGGCTGGTCGGGGGATTGGTGGTGGCCTTGCTGGGAGTTACCTCGGCTGCGCCGGTTTTGGTAGAGGCCCAGAACGAGGAGCAGCGTCTCGCCGAGGTCGAGCAGCAGATGGCCGAGCTGGAGCGCTTGATCGACAGCGCCGAGGCGGAGCGCACGGGCTACGTGGAGCTGATCGAGGAGACGGCAGCCCGCATGGAGGAGCTCAGGGTCCAACTCTGGGCGGCGGAGGACCTGCTGACCTCGGCGGACGCAGCATTAGCGGTGAGCCGGGACGCATTCACGGGCCTGAGCCGCCGGGTCAGGCTGATGGACGCCGAACTGGCCAAGACCAGGCTGGATCAACGGGTCACCGGGGAGTCGCTCCGGGAGCGAACCGTCGAGATGTACATGAGCAGCGCGACCGGAATCAACTCCCTGTTCGCCGGTGCGTGGGATCCGGAGTCCAACTCGATCAGGCTGGAGTATTCGCGCCGCCTGCTGGAGGACACGGAGTTGCTGCTGCATTCGCTCGAGATCCTGGAGCGCCAGGAGGTGACACGCCAGGAGGAACTGGTCCGGGAACAGGAGCGTGAAGCGGAACTGCTCACCCGGCTCGAGGCGGAGCAAGCTCTGGCCGAACAGTATCGATCTGAGGTGGCGTCGGCGCGGGAGCAGGTCGGTGAGGAGTTGGAAAAGCAGGAGGCGTTGCTGGCCGAGGTGATCGGGGAGATCGAGGACCACGAGGACCACGTGGCGGCCCTTGAGGCCGAGTCCAACCGTATCGAGCTCGAGATCCTCCGGCGCCAGGTCCGGGAGGGACGGGCGCCGGGCGTGCTGGCCTGGCCGGTTGGCGGCGCCCTCACCTCACCCTTCGGGTGGCGCATCCATCCCATATTCGGGGATCGTCGCCTGCACACCGGGATCGACCTGCGGGGCAGTACCGGGGAGCCCATCCACTCCGCCGCCAACGGCACGGTGATCTTGTCGGGGACTTGGGGAGGCTACGGGCGGACCGTGGTGGTGGACCACGGCGGCGGCCTGTCAACCCTCTATGCCCACGCGTCCCGGATCGCGGTGAGCGAGGGCGAGGAGGTGCTGGCCGGCGACGTCGTGGCGTACATCGGATGCACCGGATTCTGCACCGGCCCCCATCTGCACTTCGAGGTGCGGGAGGTCGGCAGCCCGGTCGATCCGATGCTCTACCTCCCGCGCTAACGGTGTGTGACAGGTGAGATCGTGAGCAGGAAGACGAAGAACCCGAGTTCGGTTGTCGCCTCCAACCGGCGGGCGCGGTTCGACTACGTGTTCGATGAGGAGTACGAGGCCGGCATCGTGCTGACCGGCTCCGAGGTCAAGAGCCTGCGAGCGGGCCAGGTCCAGCTGCGAGAGGCCTACGGCCTGGTACGCCGCGGGGAGGTGTGGCTGGTGGGGATGCACATTGCTCCGTACGAGATGGCCCGCCACGGTGGTCACGAAGCCAAGCGGGAGCGCAAGCTGCTCCTCCACGGACGGGAGATCGAGCGGATCAACCAGCGCGTCAAGGAGCGAGGTCTCGCGATCGTGCCGATCAGGATGTACTGGAAGAACGGGCGGGTCAAGGTGCTGATCGGGATCGGCCGGGGGTCCCGCCGCTACGACAAGCGGGAGAAGTTGAAGGCCCGCGAGATGGAGCGCGAGGCCCGCCGGGCCATGTCAGACCGCCGCCGATCGGGGTGAGTGATTGGAGCGAGCGTCACCGCCGCGGCCGCTTGTCACGGGCTGGGTGTAGACTGGTCGGACAATCTTCAATGGGGGTGAACAGGTTTCGACGTCGGTAGTAGAGGTGTCGGAAGCGAGCCGAGGTCACCGGAGTCCTCGCTAAATAGCCGGTAACAACCATAAGTGCCAAGCCAAACCTTGCACTGGCTGCCTAGAGAAAGGTAGCCCGTCCCCCGGAGGGGTTCCTGCCCCCTTCGGAGTGGGCGTCGTTTAGCAGGATGGGCTCTCCGGGATGCTCGGACCGGGGAGTCGAGATCAATCCGGGTGTAGGGCGAACGGTCACTCGCCGATGGAGTCCGATCGCCTGAAGGCTCGCCATCGGCTGCGCTCGGAGACGCCGCCACCGAAGTACCGACGGACCGGGGTTCGATTCCCCGCACCTCCACCGCGGTCTCCCGTAGGCGTAGCCAGCTGAAAAGTTACGTCTTAAGCAACGATATATCACTACATTAATTATAAACCATCCATCCTGGTACAACCTGTGGCATGACCAGCGCATTTTCTGCGGTATGAAATAGGTGGTTTGTTGCCCGCCCTCTCGGCTTCATGAAGGGGGCGGCCTATTTCGCATGGTGCGGCCACCCTCTTCATACGCCGAGTGGATCAAGTGTCCACCGAGATGTCTCCGAACCAGGAGGGAACGCCTGCTCAACTAGGACTCTCACATGCTCCCAGACTCCCGTTCCAGCGTTGCCTACAGGTACGGCGAAGTTTGGGGATCCCAGGGGTGGCGGTTGGAGACCACGAGTGTCGCCGCGGGTACGCTAGGCAGGTATAGGGGAGGCGGTTGATGGTTGATCGGCGGATGGCCCGTCTCCGGGAAGATTACGAGACGGAGGGGCTCTCGGTGGGGGAGGCTCATCCGGACCCGGTTCGCCAGTTCGGCCGCTGGCTCGACGAAGCCATGGCCGCGGGAGTGCTGCAGGCCAATGCGATGACGCTCGCCACGGCGGACGACCGGGGATCGCCCTCGGCCCGGGTGGTGCTGCTCAAGGGGTATGGCCCGTCCGGGTTCGTGTTCTATACCCACTTCGGGAGCCGCAAGTCGGAGGAGTTGACGGCCAACCCGCGGGCGGCCCTCTGCTTTCTCTGGCTGGAACTGCACCGTCAGGTCAGGATCGAGGGTCCGGTCGAGGCGGTCAGCGACGCCGAGTCCGATGAGTACTTCGCGTCGCGTCCCGTGGGGGCTCGGATCGCGGCCGCTGTTTCCCCGCAGAGCCGGGAGATACCCGATCGGGCCTCGCTCGAACGCCTGGTGGCGGACAAGGAAGCGGAGTTCGAGGACGGCGACGTGCCCAGACCTGCCGATTGGGGAGGCTGGAGGGTGCATCCCGAACGGTTCGAGTTCTGGCAGGGCCGGCGCCACCGCCTACATGATCGGGTCGCCTACGTCGCGGACGGCGACGGGTGGCGAAAGGTGCGGCTCGCCCCGTGATCGCGGCCGATGCTCGACTCCGGCCGGCGATGGCCAGGGCGATGATCGCCCACGCCGCCGAAGCCAGTCCCCGGGAGGCCTGCGGTCTGGTCGTGTATGACGGCGCCGGGCGTCCGGTCATGCTCTATCGCACCACCAACGTGCATCCCGATCCCGATCGCTTCGAGCTGGACCCAGTCGAGCACTTCGGGGTGCTGAGGGAGGCGGACGAGTCCGGGTGGCGGATCGGCGCGGTCTACCACTCCCACCCGCGAGGTCCCGCCCGGCCATCCGTCACGGACCTGGCCGCAGGGATCGATCCGGACTGGATATCGTTCGTCATCGGACGCAACCGGACCGCCGACTGGGTCATCCGGGCCTACAGGATGGCGGACGGGCGCGCTATCCCCCTGGGCAAAGTAGCGTCCTGACCGGGCACAATGCGCCGCGTCACGCCCGTAATCGACCAAGATGAGCACCATGTCGGCGACCCCGAAGGACTTCCCGGGCCACGAACCCGATCCGGCCCCATGGTGGGATGTCGATCTGGCCGCGTACCTCTCCCGTCTCGAGAGTCAGCGGGGGTTGTCGGAACATACGGTGGCCGCCTACCGGGGTGATCTCACCCAGTTCTTCCGTCATGCGGAGAGCCTGGGAATCGACTCTGCGGCCGGTATCGACCGCACCTCCATCCGTATGTTCCTCGCCCACCTCGACCGCGAGGGTTACGCCCGGCGCTCGGTTGCCCGCAAGATCTCCGCCATCCGGGCGTTCCTCTCGGATGCGGTCCGGCGAGGCGTCCTCCGTGCCAACCCGGCCGACGGTATCGCCCGTCCCAAGTCCCGCCGGACCCTTCCCAAGGCCCTCACCCAGCGGGCCGCCACCTCGCTCCTCGAGGAGATCGACGGGGACGATCCGAAGTCTCTGCGAGACCGGGCCGTTCTTGAGACCCTTTACGCCACGGGCCTGCGGGTGTCCGAGTTGGCCTCACTGACCATGGACGGGACGGTCGGGCTGGATCGGTTGGTGGTGGAGGGGAAGGGCGGCCGCCATCGGGTGATCCCGCTGGGTGCGCAGGCCCGGATCGCCATCGACCGCTACGTACGGGCGGGCCGGCCCCGACTTGTGGGCGATCGTCCCACCGATGCCCTGTGGGTTGGGGCTAGGGGAGCGCCCATGAGCCCTCGGACACTTCGCCGGACGGTGCGGAACCGCGCGGGCACCTTTCCCCACGCCCTACGCCACTCCTTCGCCACCCACCTGCTGGAGCGGGGCGCCGATCTGACCTCCGTCCAGCAACTCCTGGGCCATGTCGAGCTGGGAACCACCCAGGTCTACACCTCGGTCACCCGTCATCACATGAGGGCCACATACGAACGTAGCCACCCCCGCGCATAGGCTCCGCGCCGTCCTGGACACAGGGCCTCGAGCGGAGTGGCCACGAACGAGCGCACGCCCTCTAGAATCTCCCCGATTACGCACGTTCACTGCAGCCTCCCGCGGTCGAGCCACCGGCTCGGGGAGGTTCGGAAGGGCGCTCCGCACACCGGCGTCACGCTTCCGAAAAGGGTGGGCGGAGGAACAACCGAAACAGGAGGAACTGTTGTCTGCCGTCACGATGAAGCAGCTACTCGAAGCCGGGGTCCACTTCGGCCACCAGACCCGGCGCTGGAACCCCAAGATGGCCCCGTACATCTTCGGAGAGCGCAACGGGATCCACATCATCGACCTGCGCCGGACGCTGGAGGAGGTCCAGAGGGCCCATGACTTCGTCCGGGATCTGGTAGCCGAACGCGGCGAGGTCCTGTTCGTGGGAACCAAGAAGCAGGCCCGTTCCGCCATCGAGGAAGCCGCCCAACGGGTCGACATGCCGTACGTGAGCTTTCGCTGGCTGGGTGGCATGCTCACCAACTTCAAGACCATCAACCAGCGCATCTTCTACATGAAGGAACTGGCGGCCATGGAGACGTCGGGCGACATGGATCAGCTGCCTAAGAAAGAACGCCTCCGCCTGCGCCGCGAGTACGCCCATCTCCAGCGGACCCTGGGAGGGGTGGCGGACATGAGCGGAACGCCGTCGGCCGTCTTCGTGGTCGATCTGAACACCGAACACATCGCGGTGCGGGAAGCGGTGAGGTTGAACATTCCCGTCATAGCGCTGGTCGACTCCAACTGCAACCCCGACGACATCGACTTCGTCATTCCCGGGAATGACGACGCCATACGGTCGGCCTCCCTCATCGCTTCGGCGATCGCCGACGCATGCGCGGCCGGGAAGGAGCAGGCTCTGGCGGCTGCCGAGGGCAAGTCCGAGGAGGACGGCGCCGACAGCTAGCGCCGTCACTGCGGACCGAACAGACACCAAGCCACCAACCACCAACAGGAACCTGAATCGAAGGACGAATAAAGATGCCACAGTTCACAGCCAAGGACGTACAGGCTCTGCGCAAGGCCACCGGGGTCGGCATGATGGACGCCAAGAAGGCCCTGGTGGAGTGCGACGGGGACATGGACAGGGCCAAGGACCTACTCCGGGAGAAAGGCCTGGCCGACGCCAAGAAGCGGGCCGGAAGGGACGCCAACGAGGGCACCGTCGGCTTCTACGTGCACCAGCCCTCCGGTTACCCCACCGTCGGGGTGATCGTGGAGTTGGCGTCGGAGACCGACTTCGTCGCCAAGAGCGACCGGTTCCAGAAGATGGCCCACGACGTGGCCATGCATATCGCCGCCGCCCAGCCCAAGTGGGTGCGGACCGAGGACGTACCCGGAGAGTTGGTCGACAGGGAGAAGGAACTGATCGCCAGGGAGGCGTTGGCCTCGGGCAAGCCGGAGCGGATCGTGGAGCGAATCGTGGAGGGGCGGATCAATTCCTTCTACAAGGACAACGTGCTCTACGAGCAGGAGTACATCAGGACCGATCAGTACGAAGGCAAGGTCGGGGACATGGTGACCGAACTGGCCGCCTCCATGGGTGAGAACATCGGCGTCCGGCGGTTCGCCCGCCTGGCAGTGGGTGAGCAGGACACCTAGGATTTAGCCGGGTGCGGCTCAGCCGGTGAGTACCCGCCTGGTGTTCTCGATCATGAACCGGTCCAGGAGCGCAGTGTCCAGGCCCAACTCTTCCATCATCCCGGGAACCACCGAGCGCAGGTAGCCGTAGCCGAATCCCCCGTAGGCGGTCAGCTGCAGTCGGGTGCAAACGTCGTGGCTTACCAGCAGTTGCCCGGCGTAGCCCTCGTCCGCCAGCCGGCTGAGAGCGGCCAGCCTTTGCGGGTCGGTCGGGAAGTGCAGGTACCACCCGTGCGGCCACCACGTGCTCCCGAAGAAGTCGAACTCCACGTTGACGCCGCGCGCCAGGACTCGCCGGTGCCAGGTCAGATCCCGGATGTCGAAGTCCATGTGGCAGAAAACCACCCGCTCCCAGTCGGGCTCGGTCCGGCCGAGCACTTCGAGAGCCTGCTCGGCGATCGGGACCTCCGTGAGGTGCACGAACAGCGGCGCGCCGGTAGTCCGATGGGCGATGACGGCCGCTTCCAGTGTCTTGAATTCGCCGGGATGGACCGGAGAGAACAGGCCGATCTCGCCGATCACACCGGCCCGGACTCCGGTCTGGCCGATGCCCTCCGTCAGATCGCGGATCATCGGCTCGGCGATGGCCTCCGGCGGCGATCCGTCGATCAGGCGGCGCGTTGCGGGCCGCTGCTGGAGGCGCACGTAATGGCCGGTGCCGCAGACGATGTTGATCCCGGCCGCTTCGGAGATCCGGGCCAACCCGGCCGGGTCCCGGCCTAGCTCGGGTGGTGTCAACTCCACGACGGTGTCCACTCCCGCCTGTCGGGCCTTCGCCAGTTCGCCCACCGGATCGGAGGACTCGTCAAGGGTGATCGTGTTGACATTGCTCGTCATGTCGTTGCGCAGCACTCCGAGCTGGTCCATCGTGATCGGGCGGGTCGCCTCCGGGCCCGTGGCGGGGAATGCGTAGGCCATGGAGAGGAGCACGTGCTCGTGGGGCAGCGTGACGCCCAGTTCCGAGCCCTCGATCGGACCCCTCACGGTCATCACCTGCCCCATCGACGCCCAGTCTACGGGCCGTTCCGCATCGTCCGAGAGGGTGCGCCGATAGGCTGTAGCGGGGCCTTGCGGTAATGACGACCATCCCGGAAAGGGTGACATGACCAGTTTCTGGCACGGATATGCCGACATGAGCCTCGTTCCCGGCAACGAGATCGTGATGAACCGGGGAGAAGGGGTGTGGATCCGCGACACGAACGGCAACCGGTACCTGGATGCCACGGCTTCGTTGTGGTACTGCAACGTCGGACACGGTCGACGGGAGATAGCGGAGGCCGTAGCAGGCCAGATGGCAGACCTGGCCGCTTACTCGACGTTCGGATTCACCACCACTCCGCCAACCCGGGAACTAGCCGACCGGCTGGCGGCGATGGCGCCCATGGACGATGCCGTGGTATTCATGACCACTGGCGGCAGCGACGCCATCGAGACCGCGGCCAAGCTGATCCGCCGCTACTGGAACGCAGTCGGCCGGCCCGAGAAACGGATCATCGTGGCCCGAGAACTGAGCTACCACGGGATGAACGCCTGGGGTACCGAGCTCGGCGGGCTCCCTTCCAACAGCGAGGGCTACGGGGGGCCGCTGGTGCCCCACGTCATCCACGTCCCTACCCATGACACGTCGGCGGTCGCCGACCTCTTCGAACGCGAGAGCGGGCGGATCGCCGCCTTCGTGGGTGAGCCGGTGATCGGGTCGGGGGGAGTCGTTCCGCCGGTCGACGGCTACTGGCCGGAGATCGAGCGGCTGTGCCGCGCCCACGACGTGCTGCTGGTGGCCGACGAGGTGATCACCGGATTCGGCCGGATGGGTAGGGACTTCGGCGCCCAGCATTACGGATTCACCCCTGATGTGATCGCGTTCGCGAAAGGTGTCACCTCCGGCTACGCGCCTCTGGGCGGCATCTTGATCTCTCCCCGGATACGGGAGCCCTTCTGGAGCGGTCAAGCCATGTTCCGCCACGGCTACACCTACTCGGGCCACGCGGCATCCTGCGCGGCCGCCCTGACCAACCTGGACATCCTCGAGCGTGAGTGCCTGGTGGCGCGGGTAGCCGAACTGGACCCCATCCTCGCGTCCGGGGTGCGGGGCCTGGAGACCCACCCTGTGGTCGACTCGGCCCGCGCAGCCGGTCTGCTGGCCGCGGTGGTGCTCTCGGAAGACGCCCTGGAGGAGGATCCGGGCTTGCTCGACGCCGTGGTCCGCGCCGCTCTCGAGAGGGGAATCATCACGATCGGCCTGCGGGGGGCCTACGGCGTCCTGCAGATCTCCCCGCCATTCGTGATCACGGAGTCGGAAATCGACTACATGCTGAGCGGCCTGGCCGATGCCGTGGCCGAGGTCGCGACCGAGCGGGGCCTCGGCTAGCGCCTCAGTACGGCGTTGCCGGCTGATGTCCCTTGACCGGGTTGCCGCATCGTCCGTCGGGTCACCGGAACGCTTCGAACACCTTCCAAAGCCGGTCGGATAATCCGTCGATCCGGGCAGGGCTCGCCTGTGGCAAACTACATCGTGTGAGATTCGATGCCCATGTGAACCCCCCAGCTCCGGGTTCCCCGGAACCCTCGTAGATGGCTGGAGCCCGCCGGGTCCTGCTGAAGCTGTCCGGGGAGGCCTTCGCCGATCCCTCAATCGGCTACGGGATTTCTCCCGAGACGGCGCAGCGCGCGGCCGGAGAGATCGCCGAATCGCAGAAGGCCGGGCACCAGATCGGGATCGTGGTGGGCGGCGGCAACATCTTCCGGGGTGTATCCGCAGCGGCCACCGGAATGGACCCGGCCAACGCCGATTACATGGGCATGCTCGCCACTGTCATCAACGCCCTGGCCCTCCGCGATGCCATCGAGGCTCGGGGCGTGGAGTGCCGGGTGCAGTCGGCGATCACGATGCAGCAACTGGCCGAGCCCTACATCCGCCTGCGAGCCATCCGCCACCTGGAGAAGGGCCGCTCAGTGATATTCGCCGCCGGCAGCGGGAATCCGTTCTTCACCACCGACACAGCCGCTGCTCTCCGAGCCGTCGAGATCGGTGCCGAGGTGATGCTGAAAGCCAGCAAGGTGGAAGGGATCTACTCCGCTGATCCGGAGCTCGATGCGGATGCCCGGCTGCTGGACCAGATCGGCTACATGGACTTCATCAACGCCGAACTCAAGGTGATGGATACCACTGCGGTCACGATGTGCATGGACCACAAGCTGCCGATCGTGGTGTTCAGGTTGCTGGAGCCCGGTAACATCCGGCGGGCCGTGGAGGGCGAGTCGATCGGCACCCGGGTCTGCTGAGACATACCCGGAGAGGAGGTTGACGGATGCTGGATGAACTGCTTGAGGACGCAGCCGAGCGAATGGCCTCCGCCGTGAAGCACACGCAGAGCGAGTTCGCAACGCTCCGCACCGATCGGGCCAGCGGGGCGGTGCTCTCCAGGGTCATGGTCGACTACTACGGGGAGAAGGTGGCCCTCCTGGAGCTCGCCAGGACCGCCACCCACGAGAACCTGCTCGTGGTTATCCCTCACGACTCGAACGACCTGGTCGCCATCGAACGGGCCATCCGCCTGTCGGGCCTCGATCTGAACCCGGCCAGCGACGGGAAGGTGATCCGCCTGGTCTTCCCACCGCTCACCGAAGAACGCCGGCGCCAGCTCGTCAAGATGGCGCGCAGCATGGCGGAGGAGGGCCGCGTCGCAATCCGCCACATACGGAGGTCGACCCGTAGCGACTTGGGCGAGCTCGGTGAGTCCGAGGACGAGATCTGGAGATCCGAGAAGAAGCTCCAGCAGCAGACCGACCGCCACATCGCCATGACCGACGAGCTGCTCGCCAACAAGGAGCGTGAGCTTCTCAAGATCTAGAAACTAACCGGATAGCGGGTATCCATCCACCGGCCACCCTCTTGCAACCCGGCTCGAGAGCGCTCTTGTACGGAATAGCGACGGGAACGGCCTTCTTGGGGGTATTCTGGGCGAACTTTCCACGAGGGAACGGTTACGTATGGTTGGTGACGGCGCCGATCGGCCCCCCGAGTTAGGTGATGACGAGGCTGGGGAACAGCCTGCCGACTCCGAGGGTTCTCCTCGGGACTCCGGCGAGTTCACCGACCGCGACTACATCCGGTCCACCACCAGGGAATACCAGGGCTTGGCCGAATCGGTAGCCAAGGCAGGCGAGGAGGAGGTCGAGCAGTCGGCGGTGGCGGCCTCGATCCCGGGGGTCGGCACCAGCGTGGTCGGTTTCGAGGACGTGACGGGCGTCGAGGAGGAAGACCCGGAGCAGATCGAGCAGATCGACCGGGCCCGCCGCTCCGAACTGGCGCTCCGGATCGCCACCGGCCTGGCCGCGGTCGCGGTCTTCTTCGGATCCCTGTACGCGGGATCGTTATGGGTCACCCTGTTCGTCAGCCTCCTGATCCTGGTGGCGGTGGCGGAGTTCTATCAGGCGGTCCGCCGGGTCGGTTTCACGCCGCTGGCGTTCATCGGCCTACCCGGGGCCGCAGCGGTCATGTACGTGGCCTGGAACACCGGACCCGCCGCCGTGGGTGGTGTGCTGGCAGCCGTGATCCTGCTGTCGGGCCTGTTCTTCGTGGCGGCCGGTCGGAACTACCCGCTGGCCAACATCGGCGTAACGGTCCTCGGCGTGGCCTGGGCGCCGGTTCTGGCTTCCTTCGCGGTGCCGATCTTCCAGTCCTCCCAGGCTTGGGGCTTGACCACCGGGCTGGTGGTGCTGACTGCTCTCAACGACATCGCCGCCTTCTCCTACGGGCGCACGCTCGGGAAACGCCGCATGGCTCCCATCCTCTCGCCCAACAAGACCGTAGAGGGGTTCCTCGGCGCCTGTGTCATCACCGTGCTGGCCGGCGTTGTGATCGGGAGGTTCGGGTTGCTCGAGCCTTTCACTCTGCAATCAGCCGTCGCGTTGGCGGTAGCCATCAGCGTGTTCGGACCCATCGGCGACCTGGCCGAGTCGGCGGTGAAGCGGTCCATCGGCATAAAGGACATGGGGAGCAGCCTGCCCGGCCACGGTGGGGTGCTGGATCGGCTGGACGCCTTCATGTTCGCGATTCCTACCGCCTATCTGGTGTACCTCTGGTTCGGATACCTGTGAAACCCGTTGTCGTCCTGGGGGCGACGGGGTCCATCGGTCGCCAGACGCTCGAAGTTGCGGACCGCCTAGGCATTCGGGTGTCGGGACTGGCGGCGCGGCGAGCCGGGGACGAGCTCGCCCGGTTGGCCGACCGCTACACGCAGGCCACCGTGGTGGCCGTCGCGCCCGACCCGGACGGCCACGATCGCTTCCGCCTGCAGTACGGCAACCGCTATGCGTCGGGTCCCGGCGCGCTGGTGGAGATGGCTCAGCACCCCGGTTCGACGGTGGTCAACGGGGTGGTGGGTTCGGCGGGTCTCGAAGCGTCCATCGCCGCACTGGAGGCGGGGAACCGGCTCGCCCTGGCCAACAAGGAGAGCCTGGTCGTGGGCGGTGAGCTGGTGATGGCGGCCGCCCGCCACGGTGAGTTGGTCCCGGTCGACTCGGAGCACTCAGCGTTGTTCCAATGCATGGTGGGGGAGCGGATTCCCGAAGTCTCCCGCCTGCTGCTGACTGCTTCCGGCGGCCCCTTTAGAGGTCGGGATCGGGAACAACTGGGCCGGGTGGGAGTCGAAGAGGCGCTGGCCCATCCCACGTGGAACATGGGACCCCGGATAACCATCGACTCGGCCACGCTGGTGAACAAGGGTCTGGAGGTGATAGAGGCCCACTTCCTGTTCGGTCTGGCTTTCGAGAAGGTGGATGTGGTGGTACATCCCCAGAGCATCGTCCACTCACTGGTGGAGTTCGTGGATGGATCGCTCAAGGCTCACTTGGGCGTCACCGACATGCGGATCCCGATCCAATACGCCCTCACCTATCCGCAGCGCTCACCAGGTGGTTTCTCCCGGTTCGACCTGACCCGGTCCGATCTCACTTTCGAGGCGGTTGACCGCGACGCCTTCCCGGCGCTCGACCTCGCCTACGCCGCGGGAAGAGCGGGAGGAACCGTCCCGGCGGCATTCAACGCCGCTGACGAGGTGGCGGTGGCGGCCTTCCTGGAGAGGCGGATAGCGTTTCTCGATATTCCCGCCGTGATCGCCGAGGTCCTTGAGGGCCATCAGGCAACGGAGACCACCTCGATCGAGGTGGTGGTCGAGGCCGATCGGTCTGCCCGGCGAGCCGCTCGCGCCGCAGTGGAGCGCCGGTAGAGGAGCGAGTTTGGTCGGCGGAATAATGATGGTGGTGGCCATCTCGGCGTTCATCGTCGTGCACGAGGCCGGCCACTACTGGGCAGCCCGCGCCACCGGAATGAAGGCCACCGAGTTCTTCCTCGGTTTCGGGCCTCGACTGTGGTCGTTCCGCCGCGGCGAGACCGAGTTCGGGGTGAAAGCGCTCCCGTTCGGCGGCTACGTACGCATCGCCGGCATGAGTGTCGGCGAGAGGATCGACCCGGTCGACGCGGGCCGTGCGTATAGGGGCCAGCCCTTCTGGAAGAAAACGGTGGTGGTCCTGGCCGGGGTGGTGCTTAACCTCCTGACCGCTTACCTGCTGCTGTTCGGCCTGTTCTGGTACTCCGGCGCCGCCGAATTGACCACGGCGGTGGAAAGGGTCAGTCCCGAGATCTCGCCCGGAGTGCCAAGTCCGGCCGCCGTAGCCGGTGTGCTGGACGGAGACGTCATGACCGCCATCGACGGCGTACCCGTCGACGGTTGGGAGCAGGCCGTGCAGCTGATAATGAGCCGCCCCGGCGAGACTGTCGTCTTGGAGGTTGTCCGCGACGGCTATCCCCGCTCGCTTCTTGCCACCCTGGGTTCGTACCATCCCCAGACCGGCGAAGCAGTCGGCTTCCTGGGGGTTTCGCCCCGGGCGCGGCGGGTTTCGATCGGGCCCGTCACGGCAGCCGGACGCGCGGCCACGGCGGAGTGGGCGATCATCTCCGGCGCGTTGGACGCCATCGCACGCATCGTTCGACCCGGATCGCTGGTCGAGCTGGGCGGCGTGCTGGCCGGACAGAGCGACGTTCCTGAAGAGATCCGGCCGGTCAGTCCTATCGGGCTGGTCAGGATCGGTAGCCAGGCTTCGGAGGTGGGCATCGGCAACATCGTCTTCATCCTGGCCGTGGTGAACGTGACCCTGGCCCTGTTCAACAGCGTGCCCCTATACCCGCTGGACGGCGGACATTTCGCTGTGGCGCTCTACGAGAAGATCACGGGCCGGCGCGTAGATCACCGGAACCTGGTCCCCATCGCCGCCGTAGTCATTCTGTTCATGCTGTTCCTCGGCCTGGTGGCGATCGTCCTAGACATCGTCAACCCGCTGACGCTTTAGCTGATCGTGGGACCCGCGACAAAAAAGGGACGCTCATAGCGTGAACGCGCCCTAGTGGCCAGTTGCCAGAGGCGACCCCGGAGGTGATGAAGTTCTTGTGGCCCTGGAGCTTGTTTGGGTTGTCCTTGCGGTTCTCCCGCCAGAACCCTCACTGACCACTGACCACTGGTAGTAACATGGCATTCTGATGGATCACCGCGATCGAACCAGGCAGATTCACGTGGGTCGCGTGCCGGTGGGGGGTGGCGCCCCGGTCTCGGTGCAGTCGATGACCACCACCAAGACCGCCGACGTGGACGGCACCCTGGCCCAGGTCTATGCCCTGGCCGGTGCTGGCGCCGACATCGTCCGTATCACCTGCAACGATGTAGCCGCCGCCGAGGGGCTGGCCGAGATCGTGCCTCGCTCGCCGGTGCCGATCATCGCCGACATCCATTACCAGTACCGCTTGGCGCTTGCTGCGCTCGAGGCCGGCGTTCAGGGCCTGCGACTCAATCCGGGCAACATCCGGAAGCCACATCAGATCCGGGCGGTGGCTCGCGACGCCAAGGACCGCGGAATCCCCATCCGGGTGGGCGTCAACGCCGGCAGCCTGGACCGTGACCTCATGAAGCAATACGGCTCCGCCACGCCCGAAGCGCTGGTGGCGTCGGCGTTCAAGGAGATCGAGTACCTGGCCGAGGAGGACTTCCACGACATCAAGATCTCGGTCAAGCACTCCCATGTCCCCTCCATGGTCGACTCCTACCGCCTGCTAGCCGATACGGTCGGTTTCCCGCTCCATCTCGGCGTCACCGAGGCTGGGCCTCCGCCGGGGGGACTCATCAAGTCCGTGGCCGGCATTGCCACCCTGCTACTCGAAGGCATCGGCGACACCATCCGCTTCTCGTTGACCGCCGATCCGGTGGAGGAGGCCAAAGCCGGGCGACAACTCCTCGAGTATCTCGATCTGCGCGATCGCACCGGGCTGGACCTGATCGCCTGCCCCAGCTGCGGGCGCGCGGAGGTCGACGTGCTGGAGGTCGCCCAGACGGCGCAGGCCAGATTGGAGGAGGCGGAGCTCCCCATCCAGGTGGCCGTCATGGGCTGCGTGGTGAACGGACCCGGAGAGGCTCGGGAGGCCGATCTCGGGATCGCCGCCGGTCGGGGCCGGGGGCACCTGTTCATCAAGGGGAAGGTGGTGAGGGTGGTGCCGGAGGACGACATGGTGGAAGCCTTGCTCGACGAGGCCCGCAAGCTGGTCGCCGAGGGCGTGGAGGCCCGGATCGCCGCCGCTGACGACCTGGCCGCCGACCTGGCCGCCCAGGACCGGCAGGTGTTGATCGAGATACAGGGGGACGCCAACCGGGCTGAGGCTCGCCGCGCCGCGGTGGCCGATGTGGCTGCTCGGTGACGGCTCGACTCCGCTGAGTACCCCGTAGGAGTTCCGGTGCGCTGGTCACGGACGTTCATTCCCACCCTTCGCGACGATCCGGCAGACGCCGTTGCAGCCAGCCACCGCTTGCTGGTCCGGGGTGGCTTCATCCGCCAGCTCATGGCCGGCTCCTATTCGATGCTTCCGCTCGGAATGCGGGTCGCCACGAAGGTCTCCGACATTATCCGGGAGGAGATGAACGCCATCGGAGGCCAGGAGTTCCTGGCGCCCGTGGTTCATCCGGCTGAACTGTGGAAGAAGACCGGCCGGTGGGACGACGTCGAGGGGATCATGGTCAAGCTCGAGGACCGCCGGGGCGCCGACCTCGTACTGGCCCTCACCCACGAGGAGGTGTTCGCTCACCTTGCCACCGAGTTGAACTCCTATCGGGAGCTACCCCAGCTCTGGTATCACCTCCAGACCAAGTTCCGTGACGAGGCCCGGCCCAAGTCCGGCCTTCTCCGGGTGAGAGAGTTCATCATGAAGGACTCCTACTCGTTGGACGTCAGCTCAGAAGGCCTCGACGTCCAGTTCGAAGCTCACCGCGGCGCCTATGACCGCATCTTTGCCCGCATGGGACTCGAATCCATCCAGGTGGAGGCTTCCTCCGGCAACATGGGCGGCAGTGACTCCGTGGAATTCGTGGTGCGCTCGGATACGGGTGAGGACCGCGTCGCTCTCTGCGCCAGTTGCGGGTACGCCGCCAATCTGGAGCGGGCTGTCAGCGCACCCGACGAGGTGCCGGACGATCCTTGGGAGGGTCCGCCCGAGCCTTTCCCGACTCCCGGGGTTCGTACCATCGCGGCGCTGACCGCGATGGGCCGGTTCGCGGCCGCCCGGCGCCAGATCAAGACCCTCGCCTACTACGTGGGGGACGAATTCACCCTGCTGGCGTTGAGGGGCGACCACGACCTCGAAGTCCAGAAGCTGGTGGACGCGGTGGCCGGCGTGGCCCGCCCGGCGACGGCAGAGGAGATCGTGGCGAAGCTCGGCGCTCACCCGGGGAGCCTCGGTGCGGTGGGGGTGGAGTATCCGGTGATCGCCGATCCGGTCCTTCGGGGGCGCTCCAACATGGTGACCGGCGCCAACGAGGACGATGTTCACTTGCGAGGCGTGGACGTTGAGCGCGACCTCCCGGTGGGCAGGTGGCTCGATATGCGTTCGGTGCGGGAGGGCGAGGTTTGCAGGAAATGCCTGTCCGGTTCCCTTTCGTTGGCGAAGGTCATCGAGGTCGGCCACATCTTCAAGCTCGGACTCAAGTACAGCAAAGCCCTAGGGGCCACCGTGCTCGACGAGTCGGGACGGCCCACGCCCATCGTGATGGGTTCGTACGGTATCGGTGTGGGGCGTTCGATGGCCTCCATAGTCGAGGCCGGCCACGACGGCAAGGGAATCATCTGGCCCGTCTCGGTGGCGCCGTTCGCGGTGGTGATCACGCTCCTGCGACCCGACAATCCGGCCGTCGGCCAGGCAGGGGAACGTCTCTACCGCGACCTGAACGACGCCGGGATCGAGGTTCTGCTTGATGACCGCAACGAGCGTCCCGGGGTCAAGTTCGCCGACGCCGAGCTGGTCGGGATCCCCTACCGGCTGACTGTGGGCCCTCGCGGGATCGCGGCCGGAGAGGCCGAGCTGGCCGCCCGCGACGGCTCGCTGGCCGAATCCGTTCCGCTGGATCAGGTGGTGAAACGACTCGCCCTGCTGGTGTTCCAGCCCGCCTTGCAGAGGTCTGGTCCGGCGGGACAAATGCTATAATCCATGCTCAGACACTCAAGGACGTGACTTTGTGGTACAAGGTGGGCGCCCAGCCCGCTTTTTTTATTGTAGAAACCGGTTGGCCGGCGCATTCCGCCGCGCCGGAGACCCGCCATGCGTCCACGCCACACCGGATAGAGGTGGTCCCGTCCGGAGGAGCCGGTGGCTCGGAGCCGCCACCCATGAGGATTGAGGAACAGCTCGAAGTCCTGGTCGAGCAGCATCTGGCCGGCCAGGGCCTAGAACTCGATTACCTGCAGGTGGCCGGACGAGGCCCGCGGCTCATCCGGGTCATCGTCGACGGTGACGGCGGGGTGGGGGTCGACCAGTTGGCGGCCGTGTCCCGCTCCCTGTCACGACAGCTCGACCGCCTCGATCCCTTCGACGGATCCTATTCCTTGGAGGTGACCTCGCCCGGGCTCGAGCGCACCCTCCACCGTCCCCGCCACTTCCGCAAGTCGATCGGCCGGGATGTGACCATCAAGACCAACGTCGAGGTGGCGGGTTCCCGGCACCATCGAGGTGTGCTGGAAGCGGCCGATTCGGATGGCTGTGCCGTGCGGGTCGACGGCGAGTCGAGGCTGATCGGATACGGGCAGATACGGTCGGCGCGCACGCGGTTCGAGTGGAACAAGCAAGCCAGAGTGACGAAGTCGGGGTGACGCGATGAAGATTGACTACCGGGTCATGGAGGCTCTGGAGATGCTGGAGCGGGAGCGAGGCATTCCTGTCGACACCATTCTCGCTGCGCTGGCCAACGCCCTCGTATCGGCCTACAAGCGGACGCCGGGAGCCGCGGAGGAGGCCCGCGTGACCATCGAGCCGGACTCCGGCGAGATCATCGTCTACGCGCAGGAGCTCGACGACGACGGAAACGTCATCAAGGAGTGGGAAGACAACTCCACGGACTTCGGTCGGATCGCCGCCAGCACAGCCAAGCAGGTGATCGCCCAGCAACTCCGGGAGGCCAAGCGCGAGCAGGTGTTCGACGCCTACGAGGGCCGGGAGGGCGACCTGGTGACCGGCATGGTGCAGCAGCATGACAACCGGTACACGATCCTCGACCTGGGCAACGCCGAGGCGATGATGCCGGGGTCGGAGAGGATCCCCTACGAGCGGCTGGAGCGGGGCGCCCGGGCGAAGGCCCTGATCATCGAGGTGCGGCGGGAGACCAAGGGTCCGCAGATCGTGGTGTCGCGCTCCCATCCCGACCTGGTTCGTCGGTTGCTCGAGCTGGCGGTGCCGGAGTTGCTGGACGGAACGGTGAAGATCCGCTCGATAGCCCGGGAAGCGGGCCATCGCACCAAGATCGCAGTGGTATCCAATGATCCCAACGTGGATCCCAAAGGAGCCTGCGTGGGCGCCCGTGGCTCCCGGGTGCGCAACGTTGTCAACGAGTTGCGGGGCGAGAAGGTGGACGTGGTGCAATGGCGCGAGGATACGGCACAGTTCATTGCCGAAGCCCTCGGCCCGGCCAAGGTGCGTGACGTTCAGGTTGACGAGGAAGAAAAGGCGGCGGTGGTGATCGTGAGCGAGCACCAGCTCTCGCTGGCAATCGGCCGGGAGGGCCAGAACGCCCGGCTGGCCACCCGGCTCACCGGCTACCGCATCGACATTCAGAGTGATTCCAGGTCCCAGCGGCCGGCTCGGGGACGCGGCCCGGTCGCCGCCGGCGGCCGTTAGAGGCGCGCGAACAGGTCGTGCGAGGCTTGGCCGACCGGGACAGGTCTTGGAGGGATGCTTCCAGCAGGAAGGGGTCTCCGGGGTCGGACGGACACCGGATCGCCCGCTTGAGGGGGCGACGGGGGCGTAGGCAGCCATGGTGACCAAGCGCATCTACGAGTTGGCGAAGGAGATGGGCCTGGCCTCCCGCGACGTTCTGGCCACCGCACAGGATCTGGGACTCCCGGTCACGACCGCTTCCTCCGGGCTGGACCCGGGCGATGCCGAGGCCCTTCGCTCCATGCTCCTCCCCGAGGAGCCTGAGGAGGATGTCGCCGACACCCCCGAACAGGCGATCGGCTCACGGGATGAGGCTTCCGCTCCCGAACCCGACATCCCCGAGCCCGAAGAGATCAGGGTCATCTCGGTGCCGGCCGGGGTGTCGGTGCTCGAGATGGCGAGAGCCATGCACCAGCCCGTGGGCGAGGTCGTCAGGCAGTTGCTGTCGATGGGACTGATGGCGGCGGCGGCCGCGCCGGTCCCGCCCGAGGCCATCGAGCCCTTGGCGGAAAGCTTCGGGATCATGGTGGAGGTCGAGCAGGGCGAGGAGCCGGACGAGGTCAGCGAGCCCCTGGTGAAGCCGAAGCGGGTGTTCGACGACGATCCCGCCTCCCTGGTGGATCGTCCGCCGGTCGTCACGGTGATGGGGCATGTCGATCACGGCAAGACCACGTTGCTGGACTTCATCCGCAACACCAATGTCGTGTCCGGAGAAGCGGGGGGAATCACCCAGCACATCGGCGCCTACCAGGCCACGGTCGACGGGCGTCCGATCACCTTCATCGACACGCCTGGCCACGCCGCCTTCACCGCCATGCGGGCCCGGGGCGCCGAGGTGACCGACATTGTCGTGCTGGTGGTGGCGGCGGACGACGGGGTGATGCCACAGACCGCCGAAGCGATCAGCCACACCAAGGCGGCGGGCGTGCCGATGATCGTCGCCATCAACAAGATGGATCTCGAGAACGCCGACCCTCTGAGGGTCCGGGCCATGCTGACCGAGCACGAGGTGGTCACGGAAGAACTGGGTGGCGAAGTCGTCTCGGTCGAGGTGTCCGCAACGTCCGGGGACGGTATGGACAGCCTGCTGGAGATGATCGACCTGGTCGCCCAAGTGTCGGAGTTCACGGCCAACCCGAAGGCCCCGGCGTCGGGAGTGGTGATCGAGAGCCACCTTGATCGGGGGCTGGGTCCGGTGGGCACCGTGATCGTGCAGCGGGGAACCCTGAAGAGGGGGAACTCCCTGGTGGCGGGGATGGTGAGCGGCCGGGCCCGTTCCATCATCGACCACACGGGCCGTCGCGTCTCGACCGCGACCCCGTCCACTCCGGTGCTGGTATCGGGATGGGCGTCGGTTCCGGCGGCGGGCGACATGTTCGAGGTGGTCAAGAACGACCGTATTGCCCGGTCCATGGCCGCCAAGCAGGTGGATGCCGTCCGGGCCAAGACCCTCGTGGTACCCACCGCCCGCGAGCGCCTCGGGCAGCTGCTGGAGCGCTTGCGGTCCCAGGAGCAGACCGAGCTCCTCCTCATCATCAAGGCTGACGCCGACGGTTCGGTGGAGGCGATCCGCGAGGCGGTCGGTGAGATCGCCCGCGAGGGCGGCCGGGTGAACGTGGTGCACGCCGCGGTGGGTGGTATCAACGAGAACGACATCACCCTGGCTGACGCCACCGGCTCGGTGGTGGTGGGCTTCAACGTCCGTCTCGATCCGAACGCGAGGAGGGCGGCCGCGGCTGCGGGCATCGAGGTACTGACCTACTCGATCATCTACGAGCTCCTCGACGAGATGGAGCAGATGCTGGTCGGCCGCCTGGCGCCGACCCGGGAGGAGACCCTGGTCGGCGTGGCTCAGGTACGAGCCATCTTCCGCGTGCCGCGCCTGGGCGCCGTCGCCGGTTGCTACGTGACCGAGGGGAGGATCGCCAGGGAGGCGAGGGCCCGGGTGGTCCGGGACGGGAGCGTGGTCTACGACGGCCGGGTGGCGTCGCTACGCCGGTTCAAGGAGGATGTGAGCGAGGTGGTCGCCGGATACGAGTGTGGTGTGGGGCTGGAACGCTTCCGGGATGTCAAGGAGGGCGATGTCATAGAGACATTCCGGATCGATGAGATCGCGGCCACATGAACGCGCTGACGTGACTACCCCATGGCGATCATGCACGCCGCGGCGCTCCGGGTTGATCTGCGTTTGCGGGACGTCCATTCGCTGAAGGCCAAGCGGCAGCGCATCGCCCGCCTGTCCAGCAACCTGCGACGAGCCTTCCCCGTGGCATTTGCCGAGGTCGATCACCATGACCAGTGGCAGCGGACCGCGGTGGCGGTCGGCATCGTCTCGCCGCATGCAACGCAACTGGAGATGGCGGTCCATTCGGTGTGCCGCTTCTTCGATCGGTGGGAGGAGGCCGAGGTGCTGTCGGTCGGCGTCTCCTACCTGGAGGACCCGCCATGAGGGAGAGGGCACGATGGGCCTGAGGCTCCGGAGGGTCAACGAGATCCTCAGGGAGGTCATCGCGGAGGAGTGCCAGAACCTCAAGGACCCGCGCATCGGGTTCCTGACGGTGACCGGCGTGTCCACCTCCCCGGACCTCCGTAACGCCGAGGTCTACTACACGGTTCTCGGCGACGAGGAAGCCGAGGCCCGGACCGCCGAGGCGCTGGCGGCGGCGGCCTCCCGGATACGCGCCGCGGTGGGTCCGCAGGTGCGGATGAAGTACCTTCCCGAGTTGAGGTTCGTTCCCGATCCGGCTGTGGCCCATGCCCGGCGGATAGAGGAGATACTGAGGAATATGGACGGTCGAGGGGAGAGCGGGTGATGCCGGGGGCAAGCCGCGGCCTCACGGACGCGGCCCGCGCCATCCGGGAGTCCGGCACGCTGGTCGCCACGGGCCATGTGAAGCCTGACGGCGACGCCCTGGGGTCCGCACTGGGCCTAGCGCTGGCAGCCCGCGCGGTGGGCCTCCCGGCGCGGGTCTGCTTCGGAGAGGGCTTCGTCCTGGGACGGCACTTCGGTTTCCTCGATACCCGGCAGGTGGTGGATCCCGGGGAGGCGGGCGCGCCCGATGTGCTGGTGGCCTTCGACTGCAACGATCCGGATCGGCTCGGCGCGGAACTGGCCCCGGTGGTCGAGGCGGCCGGGACGGTGGTGATGATCGATCATCATGTGGCGGGCCCCGGATTCGGAGACATCAGGGTGTCCGACCCGGATGCTCCGGCAGCCGCGCTTCTCTGCTACCGCCTGATCAGGCTGATCGGCTGGGCTGTGCCGCCTGAGGCAGCCACGGCCTTGCTGCTGGGGCTGGTCACCGACACCGGTCGCTTCCAGTACGGCAACACCAATCCCGAGGCCCTCCGGGCGGCTGCGGAGTTGGTGGAGGCCGGAGCGCGCCCGGAGGTGATCGGGCAAGCCGTCTACGAGTCAGTGCCGTTCGGGTACCTCGGCGTGGCCGGAGCCGTCCTGGCTCGCGCCACGCTGGAGCCGGAACACTCCCTGGTGTGGTCCTACCTCACCCAGGACGATCTCGGGCGACACCGTATCGGTATGGAGGACGCCGACTCCCTGATCGATGATGTCAGGGTCGCCCGGGAGGCCGAGGTGGCGCTGTTGCTCAAGGAGCAGCCCGGCGGGGAGTGGAAGCTGAGTCTGCGGTCCCGCCGCCGCGTGGACGTCGCGGCCATAGCGGAGATGATGGGTGGCGGCGGCCACCACCGCGCCGCCGGATGCTCGTTCTCGGGCACGCGGGACGAAGCAGTCGAGGCGGTGAAGAAGCGGCTGGCCGGGTGAGCACCGGTTCCGGGTTCGTGCTGGTCGACAAGGTCGGCGGGTGGACGTCCCATGACGTGGTGGCCCGGTCCCGCCGGATCCTCGGCCTGCGCCGGATCGGGCACGCGGGCACCCTTGATCCCATGGCCACCGGCCTCCTCGTCCTCGGCATCGGCAGGGCCACCCGGTTGCTGCGCTTCGTCACCGACCTGCCCAAGGAGTACGAGGCCACGGCCCGTTTCGGCGTGGCCACCGACAGCCTGGATGCCGACGGTGAGGTGACGGCGCGGGCGCCGATGAGCATCGACCGGGAGGACGTAGCCGGCGCCATGGATCGCTTCAGGGGGGAGATCCTCCAGACGCCTCCGATGGTGTCGGCGGTGAAGGTAGGTGGCAAGCGCCTGTACGAACTGGCCAGGCGTGGCGAGGAGGTGGAGCGGCCTGCCCGGAAGGTGACGGTGTACCGCCTGGGTCTAGAGAGGTTCTCTGCGGGTCCGTTTCCGGAGGTCCGCTTCCGGGTGGTGGGAGGGAGCGGGCTCTACGTCCGGGTACTGGCCGATGACTTGGCCAAAGCCCTGGGTGGGCGCGCCCATCTGACTTCCCTCCGTAGGGTGGCGAGCGGCGGTCTCAGCGTCGAGGAGGCGTGGACGGTCGAGCGGCTGGCATGTCTCGGCGACGAGGGCCGGCTGGCCGAAGCCGTGCTGGAACCCTCCGACGCGCTGTCGCACCTGCCGTCCGTGAGCGTGGACCGCGAAGAGGCCGCCATGGTGCGCAACGGGCGGCGACTGCCGTCCCCACCGGACCTGGACGGGCACGTCCGGGTGACCGCGGGCGGGCGCCTCCTAGCCGTATACCGTGCCCGCGATGATCGGTTGGTTCCGGAGGTGGTGCTGACGTGAATCCGGTCCGATGAAGGTCTGGAGGGGCGATCCGCTCGCCTGGGGACCAGGACCTGATGGGGGAACAGCACTGACCATCGGGGTGTTCGACGGCGTCCATCGGGGTCACCGGACGCTGCTGGCCGCACTATCGGAGCAGGCTGTCCAAGCGGGGGGCATCGAAAGGGTCGTAGTCACCTTCGATGTCCATCCCCGCCGGTTCTTCGACCCGGTCGACGGGCCCGCCATGCTGGTGACGCTGTCCCGCCGGCTCGAGTTGCTGGAGTCGATGGGTGTGGCCCAGGTGGGGGTGCTCCCCTTTGCGGACGTGCGCCATCTAGGGCCGGAGGCGTTCATCCGCCGGGTGGTGTCGGGCGGGTTCAACGCCCGCGCCGTGGTTGTGGGCGAGGACTTCCGGTACGGTTCGGGAAGAGCCGGAGACGTGGCCGCCCTGGTGGCCTCGGGTCACATCCATGGCTTCGGCGTCGAGGCCATCCGACTCCGCGGCGGTCGGGAGGGGCCGATCTCGTCCTCCACGATACGTCGCCGGGTGGCGGCGGGCCGGGTGGCGGCGGCCGCTGAGCTGCTCGGCCGACCCCATGAAGTGCCCGGCCGGCTGGCCGGTCCGGACGGGGAGGTGGATGCCTCGACCCCGGCCGTGGAAGTGAACTGGTCGATGGCGGTGCCCGGACCGGGGGTCTACGCCGTGACGGTCGACGCGGATGGTCTGGACAGCTCTGGTGCCTGCTCGATCGGCGGTACCGGCCGACCGCTCCTGGTCCGCTTGCCGGATCGGCGGACCGGCCCGATCCCGGGCGACCAACTGGTGTTGTCCTTCCTCGATCGCCTGCGCCCGGCGCCGCCCGGAGAGCATGCTCCTACCCGGATCACGGCCGCGGACATTGCCGGAGCACTTCGCCTGGTTGGTGGTGACTCACACCGCTCCTGAGCACACCCGTCGGGAGAGTGAGCAACGCAGGGGTTGAATTCCGGCGGTTACGGGTCCACGATGGCCATCACCGGTGCGAACGAGGGACGGGGCGCATCGGTAAGCGACATGATTGGATGATTTCAAGTGGATGATCGAGACCGTAACGGGCAACTGCTCCGGGCATATCTGGCCGTGTTTGAGCTGACCTACCTGCGTATCCTGCTGGCCATCCTGCAATTCCAGCGGTGGGTGATGATCACCTTCTACCGTCTGGTGCTCGGGATCGATAAGCGCCCGCCGCCGCCTCCGACACAGTCAGAGCTTCGCGAGAGGTACGGGCGGTGACGCGAGGCTTGCTTGCAGGCCGGCGCGCACCGGATCGCCAGGAGGTGCTACACTTCAAACCGTCCCCACCTTCATATGCCGGTTCGGGATGTGCTGAACGAGTGAGAGAGATGAGAGCGACCCAGGAAATAGTTGCCGAGTTCGGCGCTCACGACAGCGATACCGGATCCCCTGAGGTCCAGGTAGCGCTGCTCTCCCAGCGAATCCGTCACCTGACCGAGCACCTGCGCGAGCACAAGCACGACCACCACAGCCGCCGAGGCCTGTTGATGATGGTCGGCAAACGCAAGCGGCTACTGGACTACCTTCGGATGAACGATGCCGAGCGGTATCGTCGGGTGATCGCCAAGCTCGGATTGCGCCGATAGCATCCGTGAGACGGTCAACCGGCGAAGAGGTGGACCGGACCGGCCACCGGCTGTGCTTACCCGAGTCCGGTGGCCACGGGAAAAGTGGGATGATCGAAGCGCCCCGCATGGCGCTCATCGATGATGATGGCTGATCAGGAGAGTCCTGTAGGCCAATAACCACACAAGCAGGCTGGTAGCGCCCGGAGAACCGGCGTCGATCAGTTGTCAGTCGCCATTCCTTCGTGACGCGGTACGGCTACGAAGCGTCCGGAGGCATGACCACTGGTAATTGACTTCGCTGCTCTCCGAGCGTTCGGTGCCTGGACGCAGAAATCAAGGAGAGAATGTGTCTGAACAAGTCGTTCGCGGCCAAATAGGTGATAAAGAGGTCGTGATTTCCACCGGCAAACTCGCCGGTCAAGCAAACGGGGCGGTTCGCGTCTCCATGGGGGAGACGGAAGTACTGGTTGCCGCAACCGCCAGCGACAAGCCGAGGGAGGGCGTGAGTTTCTTCCCCCTCACGATCGATGTCGAGGAGCGGATGTACGCGGTGGGCAAGATCCCCGGGTCCTTCTTCCGCCGGGAGGGTCGAGCCACCGAGCGGGCCACGCTGAGCGCCCGGCTCATCGACCGACCCCTCCGTCCGTCCTTCCGTGACGGGTACCGCAATGACACCCATGTGGTGGCCACCGTGCTCCAGGTGGACGGTGAGACGGCCTACGACGTGCTGGCTCTCAACGGTGCCTCGGCGGCCCTGACCATCAGCGACATCCCTTTCGAGGGACCGCTGGGCGGGGTCCGGTTGGGCTTGGGGGAGAACGGGTGGGAGCCGTTCCCCACGTTCAGCGAGCTGGAGGAGTGCGTATTCGACCTAGTGGTGGTTGGCAAGCGTAACGATTCGGGATCGGTGGACATCGTGATGGTGGAGGCCGGCGCTACCGACGGCGCCTTGGCCTTGATCGACGAGGGCCGTACTCCACCGGACGAGGACGCGGTGGGTGCTGGCCTCGAGGAGGCCAAGGCCTACATCGGGCAGCTGCTCGATCTCCAGAACGAGCTGCAAGGACTCACCAACAAGGAAGTCGGCGAGTGGCCGTCGGTCATCGACTACGCGGACGAGGTCTACGAGCGGGTATCGGAGTTGGCTGCCGACGGGATCGCCGAGATGGTCAGGATTGCGGACAAGGCGGAGCGGGAGTCCGCAGGAGCGGAACTGGCCGAGCGGGTGGTCGCGGAGTACGGCATGGACGAGGAGGACACCGAGACCGCTCGACAGATCCATAGCGCATTGCGTGCCGCCACCAAGAAGGTGATGCGACGGCGGATCATCGAAGAGGGCGTTCGCATGGACGGCAGGGGCGCCACCGACATCCGGTCGCTGGCCGCCGAGGTCAGCGTGTTGAGCCGGGCCCACGGGTCCGCCTTGTTCACCCGCGGGGAGACGCAGGTGCTGAATGTCCTCACCCTGGGCATGCCGCGCATGGAGCAGATGCTCGACACCATCAGCAACGAGGAAACCAAGCGTTACATGCATCACTACAACTTCCCGCCCTACTGCACCGGCGAAGCCGGCTTCATGAGGGGACCCAAGCGCCGGGAGATCGGGCACGGTGCCTTGGCGGAGAAGGCCCTCCGCCCCGTGCTTCCTGCTGATGACGGATTCCAGTACACGCTCCGTCTGGTGTCGGAGGTTCTCTCGTCCAACGGATCCTCCTCCATGGCGTCAGTCTGTGCCTCGTCGCTCTCGCTTATGGATGCGGGCGTCGGGATTGCCGGTCCGGTGGCAGGGATCGCCATGGGCTTGATCGCCGACGGCGAGAACTACGTGACCCTGACCGATATCCTCGGGGCGGAGGACGCCTTAGGCGACATGGACTTCAAGGTGGCGGGAACCGCAGACTGCATCACCGCCCTCCAGCTGGACATGAAGATCGACGGTCTGCCGGCGGAGGTGCTGTCCGGAGCGCTCATCCAAGCCAGGCAAGCCAGGCTTGAGATACTTGACGTGATGAGCCAGGCCATCGACGGGCCCCGGGAGGAGATGAAGGAGCACGCACCCCGGCTGGAGACCGTACAGATCCCGGTGGACAAGATCGGCGACATCATCGGCCCCAAGGGGAAGATCATCCGTGAGTTGGAGGCCGAGACCGGCGCCTCGATCGAGGTTCAGGATGACGGCACGGTACTGGTGTCGTCGAGCGACGGAACCTCTCTCGCCGACGCCATGAACCGGGTCAACGAGATCGCCTTCCCGCCCACGCCGGAGGTGGACAAGCAGTACGAGGGCAAGGTGGTGAGCATCACCGACTTCGGGGCCTTCGTCAACATCCTTCCGGGCCGGGACGGCCTCCTGCACATTTCCAAGTTCGACAGCACCCGCCACGTGCGCCGGGTGGGCGACTACCTGTCGGAGGGTGATCCCCTGACGGTGGTGGTCGACTCCATCGACCGCAATGGCAAGGTTTCGCTCAAGGTGACGGCCGATCTGGAGCCGAAGCCTGGCGCCAAGGTCGGGGCCCCCGGCCAGCAGCGCGACAGGCGTGATCGAGGATCCGGACGGGGCGGCGGGGGCAGAGGCCCCAATCGGGGCCGCGGATCCCGCCAGGGTCGAGGTGGCGGCCGCCCGCCCGGCCGGGGCGGCAACCGGGGTCGTGGCCAAGGCGGGGGTCGTGGCCAGGGTGGTCGCAACCAGGGCGGCGGCAACCGCCGCAGATCAGGCTCGTCAGGCAACGGTGGCAGGAGGTTCGCCTCCTTCGAGGACGCATTCACCGACGGCATCTAGCCTGGTAGTTGGTAGTTGGTAGTTGGTAGTTGGACTACTTCCGACTACCAACCGCTGACCGCTGACCGCTGACCGCTGACCGCTGACCGCTGACCGCTGACCGCTGTAGGCTCGGCACCGTGCCGGAACTACCCGATGTGGTCGTCTATCTCGAGGCACTCGAACGGTTCGTCGGGGGCCGCGTTCTCGAGCGGGCGCGGGTGGTGTCGATCTCGCTCCTCCGCACCTTCGACCCACCCATCTCCGAGGTGGAGGGCAGGCGGGTGGTCGGGCTCCGGCGCATGGGGAAGCGCCTTGTCCTGGAACTCGAGGACGACATCTTCATGGTTTTCCACCTGATGGTTGCGGGCCGGTTCCGATGGAGGAAACGCGGCGTGGCTGTGCCCAGGAAGGTCGGTCACGCCGCGTTCGACTTCGCCGACGGAACCCTGGTGCTCACCGAGCAGGGCTCCAAGAAGCGGGCCTCTTTGCATGTGCACCGGGGGGAGGAGGCGCTGGCCGAGCATGACCGCGGCGGCCTAGAGCCGCTCGAAGCGGGGCCGGCAGCCTTCGCCGGAGCGCTCAGACGGGAGAATCGGACGCTCAAGCGGGCTCTGACCGATCCCCGCATCCTCTCGGGCGTCGGCAACGCATACTCGGACGAGATCCTCCACCGGGCCGGACTCTCGCCGGTGACCCTGACCAGCCGGCTTGACGATCCCGCCTTGGAGCGGCTCCATGAAGCGACCGTCAGCACCCTTACCGAATGGGTGGATCGAATGCGCGACGAGATCGGTGATGGGTTCCCGGATCGGGTAACGGCCTTCCGGCCCGAGATGGCCGTCCATGGCAAGTATCGGCAGCCCTGTCCCGTGTGCGGGAGTCCCGTCCGGCGGATCGTGTACGCATCCAACGAGACCAACTACTGCGCCGGATGCCAGACGGGAGGCAGGATCCTGGCCGACCGGGCTCTCTCCCGGCTGCTGAAGGACCAGTGGCCCGCCGCGATCCCGGACTGACCGGGACCCATTGCGTGCCGGGTCTCAGCCCGCGGCAGCTTGGCGGAGTACGGGGAGGACGTCTCTGCCCAGGAGTTCTATGAGGCTCTCCTGGTCGACCGATGCCATCTGGATGGTGATGATGTCGGCGTCGATCGAGCCCAACAGCGGCAGGTACAGGTTGACGATGTCCTCGGCGCCGGTCGCCCTTGCGTAACGCCCGAGTATCTCCTCGCGCGGTAGGTCGTCAGCTCGCATCCGGAGCGTCATCGGATCGACAGCCTGGAGGCGGCCCGGCGCCCGCAGTCCGCGCCACGAGAAGAGCGCTTCCCAGGCCTCGTCGTCGCTAGCTGCCATGATCGACCAGCGAGAGGTGAGCAGGGTGGGGCGGGGCCGTCCGGCCTCGGCCGCCGACTCCCGGGCCGGACCGATGACCCGCTCCAGCGCAACCGCGGGATCCTTCACCGAGACGATGATCCCGTCTGCCTTGCGGCCCGCCAGACCCGCTGTCTTGGGACCACCCGCCGCCAGGAGGATCGGTACCCGGGAGACCGGGGGAGAGTACAGCTTGGCCCGGTCGGTGGTGTAGTAGTCGCCGCGGTAGGAGAGTTTCTCCCCTTCCAGCAGGCGCCTCATGATGTCTAGCGCCTCCGACATCCGGGCGGCGCGCTCCGCGTACTTGGGGAAGTGGTAGCCGAGCGGGCCTTCGTTGAGGTTCTCGCCGGTGCCCACCCCGAGGTTGAACCGCCCTCCGCTCAACCGATCGAGGGTGGCGGCCGCCTGGGCGACTATGGCGGGATGGAACCTCCACAGGGGGGTGGTCACGCCGGTGGTGATCTCGATCCGCTCGGTGGCCTGCGCCATGGCGCCCAGGGTTGAGAAGGCGAATCCGGAAGCCGACGCATCATCGACCCAGGGATGGAAGTGTTCCGAGACCACCACCATGTCGAATCCGGCCTGCTCGGCGAGGACCGCATGGCGGACCAACTGCTCGGGATGCCATTGCTCATGGCCGCAGAAGTAGGCGAAGCGCTTCATTGGATCATCCTTGGCAGGTCCTCCGAGGGTCGTTCAGGCCGGATTGGGCCAGAGATAGAACGCCGCCAGGATCCCCAGGAAGATGATCGTGGCCAGAAGAGAGCCCCAGCGGCTCCCGCCGTTGTCTGCAGGCGATGCCATTGCCGGGACAGGATAGACGGAAGTAGCCGGGATGTTGTCAATCCCCGGATCACCAGAGAGGCCACGGGAGGGGATGCCGGTCGGTGGGAGGGAAGGGGTGGGCCGGCTCGTGGATGAGCGCCTCCACCCGGGCCGCCAGCGCGTCGGCCTCCTCGCCGCCGAGGAGTTCCTCGGTTCGGGCGTGGAGCCGATTGCCGAGAGCCCGCTCGAGGTTCCGGAGGCACTCCACCATCATGACGGGTAGGGCCTGGCCGGAGAACCCCCACATCACTGTGCGGAGTTTCGGCTCAGCGTGGAGCGTCAGACCGTGATCGATACACCAGATCCGCCCCGCACCATCGGCGATCACGTGTCCGGCCTTGCGGTCGGCGTTGTTGATCACCAGATCGAGGGTGACGATCGGCCAGAGGCTCGGGTCGGCGTCGTTGATGAGGACCGCCGCATCGAACTCCTCGTCTACCTCCACGAAGACCTGGGCCGAACCCGGCCCGAACGGTCCGTTGACCGCCACGGTTTCAGGAACGCATGCCAGACCGGCCGCCCTGGCGAGCTCGGAGGTCAGCACCTCCCGGGCCGGGAGGGTCCGGCAGTCGAAGTCGTGGAGGGGGCGCTGTCCCTGCTCCGGCTTGTAGACCACCATCCGGCCCGCATCGGTCACAGCCAACAAGGTTGCGTTGGAAGCGTTCCGGAACCGCCCGATGATCTCTGCTATGTCCCAGGCGTCGCCGGCCGGAGCCGTCACCCTGGAAGTCGGTGGCCGTTACCCGACGGGCAGTCGTGCCCCTCGGGGTCCTCGGGCAACAAGCATTCCGGGCATTGAGCCCGACCGGAGTGGACAGCTCGCAGCGCCATCACCGCGCCCGCCCTGAGTTGGCGCGGGGTGATCGCGAAGGTGGCCCTCTCATCGTCGGCCTGACCCTCCAGCAGCAAGGTCATCCGCTCGTTCCCCTCGATTCGCATGGCGATGGACGTCACCCGGAACAGCACGTCGGCATCGAGAGTCGGCGCGGGCAGGTCGGCGCCCTGCTCCACCAGATCATCCACCGGTGCGCCGTCGTCCCATCCCATATTCGAGATCAGGTCCAAGCCCTGCTCACCGAGCACCGCCGCCTGGGTCTTCTCGAACAGGAACCAGGCTCTCTCCTGCTGCGTCTGGACGAACAGGTAAAAGGCCCGCTGTCCTGGCGGGCCGATGGTTCCGATAAGGAAACGGTCCGCCGGTCCGAACTCCCGGGTCGACGGGTCGTTCATGCGACCACGCCGGTGGCGTTGACGGAAACGACGGCATGGGGACGGCCTCCGTCTATCTGGAGCTCGGAGATCGATGCGGTCGAGATCCTCAGCCGCTGGAACAGGTCGAGGGCCTGACCGAGGTAGTGGGCGATGACCAGCTTGATTATGTCCGAGTGGCTTACCGCCACCACCGTCTTTCCTTCGTGCATCCCGGCGATCCGCTCAACGCTGCCCACCGACCGATGCTGAGCCGCCGCGAAGGACTCGCCATCCGGGAACCGGAACCGGGAAGGGGTCGTCTGGACCGATTGCCAGGCTCGGTGGCGCCGAAGCGACTCGAGGGTCCTGCCGGTCCACCTTCCGAAGTCCATCTCGATTAGACCGGGTTCGACGACGGGCTGCAGGTCATGGGGCCGGGCTACGAAGGCCGCGGTCTCCATCGTTCGTTCGATGGGTGAACTGTATACCGCCTCGATGTCCAGCCCGGCCAGGGCGGCGGCGACGGCTCGTGCGGCTTGGCGACCCTTGCCATCGAGGGAGACGCCCGGCGCCCGGCCGGTCAAACGGTCGCCGGTTTCCGGCGTGGGAGCGTGGCGCACCAGGAGTATGCGGGTCATATGCACGACTGAATCTAGATCGCTCCGGCGCGCATCGGTAAACGCGTTTCCGCGTTCAGGCCGTGAGTTTGGGCAGGTTGGGCGCCGGTGGACGTCCGGATGCGACTACCGGTGGCGCCGAAGGCCCCGAGAGAATCTCGCGTTCTCCGGGGAAGGGGTTGAACACGTCACAGTCTTTCTATATGTTGCCTATCGCCAAGCACCCAAGTCGGCCGATGATGTGAGACCGATCGGAGCGGCCGGCCCGAGGGAATAAAACGAGCTTCATGGAGCGAACCGCCGATATTCCGGCGTCAGGCCCGTCATGGCCGACCACGCTCCAACAGGATGGGTGGTGGTGGGGGAGGGGCCCGGTGCGAAGCACCGGTTTTTCACGATTTGGCGCCTGGCCATTCTTGAGGAAGAGCGCGTCATATCTGACGCCCTGATCCTGAGGTTGGCCGGCCTGGTTGTTCTTGGGGCGGAGAACGTCATATCTGACGCCCTGATCCTGAGGTTCCAGGCAGGGCTGGTGATGCCGGGAGCCTCAGTCTCCGGCCAACTGGCGATCGTGGGCCGTGGAGATACTCCTGCCGCCTACGAGTCGAGCAATTCGAGCCGGGACAGGGGGGTGATATTGGTGGGGAGGTTGTTTCGCACGCTGTTGACCTGGTGGGACACCGGGTACCAGGTCAGCTTGGAGTCGGCCAACGGACCCAGGAGCGGCTCGACGGCCCCGGCGGATCGGATGTCACGGTCCAACCACAGGTCCCAATGGTCGGGTTCCAGGATCACCGGCATGCGGGTGTGGATCGAGGACAAACCCTCGTTGGCGATGGTGGTGATGATGGCGGCGCTCCGGATCCACTCCTCGGTCTCCGGGTCCTTCCAGGCCGCCCAGATGCCGGCGAAGGCCATCGGAGAGTCGTCGGCCATCCTCACGAAGTAGGGATGCTTCCCGACCGCGGTGTGACCCCATTCGAAAAACCCGGTGGCCGGCAGGATGCACCGCCTGCGGCGCATCGAATCCCGGAAGGCAGGCTTGGTGGCCACCGTTTCTGCCCGGGCGTTGATGTTGAGCGGGCCCTTCCGGCCGGCGGACCAGTGGGGTATCAGGCCCCAGCGGAATGAGCCCAGTTGCCGGGATCCTCTGTGCTCGGCCACGGCGTACACAGGGTCGGTCGGCGCCACGTTGTAGCTGGGTTCGAGACGCTCGGTCATCACTCGATCCACGCCGAAGTAGCCGGCCAGGTCATCGGGCTCGGCGTTTATGACGTACCGCCCACACATCCGGTCCTCCAGGTTACCGGCCATTCGGATGCTCGCCCGCCGTGCGGCCATTCGAGACGCACCGTCACTATCCTGTCCGCCTGCGGCGAGTTCGCCAGACGGCCGCGGTTGCTCAGGGCAATCGAGGAAAGTCCGGACTCCACAGGACAGGGAGCTGGGTAACGCCCAGGCGGGGCGACCCGACGGAAAGTGCCACAGAGACCAGACCGCCGATGGCTCCTTCGGGGGCACAGGCAAGGGTGAAAAGGTGGTGTAAGAGACCACCAGCATCCCGGGAGACCGGGGTGGCTGGTAAACCCCTCCCGGAGCAAGGTCAAGCAGAGGCGTCGGTGGTCCGCCGGTCAAGCTTCGGGTGGACCGCACCGAGGTCTGGCGGTAACGCAGACCCCAGATGGATGGCCGTCGCCCGCTACAGGCGGGTACAGAATCCGGCTTACCGGCGGGCTCGTCGCAGCCCTCTCAGCCGCCACCTAGGTCTGGTCGCTGGGGCCGTGCCTGCCCCCGACCGCCCCGGCGACGTGGCCGATGACCGCGGCGACCAGGGCGAACCCGCCCAGGGTCAGCGGGCCGGCGGGACTACCGGCCACCAGGCTGAACGTGGCCACCACCGCGTAGACGGTCAGGGCGGCCACGGCGCCGTGCATGCGCGCGAAGAAGGGCGGAACCAGGCGTCCGGCCACGTATCCAGCCACGTGCTCGCCCCCGAACAGGGCAACAGCCAGGACCGCCCAGGTGATGGTGTCGCCGGTATCGATGCCGGCCCGGGCGCCGAGCCACAGCACGGCCAGGCCGATCAGCCCGGCGAAGACCATCGAGAGCAGGCCTGCCACCGCCCCGAGACCCACCGCCACCGCGTTGATCGACTTCATGATCTGTCACGTACGCCCGGGAGTCGCCCCGGATGGGGCCGGTCCCGGCGGCCGGATCCGAGGCCGGGAATGAAACGCCGGAGGGTGGTGGTGGGTCTAACCTCCGACAAGTAACTCACCTCGACAGGGAGGCCCGTCTTGACAGGTTCACTCAACAAGTACCTAGCGGAGTTGCTGGGTGCTTTCGTACTGATCGGCGTCGGTTCCATGGCGATCCTCAGCTCCGGCGGCAGCATCGTTGCCATAGCCTTCGGGTTCGGTCTGGCTCTCCTGATCGGGCTCTACATGTTCGGGTCGGTGTCGGGCGGCCACTACAACCCTGCCGTCACGCTGGCCCAGCTTATCCGGGGTGAGATCACCGCCGCCGATGCGGTCGGATACATCGTCGCCCAGCTCGCGGGAGCGGTCCTGGCTTCGGGCCTGGTGGCCGCCGTGATGGGTACTACGGCGGTCGGTAGGACCGTGGTCGGGGACTGGTCGGACATCGGTTCGATCTGGGTACTGGCTCTCGAGGCGCTGTTCACCGCCTTCCTGGTGATAGTCATCCTGCGTGTCAGCTCGGGCGAGAATGCCACCGCGCCGGTCATCATCGGTTTGACACTGGTTGCGATCCACCTCGCGGTGTACCCCATAACGGGCGCCTCCGTCAACCCGGTGCGGAGTCTGGGCCCCGCCATCGTCGCTACTGACTTCACCGACGCCTGGGCTTACATCGTGGGTCCCCTGGTGGGTGGCGCCGTAGCGGTCTACGTGGACCGTTTCATCAACACCGAGGCTTCTTGAGAAAGGCCTTCCTCCTCAGGCCTTTTGAGGTACGGGGTCGGTAACCTTTCCCGGCCCCGTACCTTCCGCGTTCGGCTGAGCCTGCTCGTCGAGGAACATGGGTGTCAGACAGGTCTCGCCCGGTCCGGAGCAGGACCACTGATAAACTCCCCGCAATGACCGACTTCTCCTGGTCGGAGGTTCTGGGCACGATCTCTCGGGGCGCCGACCTGAATCGCACCCAGGCCCGCCAGGCCATGCGCCAGGTAATGGGCGGCCTCGCTTCCCCTGCCCAGATTGCTGGTCTGATCGTGGCGCTCCGTATGAAGGGGGAGACGGTAGAGGAGATGGGTGGGCTGGTCGACGGCATGGTGGAGGCGGCGGTCCGGGTCGACCTCGGCGACGCCGATCCCGTGGACATCGTGGGAACCGGAGGCGATCGCTCCGGCACCTTCAACATTTCCACCACCGCCTCCTTCGTCGCCGCCGGCGCCGGGATACCGATCGCCAAGCACGGCAACCGGTCCATGTCGTCCAAGTGCGGCTCGGCGGACGTGCTGGAGGCCCTGGGGGTGATCATCGACCTGCCGCCCGACAGGAACCGCCGGTTGTTCATGGACACGGGCTACGCCTTCTTTCTGGCGCCGGTCTACCACCCGGCCATGCGCTTTGCCGGGCCGGTTCGCAAGGAACTCGGCATTCCCACGGTCTTCAACTTCCTGGGCCCCTTGAGCAATCCGGCCGGGGTGCGGAAGTATGCGCTCGGGGTGGCGGATGGGCGCATGGCTGAGCGCATGGTCCGGGTGCTGAGCCTCCGGGGGTCGGAGCGGGCCCTAGTGTTCCACGGCTCGGACGGTCTGGACGAGCTCACCCTGAGCGGCCCTTCAGTGGTCTGGCGGCTTGACAGAGGCGAGGTGTCCCGAACGGACGTGTCGCCCATGGAAGTGGGCCTGCAACCGGCATCCGTGGCCGAGCTCCTGGGCGGGACGGCAGAGGTCAACGCGGGCATCACCCGCCGCGTCCTTGATGGCGAACCCGGTCCGCATCGAGATGTCTCCATGCTGAACGCGGCCGCCGCCATCGCTGCATCGGGCCGCACGAACGACCTGGCCGAAGCCGTTGCCGTAGCCGCCGAGTCGATCGACAGCGGTACTGCCGGCGACGTCCTGGACAGGGTGGTTGCGCGGAGCCTGGAGTTGGCCGGGGGCTGATCCCGCTGGTTCTGCGGAAACAACACGCGGATGGCTAACGGTTACTCCGGTCGATGCGTATCATTGGGGGGTATGAGAGGCCGCAATCGAGTGGTGGGCGCCATCCTGGCCGCCGTCATTGTCCTGGGGGCATGCGGAGGCGGATCGGACGAGCAGGCGGCGTCCGAACCGGCGGAGCCGGCCACGACCTCGACGGCCGCCACCTCGGCCACTACGTCCGCGACCACGGCCACCACCGCAGTGTCCGGTACCACCGTCGCGGAGGATCCGCCCGCCGCAACCACCACGACCGCGGCGCCGGAAGAGCCGGCCGAGGCGCCGGCGACCACCACCGTCGTCGAGACGACCGCCGTTCCGGAGACGACCCAGGCCACCCAGCCGGTTGCCGTTCCCGAGGGACCCCCGATTCCGGCCCTCACCCTGGAACTGGATGACGGGACCACCTTCGTCACGACCGAGGCCACGCGCCCCGTCCTCTACCTGTTCTGGGCGGAGTGGTGACCGGCCTGCCGACGGGAGTTGCCCGTCGTTGACTATGTAGCCGGCGAGTACGCCGGCCAGGTGGACGTGATCGCGGTCGCCTGGGCTTCGACCCACGAGAAGACGGCCTCCGCCGCCCGCGGTTTCCTCACCTCCGGCGCGACCCGCTGGCTACTGGATGAGGACAACTCGATATTCGCCGCCTTCGAGGTGACTTACCAGCCGGTCGGTGTATTCGCGGTGAACGGCGTCGAGGTCAACCGCTGGTTCGGCTCCATCCCCGAGCAGGAACTCCGCCAAGCCTTCATGGACGCCACCGCCTGACCCTGAGCAATCCCCGGGTAACACCCGAGTCGGCAAACGGGGTCGCGATCCCGGCGGGCATTGGCGTAACTTCACCATCATCGCCGAACGGGCCCTCCCTGGGTTGCCTTAGGACTTCGTGTTACGACAGGGTTCCATCAGCAGGGTGGACTTCGAACCCGCCGAGGCCTACCTCGCTCAGCAGTCGGCGTGCCAGTCGCTTGGTTTGAGGACTGTGCGCCGGATTGCGGGATCCGAGAATCCTGTCGGGCAGCAGGACTCTGGAAGTCCTTTGGAGCCACCCCCACCCTGGTTTGCTCCGGCTCTCGATGATGCCGAGTATGTGCCAGGGAGGATGTTCAACGGTCCCTGGCTAGACGCGGCGATCTGGGCATCGGTGTGTCTTTCGAATGGTCGTTTCCGTCAGTCGGCGCTATCCACGGCGAGGACTCGAGCGGGGTTGGTGTGGGTGATGTGGTGGATGGTCTCCTCGTCCACGCCCTCGTTGCGGAGCATCGGTAGGAAGCTGTCGATCAGGTGCCGGTAGCCGTGGCCTCCGTTGGTCATCAGGCGCGGCCGAGCGGGCATGTCTTGGGCGACCAGCAGCCGGTCCCGGTGACCCCGACGGATCAACTCGGCCAGGAACCGGGCCCGCCGGACGTCAACGTTGATCCACTCGATGCCGATCAGGTCGAACTGGATGTAGGCGCCGGTCTGGGCGACGCGCTCCAGTTCGTCCATCTCCAACGTGTTGTCCAGGTGGCCGTAGATGATCCGGTCCGGCGGCACCTCTTCCTCCAGCAATATCTCGTGGAAGAGCAGGGCCGTGTGCGGCGGGGTATGGGTGGTGATCGCCAGGCCGCTGGCGTGATGGGCACGGGCGGCGGCGCGGATGACCCGCTCCTCCACGCCCTGCACCCAGCGCTTGTCGATACCGATCTCGCCGATGATGCCTGGGCGGATACCGGTGTCCGCCCAACCGTTCTCGATCTCGTCGACCATGTACTCGGCCAGGCGGCGAGTGGTCCACTTGTTGACGAACTCGGGGTAGTAGGGCTCCCTGTAGAAGCCGGTTCCCATCACGATGTGTACTCCGGTGGTTTCGGAGATCCGCTGCATCGCCTCGGGCATCCGACCGATGTGCTCCAGCGTGCACTCGACGAGGGTGCCGCCGCCGGCGTCCTTGTAAAAGCCGACCTCCTCGGTCATCTGGACCTCGTCGGTGTTCGGCATGGCCACCCAGCGGTGGCGGGCCCACGAGATATCGGAGAATACGTGGTCGTGCGTCTGGGTGTGGCCCAACTCATCAGGCGAGACCGGCCCTCGCACCGTCATTACCTGCAACGCCATGTCATCTCCCCGGCTGGTCGATCCCGTCGTTACTTCGACCCTACCCGAATCGGCACGTGCCGGGACTGCATAGTGGCCCTGCGCCAAGTCCTGCACCCACAATGTTCCTCATCCGCAGAGTTGCAAGCCGAACATCTCGGTCAGAATCGCTGATGCCTCCTGGACCTCGGCCTCGGCCTCACCGATCAGGTCCTGGTTGCCCGACGCCCAGCCGCGGGCTCCCTTGTCGAAGCTCGCGGCATAGAGCCGCGTGCCCTCCCGGATCGAGAGCAGCAGATCGACGACCTCCCGTGGCGGTATCCCCATGAGATCGAGTTCCTCGACAAGTCCGGCGAGTTGCCTGCTCGCTTCCGCTAGCGACTCCGCCACATGGGACGGGTCTGCGTCTTCCTGAGGGGAATGCAGCAGGTCGGCCGCGTTCTCGACCACGGGCCGTAGCCGGTTATAGACGAACCGGTCGAGCCCGACGGTGAAGCTGTGGCAATCCTCGGCATCCTGGTCCACCACTCCGTCGGAGGTGATCTGCGGGCCGGTACCGGTCGACGTCGACGGGGAGGTCAAGGCCGTGGTCCCGGTGGTGGCCGTGGTCGGCGTTGCCGGGTCGGCGATGGTGGTCGATGGTGCCGCGGCTCGGCACGCGCCGACCAGGCAGGCCAGCACGATGGCAAGGATCGCCCAACTCCCGGCCCGGCGTGACACTCCCGGCACCTGCGCCGCCAGGCCCCTTACCGGTCGAGTGGGAGTCCGACGGGGGTGACGGTCATGGTCGCCCTTCCAGTTCGAGCAGGGTGCTATCGACGGCCCGGGCGATGAAGTCGGCTTGGGGGATCGTCAGGCAGAGGGGAGGGGTGATCCTCATCACGTGGCCGGTGCTGGATATCACGACACCCCTACGGAGGAGACCGCGCAGAACGTCTCGGATGAAGTCACCGGAAACGGGGGTGCGCGTGGCCGGATCCCGGACCATCTCGACACCGACAGCCAGGCCCAGTCCCCGGACGTCCGCGACGTGGCGACGTTGCGCAAGTCGCTCTCCGAGCGCGGTGATCAGGTGTTCACCCACCCGGGAGGCGTTGTCCACCAGACCCTCTTCGAGCAGGGCGGTCAGCGCAGCCAGTCCGGCCGCGCAGGCGAGCGGGTTGCCGCCGAAAGTGCTGCTGTTGTGGGTGGGCTGGGCACCTGGGCCGGCATCCATGACCCGGCGAGGTCCGGCCACGATGCCGATCGGGAACCCGCCGCCGATGCCCTTCCCCAGCAGCAGGAGGTCGGGTACGACCCCGGAGTGCTCGTGGGCCCAGAGGCGGCCGGTGCGGCCGCCGCCGGTCAGGATCTCGTCGAATACGAGCAGGGCCCCGGTGCGGTCGCAGAAGGCGCTCAGCAGCTCCAGGAACCGCGACGGGATCGGGATCATGCCGCCCGCCCCCTGTAGGGGCTCGATAATGACCGCGGCGGGTGGTCCGGCCAATACCTGGGACGCCATCCGCTCGAGTCGCCTGCCACACGCCTCGACCCGATCTGCTTCGTTCCAGTCCGGCGATTCCATGGGATCGGGGGCCGCCGCGTGCACCACGCCGGGCAGGAACGGCCCGAGGCCCTCCCGCCCGGCTCCCGTGGTCAGGGAGAGGGCGCCCAGCGTCCGGCCGTGGTAGCCGTTGTGGAAGGCGATCACCTCGTGCCGGCCGGTCGCCGAGCGGACCGTCCGGAGGGCCGCCTCCACGGCCTCGCTTCCCGAGTTGGCGAGGTGGAAGGCGTCGAAGCTCTCCGGAAGGGTGCTCCTGAGGAGTTCCACGAACCGTGGCCTGACCTCGGTGGCGAAGTCGTAGAAGTGGGTCAGCAGGCGGGCCTGGTCGCCCACTGCCGTCGCCACTGCCGGATGCCCATGGCCCAGGTTCATAACCACGGTGCCGGCGCACGCGTCGAGGAGCCAGTTTCCGTCGGCGTCCCGGATCATGGCGCCGCGCCCTTCGATCACGGCCAGCTCCGACCACAGCGACCCGGCCGAGTTGCCGGCCGCCAGAACGTCCTGATCCCGCCGGAATACTGCCCGCGACTTCGGGCCGGGCACATCGGTCACCATGCGTGGGAGATCGAGGCCTCCGGAGAGAGGGGATCGATCGTTCATAGTGTCACTCCTGGCCCGTTCGATGCGCCGATGCCGCGCCTGCGTCGCGCGTCATTGGTGGGAATCTACTCCCAGATCCCCGATCCCGACCCTGGCCTCGATGAGGCTGGGCGCCCCGCTTCCGATGTGACGCATCAACGCGGCCTCGAGTTGTTCCGGTGTATCGGCACGGGAGGCCGGCATCCCAAACGCACCCGCTACGGCCGTGAAATCCGGTTGTTCCAGGTCGACACCGAACCGCCGCCCCTCGCAGGCAGCGTCCTGCACCTCGGCGATGATCCCGTAGGAGCGGTTGTTGTAGACCAGTAGGCACACGGGCAACTCATGCTCCACTGCCGTCGCCAGTTCCGCGAGCGTGAACAGAGCCCCTCCGTCGCCCATCACTGCCAGCACGGTTTCGTCCGGTGCGGCGGCCTGCACTCCCAGCGCGGCTCCGTATGCCCACCCGAGGGTCTGGAAGTTCCACGGGGTCATCAGCCGGCGGTCCGGCCCTAGGGATACCCCGCCGGGGATCCACCGCGAGGCCATGGTGACATCCCCGCAGATCGTGACCGCCCGGGACGGGAGCACGCTCTCGATCGGGTCTGTCCAGGGGTGGGAAGTGGTCACCGGGTCGATCGCCGGTCGGCGGAGGTCGGGGCGGGTCCGGAGGCAGCCCATCGTGTCAGCGAGCGAGGCAAGGAAGGCGCGGACGTCGGCTTCGATGGCCAGGTCCGCCTCGTAATGCTGTCCGAGGCAGGTCGGGTCGACATCGACGTGGATGAGCGTGCCCCCGATACGGAGCGTCCAGTCCGCGGTGGAGGCCCACCCGAAGCTGGTGCCGAGCGCCAGTACCAGGTCGGCGCGTTCCACGATGGCCCGGGTGTGGTCATTGTCCATGACGCCGACCCAGCCGCTTGCTCGGTCCACAGACGAGCGGCCGGGAACCGTCGTGACCACCGGCAAGCCTGTCTTACGAAGGAGGCGCGCCAGTTGGGGTTCTGCCCGTCCCCGTATCACGCCGGCGCCGGCCAACACGACCGGGTCGGTGGCGCCGGCCAGCAGCGCGGCCACCTGATCGAGTTCCTCATCGGCGGTCCGCGGCTCGTCGGTCCGGGACGGCTCCATATCCGGACGGCCACTTGCCTCCGGTGCTTCGAGAGCGGCCCGGCTGATCAGTACCACCGCCGGTCGGGGACGGCCCGAACGACACGCTGCCAGAGTCTCCTCCACGGCCCCGAAGATCGATGCGCCGGCGTCCGCCCGGACCACCCGCGCTCCGGTGGCTTCCGCCAGCGTGGCCTGATTCAACGCTTCATGAGGGAGTCCCATGAGCCGGCTGGACCGTTGGGACGGATTGTGATCGCTGGCGATGACCACGAGAGGCGACGAATCCGCGTACGCGGTCTGCAGTCCCGTGACGGTGTTCCCCAATCCGGGACCGCCGGTCACCACCACGACCCCGGGTTGGCCCGAGCGGCGGGCGTAGCCGTCGGCCATGAAGGCGGCGGCCTGCTCGTTGCGAGCGACAATCGACCTGATGCTTCCCTGGCGGCCGATAGCGTCATAGATCTCGACGGTGTAGCTGGCCGGAATGCCGAAGACGGTGGTGACACCGCTGTGTAGCAGGGCGGCGGCTACCGCGTCCCCGCCGTTGGGGACCGTCATCACACCATCGCCAGGACAGAGGCAGGGTTGGTGATCATGCACCGGTCCAGAATATCGGCGGGGACACCCTCATCGATGGCCAGAGCCCGGAACCCGGTGATGAGGTGGGCGAGGCCGGGGCCGCCGTTGACCTTGAGGTGCCTCTTCCTGCATAGGTCGCTGCCCACGATGACCCGGTCGCTCAAACCCTCCTCCGCCAGCAGGCGCAGCGCCCTGGCGCGCACCCGGTCGGTCGTCATCTGCACTCCGAGCGTCTCCGTGTAGTACTCGTACCCGATGGTGTCGAACTGCGCGTAGGCGCCCCGTTCGATGATCAGGCGGATCAAGTCAAGGTCGGGTTCGGTGTCGTCGAGGTGCCCGATGACTATCCGCTCGGGGGCTAATCCCATCGAGGTGAGCACGTCGATCTGGTCGAGGGCGTTACGGCCCAGGTATGTGTGGGTGGACACCGCCACCCCTGTCTCGACGGCTGCCAGCGCCGATGCCCTGAACGCGGTTGCCTCGCGCTCCGTCATCGGTCCGGTATATGTGCCCAATTCCCCGATGATCCCGGCCCTTATCCCCGTACCGCCCGCACCCTCGGTTATGTCCTTGATCAGCATCTCGGCGATCTGGCGAGCGGGCAGGCCGGCGATATGGTTGGGATGGAACGGTTCGTGGTAGATGCCCGCTCCCATCACCACATGCACGCCAGTTTCTTCCGAGGCGCGCACCAGGGCGCCGGGATCTCGGCCCATGCCGATTGGTGTTAGTTCGACCAGGCAGGTACCTCCCGCCCGGGCGTATGACCGCATCTCGGGCAGGGTGTCGTCGAGTGACAAGATGTGGTCGTCATACCGCTCGGCGGTATCGCTCCACTCCGGATGATCCTGCTCCTCCGCGCCCAGCACGAGGTGAGCATGGGCATTGGTCAGACCCCAACTGGTCTTCGGCACGTCACCGCGAACCGTACGGATGAGACCGGTCTTGCTCATGCCCCCGATCCCTTCCTCGTACCCGGCACGCGTCCGGGACGGCGGACGGAACCCCCGGTACGTCCGCCTGGCATGTATCCATGATGGTGGATGCCCGATCGGACGGTGCTCAGCGACTCGAAGTCGCGAAAAACGCCGGCGCGGGCTGGCCCTCTGGGCCCACCCCCACCGCCACCACTCCAGGGATCGGAACGCGTCCCGTCATACCCTTGCAGGGCTGTCACTCCGTAGTCTTGTTCCCTCCGGCGATCAGGACGGTACCGGTCTCCCGACCGCGCAGGTGCTTGGTATCCCACAGTATGCGGTAGTGGTGTGACACGTTCAACCCCCTTGTAGGCGGAGCCCGCAGGGCCAGAGACGAGGGAGCTCACAGCATGGTCAGAACGGTTGCCGGGTTGTTGATCATGCACTGATCGAGCACTTCTTCGGGGACTCCTCCCTCCAGCGCCGTCCGGCGGAACCCGTCCGCCAGCACTACCAGTCCCGGTCCACCCCGGACCCGCAGATGCCGCTGCATGCCGAAGTCGCTGGCGAGGATCACCCGGCCGGCCAGTCCCTCCTCCGCCAGCTGGAGCAGCTTGGCGGCCCGGACGACGTCGGTGGCCATCTGGACCTTGAGCCTCTCGGTGTAGTACTCGTAGCCGATGTCATCGAACTGTGCCCAGGCGCCCCGCTTGATGATCTCGCGGATCAAGTCGAGGTCCGGCTCGCTGTCGTCGAGGTGCCCGATGACGATCCGCTCGGGAGCCAAACCCATCGAGGTCAGCACGTCGATCTGGTCCAAGGCGTTGAGTCCCAGGTGGGTGTGGGTGGTGACCGCCACTCCGGTCTCCATAGCGGCCATGGCCGAAGCCCGGAAGACCACCTTCTCGCGCTCGGTCATCGGTCCGGTGAAAGTGCCCTGTTCCCCGATGATGCCGGCGCGCACACCGGTGCCGTCCACTCCCACGGTGATGTCCCGGACCAGCATCTCCGCGATCTCCGCTTCGTCCAGGCCGGCGATCGACTCGGGATGGTGAGCGTCGTGATAGATGCCCGTGCCCATCACGATGTGCATCCCGGTCTGCTCAGAGGCCGTTACGAGGGCCGTCGGGTCCCGTCCCATACCTGCGGGGGTCAGATCGACCAGGCAGAACCCGCCGGCGCGGGCAAAGTCATCCAACTCGGGGAGGCTGTCGTCGAGGGTCATGATGAGCTCGGACGCGTCGGTGGTGTCGAAGGGGGGCCTGGAGGTGTCGGGCCCGCCGACCAGGTGGGCGTGGGCGTTGGTGATTCCCCAGGGTTCGGGCGGCACGTCGCCCAGCACCGTTCGTATCAGGCCCGATCCGGTCACTCCATCATCCTCCCCGGCCGGTCCGTGTGCGCACGTCCAACGGCGCGGGGAGTCAGTGGGTCCGACCCTTCTCGGTACCCGCCGCCAGTATGTCGTTCACGTCCCAATGACCTGATCCGATGATACGGGGATACGGTGTCACCGGCAGTTCCAGTACCCAGGTGCCGCGTTCCTCCAAGGCCCTGGCGAGAAGTCCGGGGAATTCATCCGGGTCGGAGACCCGCTCCGCCCGGGCGCCGAAGGAGCGGGCGAAGGCCACGTAGTCGAGGTCGTAGGCGACCCCTTCGGGATCCTTGAAGTACGTACCGGCGTCCCGCCCGTAGTGCTTGTTCTGGTACAGGGCAATCGACGCGTAACCCGTGTTGTTGGCGATCAGCCATACCGCGTCGATGCCGGTCGCCACCGCGGTGGGAAGCGCGGCGAGGCATGCCATCACTGCACCGTCGCCCACCACGGCCACCACCGGCACGTCCGGGCGGGCCAGCCGCACTCCTATCGGTGCGGCTACTTCCTGGCCCATCGTCCCGAACCCGCTGGCCACGATTTGAGTGCCCTCCTTCAGGAACGGGTAGTGCTGCCCGATGGCGTGGCGGATGCCCACCCCCGTGATCAGGATCGTCTCGGCCGGCAGCAACTCACGCAGCAGGGTTCCGAGGTAGGCCGGCTCGTACGGGAAGCTGGGGGCGGTGCGCACCTCATGGAGGTCGTCCGCCCAGGTCCGCTTCTCGCCGGCCAGCTCCTCGCGCCAGCCATGCCACATGTCTGCCCCGTTCATACGGTCTTCCAGCGCCGTGGCCAGTTCTTCGAGTGAGCGGCGGGCGTCACCGACCAGGGCGGCGTCGGTGGGGTAGACCTTGCCGATCTGGTTGGGGTCTATGTCGATATGGATCAACTTGGCGGGCGGGATGGGCGTGAAGTACTCCGGCCGCCAGTTGTTGCAGTCCATCTCCGGGAAACGGGTACCGACCGCCACCAGCACGTCGGCCCTTCTGGCCGCGTTGTTGCCCGGCCTGGTCCCCACGACGCCCGTGTAGCCGATCGAAAGCGGGTGGTCCTCGGCAATGGCGCCCTGCCCGCTCATGGTTGTGGCGACGGGAATGCCGAACCGGTCCGCAAGACGGGTGACCGCAGCCGAGGCGCGCGACAGGATGGCGCCTCCGCCGGCGAATACGAGCGGGCGTTCGGCCCGTGCGATCAGATCGGCGGCCCGTTCAATCTCGGTGGAATCGGGACCGCCCCGTCCGGGCCGGGTGGGTCGGAGCGTGGCGACCGAAGGATCCACCCATTCCGAGAAGTAGTCGAGCGGGACCTGTAGCACGACCGGGCCCGGACACCCGGCCAGGGCGTAGCGCACCGCCCGGTGGAACTGGTTGGCGAGTTCGGCGGCGCCGGTTGCCTGGATGATGCGTTTGGTGAGTGGGCGGGCGATGTCGATCTGGGCGTTGTCGATCGAGTAGGAGAGTTCCTGGAGAGGTTCCTTCCCCACGTAGGCGCTCGGCATCCCCCCGGCTATCACCACCATGGCCGACGAGTCGAGCATGGCATCCCCGAGTCCGGTCATCAGGTTGGTGAATCCCGGTCCTACCGTGGTCGTCACGACAGAGACCCGTCCGTCCGCCCGGAAGTAAGCGTCAGCGGCGTGGGCGGCCACCTGCTCGTGGAACACGGTCACGTAGTCGATGGTGTCGCTGTCCAGGAGGGCGTCCACGAATGCCAGGTTGCCGTGACCGACCAGCCCGAAGACGGTATCGATCTCTTCGATCTCCAGGGCACGCACGAGGGACGCCGCGCCGGTTATCTGAGTCGGATCGCCCGTATGTCCACTCCTGTCGGTGAGCGGATTGTACACGTGCCGAGTTTTCCGGCCGTCACCGGCCGGGGGTAGTCCAGCAGCAAAGAGCCCGGCATGATAGTCATCAGGCCGGGTTGGTGGGGTCATTTGCTAACCTTTGTGTTCAATCCTATATATTGATAACTGTTACAAATATCGGTACCGGAGGGCCAGGGTCAGACGGTTCCGGCGGCGCGGGCTACCTCGGGGTCCATCACGTCGCGGACTGCGTCGCCCAGGTTGTTGAAGGCCAGGATCAGCAGGGTGATCACCAGAGCGGGGGAGATGGCCATCCACGGGGCCAGCGTCAGGAAGTCGACCGAGTTGGCCAGCATCCTTCCCAGGTCGGCGGTGGGAGGCTCGAAGCCGAACCCGAGGAAGCTCAAAGCAGTCTGGACCAGCAGGCCCGTGGACAGGCTGAGTACGCACATGACGAAGAGGGGCGAGCTGATGCCGGGCAGTATGTGCCGCATCACGAGGGCCAGAGGCTTGGTTCCCGACAATCGGGCCGCGTCGACGTAGGGGAGGCCCCGGACCTCCAGCGTCGATCCGCGGGCGATACGCGTGAAGCGGGGAAGGTATATGACACCGATGGCCAGGATCATGTTGCGCGATCCGCCCCCGAACACCCCGACGATGAGAATGGCCGTGAGCAGGCCAGGCATGGCGAGCAGCACGTCGGTTCCCGCCATCAGGACCCTTTCCAGCCATCCCCGCCGGTATCCGGCCAGGATCCCGATGGCGCTCCCCCCGGTTACCGCCAGGAGGACCGCTCCGAGCGGTACCCAGATCACCACCGGTATGGCGCTCACCACCCGGGCGGCGAGATCCCGTCCGAGTTGATCCGTCCCGAACCAGTGCCGGGCCGATGGCCCTTGGAGGGTGTCGGAGGGGTTGATCTTGATGGGATCCCAGTCGATCACCAGGGGTCCGGCGATGGCGAGGATAAGCACGGGAGCGATCAGCAGGAGACCGAACCTTCCGGAGGGGTGCTTGGCCACAGCCCGGAGTTGGTGCCAGAGCCGGGCGTCGCGGATCCTCGGCGTTTCCCGGTTCTCGGCCGCATTGCCGTCGAGCGCGCCTCGGGCAGCGGGTGCGTTCATGTCTGTTCCCGCTGTCTCGGGTCCAGGATGGGATAGAGCAGGTCCACGATGAAGTTGACGACTATGTACACGCTGGCGATGACCAGTGTGGCCGTGATCACGTAAGGGAAGTCTCGTTCCGCGATGGCGAGCAACACACCCCGGCCTAGTCCGGGCAGGTTGAAGATCTGCTCGACGATGATCAATCCGCCGACGAGCGCGCCGAACAGCAGACCGATCAACGTGACCACGGGTCCGAGAGAGGCACGGAGGGCGTGGATGTAGCGGACCCTGCTCTCTCTGGCGCCTTTGACCCGGGCCGTGTCGATGAATGGCTCCTGGAGGCTGGCGATCATCGTGGTGCGGGTCATCTGGATGATCGAGGCCGACGTCGGGAGCGCGATGGCTAGGCACGGCAGCATGATCGAGCGCAGGTTGGCGATCGGGTCCTCCGTGAACGGCACGTAGAACGACGTGTAGTAGGACTTGAGGATGATCGATCCAAGCCAAACGAACAGCACCCCTGAAACGAAGGTCGGTACGGAGAAGAACACCAGGGAGATGCCGCGCAGGATCCGGTCCACGATGGTGCCGGTGTGCACGGCCGCGTACACGCCGAGCGGGATGCCGATGACCACGGCGAGAAGGACGCTGGCGAAGGCCACCTCCAGCGAGACCGGAAACTGCTGCCGGACATCGGCGGCGATGTCGCGTTCGGTGAACAACGAATGGCCGAAGTCACCCCGGACTGCGTTGCCCAGCCACTCCCCGTACCTCACCATCAGTGGGCGGTCCAGACCGAGACGGGCTCGCATCTCGGCCATCCGTTCGGGGGTGGCTCCCTCGATGCCCGCCATCTGCTGGGCGATGTCACCGGGCACGATCGTGCCGATCACGTAGATCAGGAAAGTCAGCACGAACAGGACGGCAACCGCCTCGGCGAGCCTCCGGGCGGCGAAGAGGATCATCCCGAACCGCCCGTGGTCCCGGCGCGGGCCGCGGCGTAACGGTCGTCGAACTCCCCGGCGAAGTGGCAGGCGACCCGGCTGGTCTCAGATGTGCTGGCCAACTCCGGCTCGGCGTCGGCACACAGCGGTTGGGCGATCGGGCATCGCGTGTGGAACCGGCACCCGGACGGAAGGTCGGTGGCGCTGGCGACCGGCCCGGTCAGGACGATGCGGTTACGGCGGCGCTCTACCACCGGATCGGGCACGGGCACCGCCGATCTCAGGGTGATCGAATAGGGATGGACGAGTGGGCTCTTGCGGTCGTGAGCGTCCTCGAGCTCGACGATCTTGCCCAGGTACATGACCGCAACCCGGTCGCTCATGAAGTCGACCGCGGCGATGTCGTGGGAGATGAACACGTAGTTCACCGGGTGACGTTCCGCAAGGTCCTTGAGCAGGTTGAGGACCTGTGCCTGGGTGGACATGTCAAGCGAGCTGACCGCCTCGTCGAGTACGATCAGCCGCGGCCGGCCGGCCAGGGCCCGGGCGATGGCCGCCCTCTGCTGCTGCCCGCCCGAGAGTTCGCCCGGATACTGGTCGATCAGCGAGTCGGGAAGACCGACCTGGTCCAGCAGTTCGAGAACCCGCTCGCGCATTGCGGGCTTCCTCATGCCCTCGTTGCGGAGGGGTTCGGCGATGCTCCAGCCGATTCTCTTCCATGGGTTGAGCGATCCCGCAGCGTCCTGGTACACCATCTGGAACCCGTCGCGGCGGGCATTGGCGCCGGGCCGCTGCCGGAGCGGCCGCTTCTCGCCCCGCACGACCACGTTCCCGGCGGTGGGACTCTGCAGCCCGACGATGACCCTGCCCAGGGTGGTCTTGCCACAGCCCGACTCGCCGACGATGCCTAGGACCTCACCCTCGTCGATGGTCAGGTCCACATTGTCGACTGCTCGCACGACACCGCCGCCGCGCCCCCTCCCGCGAAGCCGGAAGTGGACCGAGACGCCGTCGAGTCGGAGTAGGGCCATTGCCTGCTTACCCGAGTCCGCGTCCGGCGCGGCTCGCTTCACGATCCGGAAGGTCCGGTAACCCGCCGTGGCGCCTGCTGACCCAGCACCTGACGGTCTGTCCATCGGACAGCGGCCACAGGGTCGGCGGCTGCGAGCACTCCGTCTCGGCATACGCGCAACGCGGCTCGAACCTGCACCCCGGAGGCAGGTCGGTCATCCGCGGCGACCCGCCCGCCATTGCCTCCAGTCTTGTGCCTGTTGCCCGATCCGGTTGCGAGTCGAGCAAGCCTACGGTGTAAGGATGCGAGGGATTGGCGAACACCTGGTCCACCGATGCCTCCTCTACGATCTGGCCGGCGTACATGACTATCACGCGATCGCAGATGCTGGCCACCATCCCCAGGTTGTGCGTGACCAGGATCACCCCCAGCCCCCGGTCGACCGCCAACCTCTGGATGAGTTCCAGGATCTGGGCCTGGATGGTCACGTCGAGGGCAGTCGTCGGCTCGTCGGCGACCAGGACGGCGGGCTCGTTGAGCAGGCTCATCGCGATCATGACCCGCTGCAGCATTCCCCCGGAGAACTGGTGGGGATGGTCTTTCATCCGTATTGCCGGCTCCGGCATTCCCACCCAGGTCAGAGCCTCGATGGCCCTCTCACGCGCATCGCGGCGGGAGACCCGCTCGTGCCTGGTCACCGCCTCGGTCAGTTGCCGTCCGATCGTGAACCCGGGATGGAACGAGCGGATCGGATTCTGGAAGATCATCGCGATCTCGGTGCCGCGCACCTGTCTCATCTCTTCGCCGGAGAACTCCAGCAGGTCCCGGCCGTGCAGCAGTATCTCCCCGCTCACGATCCTGCCAGGCGCCGCCACCAGACCCAGTAGAGAACGGGCCAGGGTGGTCTTCCCGCTACCCGAGTCGCCGACGATGCCCAGTATCTCACCGGCTCGTAGCTCGAACCCTATGTGGTCGACGGCAGGAACCACCCCGAGACGGGTCGGGTAAACGGTGACCAGGTTCCGGACGGACAGGATTGTCCGGTCGTGCTCTACGTCTGACATTTCCGAGAACTACAACGAGAGCGGGGGTGATGGTCGGGTGAACTCGTGTCCCACCCGACCATTGCTTGTTCCGTTATCCGGCCGGTACCAGCGAGAGGTAGAGAACCCGCTTGTCCCCGGTGATATACGTACCCATATCGGCGTTGGAGAGCAGTTCGTTGTGGTAAACGTGTGAGGCGTTGGCGTAGACCGTACCGGTGTACGGATAGACGTTCTCGGCCTCGAGTATCTGGATCCTCTGGAAGATCTCCGGGCGCTCGTCCTGCGAGGCAGCTGCCAGCGCATCCAGCTCGGGGATCAACTCAGGAAGGATCTCCTCAGGCGGTGCCTGCCAGCCGGTCCTCGGTAGGACGTACCTGTAGGGGTTGGAATACCAACCCTGGTCGGTGGCGGACAGGTCGTAGTCCGCGTTGATCAGCTTCGGAATCCACACCGCCTGCTCCACCGGATTGAGGTTCACGGTTATCCCCGCTTCCGCCCAGGATGCCTGCAGGACCTCGAAGAACACGTCCTCGTAAGGGACACGGGTCGGATACGTGAATACGAGCTCGACTCCGTCGGAGTAACCGGCCTCCGCCAGGATCCGCTTGGCCTCCTCGACATCCCGCTGGTAGTTGGGCAGGTCGTCAGGTCCCAGGCCGTACGCGACCGATGGATGGGACGTCGACCACGGGAAGGCCTCGCCCAGGAAGGCGATGTCGGCCAGGGCTTGGCGATCCATGGATAGCCACAGCGCCTTGACCACGGCCTCGTCACGGGTCGCTCCCACCCGGCTGGCATGGATCCAGAAGGTGCGGGACGCCGTGTCGATGATCGTGAAGTCCGGATTGTCCCTCAGGCCTCGCGCCGTGGCGGTGGCGGTGGGATGGATCAGCGCAACTTCCTTGGAATTGAGCGCGGCAACCATCGAGGCATCCTCCTTGATGATCCTCACCCGGATGCGGTCATACGAGGGCAATACTGACGGGTCCCAGTAGTCGCGGTTGACGTCGAGTACCAGTTCCGATCCCGGGACGTAGGACACGAACGTGAACGGACCGGTCCCCACCGGAGTTGTGCCATGAGCGGGCGCCGTGGACGTGAGGATCGATGAGAAACCCAGGCCGGTGGTGTCCGCGATGTTGAGGAGGAACGCCGTGGATGGCTGCTTCAGCTGGTAGACGACCGTGTAGTCATCGACCGCGGTCACGCTCTCCAGGTTCTGGGCCCGCTGCTGCACCATCGGGATCCCCTGGCTGACCGCCCGGTTGACGCTGTACACGACATCGTGGGCGGTGAAGTCGGCCCCGTTATGGAACTTGACTCCCTCCCGCAGATTGAACGTGTAGGTCATCTTGTCCTCGGAGATGGTCCAGTCCGTCGCCAGACGGGGCAGGACGTCGCCCGAGGGGCTCGTCCAGGCCAACGTTTCGTAGATCGTGGTGAACACAGGTGCGTCGAACTCACCACCCGCCGAGTTCTTCGGATCGAAGTTGTAGATATCGCTGTCCTCGGAGACCACGACCTCGATCAGTTCCGGTTCTTGCATGGCCGGCGCCGTCGTGGTGGTCGCCGCGGCTGCCTCGGCCTCAGCGGCCTCAGCGGCTTTCATGGCTTCCTCTGCGGCCATCTCGGCTTCGTCGAGAGCTGCCTCTGCTTCGGCCAGCGCTGCGGCGAGTTCGGCCTGGGCCGCTTCGTCGCCTTCCATGGCCTCGGCCGCGGCTGCCTCCGCGGCCTCCAGGTCGGACTGGGCTTGGGCCAACGCCGCTGCGGCCGCGTCGGCCTCCTGCTGGGCTGCGGCTGCCTCTGCCTGCGCCGCGGCAGCATCCGCCTCTGCCTGTGCCTGCGCCTGTGCCTGCGCGGCGGCCGCTTCCTCCGCGGCCGTGTCGTCCTCGGCGCCGCATGCCGCGGTCACCAGCACGACAACGAGCAGCAGCCCCAGCAATCGCCTTATCCGACTAGCTCTCATAGCGCCTCCTCTCGGGTGCCTTTGAGGCCGCAGCGCGGCCCACTGCGCCCTCGTAACATAGTGCTCCCGCCGGTTGTCGTCCACAGGGAAGGGGTTCTACTTGTATCCGGTTATCCGGAGAACCTCTCCGATGATCTCGGTAGTGCCTTGGGGACCGGGAATGGGGCGGCCCGGCGTGCCCTGCCCCGTCGATACGTAGAGGGCGCCGTCAGGGGCGACTGTGATGTTGGTCGGCTGGTCGAGGCCCTCCGCCAGGATACGGGGATCCCCTCCGTCGGCCGGATACATGGTGACCCGGCCGCTGAACCTGATGTATCCGCCGTGCAGGGCGGGGAGGTCGGCCAGGAAGAGGTCGACTCCGAGATGGAACAGCTGGGCGTAGTCGGCGGCCATCTCCACCGCGAAGACGTTCCCTTCGGAGTCGGCCGCCACGTCCACCGCCGCGGTCAGGCCCGTCACCTCGTCGGTGACGGCCCCCGTCGCGGGATCGACCCTTACGATCTTGGCATCGGTCGGGACCAGCGGCAGGTAGCGACCGTCGCACTTCACGTCAGGTACGAACCGGCATGCTTCGCCCTCGGCCTTGGCGACACCGGAGAACAACGCCACCAGCACGTCGCCGGTTGTCGGGTCCACTCCCAGGCCGGCCGGGACCGCCTGCTGCCCGCTGTGGAGATCCTGGAACGTGACGATCTCCCGGACGTCCCCGTCCTCCAATCCGATCTCGATCAGCGAATTGTGGGTGCTCTGGGTCGCATAGACACTGCGCTGATCGAGAGCGAACCCGATCCCGGTCATGTTGGAGTACTGGCTGATCTCGCGCAGGACGGTTCCGTGCCGGTCCAACTCGAAGAGGATGAACGTACCCCCGCTCTGGTCGATTCCACCGTCAAGGGACAGCAAGACGCGCCCGTCCTCGTAGACCAGCACGTCCGTAGCCCCGCTCACTTCGTCCCGCCCTGTCTCGTACTTATTGACCGAGTTGAAGCTGTACAGGTTGTCCAGCCACCGCTCGGCCTCCCCGGGATCGAGAAAGTCGCCGTCACCGTTGAGGTCCAGGAAACGGGTGAGGCGGCCGGTCCTCAGGATCGGCGCATCGGCGTCTTCCCCGTATCCGGCCTCGGCGATCAGCAGAGCGCCCTCCGCATCGATCCCGACGCCGCGGGGTTCTCCATGTCGGTGATCACTACCTCAACCGTCAGCACCTGTGGCGACGTGATGGTGGTGCTCGGCTCCGTGGAGACGTCGGCGGCGGGCACGAGATCGGTGGTGGCCACGGGATCCGGAGTTGTGGTGGCCGATGTCGTGGCGGAGGAGCTGGTGGTGGTCGATGCCGGGGTTGTGGCGGCCGTCGTGGCATCGAGAGAGGTCTCGCCGCCGCACGCGAGGATTAGCAGGCAAGCGGCCGCGGGCAAACCGATCCTCGTGACGATCCGGGCCGTGATCAACATGGCCATGAATCTAACCTGGGTGGTCCGCGCCCCGAGGAGAGAGCAACCGATGGAACTAGCGATATGCGCCGACTCGTCCTGGAATCGATGGCATCCCACCTACGAGCAGCTCGGGGAACGATGCCGCCGTCTGGGGATCGGCGCCATCGAACTCGTTTACTACCCCCAGAACGATGGTTTCGATAACGCCGCCGAGACGCTTAACGGATATGGTGTTCGCATCGTGTGCGTCAACGCCACCGCCAAGTGGCGGGTGATGATTACCGATGACGTGGCGGCGGCGCAGCGGGCGATCTGTGATGTGATCAACCTCGCAGCCGATGCGGGAGCGGAGTTCGTCATCACCTATCCCGGGCACAACCCCGCGTGGGGCTTCGACGAGATCGTGGAGCGGTACAAGCGGCGTATGGAACCCTGCCATGACCTCGCGGCCGGCAAGGGCATCACCATGCTGCTGGAGAATCACTTCGATCTCCGCAACGAGGATCCTGGGCGCACGGACGTCGTTCGGGAACCAGAACTTACAGCCCGCTTCCTCGACGCTCTCGACATACCTCACATCCGGGTCAACTTCGATGCCGGCAACGTCTACGCGGCGGGCATCGAGCCCTGGCCCTACGGGTACCGGATCCTGCGCGATTACATCGCGTACGCCCATCTCAAGGGCATGGCCAGGTTCTCGGAGGAAATCTACGGGCCGGCGGATCAGTACGAGACGCTGTCCGATGCCCATGCCGGGACGTTCCTGCCGATCGCAGTCGGAGACGACGGCATCAACTACCGGGGCCTCCTGATGGAGATGGAGCAGGACGGGACCGCCAAGTACGCGGCTTTCGAGGACCACGCCCGGGAGGAACACGCCGAGGAAGTATTCGAGCGGGGCGTAGTGTTCGCCAGGGAGGCGATCGAAGCCTCCAGCTCGGGATAGCGGGTAGACGGCTCGGGGGAGGTGGTAACTCGTGTCCAAGGAGGTGATGACGGTCAGAGGCCCGGTGTCGCCCAGCGAGCTGGGCCACACCCAGGTGCACGAGCATGTGTTCGCCGATCTCTCGTGGCCCAGACACCGCTGGTTGGCGATCCCGATGACCGACGAGGTTCAGATGACCGAGGAGGTCCGGCTCTACAAGGAAGTCGGCGGGGGAACCCTGGTCGACCCGACTCTGGAACACATCGGGCGCGATCCGGAGAAGCTCCGCCGGGTCTCGGAGGCGAGCGATGTCCACATCGTTATGGGAACCGGCTTCTACCGCGAGCCCTACTACCCGGAGTTCGTCAACAAGTGGACGACTCAGCGGCTGGCCGACTACATGATCGACGAGATAGAGAACGGCGTCGGCGACACCGGTGTCAAGCCCGGCATCATCGGGGAGATCGGTCTCGACAAGACCTGGGTCCAGGGCGTGGAGGAGCGCGTCCTGCGCGCCGCCGCCCGGGCGCAGGTGGCGACCGGACTGGCGCTGACCACCCATACCACCATGTACATGGCGCTGGAGTTCCTGGAGATCTTCCAGGAGGAGGGCGTTCAAGCCGATCGGGTCATCTTCGGGCACCTCGACGGTGTCCTGGAGATGCCGGAACTGGAGCGGGTGGCCGCCACCGGTGCCTACATGGCGTTCGACCTGATCGGGATCGAGTGGATCAACTCCGACAGGCGCCGGGCCGAGTTCCTGGCCGAACTGGTTCGCCAAGGCCATCAGGACCGCCTGGTCATCGCGCAGGACATGCCAGCTCGGCCCCGCCTCAAGACCAACGGCGGCCACGGTTACCAGCACCTGATCGAGAGCTTCCTTCCCATGCTGCGTGACGAAGGTATCAGCGAGGAGGCGATCCACGCCATGACCCATACCAACCCGGCGCGGGTACTCGCCGTCTGATCAGCCGGCTTACGGTCAGGCTAGGGCGAACCTGAGAGAGTCGAAGCCGCGCAGGACGAAGCGCGGCGGCCGCACCGGTTGCTCGACCAGTTCCAACTGGGGACACCGGGTTGCAAGCCGGGCAAGCGCCACCTCCAACTCGAGGCGAGCCAGGGGCGCGCCCAGGCAGTGATGGATTCCCCCACCGAAGCTGACGTGGGTCGGGTCGCCTCTTCCGATCCGGAAGGAGTTCGGGCTGTCGAAGTGGCGAGGGTCGCGATTGGCGCATCCGAGAAGCACAGTCACCTGTTCGTACTGCTCGATCCTCTGGCCGCCGACCTCGTAGCTGTCAGCGACCACCCAGCGGTCGAAGGTCTGGATGGGCGCGTCCCAGCGGAAGAGTTCCTCAGCGGCGGTCGCCGGGTCGACCTCGCCGCCGGTAAGGAGACCCCACTGATCCGGATGCTGCATCAGCGCCAGCATTCCGTTGGCAAGGGTGTTGACCGACGCTTCGTGGCCGGCGTTCAGCAGGGTGATGATCATCGACACGATCTGGGTGTCGGTCAAGGTTCCGTCCTCTGTCCTGGCGAAGCACAGGGCGGTGATCATGTCGTCGCGGGGCCGAGCACGCCGGCGCGCCATCAGGTCCCTGCAGTACTCGGCGAACTCCACGGAGGCCGTCACTGCCGCCCGGGTGTCCGCTCCGGTGATGTTGTACTCGTACATCTGGGTGATCAGGCTCGACCAGTCGAGCATCCGGCGCCAGTCCTCGGTCGGAACTCCGAGCAACTCGGCGATCACCTGGACGGACAGGGGCGCTGCGTAGTCGTCGACCAGATCGAACCGGCCTCGCTCGACGATCGGGTCGAGCAGGCGGTCGGCTAGTTCAGCGATGCGCGGTCGCAGGCCGGCCAGCCGCCGCATCGTGAAGGCGGTGGAGACCAGGCGGCGGATCTTGGTGTGGTTGGGCGGTTCCAACCACACCAGAGCCCAATGTTCCACCTCGTAGTAGGGCTCCAGGCCGTCTTGGAGCGGGGGGAGTCCCCAGGCCTCCCGGTCCACGGTGGGCTGGTCGATCCGGCCGAGCCGGCGATCCCGCAACGCCCGACGGACATCGTCGTGGCGGGTCAGGAACCAGATCGGTCGCTCACCGGCGCGGCCCGGACCGCGGAAGACGGGAGTCTCTTCGCGTATCCGGTCGAACACCGGATAGGGGTCGCGGAGGAACTCAGGGTCGTAGGCGTCGAGGACGAACGTCATTGACGAACCGTAACAAAAGCGTACCTCCGGCGCGGTGAAGGCTTCGCGTGGAGGGCTGCTCAGTCGACGAGTGGCCAGGCGGCGTACGTGGCAGCGCCCACGCCCGCTTCGAACTCGGCCGCGGCCGCGTCGATCCTGCGGTAGGCCTCTCCGCTATCGAAGCGGGTAAAGACTCCTCTGTCGAGGATGGCTTCCCCATCGACGAATACGGTGTCCACGGTGCTGGACGCCCGGAAATAGACGAGATTGTCCACAGGATCGCGGAACCGGGGGTGCGCCTCCGGTCTGTCCAGCCGGTGTACCACCAGGTCGGCGCGCTTGCCGACCTCTATCGAACCGATCTCGTCATCGAGGCCTAGCGCCCTGGCGCCATGGAGGGTGGCCATCTCCAGGACGGTCTCGCCGGTGAGGACCGGCAGTTCGCCCCGGAATTCACGGAACCCCACCGCAGCCAGATAGGCCTGGCGCAGCAGGTCGCGGCGTCCGCTGTAGCCGTCGGAGCCGAGAGCCACCGGGACTCCCTTGGCCAGCATCTCCGGGAAGGACCCGAGCCGGATGGCGCCCATGCCTCGCCTGAGAGATGCGGCCGGGCAGTGCACCACCCGGGTGCCGGCGTCGGCGACCAGGTCTACCTCCCGCGCCGACAGATGGTTCATATGCACCAGGGTCAGGTTCTCGTCCAGCACGCCGATATCCGCCAGATGCTCGATGGGGCGGCATCCGTACAGCGCCTCGGAGATGGTCACCTCCTCGGGGTCCCACGACTGGTGCATGATCATCGGCGCCCCGTGCTCGCGGGCCACGGCCTGAGCCTGGACCAGCAGTTCGTCGGAGCACCGCATGCAGCCGTACATAGTCGCCGCCCCTCGGATCCGGTCGCCGTTGTGGAACGGGTAGCGGGTCATCTGTTCCTCCAGCCGTTCCACGCACTCCCGTGTCGGAGTCCGCAGCGTCTCGGTCTCGTCGTCGGACATCGCCCCGGCGGAAGTGTCGCGACCGGGAACCTTCGGGTTGAAGTCGAGCACCACATGGCCCGGCATGCCCCGCATGCCCACCGTCTCGATTGCCCGCACGGTTTCCTCGAGGTAGAAGGACCCTCCCGTGTCGCTGTAGGCCGTGGTGCCGTTGCTCACCATTTCCATGCACGACAGCAGAGCGCCCAGGTGGTCGGTCTCCGGCCGTCGGAAGGCGAAGAGCCAATCATCCACCGCCCCGTAGTCGGCATGGTCCTTGGGAGCCATGCCCCGGCTGAGTTCGGAGCTACCGGCGTGGACGTGCGCATCGACGAGGCCCGGATGGACGAGTGCTCCGCCGAGGTCCCTGGTGGTCGTCGCCGATGTACCGGCCCCCACTTGGCGGTCCGGGCCGACCGCGGTGATGATCCCTTGCCGGATGGCTATCGCGCCGTCTACGAGGATGCGGCGCCGCTGGTCCATCGTCAGGATGCGGCCGTGCCTGAGCAGGGTATCGACCCTCGCCCCGGTCTCCCCGCTCAAGTATCCAACTCCACCGGTCCAGCCTACGGTGATGCCTCCCGGTGCGCCAAGAACTCCGCAGGGCGTGAGGCCCGATCAGTCATCGATGAAGACTTGGAGGGAGAGGGAGCGGCGGTCCGGGTCCCTGTCACCCTCGCGGGGGAGGCCACGCAAGGCGCGCGACGGAGTGCCGAATGGCCATGACCCCCTGCCGGGAATTTGGATGACCAGGCTAGAGTCCGAACCCGCCGGCTCCGACCGGCGAGGCCAGGCCCGGAGGGAGGTCGGATGAACGACACGGGAAGCGTCATGACGGTACGCGGACCGGTATCCGGGCAGGATCTGGGCTTCACGCTTCCCCACGAGCACGTCTACTGCACCCTGCGCCATGCCGACTACCGCTACGACGTGGCCGATCAGTTCATGGACGAGGAGGTGATGGCACACGAGGTCATGGCCTTCGCCAACCTGGGGGGCGACACCATCTTCGACCTGAGCGTTCCCGACAACGGCCGATCACCTGAACGGTTGCGGAGGTTGTCGGAGCGGACAGGCGTGCACTTCGTCATGGGCTGCGGCTGGTATCGCGGGAACTATTTCCTGCCCGAGGAGCGGATCGACCGCCGACCGGCGAACGACCTCGCGGAGGAGCTGATCCGAGAGATCACCGACGGCGTGGGCGATACCGGGATCCGGCCGGGGGTGATCGGTGAGATTGGATCCGAAAAGGACTGGGTGTCGCCCGCCGAGGAAAGGGTGCTCCGTGCAGTCGCCCGGGCACACAAGGCCACCGGTCTGGCTATCGGCGCGCTCCACGCCATCGGACCCGTCGCCCCCGAGCAACTCACCATTCTCGAGGAAGAGGACGTGGACATGACCCGGGTGGCAGTCGCCCACTGCGATGCCTATCCGCATCTCCGCTACCTGCTCGGACTCATCGAGAGGGGTGTGTACATCATGTTCGACAACTGCGGCCAGTTCAGGGGATTGGGTCAGTTCGAGGACCGGATCCTCGGCCTGATCGTGGAACTCGTAGACCGTGGCCTCGAGGATCGGCTGATGCTGTCCCACGACGTCTGCAAGCTGGGACAGCTGCGGATACACGGCGGTACGGGCTTCGTCTACCTGTCCGAGATGTTCTTGCCGGCCCTTTCCGCCAGGGGCGTGCCGGATGAAACGATCAGGACCATCACCCATGACAACCCCCGGCGCTGGCTGACCGGAGCATGAACGAGGGCGGTCCCCTGGCTTGGTATCAGGGCGTAGTCGACGAGTACCGCCGGATCACGCCCCGGTCGGCTGCCCTGTTCGTAAGGGGCGGCGGGGTTCTCCCGGGCGGTGACACCCGTTACTCGATCACCACCCGCCCGCATCCTCTTTACTTCGAGCGCGGTGATGGTCCGTACATATGGGACGTGGACGGGACCCGCCGCCTCGATCTGAACAACAACTCGACGGCGCTGGTCCACGGCCACGCCCATCCGGACATCGTGGCGGCGGTCCGCTCCCAGGCCCGGTTGGGGACCGCCTGGGGTGGGCACAACCGGGCCGAACTGGACTGGGCCGGAATCATCTGCGAACGGGTGCCTTCGATTGAAAGGGTGCGCTTCGCCAACTCGGGAACCGAGGCCAACATGCACATGCTCAAGGTCGCCCGGGCATTCACCGGCCGCGATCTCGTTATCAAGCTGGACGGCGCTTACCACGGCACCTACGACGGTTTCGAGTTGGCCGCGGACGGCGACGGTGGCATCTCGCCGAGCACCGGGGGAGTCCCTGCCAACCTGGCGGAGAACATCGTCCTCGGCGCCTGGGGCGACACGGATGGTGTGGCCGCCCTGATACGGGAGAACGCCGACCGCCTGGCCGCGGTGATCCTCACCCCCTTCCGCTCGGCGGGCGGCTTCGCCCATCCGCCCGCCGGCTTCCTGGAGACTCTGCGGGCGGTGACGGCCGACGAGGATGTGCTCCTCTTGTTCGACGAGGTCATCTCCCTCCGCCTCGCGATGGGGGGCGCGCAGGACCGCTACGGCGTGGTGCCCGACATGACCGCCCTCGGGAAGCTGATCGGGGGAGGGCTCCCGGTAGGAGCCTTCGGCGGGAGGGCCGACATCATGGCGGTGACCGATCCGTTGGGTGACATGAAGGTGGCGTTGGCAGGTACGTTCAATGCCAATCCGATGACCGCCGCGGCGGGCGTCGCGGGCCTACGCCTGCTGACGCCGGGGGTCCACCAGTGGATCGATCACCTCGGCCGTGCGCTGCGCGAGGGGTTGTCCGCAGCGGTGACCGAACGCGGGCTGCCGCTCCGGGTGGAGGGCGGCGGTTCCCTGCTCAGCGTGGCGTGCGAGCCCGGGTTGGCGGGATCCGACTTCCTGATGACCGGCCTCCCCCTGGCGTTCGGCAACCGGGGAGTCTTCGGCTTCCCGTTCCTGTCCACCTCCTCGGTGATGGAGGAAGAACACATGGAATACGTCCTGAATTCGGCCGCTGCCGTCTTCGACCAGGTGGCAGAGGCTCTCTAGGTCGGAGTCCGGTGGTACGCACACGATGCCCGATTCCGGGCTCCGCATGCACCCGGATCGAACCAAATCAGCCCCAAGCGCTGTGCTGCCCGCTCCGTGTCAGTCCGGTTCAGGATCGGGCGTCGAGACAGTCCGGCTCTGCTCGGCTCTCCGCCCACCGCAGGATCTTGCGATCTGAGGTGACCAACCGGCGCCCGGTGAGAATGGCAGCCGCGGTGATGAGTTGGTCGGCCGGGTCGGCGTGAAAGCCGTCCCGTCTCTCCAGAGAACCTGCCAGGACCGACATCTCCGATGTCACGGGTATCTCATGCAGACCCTGGTCCAGCAGGCTGCGGAGCCATAGGCCGGGATCTTTCCTGAGGTCGATCCTCCCATCCCAGTGGAGCCGCGCTATCTCGAGCATCGAGACGGATGAGAACCTCAGGGAGCCGCCCGAAGCGGCGTCGTCGATGGCGGTCCTAGCCCTAGGTCCTAGGCTTGGGCTGTCTCGCGACATCCAGAGCAACGCATCCGTGTCGAGGATGAGGTCCACACTCAACGCTGGTCGTTGCTTGGAAGGCCGGTCAGGATTCTTTCGGGGTCGGAGACGACATGCCAGTCCTCAGGTGGCACGGCCGGTTCGGTCAAATCGGTGCCGATGCGGATGTCGTCGCTCCACCCGATGACGCTCGCCTCGGATGACGCTACCGCCGGCACTACGGCTGCGACGGGTCGTCCGTGCTTGGTGACAATGAGTTTCTCACCCGTGGCGTGGACCTCGTCCAGCAGTTTCAGGCATCGGTCACGAAACTGGGCGGCGGGGATGGTTCGGGTGCTGGCCCCCATACGGTTCCCTCCAAGAAGTATTGTACAGAAGATTATAGCCACTTCGTACCGTATGCGGTATCCGTACGCCTAGGTGGTAACGCTCAGATATCACTTGCGGACAGCCATGCTCCGTATTGGCCTACATGGTGACCATACGGGGGATGGAAGAGCGATGTGGGCGCTACCGCAAGGGCCATCCTGTTGCCCTCATTGCCGTTGCGTCATTGTCACGAGCCACTCGTCAGCAGCCTTCGGCGAGCGCAGGTGGACCAGGTCCAGATGAGCATGGTCCGGATGGGCCAGGGCCGCTGGTATTGATCGGCGTCGCCGCCAGTGAGTCTGTAATGCCCATAGGAATAACGACTGACGGCTGAAAAAGTGCCGCCATATCTGTTCCCTATTGCCGTGCCACAGCTCTTCCCGAAGGACTCCACGACGCATCGTCCTCCAAAACAACCTCCACAGGACCACGCGTATCGGGTAGTCCAGCCATATCAACATGGTTGCCTTGGGCCAAACGACATCCCGTGCGAGGCTGTAGTTTCCGTCCCCGATCCACCTGTCGCCCTGCAGATGCTGCCGTAACCGTTTTCGGAAGACATCGTCGGGTGTCTCCGTCCAACTCGGCCCATGGCGAATGGCGTCGAACTCGATGTGATCCATGTCGAGCGCTTGAGCAATCGTCTTGGCCATCGTTGTCTTGCCCGCGCCGGTGGTACCGACCAAGACAAGGCGGTCGTCTTTCCGGGGCCGGTCTTCAGCGTGGGGGATTTGCGAGTCAATCATGTCTTTGAGCGCCCGGATGTGAGACCCGGCTGTGTCCATTCGATACGAACTTGCGGCGCAGCCAGGCCAACCAGTTAGCGTTGCTTACGGGCGATCTGGCCGCGGCGGGCACGGGTGGGTCCTGTCGGGCCTACCGCAACCGCGCCGCCGACTATTACCCAGTCGATCCCGGAGGGTAAGAGCTCGGGCTGGTCGTAGGTCGCGCGGTCGATCACCCTGTCCGGGTCGAAGGCGACCAGGTCGGCTCGCTGTCCCGGTGCGATCTCACCCCGGTCGTCCAGCCCGACCCGCCGTGCTGCCCGGAACGAGAGCCGGGCGATGGCTTCACGCACTGTGACTACGCCATCCCTGATGGCGTAACCGCCCAGGAATCGGGGTGCCGTGCCCCACAGCCTCGGGTGGGGGGTGGCGGCGAAGACCGCGTCGCTCCCCACCAGCATGGCCGGGTGCCGGGCGATGGTCTTGACTACTGATTCGTCGGCGTAATGGAGGATGACCAGCGCGCTCATCCTGGTTTCCAGCAAGAGGTCGATGACCACCCGCTCGGGTTCGACATTGCGGGACGAGGCGATCTCGGCCAGCGTGCGCCCTACTGCGTCTCCGGGTCCGTCCGGGCCGCAGTCGATCACGACGATTCCCGCCGGGCCGCACTGGTAGTAGAAGCTCTCCGGGCCCGCGTCCGGGTCTCCGAGCGCCCGGAGTAGACGGGCCACCGTGGGGCCGTCCCGCAGACGGGCCGTCATCTGCTTGACGCCCCCGTCATGCGCCCACGGCGGTAGCAGGGCGGACAGGAGGGTCACACCGGCACCGTACGGGTACTGGTCGAAGGTGACGTCGACCCCGTCCGCCGGCGCCTTGTCGATCATTTCGAGCAGCGGCTCCAGCTTCCAGGCGTTGCGATGGCCCAGCACCTTCAGGTGGGAGAGGTGAAGGGGCGCACCACTCCGGCGTGACACGTCGATCATCTCCTCGACCGCCTCCAGCAGGTTATGGCTCTCGCCCCGCAGGTGGACGGCGATCAGCCCGCCGAACCGGCCCGCCTCGGTGGCGACCGCCACGACCTCGTCGCGGTCCGCGTACGCGCCCGGGGTGTAAACCAGGCCGAAAGAGATTCCCCACGCGCCCGCCTCCATGCCCTGAGCGACCTGGCGCCGCATGGCTCGCAATTCGTCGGCGCCGGGTGGCCGCTGTGCTCCTCCCAGTACGGCGTCACGCACCGCACCATGAGGGACGAAGGGGCACAGGCTAATGGCGGGCCGCGTACCGTCCAGGGCGTCCAGGTACTGGCCGATGGATCGCCAGGGCCACTCGGCGGGGCCCCGGCCTTCCGACAGAGCAAGCTGTGTCATCCGATCGGCCAGACGCTCGTCCGTCACAGGCGCCGGACCCAGCCCGTCAGGGTTGATGAGTTCCGTCGTGAAGCCCTGGAGGAGCTTCGGTGTGAGGATCGGATCCTCGAACGAACGCAGAGCGCTGTGGGCGTGCATGTCTACGAACCCGGGGCAGAGGGCGAGGCCTTCCAGATCGATGGTGCGGGCGGCCGCGGCGTCCAGATCGGGGGCCATCGCTAGTATCGAGCCGCGGTCGATAGCGACGTCCCCGCGACGGGGCTCGGCATCGCCGGGATAGATCGTCGCATTCCGCAGGAGAAGATCGACCACGTGCCGAGCCTACCCGGGGGGTGCCTGAGATGACCGGCGCCGAGGTATTGATCGAGTCGCTCCGGGTCAACGGCATTCGCCATGTGTTCGGCATTCCCAGCACGCATACCCTGGAGTTCTACCGGGCGCTCGGGCAAACCACCGGCATCGAACACGTGACGACCAGCCACGAGCAGGGTGCCGCCTTTATGGCGGACGGGTACGCCCGGGCCACCGGGCAGCCGGGAGTGTGTCTGATCACGACCGGTCCGGGAGTCACCAACGCGGCCACGGCCATCGCCGAGGCCTACTCGGATTCCATTCCGGTGCTTTGCATCACTTCCCATATCCCGAGCGAGGACATCGGACGCGGTCGGGGCCACTCGCACGAACTCCGTTCCCAGGAGCAGGTCCTGGAAGGCATTACCGACCGATCAGATCTGATCCTGGCGCCCGGCAGGATCGCTGATGCCGTCCACGAAGCCTTCCGGCGGTTCCGCACGGGCCGGCCTCGCCCGGCATGCCTGGCCATCCCGGTTGACGTGCAGGAGATGGCGACGGCGGCAGTGGTCCCGCCGCCTCCCGAAGACGATCCACCGGCGCCTGACGAAGAAGGGCTCCGCAAGGCGGTAGCGCTTCTCGAGTCAGCCGAGCGACCCGGCATGCTCGTGGGAGGCGGGGCAATCGGGGCAGCCGAGGAGATCGTCCTGCTAGCCGACCAGATTGACGCCCCGGTGGTGACCACGCTGAACGGCAAGGGGGTCATTCCGACCGGTCACGACCTGGCCGCCTCGCTGGCCTTCTACCGGTCGGCGGCCCGCTTCCTGGAGAAGTGCGACGTTGTTCTCGCTGTGGGGACGGAGCTAAGCCCCGCCGACTTCTGGATCGGGCCGTTGCGGCTGGGCGGGAAGCTGATCCAGGTTGACATCGACCCCGGCCAGATCGGGGTCAACCACCAGGTGGACCTGGCGCTCGTGGGGGACGCCCGCGCCGCGGTCACCTTCATGGTGGGCGCCGCACGCCCGGAGTCCAGGCATGGTCGGCGCCGCGCCGCCGGGGTAAGGGCGGCCGCCCACGATGAGGCGTCGGTACTGGGGCACCCGTACCAGCCATGGATCAGCGCCCTCCGCCAAGCCATGCCCGACGAGTCCATCCTCTCGCTCGACGTGGCCATGGTGGCCGGTTTCGGGGCCTTCCCCTACTACGACCTGCCCGGACCGCGGACCTGGATGAACCCGTCCGGCCTCGCCACCCTCGGCTACGCCCTGCCGGCGGCCATCGGCGCCAAGATCGCCTGTCCCGAGCTCCCGGTGGCGGCCCTGGTCGGGGACGGCGGTTTCATGTTCACCATGTCCGAACTGATGGTGGCGGCCCAGCACCGCCTTCCGATACCGTTCGTGATCTGGAACGACCGGGCCTTCGGGGAGATACACCGCCTGATGCTGGAGCGCGGGTTCGAACCGATGGCGACCGACCTGCATGTTCCGGACCTGGCAACGCTGGCCGCGGCCTACGGTGCGGCATATGCGCGGGCGGACGAGCCCGAGGACTTGGCGGTCGCCGTAGAGTCCGCCCTCGCCGCGGACCGTCCGACTCTGGTGGAAGTGCCCGCATGGTCCTGAGCGAGCGATACCGGCCCCTGTTCCCGATCACCGAGACCCGCGCCTATCTGTTCGCAGGAGGCCTAGCCCCGGCGGCGATTCCGGTCAAGGCGGCTCTCGACCGGTGGGCCGACCGATGGATGTTCGACCCCGCCTACCACCGCGCCCGCTACTTCGACGAGTGGCGGATCCTCAAGGACCGCCTCGCAACCGTCCTGGGCGCAGACTCCGGCGAGGTGGCCATCGTCGACAACACCTCGCGCGGTTCCAACCTCGCAGTTCAGATGATCGAACCGCCCCCCGGCGCCAACATCGTCACCGACCCGACCTCCCACCCGAGCGCCGTCTGGCCCTGGCTGCTGCCCGACCGCCGCCCGGTCGAGGTCCGCTCGGTTCCCGATGGACCACCCTCCACCTGGATGGCTGGGATCGAAGGCCTCGTGGACGGGGACACTATCGCGGTGCTCGTCTCTCATGTGGACCCCCGTACCGGCTTCCGCCACGACCTCCGCGAACTCGCCGGACTCACCCGCAGTCGTGGTGGCTATCTCATCGTCGACGCTGCCCAGTCGGCGGGCGCCGTTCCCGTCGATGCCGAGGCTGCCGGAGTCGACTTCATCAGCGGCACGCTGATGAAGTGGCTACTCGGTCCGCCCGGGCTGGGATACCTCTACGCGCGCCGGGACCACATCGAGTCCCTGGCGCCGCCCCACGTCGGCTACGTGGGCGCCTACCGGGACGGCGGGCCGGACGAGCCCGGCAACCTCTCGTACCGTCCCGGTGCGGTGCGCCACGAGATCGGTCTTGCGGATCTGGCGGGCATCGCGGCAGCCCGTAGGGGGTTGGACATCATTCTCGAGGCGGGCATACCGGACATCGAACGGCATGTGCTGGAACTGACCGGGCAGATGATCGACGGGTTGACCGAGCGGGGGATACGCGTGCTGACTCCCGCGAGCCCGGCCGAGCGGGGTGGGGTGGTGGCCTTCCACTTCGACGGTGCAGTGTCGTTGTGCCGCCATCTGCGGAGGCTGGGTGTGGACGCGTGGGGATACCCCGAGGACGACCGGGTCCGGGCCGATCCCCACCTCTACAACACTCCCGGCGACGTGGACCGTCTCCTCGAGGGCATCGACGCGTACCGGCGCGACGTTCTGCACAGGCTTTAGGGGGTCGGTGGTGGACTTGGACGGGCGGGTGGCGCTGGTAACGGGCGGGGGCACCGGTCTCGGTCGAGCGACGTCCCTCGCGCTGGACAGGGCCGGCGCCTCGGTAGCCGTGAACTACTCGAGGTCGCGCCAGGAGGCGGAGCGAGTCGCCCGGCAGATCAGCCACCGCGGAGGGACCGCCCTGGCGGTCCAGGCCGACATCACCGACGGTTCCGCGGTCTCCTTGATGGTGGCTTCGGTGGAGGAGCGGTTGGGACCGGTGGACGTCCTGGTCAACAATGCCGGGATCACTCGGTACATCCCCTTCTCTGACATTGACGCCATTACCGAGGAGCAATGGAGGCGCATCCTGGATGTCAACCTCACGGGCGCCTTCCTCTGCTCGCAGGCGGTGGCGCCGGGGATGGTGTCCCGGAGCGCCGGCAAGATCGTCAACATCGCCACGAACTCGGCCTTCACCAGTACCGGTAGCTCCATCCCCTATGTCGTGTCCAAGGCGGCGCTGGTCTCGCTGACCACGTGCCTGGCCCGAGCGCTGGCGCCCGCCGTCCAGGTCAACGCCGTCGCACCGGGATGGATGGCCACAGGCTGGCTGGATCGCTACCTACCGCCCGAGCGCGCTGCTGAGATCCGGTCCGGCGCCTTACCACTGGCGCCGTTGGAGGATGTCGTGGATTGCCTGATGGGGATCGTCGCCAACGATTCCATCACCGGCCACGTCGCCGTGGTGGATCGGGGAGAGATGCTGGGATAGGTCGGGGGTTGCCGAGGAAGGCCGGTAGTTAGGGTTTCCGGCCGGTCCGGACACCCCATGGGGGGATAGCGTTCTGCCGGTTAGCGACTTCCAATCGTCACCAGGGTCTCGCGCCGTTCGGAGGAGGTCCGTACCTCATCCGGGAAATGGCAGGCCACCGCACCGCCGCCGTCTTCGATCGGAGTCAGGGGTGGGGTCTCGCCGGAGCAGATGTCGGGGTTGTCGAGCTTCCGTCGCAGCCAGCAGCGGGTATGGAACCGGCAACCGGAGGGCGGGTCGGCCGGGCTCGGCACGTCCCCTTCCAGCACGATACGTTGGCGGGTGGCCTCTGCCTCGGTGTCCGGGATCGGCACTGCGGAGAGAAGTGCCACCGTATAGGGGTGAAGGGGTCGCCGGTAGAGGTCTTCGGTGGACCGGAGTTCCACGATGTTCCCCAGGTACATGACCGCCACCCGGTCGGTCACCTGCCGGACCAGGGCAAGGTCGTGGGCGATCACCACGTAGGTCAGCCGGAACTCCTGCTGGAGATCGCTCATGAGGTTCAGGATCTGGGCGCGGATGCTCACGTCCAGTGAGCTGACCGGCTCGTCGGCCACAATCAGGTCGGGGCGTAGAGCCATAGCGCGGGCGATGGCGATGCGTTGCCGCTGGCCCCCGCTGAAGGCGTGCGGGAACCGACCGGCCGCGTCCGGCGGGAGCCCGACCGTGTCCAGCAGCTCGGCAACCCGTTCCCGGCGCTGCGCGCGGGTTCCCTGCCGGTGGATGGCCAGCGGCTCCGCCACGATCCGGGCCACGGTCCGCTTGGGGTTGAGGCTGGCGAACGGGTCCTGGAAAACAGGCTGCATCCGGCGCCGCAGCAGCCGGAGATCCCGTCCGGAGACTGTTGACAGGTCTACGCCGTCGAACATGATCCGTCCCTCGGTGGGTTCCAGGAGCTTGAGGATCGCCCGTGCCGTGGTGGTCTTGCCGCATCCCGACTCGCCCACCAACCCGAGCGTCTCACCTTGCCGGACGGTGAACGCCACCCCGTCCACGGCCTTGATGTAGCCGCGCCGTTCGGCGGTAGGGGCCCGCCGGGTGGGGAACCAGACCCGCAGATCCTCCACCTCCACGAGCGCCTTGGCGTCATGGCTTCCCGCGCTCATCCGGCGCCTCCCGCGCCTGCCGAGCGCGCCTCAGGTAGCGGAGGGTTCCAGCAGGCGGTGAGGTGCGGGCTGGCCGGTCCCGGAACCGGGTTGCCGTCCCGTTCACTGATCGTCGGCAGCTCCCAACCCGCGGTGGTAGCGCGCCGCGCCGTGGGGAGCGTCATGAGGGGCGGGTTCTCGACCGTGCATCGATCGATCCGGGACGGACATCGGGGAGCGAACGGGCATCCCTCAATCGGACGGGTCGGGTCGGGAGGCTGGCCCTCGATCGTCACGAGCCGTTCCTGGCGGGCGTCGATCCGCGGCAGGGACCGGTGAAGGGCCACCGTGTACGGATGCGCCGGCCGGGCGAACACGTCCTCGGTGGTCGAGGCCTCCACTATCCGGCCGCCGTACATGACCATCAGCCGCTGCGTCACCCCGGCCACCACGCCCAGGTCGTGGGTGATCAGGAGCATGGTGGTTCCATGCTCCGACGTCAGTTCCTGCAGCAGCTCGAGGATCTGCGCCTGAACCGTGACATCGAGGGCGGTCGTGGGTTCGTCAGCGATCAGGAGGGCCGGCCGGGGCGCCACCGCCATGGCTATGACGGCGCGCTGCCGCATGCCTCCGGAGAACTGGTGGGGGTGGTCGGAGATGCGCTCCTCGGCGTTGGGAACTCCCACGGTTTCCAGCAGCCGGGCCGCCTCCCGGCGCGCCGCCCTCGCCCGGAGACCCTTGTGCTTGCTCAGTACCTCGGTGAGCTGTTTGCCGATCGTAAGCACCGGGTTCAGGGAACTGAAGGGATCCTGGTAGACGATCCCCACCTGGTCACCCCGTACGGCCCTCAGTTCGCGCTCGTTGAGCCGCAACAGATCGGCGCCGTCCAGCATCACCGTCCCGGACACATCGGCATAGTCGGGTAGTAGCCGCACCAGTGCCAGCGCGCCGGCGCTCTTGCCCGATCCGCTCTCACCGACCAGGCCGACGTGTTCGCCTGCCGCCAGGTCGTACGAGACCCCTCGCACCGCCAGTACCGGCGACCTCGCCCGGAAGGTGACGTCCAGATCCCTCACCGACAGCACGGGTCGGTCCGGACCGGGAGAGGCGGCCTCGGAGCGGGACTCAGCGACCGGGGTCTTCATGGACCGACCGGGTCACGATACCCCCGGCGAAGTTGATGGCCGATACGAACAGCATGAGAGCGAGGCCGGGGCTGAGGATGAACCACCAGTGGGTGGGGTACTGGAGAGCCTCGCGGATCATGTACCCCCACTCGGGGGTCGGTGCCGAGACGCCGAGGCCCAGGAAGCCGAGCGTGGAGCCGGCCAGGATGGCGTAGCCGATGTCGAGGACGAAGATCGTCTTCATCACCCCGAAGCTGTTGGGCAGGACCGTAAGCAGCAGGTTCCGCATCGGCCCCGCTCCCAACGCCCTGGAGGCGGTCACGAACTCACGTTCTTTCACCACGATGACCTGGCCCCGGATCAGCCGGGCGTAGACCGGCCACCAGGCTGCCGCGATGGCGATGATGACGTTGCGGATGGTGGGTCCCAGCGCTGCGGAGATGAGCAGGGCCAGCATGATCGAGGGGAACGACAGGAAGATGTCGACGATCCGCATCATCACCGCGTCGACCATGCCACCGGCATATCCGGACACCGCGCCGTAGAGCACGCCGACGGCGCCTGCCGTCAGGAGGACGAAGACGCCGATCACCACCGACACGCGGCCCCCGTAGAGGATCCGCGCCCACAGGTCGCGGCCCAGGTTGTCGGTGCCCAGCCAGTGTTCGGCACTCGAACCGGCCAGGGACGACGTCAGGTCCTGGGCGAGCGGATCGGGGGCGATGAGCGGTGCGGCGGCGATAGCAGCCACTATCACCACGATCACCGCCACGCCGTAGAACTCGAGGAAGGTGCGGGGCCGGAGGGACTCCAGGGTCGTGGAGAGGCGGGTGGGTGCTACCGCCTCCTCCAGGCGGCGCAGCCGGCCCAAGGTCACGAACTCATCCCGTCGCGTACCCGCGGATCGGCCACCGTGTACAGGAGGTCGACCGCCAGGTTGGCCAGTACGTAGGCGAGGCTGATCACCAGCACCACGCCGGAGAGGGCGTTGAGGTCCAGGCGCGTGGCCGCCGTGAAGGCGTACGAGCCGAGTCCGGGCCAGCCCACCACGCGCTCGACCACGATGATCCCGGTGAGCAGCGAACCGAAGGCAAGCCCCGACAGGGTGATCACCGGGATGACCGCGTTGCGAAAAGCATGGCGGTATAGGACCAGACGACGGCGCAGGCCCTTGCCGCGGGCGGTACGGACGTAGTCCGACTCCAGGGCGTCGACCATCTCCGAACGGACCACACGAGCGAAGTAGAAGCCGATCACCAGACCCAGCACCAGGGCCGGGAACGCCAAGTGGTGCAGGGTATCGAACAGGGCGTCCCATCGGCGGGCCAGGATGGAGTCGACGGTCACCATCCCGGTCACGTCGGGCGGCGGGCGGGTGAAGATGTCCAGCTGTCCGGGCCCGGCTGCCCACCCCAGCCGCCCGTAGAACACCGTGAACCCGACTATCGCCAGCCAGAACACCGGTACGGAGATGGCCAGGGTGGAGACCACCTTGAAGAACGCGTCCCAGGCGCCTCCCCGGCGCGCCGCCGCGAACACGCCGAGCGGGATGCCGAAGACGAGGGCGACCATCAAGGCTGCCACCACCAACTCGATGGTGGGGGGCAGCACGTTGGCGAGGTCGGTGCTGACCGCACGGGCCGAGTGGCTCGACTCGCCCATGTCACCCTGTGCCAGGTTGGTCAGGTAGATCCAGTAGCGCTCCGGGATCGGTTTGTCCCATCCCCAGCGGGCGTTGAGGGCGTCGATGATGGCCTGTTCCGCCGCGTCGGATTGGGCGGCGCCCCGACCCCCCAGGTAGGCGGCGACAGGGTCGATGGGGATCAGTTGGGATACGAAGAAGGTGATGCATGTCATACCCAGCAGCACGAGCGGAGCCAAGGCCAGGCGCCGCAGTACGAACCAGCGCATGTCAACTCCTCCGGGTCATGGCTTCAGTCGTACGAGATGGGGATCGGGGGGCGACCGGCCGGCCGCCCCCCGATGGATTGTGCGGTCTCCCGCGAGACCTCGACTACCGGGACCGCCCCATCCGGTATGGCTCGAACCGGTGGACGGCGTGGTAGTAGACGCCGGTCAACGTGTTGACGTGCGGGTACCACTCGGGGATCTCGACCATCAGGTGGGTCGGGTTGGCTTCCAAGCTCAACCGCTCCACGTCGTTCAGCAGGCTCAACCGCTCCGCCGGATCGACCGACGCCAGCGCCGCGTCACCTGCCGCCTTGATCTCGTCATACAGAGGCCAGCCCTCGGCATTGTCGGGCCAAAGCGACCGCTGCCAGTTGATGAATCCGTCCGCGAACGACACCGCCGCCGAGTTCATAGCCGATGGGAAGTCTGGGAACCAGTCGCTCACGTTGATGTCGAGGTCGCCCTTGCGGAAGTCGGTGAAGAACACGCCCACATCGCGGATCTGCACCTCGGTCTTGACACCGATGTCGGCGAAGTCGGCGGCCAGCTTCTGGGCCACGTCACCGAATCCGGGGCAGAAACCGCTCCACTGGAACGTCTGGAGACGGATCGGGTTCTCAGGATCGTCATAGCCATCGGGATAACCTGCCTCGGCTAGCAGTTCCTTGGCCTTGTCGAGGTCACGCTCGTAGCCGTCCGTGATGCCTCCCAGGCGCATCGGCGCCAGGCCGTACACCCGGTTGGCGGTGTAGCCGGGACAGAGTCGCTGGAGGCCGTCGTAGTCGATGGCGTACTTGAGCGCCTTCTGGACCGTCGGGTTGGCCACGAATGCGTTGTTGTTCTCCGCATCGGTCGTGAATATCACGTAGTACCAGTGGTTGGTGTTGGCCTGCAGGATCGTGTAGTCCTCTCCCAACGTAGCGGCCTGGTGCGGGATTACTGTCCACGCCAGGTCGATGTCGCCCCGGGCCAGCGCGTCGATGCGCGACTGGGCTTCGGGGATGTTCACCATGATGATCCGCTCCATGACGGCGGGCGGGCCTCCCCAGTAATCGTCCACGCGGACGATCTCGAGGCGGCTGCCCGGTTCGGAGAAGTCGAAGGTGAACGGACCGGATCCGGCGCTGTTCAGGGCCAGCCATTCGCCGGCCGTGTCGGTCTCCGAGGCATCCTCCCCGGCCGCCCCGCCGTTGGCCATCACCAACTCGCTGTTGAGGATGCTGAAAGCGGCCGCGGTGGTCAGGCCCGGGAACTCCGCGTCTGGTGCGGCCAGGTTGACGACCACGGTCTGAGGGTCGGGCGTGTCGACGCTGTCGACGTTGGCCGCCTGGTAGGACGGCGTGGCAGCTACGTTCTTCAGCCGCATGAACGAGAACGCCACATCGTCAGAGGTGACCGGTGACCCGTCGTGGAAGCGGGCGTTCGGATCCAGCGTGAAGGTCCACTGGGTAGCGTCCGCGTTGGACGACCACTCGGTGGCCAACTCGGGAAGCAGCGTCTGGTAGTCGTAGCCGGTATCGGTCTGCGCCCATTGCGCGAGGTTGTTGTACACGGATCCGAGCACGAGCACGTACAGTTCCTCGAAGGCCCGGGCCGGATCGAACTTGGTGTCGCCATCCATCTTCTTGCCGATCACCACGGTCGCCTCGCGACCCGTCAGGGGCTCGGCCATCGCCTCGGTGGTGGTCGTGGGAGCAACGGTCGTCGTGGTGGTCTCACCCGCCGGCGCCGCGGTCGTGGTGGTCGTGCCCACCTCCACCACAGTGGTAGCGGTTGTCTCCGCGGGCGCGGCGGTGGTCGCAGGCGCCGCCGTGGTTGCGGGTGCGGCATCGTCCGGATCGTCCGTGCCGCAAGCGACGGCGAACACAGCCAGTGTCAACAACACGGCCAGCCATCGGCCTGTTCGGTGCTTGTACATCGTTCTCCCTCCCTCCCGGTCTCCAGGTCGGTACGTACTTGCTCCGCTGGACTCCCGAGTTATCCGCAGTGAGCATACATGGAGAGCCCGTCCGGCGTCCTAGACAGGCGCATCGCAGGATCTTGTCGGCCGGGCCAGACCGGACATAGCCGGCCCGGAGGCCGGCTATGTCCGGTCTGGCCGGGACCGGCGGAATTCTCCTACCTGCCTCGATTCGATGTCCTGCCCGGCCAGGAGCCGCTCCAGGGCTCCGGTGAGGGTGAGGGCGTCGGTCTCGCCGAGGAACTTCCCGACGATCACGCCACCGGAGATGAAGACAGTCTCGGGGACGCCGAAGATGCCGAACTCGATGGCGGCGCGGGAGCCCGGATCGGACAGGTACCGAGTCGTCTCCCCCCGGCCCAACTCGTCGAGGAAGGCGATAGCGCGGTCCGGGTCGTCCTGGAAGGTGACTCCCAGGAACCGTACCGATCGGTCGTGGTACGCGTCGGCGGTCGAGACGAGATCGGCGTGCTCGTTGCGGCATTGCAAGCACCAGGAAGCGAAGAAGTTGACCACTACCACGTCCTGCGAGCCGCTTAGGTCCGCCAGGTTCAGGGAGCCGTGACCGTCCAGATAGGGGAGGGTCAGGTCGGGAACCACCGCGCCGACGATCGGTGACGCGCTCCCTCCGGCGCCGTCCCCGAACCGTGCCGCGAACACGGCTACGGCCAGGCCGACGACCACCAGCCCGGCTACGAGCAGGTAGCGCCCGCGGGAACTCATCCGCTGCCCTCCGCCAGCCGGCGGGCTTCGGCGATCCTCTCCTCGATCGCCTCCCGCATCCCTTCGGGAAGATCCTCGTCCAGCAGCGGTTCCAGGTGTTCCAGGGCGCCGGTGGCGTCCTCTTCGGCCAGCAGCAACAACCCGAGGAACAGGTGCGCTTCCGCGTAGCCGTCGTCCACCGCCAAGGCCTCGTCAAGGTAGGCGCGGGCGATACCCGCATTGCCCGACTCGAAGGTCATCCAGCCCACCCTTGCCAGGGCGCGGGCTCGGCGGGTGGGGTCGAGGACCCCATCCAGTGCGCCCAGGTAGTGGGGGAGGGCGTTGGAGAACTCCCCGGATTCGAAATACCGGTCGGCCAGGCTGAGGCGCATGGCGGCGATCTCGGGCACATCGGGGTTGGCGGCGATGACCGCTTCCATCTGGTCGTTGGTCACCTCGGAAAGGTCTACCGGTGCCTCCACGTTGCCGGTCACGAACCCGCCCTCCCTCGGCCGGATTGCCAGGTATGCGGTCACCGACACCGCGACCACGGCGCCGATCAGAAGCAGCGTGCCTGCGAGGCGCCGCCCGGATCGGCCGGGCCCCGCCTGCTCCGGGGCCCCATCCTCCGTGCCGGACTCGACGGAGTCCAGTTCCCGGCGGTACCGCTCGATCAGCCGCCCGGCGGTGGTGGCGTCGAGTTCCTCCTCGGCTAGTTGCCGGCGGACGTCCCGGATGTCGGCCTCGATCAGGTCTCGACGCCGGCTGGGCGGTGGCCCATCAACCATCGGCGGGCTCCGCTCGCCGGATCAGGCGGCGGGCGGCCAGCCAGGCGCCGGCGACGGCCACGCCGGCCGGCAGTACCCAGAGCAGCACCGTCGTGCCCGAGAAGCGGGGATCCAGGCGGATGCCCTCGAACCTGGCCTCCAGGTAGTCCAGGATCTGCTCGTCGCTCCAGCCCTCGTCCACCTTCTCCTCCACGAACGCCAGGATGTCGTTGGCGTAGGGCGTGGGGGAGTCGACTATCGATTCCCCTTGGCAGACCGGGCACCGGATCCGGGCGCCGAGCGCCTCCACCCGGTCCTGGTCGCTCGGCTCGCCGACTCCTAGGCCCCACCCGACGATCCCGGCCAGGATCAAGGTGGCGGCGCCGGCCATGATGGCCCGGCGGTCAGCCACGGCCGGCTCCCGCGGCCTGCCTCCTCCGGCCCGCCACGGACGAGAGCGAGAAGCCGGCGCCTGCGGCCGTCACCAGCCCGCCCAGCCACACCATCCACTGAAGGGGGTAGCTCCACACGTCGGCCACCATTCCCGAGCTGTCGAGCCGGGTGAGCGAGACGTACAGGTCTCCCCGCGGCGTCGAGTACACCGCGGGCGTGACCACCGGCGGGATGCCGTCGCCGTAGCTGTTGAGACTCGGCGACATCACGGCCACCGCTTGGCCGCCCCGCGACACGTCCAGGCGGGCGCCCACCACATCCCGGTTCGGCTCGGCGCGCGTGAACGGGCTCCGGTAGGCGATTTCGTAGCCGGCGAACGGAGCTGTCTCGCCGGGGCTCAGGGCGATGGTCCCCGAGCCGGCGTGGTTGGCCGAGACCGCGATCCCTACCGCCAGGATCGCCACCCCGACATGGGAGATCTGCCCGCCCCAGTAGCCGGGATCACGTCTCATCAGGTGTGCCACCGCGGCCATCGGTCCCTGGCCGGTAGCGGCGGCGCGCCTACGGACCATCACCACCAGGTGCCGCCCTATGGCCGAGACCACGAACGCCGCCAGCAGCACCACCAGGATCACGTGCCGGTTGCGGCTCACCAGGAGGACCACCAGCGCCGCAAGCACCAAGGCGATCCGGGTCGGAGTCCGTACCCGCTCCCACAACACCTGGCGGCGGGCCACCCGGAACGGCGTGACGGGCCCGATGCCCATGGCCAGGATCAGGCAGTACGAGAGCGGTACGGCCCACCGGTCGAAGAACGGACGGCCCACGCCCACGGTGCTTCCCTCGAAGGCCTCCACGGCAAGCGGGAACAGGGTGCCCGACAGCACTACGAAGGCGAATACAGCCAGGAGCAGGTTGTTGAGCAGGAAGGCGCCCTCCCGGCTGGCGAGCGAGTCGAGACGGGGAGCGCTGCCCACCAGGTGGATGCGGGTGGCGAACAGCGCCAGGGACCCGACCAGGATCACCGCCAGGAATGCCAGCAGGACGGGGCCGATGGACGACTGGGTGAAGCTGTGCACCGAGGCGACCACCCCCGAGCGGGTCAGGAAGGTGCCGAGGATGGTGGCGGCGAAGGCGCCGATCACGAGCACGTAGTTCCACGACTGGAGGACCCCCCGGCGCAACTGGACCACTGACGAGTGGATGAAGGCGGTGGCCAGCAACCACGGGATGAAGGAGGCGTTCTCCACCGGATCCCAGGCCCAGTACCCGCCCCAGCCCAGCACCTCGTAGCTCCACCAGGCGCCCAGCACGATGCCCGTGGTGAGGAACCCCCAGGCCGCGACGGTCCAGTTGCGGGTCGTCCGGAGCCAACTCTCTTCGTGGTCTACGGCGGCCAGCGAGGCGATGCCCACCGCGAACGGCACCGAGAAGCCCACGTACCCCACGTACAGGACGGGCGGGTGGACCGCCATCAGGATGTGGTTCTGGAGCAGGGGATTGGCGCCCCGGCCGGTGCCGGGAAGGTCGACGGCCGACCACGGCGCCCAACCCGACACGGCGCACCCGGCGGCATCGGCCGCGGCGGTGCAGACGGCGAAGGGGTTGGCGACCGTGGCCATCAGGCCGAACCAGAACACCGCCAGCATCCCCAGTACGGACAGGGTTCCTCCGGCCAGCGGATGGTCGCGCCGGTACAAGGCCCGGAAGACCGCTCCGGTGAAGGCCGCCAGCACCAGCCCCCACAGGACGATCGAACCCTCGAGCGCAGCCCATCCGGCGGCGATCGTGAAGATCAGCGGGGTTCCCTTGCGGTGGTTGTCGGCGATGTAGGCGATGGAGAAGTCGCCCGCCAAGAGGCCGATCTCCAGCACCAGCATGGCGGCCGCAGCTCCGCCGAGGAGCCACAGCACGGGACCCCTCATCCGCTCCATCGGCACGGCGCCTCGACCCGCCAGGGCTGGTAGTCCCCTCCACGCCACTGCCAGCGCCGCTCCGAGAGCGACCAGGATCGAGCCGAGTCCCAGCCAGGCGATCATGGCCGGGTGGTGGGTACCTGGTAGGTTCCCTCGCCGTCCACGGCCCGGTACTGCTCGTCATGGTTGATGAGCAGCGTGTCCGACCGGAACGTGTCTCCCTCCCAGGCCCCCTCCACGACCACTCCGACTCCGGGCCGGAACAGCTGGGGGACGGCGCCGGTGTGCTCGACGGCTATCGAGACGGCGCCGTCACCGACCATGAACCGGACTCCGTCGTCGGTCCCCTCGAGCCAGTCAGCCTCGATCAGGCCCCCCAGACGGAACCGGTAGCCGGGCTCCTGGCCGGCCCGCTGATCGACCGCCTCGGAGGGAGTCAGGTAATAGACGACGTTGTCACCGAGCCCTCCCCACACCAGGAAACCGACCACGATCGCCAGGAGCGCCCCGGCCGGGATCAGAACGTGGCGACGGTTCATGTCTCCGGGGGCAGGCGGCGGCGGAGTCGCCTGATGCGGTGGGCCTGGTGACCGGCATAGATCACCAGTGCCCCGTAGGCCACCAGGTAGCCGAACAGCACCCAACTACTCGCCATCCCCGCCTCCGAGACTAGTGGTCTGTCTGCGAAACAACCGGGTGCTCTGGCGGCCATCGGCGCCCCGTCGCTGCGTTCCGCTTCCTCGACGTACCGCTGCGGGTACGCCTTCGTCAGCGGGCCTTGCGAGGAACACCGCTGCCTCGCCATACCACACCGCCATTACACAGACAGACCACTAGGAGGGCTGACCGACGCACCAACCGGTTGCGATGTGGTGGTAGACCGGGCGACCGCCGCTTCGAGCCGGGCGATGCGGACCCGGACCGCAACCAAGTAGGCGAGGACGGCGATGAAGGCGGCCAGTGCGGCGCCCAAGGGCGCGATGAAGGCGGCGTCCATGGTGCTGTTTCCCAGGTCGGGACGGATGATGGAGGGACCCTGGTGGAGGGTCCGGAACCACAGCACCGAGTAGTGCACTATCGGCACCTGCACGAAACCCACGATCCCCAGCACGGCGCAGCGAACCGCCCGCACCCGATGGTCCGTGATCGACCGGCGCAGGGCCAGGTAGCCCAGGTAGAAGAAGAACATCACGGCGGTGGACACCATCCGGGCGTCTCCCCAGTCCCACCAGAGGCCCCAGACAAAACGTCCCCAGATCATGCCGGTGAGCAGGGTGATGGCCGTGAACAGTACGCCGACTTCTATCGCGGCCGCCGACACCAGGTCGGCGGCGGCGGAGCGTCGGATCAGGTACCAGGCTGCCGTCACCAGGCCCGTACCGAGAGCGACATAGGCGGTGATCGCGGACGGGACGTGGACAAACAGCAGCCGGGCGGCTTCCCCTTGGGTCTCCTCAGCCGGGGCGGTGACCGACATGTAGAGGCCCACCGCTACCAGACACAGCGCCACCACGCCGGCAGCGGTAGTGGCCCGGGACGTCGGGTCGAGGGCGGTGGCTCCGCGGGTCATCGGATCCGGTGGTCGGCAGGCCGGGCTGCGTGCGGCCGGGCAGATGGTGCCATGACATCCTTACCGGGTGGACTCGTCCATGGGTCCCGCCAGCAGCACGCCCACGATAACGAGGGCCAGGTTCATTGCCACCAGCAGGAGCAACCAGGAAAGGCTACCTTGCTGGGAGATCGCGGAATCCGTGCCGCGGGCCGTGGCCAGGAGGACCGGGACGGCCAGGGGTATCGCCATCAACGGCCCCAGCGCGGTGCGCTCCCGCAGGCCGGTGACCAGCGTGGCGACCAGGGACCCCAGGAGACCCAGCGCCATCACGCCTGCGATCGCAAGTAGGGCCAGCCAGCCCCAGCCCGGGCTGCCCTCCGGTGCGTACAGGACGACCATCAGCGGCGCGAGCACCAGGGTCACGCCGAACAGCAGGACGGCGCTCGCCAGGCTCCGCCCCAGGAAAGCGGCGGCGGGATCGAGACCGCTCAGAGTGAGCAGGTCCCTGACCGGGCCGGACTCGGGGGCGCCGGACCGCAGGGTGACCGTCATGCCGAACAGGATTACCACCAGCCAGAGCATGCCAGGGCCGATCCGGCGGAGCAGAGCGGTGTCGGTACCGATAGCGAGGGGCGCCAGGAGAAGGGCGAGGGCGGCGAACGGGGTTGCCATCCGGAGCGTCACACCGCCCCGGACCTCGACCTGTAGGTCCTTGGCGAATACCCACCCCACCTGCCGCCAGAAGGCGCCGGGGGTCATGCCGGCGCCTCGACCACCGTTCCGGCGGTCACCGACAGACTGCGGGTCAGCAGCGAACCCGCCCGGTTCGGGTTGTGCGAGACCATCACCACCGCCCCGTCCCCTTCGGTCACCCGGGTGACGAGATGGTCCACCAAGGGGCCGGCGGACTCGTCCAGGCCGGCGTGGGGTTCGTCCAGGAGGAGCAACCGGGGCGTCCAGGCGAGGAGGCGGGCGAACTCCACCCGGCGTTGCATCCCCAGTGAAGCCTGGGCGGCCTTCACCCCCGCCACCCCCGCCAATCCGACGGCGCGGAGGGGGTCGCCATCCGGGGGGTCATGCCGCAGTCCGGCCGGTAGATCCACGTTCTGCCTCAGCGTCAGCTCGGGCCAGAGCGCGGGGAAGTGGCCGACCAGGGCGATCTGGCGGCGGACGCGCACTAGGTCTTGCGGGCGGCCGCCGGTGTCCGCGCCCAGCACGGTGCCGCTGCCGGACGTGGGCCGTAGCAAGGTGGCCAGGAGGCGCAGGAGGGTTGTCTTGCCCGCTCCGTTGGGTCCGCTGATCCCCACTATCTCGCCGGCTTCGACCGTGAGGTCCACGCGGTGCAGGATTACCGAGCCCGAGGTGGCGAACCCAACGTCTACCAGTCTGACCAGGGGTTGATCTGACACGAGCGGAGTGTAGAACGATGCTCCCCGTAGCCTGGAAGCGGACACCAGCCCGTTGTCTGCCACGTTCGAACCGTCGAGATTGTCGCCCTATTGTCCTTCGACTTAGACATCTTGCATGACAGCATCCTGGACACGCGACTGGACAATCTAGGGGTCAATTGTAGAATGAACCCATGCGGACCTACCAGGAATCCCACCCGTGGATAACATTCTCGGCCACCGATCTGAACGAGCTTCCTCCAACGGCATGGATGGCGATGGGAGAAGCTTGGGCGATGTGCCGGCAGTTCGCCGGGACGCCTCTGCAGCCCGATACAGCCAAGCGGTTGTACGAGGTTGCCCTGGTGAAGGGTGTCCAAGGCACGACGGCCATCGAAGGAAACACCCTTACCGAGGAGCAGATCAGCGGCATCCTACTGGGCACGTACGAGGCTCCTCCCTCCCGTGCGTACCAAGAACGCGAAGTTCGCAACGTCATCGTTGCGCTCAACTCGATTGCTGACCAGCTATTAAGCGGGCAGGAGCTGCACATAACGCATGAGCTGATCTGCGAGTTCAACCGTCAGGTTCTCATCAACACCGAGCACGACGAGGGAGCTGTGCCCGGCAACGTTCGCGGTCACTCGGTGGGGGTGGGGCGGTACCGCGGCGCCCCCGCGGAGGATTGCGACCACCTATTGCAACGCCTAGCTGACTGGCTCGAAAGTGATACCTTCGAGTCTGACGACCCCGCGATCGCTTTTGCCCTCGCCATAGCTCGTGCGATTTGTGCCCATCTGTACATTGCCTGGATACACCCCTTCGGCGACGGAAACGGGCGGACTGCCCGTCTACTCGAGTTCGTGTTACTAGCCCGTACCGGCATGATCCCGATGTCGGCGGCACATGTGCTGTCCAACCATTACAACCTCACGCGCGACCAATACCAACGCGAACTCTCTCGGTCCAGTCGTGACAACTCGATCACTCGATTCGTGATTTACGCCACGCAGGGTCTCATCGATGGGCTACGTGGGCAGGCTGAACTGGTACGAGAGCATCAACTGCGGGTTACCTGGATCAATCACGTTCACGAAACGATGAACAAGTTTCCTCAGGGCCCGACTCGTACCCGCCAGCGCTCCCTCGTCCTGGCGCTGCCATCTGGCAAGACCGTCACCCGCTCCGCCTTGCCTGGCCTTTCTCCCGAATTAGCTGCTGCCTACGCGAAGGTGGGCCCGCGAACGCTGAGCCGTGACCTGAACCGCTTGGCCGATGCGGAACTGATCGTACGGATAGGGAGGGGCTGGAGATCGAACGAAGACATCATCAGGGCTTTCATGCCTCACTCTGCACCCGCTTCAGACCCCCAGAGGTGACAGAACCCTCGCCCCCGAGACAAGTGTAAGCCCCCGGTTTCCCAGGTACACCGATGGTGACCATCGGGCTCGGCGCCGCTCCTATAGCGTGTCGGTGTTGAGGACCGGTTGGGTGGCCTTGTCGCCGCAGAGGACCACGAGCAGGTTGCTCACCATGGCCGCCTTGCGTTCCTCGTCCAGCTCGACGATCCCGCGGGTGGACAGCCCTTCGAGGGCCATCTCGACCATGCTCACCGCACCTTCCACGATCTGGCTGCGGGCGGCGATGATGGCCCCGGCCTGCTGGCGCTGGAGCATCGCCGAGGCGATCTCCGGCGCGTAGGCGAGGTGGGTGATCCGGGCTTCGAGCACTTCTACCCCCGCCGTGCCGAGCCGGCCCTGGATCTCGGTCTTGAGCTGGTCGGCGATCTCCTCGGTGTCGCCGCGCAGCGAGATCTGTCCCTCCTGCTGCGTGTCGTACGGGTACCGGGTAGCCAGGTTGCGCACGGCCGACTCGCTCTGGACATGCACGAAGTTGACGTAGTCGTCCACCTCGAAGCTGGCCTCGGCCGTGTCGGCCACCTTCCATACCACCACGGCGGCCATCTCGATCGGGTTGCCGTCGGTGTCGTTGACCTTCGAACGCTCCGTCTCGAAGTTGCGGACCCGCACGGAGATGCGTCTCTTCGAGTAGAGCGGGTTGGTGTACCGGAGTCCGGTGTCGCGGACCGTGCCCACGTAGCTTCCGAACAGCTGGAGCACGCGAGCCTCGTTCGGGGCCACCGTGAACAGGCCTGCCGACAGCAAGAGGATGACCGGGACCAGCAACGATGTGACCAGGATCAGCCAAAGCGTCCCGTCGATGATGCCTCTGATCAGCATGTAGATGTCCAGGGCGAACAGCAGCACCAGGATCACCAGCGCCAGCACACCCGACGGCGCCTTGCGGATCCGTTCCTCGATCATGCCCCGTCCCCCTTCTCTAGACGGGTCGGAGACTACCGCCGGCTCGCTGGTAGCCGACCCGGCCCGGCGGACGCCAGTGGATGCCAAGGATGACGCCGAGGCCGAGGCGTGAGGCCGAACCACCCACAGGGAAGAGGACACCCGATGGCCCCCGCTACTAAGGCTACGTAGAAGCGCAGACCGGGCGGCTCCAGGCTGAAATGCAAGCTCAGGTAATGGAGGCGATTCAGAAATCCGACAGAGCCCGATTCCGGGAAACGATGTGGCTCGCCACATTGATGGTCGCATCTGTGGCCTCCGCTGCCGGCCTTGTCATAGCGGTGCTGTGATGAGGGCAGATCCGCCGTAAAGAGTCAGCCAATGGCCGCCGTCAACCGAATCAACGTGCGGCCACCGTGGTGTGTATCAGGGTGCGCGGCGGGAGGCCAGTTCCCCTAACACTTCTCGGGCGCTGACACCCCGCTCCGCCAGCAGGACGAGCAGGTGGTAGATGAGGTCTCCCGCCTCCTCGGCCACCCGGCGGTCATCGGCCCGGCCCGAGCGGTGGAGGAGAGCGGCCTCGGCCAGTTCCGAGGCCTCTTCGATCAGCTTGCGTCCGGTGGCAGGCGGCCCACCCTCGGCCAGCCGGACGGTGTAGGAACCGGTTGTGGACGCCGACGAGATCCGGTCGGCGATGGTCCGCCACAGCACTTCCAGGTCGGCGAAACCTTGCGGAGCAGGACTCTCCGCACCGTCGAGGTCCTCGAAGCAGGTGCGGCTTCCGGTGTGGCAGACCGGCCCGGCCGGCGCGACCTTCACGACCAGCGTGTCACGGTCGCAGTCCACGCCCATCTCGACCAGCCGGAGGGTGTTGCCGCTGGTCTCGCCCTTCTTCCACAGCTTCCGGCGGGAGCGCGACCAGAAGTGCACCTGGCCGCTGGACAGGGTGAGCCCCAGCGCCTCCCGGTCCATCCACGCCATCATCAGCACTTCGGCGGTCCGGTGGTGCTGGACGATGGCCGGAACCAGCCCGCGGTCGTCCCAGGTGATGCGCACGTCAGACACGGCGGACCGGTATCCCTGCTTCGCTCATCGCCCGCTTGATCTCGCCCAGCTCCACCTCGCGCCGGTGGAAGATCGAGGCGGCCAGCACCGCCGACGCCCCGGCCTCTACCGCCTCGACGAAGTGGTGGGGACGGCCGGCGCCTCCCGAGGCGATCACGGGTACATCCACCGCGGCGGTGATCGCCCGGAGCAGCTGGGTGTCGAAGCCGATGTTGGTGCCGTCCCGGTCCATGGAGGTAAGCAGGATCTCGCCGGCGCCGCGAGCGACCCCTTCCGTGGCCCACTCCACCGCATCACGCCCGGTGTCGTGGCGCCCGCCGGTCACGTAGACGTTCCACGACCCTCCGGGCATGGCCTTGGCGTCTATCGCGAGCACCACGCACTGGCTCCCGAACGCCTCGGAACACCGGTCCAGGAGGCCTGGGGTGCGCACGGCGGCGGTGTTCAGAGACACCTTGTCCGCCCCGGCCCGGAGCACGCGGCGCATGTCGTCCGGCTCCCGCACCCCGCCGCCCACGGTGAGCGGGACGAAGACGTTCTCGGCGGTGCGATGGACCACGTCGAGGAAGGCGAAGCGGCCCTCCGGGGAGGCGGCGATGTCCAGGTAGACGATCTCGTCCATCCCCTCCTCGGCGTAACGGCCGGCCAGCTCCACCGGATCGCCCTCGTCGGTGAGGTTGACGAAGTTCACCCCTTTCACCACCCGTCCGTGCTTGACGTCCAGGCAGGCGATGATGCGCGTCCGCAGGCTCATCCGGCGGCCCCAGGACCGCCGGCCGGCGGGGACCACTGCTCGACCTCGGCCACGAAATTGGCCAGAACTCGAAGACCCTGATCACCGCTCCGCTCCGGGTGGAACTGCACACCGATCCGCCCGGCGCTGCGAACGGCGGCCGTGAACGGGCGGGGATACTCGGCGTAGGCGATGGTGATGGTCGGATCCTCGGGAACCGGCGCGTAGCTGTGGACGAAGTAGAAGGTCGCCTCCGGGGAAATGCCGTCGAACAGCGGATCCCGGCCGGGGCCGTTCGCGGGGAAGACCAGGTCGTTCCATCCGATGTGGGGGAGCAGCGGAGCGTCCTCGAGCCTGCGCACCCGCCCCCGGTCCAGGCCCAGGCAGGCCTGTCCGTCCTCGTCGCTCACCTCGAAGAACAGCTGCAGGCCGATGCAGATACCGAGGAGCGGCCGTTTCCATGTCTTGAGCGGTTCCACGAGCCCTTCGTCCGTCAGCCGGCTCATGGCAGCGCCGGGCGCGCCCACGCCCGGCAGGACCACGGCCTGGGCGCCCGAGAGGTCCGCCGGACCGGTGGCGATGGCCACCCTCGCCCCGGCCCGCTCCAGACCCTGGCTGATCGAGACCAGGTTGCCGGCGCCGTGGTCGATCACCGCCACGAGGGGCGGAGAGTTCATGAGGCCACCTGCGAGGGTGCTCCCTTGGTGGAGGGCACGCCGCTGCGCCGTTCGTCGGGGGAGACGGCGGCCCGCAGGGCCCGGGCCAGAGCCTTGAAGGCGGCCTCGGCCACATGGTGGTCGTTCCGCCCGGTGGCGGTCACGTGCATCGTGATCCCGGCGGATCGGGCGAACGACTCCAGGGCGTGCGGGATGTTCTGGGCGGTCAGGTTGCCGATGGCGGGGGTGGCCAGTTCCAGGTCGATCACGGAGTATGGCCGGCCTCCCACGTCCACGGTGGCCGAGCCGATGGCCTCGTCCATCGGCACCCTTGCGTCACCGAAACGGTGGATGCCGGTTCGTTCGCCCAGGGCGGCGCCGAGCGCCTCACCCACGCACAGGGCGGTGTCCTCCACCGTGTGGTGGTCGTCCACTTCCAGGTCGCCTTCCGTGATGACGGTCAGATCGAACAGGGCATGGTGAGCGAGCGAGGTGAACAGGTGATCAAAGAAACCGACCCCGGTCCGGACGGTGGCATCGCCGGTCCCGTCGAGGTCGAGGGTCACCGACACCCGGGTCTCCTTGGTGCTGCGCCCGAAGTTGGCTTTGCGGGGCATTCAGGCCTCCTCGCCGTCAGTAGTGGTGGTCGTTGTGGTCGGGTCGAATCGCATGGAGGCCGCCATCCGGTGGGCGTCCAGACCCTCGGCCGTGGCGAGGTCCTCGATGACCGTTCGGATGGAGGCCAGGCCCTCCCTGGTCAGCGTCTGGACCTGCCGCCACGATCCGAAGTCTCCCACTCCCAGCGGTCCTTGCGATCTGGCAAGCCCTCCGGTCGGGAGCACGTGGTTGGCGCCGGTGGCATAGTCGCCTGCCGACTCCGGCGACCACCGGCCTACGTAGACCGATCCGGCATTGACCACCCGGGCGGCGGTCTCGGGCGCGTCGGCGGTTACCACCGAGACGTGTTCGGCCGCGTATTCGTTGGCGAAGCCCACCGCATCGTGGATGGAATCGGCTACCAGAATCCATCCGTGGTCTGCCAGGGCGGACGCGAGGATGGCTCGCCGGGGGAGTAGCGGTAGCAGACCGGCGATCTCAGTCTCCACAGCTTCGGCCAACCCCGGGTCGGTGGTGACCAGGACGGCCAGCGAGTCGGGACCATGCTCGGCCTGGCAGAGCAGGTCGATGGCAACGAGCCGAGCGTCGGCGGTGTGGTCGGCCAGAACCAGGACTTCGCTGGGGCCGGCCGGCAGATCGATGGCGCATGCGCCGAACACCTCCAGCTTGGCGGCGGTGACCCAGGCGTTGCCCGGCCCCACGATCTTGTCGACAGGGGGGATGCTCTCGGTGCCGTAGGCGAGGGCGGCGATGGCCTGGGCGCCCCCCATGGCGTAGACCTCGTCCACACCCAGCAGCCCTGCTGCCGCCAGCAGGGTGGGGTCGATCCCCCCGTCCTCGTCACACGGGGTCGCCACCGCTATCTCGGCGACTCCGGCGACCTGGCTAGGGACCACCGTCATGACCAGGCTGGACGGGTAGCTGGCCTTGCCCCCGGGCACGTACGCCCCAACCCGCCGGAGCGGGGTCCAGAGGCGGTCGATCCGCACGCCGGGAGCGGTCTCGTGCGAGGTGTCGGCCGGTCGCTGGGTCTCGTGGTGCCGGCGCACCGCGTCGATGGCCCCTTCGAGGGCCTTTCGCACGAAGGGCTCGATGTTGTCGAGGGCCAGTGAGATCTCGGACGGCGCCACCCTGGGATCGGGCCGCCCGCCGCCATATGACGCGCCGGCCTCCGCCAGCGCCCGGTCGCCGTCCCGGCGGATCGTCCGGCAGATGGAGGCGACGGCTTCGCGGACTCCGGAGTCGGGCACGGCCGTCCGGCTGAGTATCTGCCGGCGGGAGCGAGCATCGGGGTCGGCCAGCCGGCGCACCCTCAACAGGCGGGAGGAGGAGTCGGGAGGGCTCACGGGATCAGCTGCCCGATCGGAAGGACCAGGATGTCCTGTGCCCCGGCCTCCTTGAGTAGGGGTAGCAGGTTCCAGACCTCGTCACGGCCGACCACCGAGTGGATCGAGACCATGCCGTCCTCCGCCAAGGGGATGACGGTGGGCGCCTCGAGGCCAGGAATGAGGGCGGTTATTGTCACCACGGTCTCGCGGGGAGCGTTGAGCAACAGGTAGCGCTTCTTCCTCCCGGCCAGCACAGAGTCGATCGCCGTCACCACCCTCTCGATCTCGGGCTGGCGCCGATCGGGGTCCGGTGCTTCGGTCCCGGTGGTGCCTATGAGCACCGCCTCGCTCTGCATGATGCTTGCCACGGGCCGGAGCCCGTTGATGAGCATGGTGCTTCCCGTGGACACCAGGTCGGCCACAGCGCTCGCGAACCCCAGCTTGGGAGCGACCTCGACCGAGCCGCGCAGCCGTTTCACGAGTACCCGGCTGCCGAGCTTCGAGAAGTACCTTCGGGTCAGGTTGGGGTGTGACGTGGCCACCGTCATCCGGTCGCCAAAGTCCTCCGGCACGCGGACCGGGGAGCCGACCGGGACCGCCACGGTCAGGGCGCACCGGCCGTAGCCGAGCGGCAGGAGGGCAGCCACATGTTCGGCCCCGTTCCCCCTCCCCAACTCCTCGAGCAGGTCGAGACCGGTCACGCCGAGGTCGGCCACGCTGGTCTCCACCAGGTCCACCACGTCCTCGGCCCGCACGAAGAGGAGTTCGATGTCGGCGTTTCGTACCCTGACCGACAGGGCCCGTTCGCTCTGCTCGAACGACAGGCCCGCCTCTCGCAGCAGCGCGATGGTGGGTTCCCGGAGCCGGCCCTTGTTGGGTACGGCGACCCGGAGCGACCTACCGGGCATCGTGATCGGACCTGTCGAGCCGGTCGAGGGCGATGCGGTATCCCCCCGTCCCGAACCGGCGCCACTCGTTGACCCGACCCACGGTGGTGATGGAGGCGCCGGTCTGCTCGGATACCTGCCGGTAGGGGAGGCCGGACTCGAGCAACGTGGCCACCGCCCACCTACTCGACAGTCCCTCGATTTCGGTGCGGGTGCAGAGGTCGCGCAGGAAGAGCGCCATCTCGTCAACCGTCTCCAGGCTGAGCAGGGCGCGGCACAAAGCGTCGGAATCGCCGGTTCTCCAGTTGTGATCGGGCATGGTCATGAGGTCGTCACTCCAGATAGGACCCGGGCGCTGCTGCGCGGGTCCAGATGATCAGTTCCTAGTCGGTAGTTGGCTACGGGTTTGCCGCGAGTCCGGAGATCATAGCACATTAATGTACTAGTGTGATAGTACACTGGTCCGCGCGTAGTCCAAGCGGATGATGGAAAAGTGGCCACTTCCGGTGTCAGGCGGCGTGCACCTGGATGGTGTGGTATCCGGTCGCTCCGTCGGGTCGGGGTGGGCGGACATTGCCGGTCTGGGTCCTGCCGGTACCGTCGGCGGCCCTGACCGCGATCTTGTGGGCGCCGGGCGTGAAGTCATGTTCCAGGTACCACTGCCGCCAGGTATCGATGGACAGTTCCTGGGGAAGGTGCGCGTTCAACCAGTCACCATCGTCCACCCGGACCTGTACCCTCGAGATGCCCCGGGTCTGGGCCCATGCGACTCCGGCTATGACGTTAGGCCCGGCCGTGATGGTCCCCTCGCGCGGTGTGTCGATCCGGGACTGGGTCTTGATGGGCGCCTGTTTGGCCCATCCCCTCGGGACCCAGTAGGCGTCGAAGTCGTTCCATCCCGTGAACTCCACCTCCGTCAGCCACTTGGTGGCGGACACGTACCCGTACAGCCCCGAGACGACGAGGCGGGCCGGGAACCCGTGCTTCAGCGGGAGCGGCTCGCCGTTCATCCCGATCGCCACCAGAGCCTCCCGCCCGTCGAACACCGCGGCGGTGGGGAAGCCGACCGTGAACCGGTCCACCGAGCGGCCGACCAACTGGTTGCCGTCCGGGCGGACACCAGCCCTCTCGACGAGGGTCCTTAGCGGAACGCCCAGCCACTTGGCGTTGCCCACCAGGTTCCCGCCCACCCGGTTCGACACGCAGCAGAGCGTGATGTAGCGCTCCACCAAGGGCATGGCCAGCAACTCGTCATACGTGATGCTGAAGGGGTTGTCAGCCCGTCCGGTGAACGAGAGCGTCCACGTTCGATGATCAACCTGGGGAACGCCGATCGCGGTGTCGATCACGTAGAACTCGTCGTTGGGCGTGATCAGCTCCGACACGCCCTCGACCGAAGCGATCTGGGCGGCGGTGGGCGCCGCCACCCCCGAGACCCTCGGAGCAGCGGTGGGCTGGGTGGTGGTAGTGGTGGGTGCCTGCGTGGTCGTGGTCTGGGGAGCCTGGGTTGTGGTCGTGGTATCGGGCGCCTGCGTGGTGGTCGTCTGAGGCGCCTGGGTGGTAGTAGTCGTTTCCGGGGCCTGTGTGGTGGTCGTCTGGGGTGCTTGAGTGGTGGTGGTTTCGGCCGCCTGGGTTGTTTCTGTCGCGGTGGCTTGTGTGGTGGTGGTCTCGGCGGGCTGCGTGGTCTCCGTCTGGGTGGGCTCGGTGGTGGTGGTTGGTTCGGGTACTTGGGTCGTTTCCGTGCTCGCGGGCTGGGTGGTGGTGGTTTCGGGTGCTTGGGTCGTTTCCGTGGTCGGGGGCTGGGTGGTCGAGGCGGTCTCGGCCGGCTCGGTGGTCTCGACCGCGGCTGGGACGGTCCCGGCCCCTTCGGGAGTGTCGGTCGGAAGGAGTTCCGGTTCGATCGGGTCGAACTGCGGCACGGTGGTGTCGATGGGCTCGAACTCCGGCAGGGTGGTTTCGGACACGCCGTCCTCGGACGGGGTAGCGGCGGGCGCCGGCGAGGCGGATACCGTGGGGAGCGTGACCTGCTGCCGTCCGACCGCGGCCGACTGTGTGCGGCTCCCGAGGTATCGACCGAGGAACACTTCGAACACCGACACGACCACCGTCGCGGCCGACGCGACCAGGAAGGCGCGCCGCGATCCGGCTCGGACGACCGCGCCGGACCCTGGCGCGGTTGCGTCCACCAACAAAGACCGGAGCGTCAGCAGCACGCCGACGCCCAAGCCCGCCGCAGCCAAGGCAGCCACCAGGGTGAGAGCCGCCCCTGCCAGCGGATCGGTCAAACCGGCCACGAACCCGACCGCGCCAAACACCGCGAAGCCGGCCGCGGCCATGCCAGGGCGGTCCCTGGACAGGAGGCCGAGAAGGGCGCCGATCCCGAGCGAAACTATGACTATCCCGATCACCAGCACCAACTTGTCGTTGGTCCCGAACATCGCGATGGCCCAATCCACGACAGGTACGGGGGTGACGTCGATGACCCGCTGTCCGATGGTGCGCACCAGCGACGGGGCGGAAGGGGAGAGGCTCGCCACCAGTTCGGAAACGGCGAGAGCGGCGCCCGCCGCCACCACACCCAGCAAAGCGAAGCCGGGCCACAGCCGGGACCGGAGAGCCGGATCGGCGCCGGAAACAGTGGGGTCGCGTTCCATAGCCCAAGATTAGAGCGATCCGGTAGCTTCGCAGCACCGCGGGCTGCGGCCACCTACCCGTCCGGCACCCGGTCGCGGTAGCTCGATCAGCCCGGTCATAGGTGGCCGAGTGTCTCGTACCGGCCAAAGAACGCGAAAATCGCGCCGACGGCGCCCCCACGCTGGGCCCACCCCCACCGCCACCACCTTGGTCCGAGGCGCGTCCCGCCCTGCCCCAGGATGGGGGCGCCTCGAACGATTTGATCCCTCACACGGCCCGGTCGACTTCAGAACCGCTGGTAATTACAGTATCCGGCAACCTATAGCGTGGGTGTGACAGTTTCAACTCCCTTGTTGCCAGGTGGCGGTCCGGGCTGAAGGTCCCGTGTCTACTGGCCGGCGCCGGCAGTCTCGGAAGGCACCCGCTCGTTCCAGCGGGTGGCCTGTTCCCAGGCATGGGCCAGCTCGAGAACGGAGCGGTCGGCGTGGTAGCGGCCCACCAGCTGCAGCCCGACCGGTAGCCCGTCGGGTGTGAAACCGCCCGGCACCGAGATGGCGGGAAGCGTCGTCACCGTGATGTCGCTGCACGACCGCATCCAGTCGATGTAGGTCTCCATCGGGGTTCCGTCTACGTCGGTGGGGTACTCCACCTCAACCGGGAACGGCGGCACCTGGGTAACCGGCGCCGCCAGGAAGTCGAAGCCTCCGTCCTCGAGCCTCATGAAGTCATGGACGCGGGCTACGAGCTGGCGATGCCGGCGGCAGATCTCGGCGTAGCGGGCGATCGTCATGTCCAGGCCGGCCTCGATGTTCCAGATCACGGTCGCTTTCATCACGTCCCGGTGCCGGTCCAGCAGGGGCGCGTAGCCGACCGCGAACAGCCATGCCCTCCGCGCCTGGAAGATCTCGGCGGCATCGGACAGGTCCGGCCAGTCCTCGACGACCTCGCAACCCAGCTCGGCCAGCACGTCGGGAGCGGGTGCGAGAGCCGCCCTGATGGCGGGGTCGACCGGAAGTCCGCCCGCGTCAGGCGACCAGGCCACCCTGACGCCGGTCAAATCCCTCTCCAGAGAGCCGGCCAGGGTATCCGGCGACTGGTCGATGGAGAACGGCGACCGGGGATCCGGTCCGGCCATGGCTCGGAGGTAGAGGGCGACGTCCGCCACGGTCCGGGCCATCGGACCCCTGACCGGAAGGGGGGACCACGGGTCGTGGGCGGTGATGGAGGGCACGCGACCGGGCGAAGGCCGGAGCCCGACGATGTTGCAGAAGGCGGCGGGATTGCGGAGCGACCCGCCCAGGTCGCTCCCGTCGCACAGAGGAAGCATCCGGGCCGCCAGCGCAGCGGCCGCTCCTCCGCTGCTGCCTCCCGGCGTCCGGGCGAGCGCGTAGGGGTTTCGGGTGGGGCCGAAGACCGGGTTGAAGGTGTGGGATCCGGCGCCGAACTCGGGCGTGTTGGTCTTGCCCACCATCACCGCTCCGGCCCGCCGCTGGCGCTCGACGACCAGCGAGTCGGACGGGGGGACGAAGTCGGAGAAGATGGGCGATCCGAAGGTGGTGCGGATGCCCGCCGTGGCCAGCAGGTCCTTGTGGGCCACGGGCAGGCCGTGCAGCAGCCCCAGCGACTCGCCCCGAGCGTGGGCATCGTCCGCCGCTGTGGCGCGTTCCAGAGCCCGGTCCGGCGTCAGGGTCACCAGGGCGTTGACGATCGGGTTGAGCGCGTCGATACGGGCCAGGTGGGCATCGAGCAGCTCGCGGGCGCTGAGTTGCCCTCCGGCGAGCAGCGAGGACATTTCCGTGGCCGGGAGCGAGCACACATTCATGGCGCCATTTGACCACATCGTGGCCGGCCTAGGCTCGTTCCGGTTACCCTCCCACGCTGGAATCTCGCTCCGAGTTGTAGTTCCGAGGCGCTCCATGAGAATCTTTCCGGCGATAGATGTCCTGGATGGGGGAGTGGTACGCCTGTTCCAGGGCGATTACGGCCAGGTCACCAGGTACGGGGAGTCGATCGGGGACCAACTGGAGGCCTGGAAGGAGGCCGGAGCCGCCTGGTTGCACGTGATCGACCTCGACGGGGCAAGGACGGGCAAGCCCGATCCGTCCCTGTGGGGCCGGGTGGCCGGCCGGGGCGTGGCGGTCCAGCTGGGCGGGGGTATCCGGAGCGCCGGGGACGCGGTGGCGGCGCTCGGCTGCGGCATCGACCGGGTGATCATGGGCACCAGCGCGGTCTGGTCGCCGGGCGTCCTGGCATCGGTTATCGACCGATCCTCGCCCGACCGGGTGGTGGCGGCAGTTGACGTCAGGGACGGGCGGGCCGGAGGCGAGGGTTGGCTGGACGAGGGCCGGGAGTTCGAGCAGGTGGTCGAGGGCGCCCTGGAGGCCGGCGTATCTCGGTTCCTGGTGACCGCCATCGCCCGCGACGGTGCTATGAGCGGCCCCGACCTGGGGCTACTCGAAGCGGTCCGCAGCCAGGCCCCGGACGCCGAGTTGATGGCCGCCGGAGGCATCGCCACGATGGACGACCTGCGCGAGCTGGCGGCCCGAGGCATCGACGGGGCGGTGATCGGACGTGCCCTCTACGAAGGTGGGATCAACCTCACCGAAGCCCTGGGAGAGTTCCCGGGTTAGCCGGCCTGTCAGCTGCACAAATGGCGTGCGTTGCTTATTGTCGGGCCCCTACCAACGTTCCATTTTCCTTGAGGAACCGCTGCCGGAACGCCGCCCATCGAGCACGCCGACGTGCTGTACGCGTGCTCGGGGTACCAGAGATTATTTCCCGTTCTCCCGCAAAGGGGTTGAAACCGTCACAGGCCGGCCTTATGTTGTCTATCGCCAAGCACCAACACCGGCCGATTACATACCGATCGGAACGGCCGGGCTGAAGGGAACATAAAAGCTCGATGGAGCGGAGGCCGAGCCCCGGCAACCGCCGGGCGCGGCCAGCCGCGCTCCGACAGCACGGCGGTGGTGGCGGGGGAAGGGCCCGGTCCGGGCGCCGTTTTCGGCGCGTTTTTCGCGTTCTTACCTGGCCAGGGGGCGGTCGGCCCCTGGCGCCTATTCCCGTCCGGACTCCCGTACGTCGGGAGGAGCCAACGAGTCGTTCACCAGGCGATCCACCACGGCCCGCAGTGCCTCCCTCTCGTCGGCGCCCGATTCCAATGCCTCCTTGTACACGGCCAGCTGGATGTCGGCGGAGGTGCCCCGCTCCAGGATCGTGCGGGCATGCTCCACCTCGGAGACGCAGCCGAGTGCTTCGGCATCGGGCCGCACCAACTCGATCATCTCCTCCATCAGGTCTGGGAACGGCACCAGGACGCCCTTGCCGAAGTCAACGAGGCGGTCGGCGATCCCGTACCGCTGGGCCCGCCAGATATTCTCCCCGACCAGGAAGTTGGCGTAGCTCCTCCAGCGCTGGTTCTCCATCCTCAACCGCCAGAGCATGCGCAGCAGGCACACGTAGAGGGCGGCGAGCGTGATGCTGTCCTCCATCTTGGTGGGGAGATCGGTGATCCGCATCTCGAGGGTGGGGTAGCGACAGGAGGGACGGACGTCCCACCAGAGCTTTGAGGCGTCCTCGATCATGCCGGCGTTCACCAGGACGTCCACGTGTCGTTGGTACTCCGCCCACGACTCGAACCTCTCGGGCAGGCCGGTGCGGGGAATGGCGCCGAAGATGGCCGGGCGGTAGCTCTTGAGGCCCGTGTCCCTGCCTTGCCAGAACGGCGAGGAGGTCGACAGAGCGAGGAGGTGAGGAAGGAAGTAGGAGATCTGTCCCATCAGGTCGATGCGGAGGTCCGGGTCCTCGATTCCGACATGGACGTGGAGTCCAGAGATCACCAGCTGCCGGGCGGTGCCCTGTAGGTCGTCGGCCAGTTGGCGGTAGCGGTCGCCGTCGGTCACCTGCTGGGTCTCCCAGCGGGTGAACGGATGGGTCGAGGAAGCGATCGGCGCCAGGCCGTAATCGGCAGCGGCCTCGGAGACTGCGATGCGCAGCAGCCCGATCTCGGCCCGCAGGTCCTTGAGGTTGTCGCAGACCGGAGTGCCGATCTCGATCTGGCAACTGAACAGCTCGGGGCTTACCAACCCGTGGCGCAGTGCCTTTACCTTCTCGATGAGTCCCTCGGGCTGGTAGGACACGAGCGCCCCTGTTTCGCGCTCGACTAGGAGGTACTCCTCCTCGATCCCCATCGTCCAGGAAGGCTCGGCAATCATAAGGTGAGTTTAGTTTCCGTCTCTGTCGTCATTTTGAACATCGGGCTACGAGGACGTGAAATAGGCAGGTGGGGTTGATGCCGAGATCCGGACCCGTATCCTTCCGTAACCCTCACCATTACGGAAGTGTAGCATAGTAAGCTACCGAAATGATCTCGGATACGGAAGGCATCTCGGGCCAATACGTAGAAACCGACTGGAACGGGCGACCGGTCCGGGCATGGGTACCGGCCCCGCTTCGAGAGCGCCCCTTGATCTTGTCGGCCTCCACCGCGAGAGCCGGCGAGCGAGCCTGCGCGTCCATACGCCTGGTAGATGCCAGGATGCCCGACCGTTGGGAGCCGTTGGCCCGGCTGCTCCTGCGAAACGAGGGGATGGCTTCCTCCGCCATCGAGGGGCTGCGCGTACCCGCAGAAGCCGTCCTGATGGCGGGACGGACCGGCTCGGGTGGTACCGCCGGCTGGGTGGCCGACAACCTGGTGGTAATCGATCGGGCCCTGGAGACGGCCCACGCGGCGTTGACCGTGGATACCCTGCATGGCTGGCACCGCCGGCTCATGCGGTATGGGATGCTGCCGCCCGACATGATCGGTGTGTTCCGACCGGTACTTGGCTGGGTGGGAGGCAGCACGCCCCTGGATGCGACCTACGTCCCCCCGCCGCCGCGAGAAATCCCGAGACTGGTCGACGATCTCATCCTCTTCGCGGACCGTGCCCCTCCGGACCTGGATCCGGTCTCCCACGCCGCGGTCATCCACGCCCAGTTCGAAGCCATCCACCCGTACGGAGACGGCAACGGGCGTCTCGGCCGGGTGCTGATCAACCGGACGCTGCACCGGAGAGGGTTGACCAGGCGTTGCAGCGTTCCCATCAGCATGGCCATCGCCCGGGATCCCGGCGGTTACCTCTCCGGCCTTCATTTCTTCGAGCAGGGCAGGGTCGACCCATGGGTCAGGTGGTTCGCCGAGATGGCCGAGAGAGCCGCATCCGCCACCCGTCGGATCATCGACCAGACCGAGGCTCTCATGGTCCGGTGGGAGGGAGCAGTTACCGGGCTACGGTCCGACCACAGCGCCCGCGCCCTGGTCCCCAGCCTTCCCTCCCACCCGCTTCTCAGCGCCGGGGATGTGGCCGGGTTGCTCGGCACGAGCGAACGGAGCGCCCGCACCGCGCTCGCGGCGCTGGCCGCCCGCGGCGTGCTGTCGCCGATCGACGTCCCGAGCCCCGGCCCCGGTCGCAACCGCCACTGGTTCATCGCCCGGGATCTGCTGGATCTCTGGCAGGCATGAATCCGTTGATTCCAGAATGCCGTCAGTGCTCAGTGGAACATGGCCAGTGACCCGTGGCGACTCCGTTAGAGCCAAGCCCTATGGCCCTACGCCTCTTCGGTTGACCTATGTCCTGCGCATGGTGGATCAACCGACACGTCGGGGGAACTCGTCAACTTAGAAGGCGTCCAGCCTCGCTACGTATGTAGTTACCAATCCGCGGTGAGTTACTGTTGACGACCGCATACAGGGCATCGTTACCTCGCCCCGACCTGATAATGCTTCGGGCATGACTTGTTCGAGAGTTGCAAGACTTGCTTGTGTAGTTACTGTCCTCTTGAATTCGGGCGGCGACTTCTTCATTGGGAACTGAAAAGTCTGAGAAGACCGTAGTTAGGTAACAAAACACACCATCCCTACCGACTGAAGATTGCGGGCCAGTTGACGATCATTCATCTTCCTCTCCACTTGTAGGCCGGGTAGGGAGTTTCTTCGACGCCCGTTCCATTCAAGATGTACCGGATGTGCGCCGGCGGAGGGCTTCGAAGAGGACCAGGGCGGCGGCGGTGGCGGCGTTGAGGGAGTCGGCCGAGCCCGCCATGGGGATGCGGGCCATTGGGAAGCGTCCGTCCAGCCAGGTCTCGCTGAGCCCGTACTGCTCGGATCCCACGACGATGGCTCCGGCTCCCGAGTAGTCCGAGTCCCAGTAGACATCCGGCGCGGAGGGGGTGGTGACGAGGGCCCTGATCCCGTGTTCGGCCATCCACCGGATGGTTCTCTCCGTGGTCGAGACCGCCAGCGGCACTGTGAACACGCAACCGAGCGAGGCTCGCACCACGTTGGGGTTGAACGGATCGGTGGTGGGATCGGCCACGATGACCGCATTCACTCCGGCGGCGTCGGCTGTGCGCAGCATCGTCCCGAGGTTGCCCGGCTTCTCGATACCTTCCATCACCAGCAGGAGTGGATCGGGTGGGAGCCTGAGCCGCTCCAACCCGGTGTCGAACTGCGGCGCCACGGCCAGGAGCCCTTCAGGCCGGTCCCGGTAGGCGGCCTTCCGGAACGGTTCGGGCGCCAATCGGTGGCACCGGGCGCCTGACGCCACGATCCGGTCGACCAGGTCCGGCTCGTTGGTCCCGAGGAAGAGGCGATCGCACACGTAGACCTCATCGATCCGGATTCCGGCGGCCGCCGCCCGTGCGATCTCGCGGTAACCCTCGATCAGGAACGAGCCCTCGGCATCCCGGTGGCGCCGGCTTCGGAGCCGGACCAGGCGCTTCACCTTGGGGTTGGCCGGAGAGGTGATCATCCGGATCGGGCGGCGGATGACCAGCGATCCCGGTGGATGACGTCCCGGACGGGTCGCCGGCCTCTGTCCAACGACCCCGACCTCCGATCGGGGGCGGGATGGCCGATGGTGACCACGCCGATCGGCGAGTACTCCTCGGGGACGTCCAGCAGGGCCGCCAGCCCGGACATGGCATGGCAACCGAGGAAGCCGGCCGCCAGGCCCTCGTCCACGGCCGCCAAGAGTATGTTCTGGAGGGCGGCTCCGGCGTCTATCCACCAGTAGGGGACCGGCCATTCGATCTCTTTCCCGTCGGGTGACTTGTCGGGTTCCCGGTAGCGGCGCCGGTAGGCTTCCTCCGAGGCGCAGACGACCACATGGACCGGCGCCCGGCTGATCCATGGATCGAACCCGGCCTCGACGTAGCGGGCCTCTCCCGCCAGGGCGGCGATCTCGGCCCGGTCGGCCCGGTCGGTCACCACGACGAAGGCCTGGCCCTGGGAGAACCCGGCGCTCGGGGCTCTCCGTCCCGCATCGACGATCCGCTCGACTGCCGCCGGATCCACGGGACTGCCGGTGTAGTTGCGCACCATCCGCCGCCGGGCGATCACCTCACGGAACTCCATGGATTCGTACGGTAGTTCCTGTGTCTGGGATCGTTGGTTGGTCGGGTTTCGTGACCTCGGCGACGGCGGATCGACCGCTCCGGATCCGCCGTGCGCCTTCCGCTCGCTCATCGCCCGGCAACAAAGGGGTTGAACCTGTCACACCGGCGCTATAGGTTGTCGGATAACCGTAATTACCAACGGCCCGGTTTGGACGTCGACCCGGCCGCCGAGGGATCAAATCGTTCGGGTGCGGCCCGCCGGGGCATGGCGGGACGCGTCCCGGACCAAGGTGGTGGCGGTGGGGGAGGGCCCGCAG
>VXMM01000062.1 GCA_009841105.1 Acidimicrobiia bacterium | reverse complement strand
GGGCCCAGCGGGCGGGTGCTGGTTGCCGCGATTTTCGCGTTCGTGGCGGGCTCGGAGGGCTAGGTGGTGGGCAGGGGGTGGGTTCCTTGGTGGTCGAGCAGCGGTTCCAGCCTGTCGAGTAGCTCACGTACGTCTGCTAGGCCGCCGGCTACGTAGTCGGTGTCACCCCAGTTCTCGTAGACGTTCTGGTGGAGAGCGTTGGCCGTACTGAACCGGCTGCGGATGCCGTCGTCGCCGGTTTCCTTGACCAGGCGGCCGATCACGCGGTAGAGGGCGGCGTGGTTGTCGTGCTTCCAGCCTCGGCTTGAGGCGACGGCCTTGATCATCTGCGCCGCTTCACCCCATCCCTTCTCAGATGCCTGCCGGGAGTCTCCCTCGGCCAACTCCTCTAAGCCTTGGGCCAGCAGGTGCCGGGCTGCATCCTGATAGGTCAATGTTGTCATCATCTCCTCCCGCCCACCGGTCCTCTCATTCCTCTATAGCCTCACCATATGCTACTGTCCACAATGGAGAACAACGTCAAATATCACAACACGGAGAATCCGTCTGCCGTTCCTGTCTAGCCGGCGATGGACATCACCAGGCCGACGGCCACCAGCCCTACCCCCGTCCACTGAAGGTGATGGAGCCGCTCGTGGAAGAAGATCACGCCGCCGATCACTGCGATCACCCGTCCGCTCTGGGAGAGCAGCCCGATCAGCCAGGCCGGGGCGTAAGCCAGGCCGTACCCGAAGGTCACGAAGGAGACGGCGTCGATGACCCCCACCAGGCCCAGCAGCCAGGCATTGCGCCAGGTGATCTTCGATTGCCTCTTGTCCCAGTCCTCCAATCGGGACTTCTTCCCTTCCCGGTTCCTGTTCTGGGTTATCCGGGCGATGATCACGAACGCCAGAGCGACATAGGCCACGGTGTAGAACCGCTGGGTGATGATGGTCCAGTTGGAGTCGAGGCCGTCCCGGATGGGTATCTTCAGCCCGGCGTTGGAGAGCGAGCCCACCAGCACCGCGATCATGGCGAAGACCGGACCCCATGTGACCAGGCGGATCTTGGTGCCCTTCTCGATGACCAGCGAAGCCAGGACCGCTCCTGCCGCGGCGATGGGAATCCCGATCCACTGCACCGCGGTGGGCCTCTCCGCGAGCAGCCAGTAGGAATAGAGCACCGTGATGGCGCCCGACAGGGCCGAAATGGGACTCACCACCGAGACCGGGCCGAGCCGCAGGGCCATGTAGCTTCCCAGGAATGAGGTGGCGGCCGCGCCGCCCAGCAGGCCCAGCAGGATGATCTGGTCCCTCGTGATCTGGAAGGGCACCCCGATCGCAACCGCCCAGGCGATCATCACCACAAAGGCGATGGTCAGGGTGACGGTGGTGGAACGCAGTACGCCGAACCGGCGGGCCACAACCGCGGTCAGCAGGTTGTTGACGCCCAGCGTCACCGCCGTGATCAGCCCGAAGACGGCTCCGATCATCATGATCTATGTCCTGACCGGGTCACTGCCCTGGGCCGAATCCCGTTGTCGATTCGGATTATTCGTGGAGTTGGTCTCCGGCGCGACCTGCAGCGCCGGCGGCGCCCGCCACCTTGGAGATGTCCGTTGTCCCACTGGTCCGTTGCGGCATCCAGCTGACCATCCGGTTGAACAACTGGTTGAGAAGGTAGAAGGTCAGGAGCGAGTAGAAAGCGACCACGATGGCCACGATGACCAGCCGAGCCGTGTTGGTCTCCTGAACCGCTGCGGCGGCCATGAAGCCCAATCCGGTCGGGAAGCCCAGGAACTCGGCTGCGATCGTCAACGACCACCCGAGTCCACCGGCCAGCAAGAGCGCGGTGCGCAATTCCGGCATGGCCCCCGGCACGATGACCTTGAGGTAGGTGCGCAGCCGCGACGCGCCCAGAGTACGGGCGCTTTCGATGTATCTGTCGGGCACGTTGGCCACGGCGTTCATGGTCGCCACCACCAGCATCACCCACACGCCGAAGCCGATGAAGAGGGTGGTGGCGCGAAGGTCGACTCCCAGGGCGAACTGCATCCATGGGATCGCTGCCAGCAACGGGATCATTCTCAGGAAATTGAACGGCGCCCACGATATCTGGCGCAGGGCGGACCAGTAGGGAAGGGCGAGACCGGTAACCAGACCGGCTATCAACCCGACACCCAAGCCGGCCACCAGTCGGGACAGCGTCATGAAGGAATGGAAGCCCAGGGCCAGGAACACTGCTGTCCAGGTCCTCGACTCGGCACCCTCTATGGCGGGGAAGGGCGCCAACTCTCCGAACAGCACGGTCAGTCCGCCGAGGCTGAATCCTCCGAACAGGTCCCAGTTGCCGGACAGTCTGTAAAGGGCGTTGTAGATGATGTAGTCGAACCCCGGTACGAGCGGGTGCTCAAGAGTCCCCTTCGGTGCGATGTACGACGTGATCTGCCAGCCCACGAGCAGCACCGCCCAGGTGATGAAGAACAGCGGGTTGGCCTTAGCGGCTCTCCCGATGCGCTGAGGCAGACCCCTGATGGCCTTGCCTATCTTTCTGACTGTTGCGATCGACGCTCGGAACCTGAGGATGAATGTATAAGCCCAGAACAAGACCGCCCACAAGAAGATGAACAGCCAGGTCAGATGGAGCTCACCCTCTTCGAATCGCCAGTCTCCCAGGGGCGAGACGGTGGAAACAGCGAGGACGAGCAGGGCCGAGACGAAGAACCAGGCGACCCATCCGACCCAGAACAGGATCCGCAACAGTCGGGTGAGGCTCAAACCTGGGTCGCTTCCTCTTCGGTGATTCCCAAGTGGGCCAGGATCGTCTTGGTGATGTCGACGGCGCCTGTGCTGGCTCGCACATCCTCGTCGCGAGGGCGTGGTAGGTCGACCCGGATATCGTCTACCAGCTTTCCTTCGGCCAGGAGGATCACCCGATCGGCCAGTATCAGTGCCTCCTCGATGTCGTGGGTCACGAAGAAGATGGTCTTCTGGGTCTCTTCCCACAGGTCCAGCAGCACGTCATGGAGATTGCGGCGGGTGAAGTAGTCGAGGGAACCGAAGGGTTCGTCCATGAGAATCACATCGGAGCCGACCGCCATGGCTGACGCCAGCGCCACCCGCTTGCGCATTCCTCCTGAGAGTTCCCGCGGCCACGAATCGGCGAAGTCGGTCAGCCCGACCGCCTCCAACCAGTGGGCTGTCGTCCTCTTGCGTTCCTCGTCGTCCACCTTCAGGGCGCGGAGGCCGAACTCGACGTTCTCCCGGACGTGAAGCCATGGAAAGACGGTGTCCTGCTGGAACACCATCGCCCGGTCGGCACCGGGCCCCTCGACAACCTGCTCTCCCAGCCTTGTCTGGCCGGCGGTCGGTGGTTGAAGCCCGGCCAGAACCCGCAGCAGGGTGGTCTTCCCGTGGCCGGATCGCCCGACCACGCACACGAATTCGCCGGGCTGGACCTCGAAGTTCACATCGTGGAGGGCGTTGACCAGCTGGCCGGAACGATGCTCGAACACGCACCAGAGGCCCTCGAAGCTGACAACTCTTGACATAGCTGTTTCCTCCTTGTCTACAGCCCTAGTCGGCGGCCAGCCTCGGACCACCTGGTCAGGTAACGGATTATCACCAGCAGTAATGCATCGACCACCACCGCAAGAACTCCGTAGAAGGTGATCAACGCCACGAGTGCCGATGGGGCTTGAAGTTGGCCGATCAGGAACCTCCAGATGTCGATCAGGTGCCCGCCGCCGACCTGTATTCCGAGCACCTCGACCAGGACGCCCAAACCCCAGGCGCCCGCCAGTGCGATGCGGAATCCTCCCGCGATCTCGGGAACCGTGCCGGGTAGGTAGACCCAGCGGAATATCGAACGAGGTGTTCCGCCCAGGGTTAGCGCCGACTCGACGATCCCTACGGGAATGTTCTCGGCGGCCCGCCGGCTGAAGAAGTACATGAGCAGGGTCGTGTAGAAGGTCACCAGGCCGATCGTGGTCATGATCGGAACCTCTACACCGAACCAGATGACGAAGAACGGTGCGGCTATGAAGATGGGGGCCGTTCCGAAGAAGGAGGCGACGGGGGTGAAGACCTGGGCGACCTTCGGGAACACGAGGCTCGAGAGGCCGATTGCGAGACCTGCAATGGTGCCGAACGCTGCGCCGAGCAGGATCCGGATGATCGTTACGACCAGATGAGTAGCGTAACCATAACAATAGTCAGGTAGCTGGCCGATAGGAACCGGTAGAGGACCACCGGTTAGGGCGGCGGTCTCAGACGTGTACTTCCATCCCATCAGGCTGGAGACAACTTGTCTGAACGGATTGTTGACGTTCGACGGGTGAAGATCCGGGCAGGCGTGGACGAACTTTATCTTCATGTCCTGGCTGTACCCGAGGTTGTGCCAGAAGTGGGCTATGGCGCCTTCTTCCTGGAACAGTCCCCATACCCCGTTGAGTATGTCCTGGAAGGGGCCCACCGCGCCGAACGGGGGAGGAATGTCATAGTGCCAGGGAGATACCTCAAGGGAGAGCAATATCCAAGCAACGAAGAATAGCGTTATTCCTATTGCAATATAGATAATACTAGCAATTCTGCGCCGTCGTTTTTCTCGTTGTGCCTTGGCTCTCACATCGAGAACGTCGGTGGAGGTCATCGTCACTGGTTCTCAAACCCCTTTGTGTAGTGGCGACTGACGGAATGCTCCTAGGAGGCTGAACTGGTTGGTCTCTAACTCACAAGCCAACGCGGGGCCGGATGGTGATCCGACCCCGCGTCGGTTCTCTCTCACTTGCCTGCACCAGGCAAGTCACGTTGCCTTCGGCGGATGAGGCTAGCCGATCAGGGCCGCCTCAAGGAAGCGAAGAGCGTCGTAGAAGTTGTAGTTCTCGTACAGGTGCTCGGCCTCGTGGATCAAAGCCTGCTGGCTGTCCGACAAGTCCATGCCGCTCGCCCGAGCGAACAGATCATCCGAGCGCTCCTGCATGTCCTTGAGGTCGTAGTAGATCTCCTGGGCCAGCAGGAACTGTTCCAATCCCGCCTGAGTGTCGTAAGTCTCGGACAGGACTCCCCTTGCCTTCAGGGCCTCGATCTGGGTCCTGAACACCGTCTCGGGGTGGTAGCTCGGCAAGCTCAGATCCCACAGAGCTTCCTGGTCTTCCCAGTTGAAGGACGGATCGATCGTATCCCAGATCACTCCGATGTCTGCGGGCTCCATGGTGAGGCCGCGCTTCTCGTTGATGATGTTGGCTTCGATCTCCCAACCGATCTCCTGGACCGCGGGATCCTCGAGATAGGCGAGAATACGGTTCGCCATCGCGACGACCCGATATGCGAGGTCCTTGTTCTCCTCGACCCATTCGCGGCGAGCCAAAAGGCCGGTGCCACCAACGGTGGATGAGGCGATCGCGGTCTGCTGTGACAGGGCGTCGTGCTCGTACATCATGGCGAAGTTGATCAGCGGATCCCACCCGTTGCGCATCATCTGCACGAGGGTCGGAGCGCCGTAGGGCATGGCGAACTCGATGCGGCCCGCTTGTGCCGAGAGCTGCACGATGGTCGGGTCATCCACGTACACCGGAGTGGAGTAGTTACGCCAGTCGTTGGTGGTGATGCGGATGGGCTGCGGGTTTCCGGCGTCGTCAAGTACCGGAGCCCCGTCGCGGCCTAGAAGGACCAAAGGGTTGCCTTCGCCGTCCAGGGCCGGAATGTCCTCGACTACGTCCTCCCACCACTGGGGCAGGTAGGCGAAGAAGGCATCCGAGTACTGGGACTGCGTCGTGCTGTGCGGCGGGATATGGACTTCCTTGCCGACCAACTGCTGGACCGCAGCCGTGGCCGCGTCCGCGAAGCTCATGCCCTCGTCCATGAACTCGAGTGCCGTCTTGGCCTCGCTGTCGGGGGCCACCAGGATCGCGTAGCCGACGTAGATGTCAGCGAAGTGGATGGGCGGGATGCTCTGACCGAAGGTCTCCAGAGTTCCGAATACGCCAGGTACCCAGCCCTGCGCGACATCGCCGTCACCACGCTCCAACCAAGGAACGATCTCCTGGGAGGCGGTGAAGTAGTGATAGGTCGGCTGGTTAGGAGTGATGGTGATACCCCATTCCTCCCACCATCCCAGTTCGATGGGGATCTGCCAGTAGGCAAGGTCGGCGCAGCAGGGGTAGATGCCCATGCGGACCTCGGCAGCACGGATCTCGGGTGCCGTGACCATCATGGACTCTTCCAGAGCCATCTGGGCCTCTTCGGCCGCCATCTCGGCTTCCTCAGCCATTGCAGCAGCTTCATCGGCCTTCATCTGGGCCTCTTCCAGGGCTGCCTGGGCCTCAGCATCGCCTGCTTCGGCCGCCGCCCGGGTGGCTTCGAGGTCGGATTGTGCCTGGGCTTCCGCCGCCTGGGCATCCTCCAGGGCCGCCTGGGCCGCCGCAGCTTCGGCTGCGGCGGCGTCGGCTTGTGCCTGGGCTTCCGCCGCCTGGGCCGCGGCTGCGTCGGCTTGTGCCTGGGCCTCCGCCGCCTGGGCTTCGGCGGCCGCCGCCTGGGCCGCAGCTGCGTCGGCTTCGGCTGAACCGTCGTCGCCACAGGCTGACGCCAGCAACGCTAAGGCCACCATCAAGATGATGGCGCCACGAAACTTCTTCATACGAGGTCCTTCCGCTCGCTTGATTGCCATGTTGGGCACAGTCAATTCCCAAGAATCGCGCCGCGTACCGGCGCAACCATATTTATAGCGCCTGTTGCTCTCTGATCCCAAAGGGTCACTGATTCGAAGCCGAAAAGGCTCGGAGGAGACTGCGCGCTTCGGTTGCTGGTGCCGGAACGGTGGCTGGCTCACTGTAGCAGGAACCCCCGGACCGCGCCCTTGGGAGCCGGTTCTTGCGCGCATCGATTTCGGCCCGGGCGCATCAGCTATTCCGAGGGCGGTGACACCGACCCGGCCTCCACCAGGGAGAGGTAGAGATCCCGCCGGTCGCCCGTGACCGAGCCGGTCGGGTCTGCGTCCTCGATCAGGTCGGTGCGGTAGACGTAGTGCGAGTTGACGTAGACAACCCCGGTGAAGGGGTATCCGTGCTCGGCCTCCAGCAACTGGACCCTCCGGAAGGCATCAGGGCGATCCTCGTCGCTTGCGGTCGCCAGATCCGCCAGTGCCGGGACCAACTCGGGGAGGACTTCCTCCGGAGGTGCTTGCCAGCCCGGCCTCGGGAGCAGGTAGCGGTAGGGGTTGGCGTACCAGCCGTGGCGGGTGACGGTCAGGTCGTAGTCGGCAGTGACCAGCCTGGCGAGCCATGTGACTCGGTCAACGGGCACCGGTTCGACCGTGATGCCTGCATCGGCCCAGCCGGCCACCAGGACCTCGAAGAATCCATCCGGGTACCGGTCCTGCACCGGATACGGCAGTTCGAGGCTGATCCCATGCTCGTACCCGGCCTCGGCGAGGAGTTGCGCGGCCGCCTCGACATCCCGCTGGTACCCGGGCAGCTCGTCCGGTCCCCGACCGTAGGCCAGTAGCGGATGGGAAGTGGACCACGGCGCCGCCTCGCCTGCGAAGGCGAGGTCGGCCAGCCGCTGCCGGTCGAGCGACAGCCATGCGGCTCGAACCACCGCGCCGTCCGCGGTGCTGCCCGTGCGGGCAGCATGGAGCCAGATGGTCCACGCCGGTGTTCCCACCACTTCGAGCAGCGGGTTCCCGGCCAGTAGGGCCGCCACCTCGGTGGTATCGGTCCGGATCAGTCCTACCTCTCCCGCCTCGAGGGTGGCCACCCGGTCCCCCTCGTCCTCGATGATGTGAACCCGGAGGAGTTCGTAGCCGGGGAGGGCGGACGGATCCCAGTAGTCCGGGTTGGGTTCGAGGACAAGTTCTGATCCGGGGACATGTGAGACGAACCGGAACGGCCCGGTCCCGACCGGTACCTCTCCGTGGGCCGGCGCCGTCTCGGTCAGGATCGACGCGAACCCGGTTCCGGTGGGGTCTGCAACGTCGAACAGGAAGGCGTTGGACGGCTCCCTCAGTTCGAAGACGACCGTGTAATCGTCAGCTGCGGTTACGCCCCTGAGGTTCCGGGTCCGCTGGCGTACGACCGGGCTTCCCCCGGTGAAAGCCCGCGTAACGCTGTAGACCACGTCTTCAGCCGTGAAGTCGGCACCGTTGTGGAACCTGACGCCCTGCCTGAGGTGAAAGGTGTAGGTTCTTCGGTCCTGGGAGATCGTCCATCCGGTGGCTAGCCGGGGTAGTACCTCCCCGGAGGGGCTGGTCCAGGCCAGCGTCTCGTAGACCGTGGTAAGCACCGGAGCGTCCCGACCGCTGCCGTCGGAGTGGGTCGGGTCCAGCGTGCGGATCCCGGCCGGCTCCGAGATGACGATCTCGACGGTCTCCGGTACCTCCAGTGGTGGGGCCGCCGTGGTGGTGGTCGTCCCGGCCGCGGTTGAAGTGGTGGTCGTCCCGGCCGCGGTTGAAGTGGTGGTCGGAGGTATGGTCGCGGTGGATGTCGACGTGGTGCTGGACCGGACCGATGTGGTTGTGGTCGGTCGCGAGGTCCCAGCCGTGGTTGTGGTTGCCGGGGAGGTCGGGGGCTCCGTGGAGGGGGTCGCACCCGGTCCGCTGGTCCCGCAGGCAGTGGCGGTGAGCACCAGGATCGCCAGCATCGGCCGGAGGCGATAGACGGCGCCGACCCTTACCGGTGAGCGAACCCCTCCAGGACCATCCGCATCCGCCTCCCGGACTGCGGGACGGGCCGGGGTGCGATCAGATGGAGAACGGATGGGTCTCCCCGTTGACCGTCACGGTGTAGTCCCCGGGCTCGAACCCGTTCCCGATCGGTACTGCCACGTCGAATGGTTCGAGCACCTGAGCGCAGACGGAGCCCGGTTCCGGCGCCGCACTCCAAACCATGACGGTGTAGTCGCTTCCGTCCTCGGTGACCTCGGTGCGGGTCCCGTGGCAGGGTGTGGGATGGTCCCCCTCGATCTCGACCGACACCTGCGGCGGGAAGGACTCCTGGATCGATACCTCCACATGGTTGATGTAGGCCGGCCGGTCCTCCGCGGTCGGATCGGCCGTGCCGATCGTGGTGGTGTCGTCGACGGGGTCGGGTCGGGGCCCGGCCGTGGTGTCGGTGGAGGGATCAGTGGCTGTGGTGACTCCGGTTTGGGTGATACCGGAGGACGCTTCCTCGTCGGAGCCGCAGGCCGACAACCCCATCGCCAGCATGGCGATGACCGGGAGGATTGCCAGGGACTTACGGTGAAGCCGGCGGCGGGATGGCATGGGGGCAGATTCTAACCGGCGCAGGGGCGGGGCTAGGCCAGCCGGAGGAGGATGATGCCGGCCAGAGTGATCAGGTTGATCCGGGTGGAGTCACGGATGGCGTTCCAGCTTTCTGACTGCCAGCTGACGAACCACTCGGCGCCCACTACCTGGATGACGAGGAACCACACCACCAGGGCGGCCATGAAGCCCAGGTAACCGAACAGCTTGGCCGCCTCCCAAGCTTCGACCGGCGCGCCGAGGTTGGCCGCCAGGTAGTAGCTACCGACCAGCGACAGCACGGTGACCGCCACCTCGAGGATGAGGATCGTGACGAAGGCGATCCGGTGGAGGATCGGCGACCTGATGGCCCGCCACTGCGTTCCCTTGTCGATCTTGGTGGTGTCCATGGTCATGATGTGTTCCACGAAGGACATGTTGGCGCCGGGTGCGGTGATGTTGTTCAGCACCACGATCGCGCCCATGGCTCCGGTCCCGAGCAGGACCAGTAACGGGATGAGGCGGAAGACCATCTCGACAGTGGTGATTTCGGCGTCGATCCTCGGCTCCTTGGTCACTTTCGCGGTCACGGGGGAGTGATGCCCAGAATACAGGCCAGGTGGGTGGTCGGGAACGGTCTGCGGCCGGTCACGCAACCGTGAGGTGCCTGTTCAGCGGGTCGGCGGGTCCGGCAATCGTCCTCTTGTGCCATTTCCAGGGCGGGCCGGGAGATCCCGTTCCGGCCGAGGCTCCGGGGTTAGGATCGCGCTACCACACAGGTCCCTTCCTCGGTAGCGGAGAGATCCGTTGGTGGAGCCAGAGCGTGAGTCGAGTGAACAAGCTACAGATCGCGGTGCTCGTGCTGTGGGTGGTGATGGGCGCGGCCGCGTGCGGCTCGTCGTCCGCCGCGGCGGATCGCTCCGGGAACACCGAGAGCGCGTCTGTAGTACCGGTGGAACAGGCCGGTCCGGCGAGCGTTGTTGCTGGGGATACGGGCACGGATGCGCCGGTTGTCACGACCAGTCTGCCCGCACCACCGCCCACTCCGGCGGTTTCCTCCACCTCGCCGGCTGCGGGAGCGACCACCACCGCTTCATCAACCACCTCGCCGTCCATGACTCTGCCGACCACCACCTCGACCACACTCCAGTCGGAAACCACCACAACAGCCACCACCGCGATGCCACCGGCCAGGCCTAGAGAGACGCTGATCATCCACGGGATCGGCGACGTGGCACTCGATCCCGTCTACGTACCTACCTTCCCCTCCGAGGGATATGCCTACGCGTGGTCAGGGCTCGACGGCATATTCCGGAGGGATGATCTGACGGTCATCAACATGGAGTGCGTCGTCTCCGATCTGGGCGTGCCGGAGCCCAGGGCATTCAACTTCCGTTGCGACAAGGCCGCCCTTCCCGCCGCTCTGGAAGCCGGCATAGACGTGGCCAGCCAGGCCAACAACCACTCGCTGGACTTCGGGCGCGAGGCCCTGGTCGACTCGGTCGCCAACCTGCGGGCGGCGGGCATCCATCCGGTCGGGGCCGGGTCGGACTATGGCGAGGCCTACAGCCCCGCCTTGCTTGAGATCCGCGGCTGGAAGATCGCCGTGCTGGGATTCGGCGGTGTACTGCTCAGCCGGTCGTGGCTGGCCACCGACGATCGGCCCGGCATCGCCAGCGGTGACGACCGGGCCGACATGGTGGCAGCGGTGGAGCGAGCCGCCGAGATCGCCGACCTAGTGATCGTGACCATCCACTGGGGCCGGGAACTCGACACCCAGCCCCGTCCGGATGACATCGCTCATGCCGAGGCCATGGTGGCGGCCGGGGCCGACATCATCTTCGGCCATCACCAGCACCGGGTCGGGCCGCTTAGCGAGATCGACGGCAAGATCGTGGCCTGGGGACTCGGCCACATCATCTGGCCGCGCATCAACCCGGTCAGCGCCCAGACCACGGTCGCCAAGGTGGTGGTCCATCCTGACGGGACGATGGGCGCCTGCCTCATGCCCGCCGAGATCGTCCGCCACGGTCATCCCATCTTCGTCGGGCAGACCCCCGGCCACTGCGAACTCCTGTACGGCGGCCGGCCCAGCCCGATGGAACCTCCCTCCATCATGTTCTAGCGGGGATAATTGGAATGTGTCACACGTCCGATATCCCTGGTCTATCGCCATCGTCGGCCGCCCTCCGACCAAGGAGCCCGGCGTGGCGCGTACCGTTGCTTCCCCGGGGTAGGGAGGGCTGATGCGGGTGACCGGGGTCGAGCGTCCGCGTGAACCTTCCGAGCCAGCCACCACGCTGCTTCATGTCGAGATGGCCCAGCGGTATCGCCACGCGGTCGGTTCGGCCGATCCCTTCTATCGGGGTCTTGACGAAGGGGTTCTCCGGGCCACCGAGTGCACGGAGTGCGGGTCGACATGGTTCCCGCCACGGCGGTTCTGCGATGTCCACCTGTCCGAGACCACCTGGTACGACCTGCCTGGCACCGGGAGCATCGTGGCCGCCACCCGCGTCCACAGCCCCCCACCGTTCGGCGGTATCGAGGTTCCCTACGTGCTGGCCTCGATCCGGCTCGACGGGGTGGACGGGGGCATCACCCACCGAGTGACCTGTGACGAAATACCGGAGCGGGGTACCGTGGTGGCGGTGGCGTTCAGCAACAGCCGAGCCGCCCATCCGCTCCTGCGGATAGCGTTCGCAGTCAAGGAGGTGACCGCGTGACCAGACCGGTCGGCATCGAGATCTTCTACTGGCTCGACAGATGGTCGGACGACCAGTCTTCGGTGTTCGCCAAGGCCGCCGAAGCCGGTTACGACGGGGTGGAGATCTCCCTGGTGGCTGGCCTTGATGTCGGCGTCGAGCGGATGCTGCGGACCGCCCGGTCGTTGGGCCTCGACGTTCTCTGTAGCACCGGGCTCAGCCCGACCATGGACATCTCGAGCCCCGATCCCTCGGTCCGGAGGGCGGGTATCGACCATCTGCGGCGGTGCCTCGATGACTCGGCCCGGCTGGGTAGCCCGATCCTGGGCGGAGTCACCTACGCCACCTGGATGGGTTTCCCCGAGGGTGACCACGACGGCTACCGGCAACGCTCCGCTGCGGCCCTTCACGAGGTCGCCGGGTACGCGTCGGCTGTGGGGGTCGACGTCTGCCTCGAAGTACTCAACCGTTTCGAGACCTTCATGTTCAACACCGTGGCCGGCTGTTTGCAGTTCATCGACGGGGTCGGTCATCCGTCCATCAAGGTCGAGCTCGACACCTTCCACATGAACATGGAGGAGGACGACCTCGCCGATGCCGTTCGCCTGGCGGGGAGCCGGATCGGCCACGTCCAGGTGGCCGCCAACAACCGGCGGGCGCCCCAGTACGGCCACATCGACTGGGCGCCCTTCAGCGAGGCGCTTGACGACGCCGGCTACGAGGGCTGGGTGGTGTTCGAGACATTCCCCAACTCGAAGGTCGAGACCGGCCAGGCCACCCATGCCTGGCGGGATCTGACCGACCGACCCGATCAGGATGCGGCGGAGGCGGCCCGCTTCATACGGGAGAACATCGCATGAGCATCCGCACCAGACGGTTCCTCAACGACCCCGCCCGGGCGGTGGCTGAGATGCTGGAAGGGTACGTCGCTGCCCATGCCAGCATCATCTCGCTCCAGGACGGCATGGTCGTCCGCGCCGCACCAAAGGCGGAGGGCAAGGTGGGCGTGGTGATAGGCAACGGTTCGGGCCACGAGCCAGCCATGATCGGGTGGGTCGGGGAGGGGCTGTTCGATGTCAACGTGGCGGGTCCGATCTTCTCCTCACCCGGACCGGCGGCGATCCTGCGGGGCATCGAGGCGGCCGACCGGGGCGGCGGAGTGCTCCTACTGGTCTCCAGCCATGCCGGGGACATCATCAACGCCGAGTTGGCCATCGAAGAGGCCGAGGACGAAGGCATGGACGGCGTCGAGATGGTGGTCTTGTACGACGATGTTGCCTCGGCCTCCAAGGACCGGATCACCGAACGCCGGGGTGGCGCCGGGCTCTTCTACGTGTGGAAGATGGTGGGGGCGGCGGCGGAACGGGGCGACTCCCTCGAGGCGTGTGCCGCCATCGCCCGCAAGGTCCGGGACCGCACCCGCTCGCTGTCGGCGGCGACCGGAACGGTGGCCCACCCGGTGAGCGGGCAACCCCTCGGGGATCCCGATGACACCACCCTGTCGGTGGGCATGGGGGTCCATGGCGAGCCGGGCGCGCGTCTCGGCGAGGATGTCGCGGCGGACGAGATCGCCAGGCTGATGATCGACCGCCTGGCGGATGACGCCGACCTGCCGTCCGGCTCGCAGGTCGGTCTGCTTCTCAACAACGCCGGATCGCTGACGCTGATGGAACTGTCGGTCCTCTACCGGGGGGCCCGCGCCGCCCTGGAGCGGAGAGGGATCGAAGCGGTCCGGTCCTGGATGGGCCCCTATGCCACCACCCTCGACATGGCGGGATTCGCGTTTGCCATCTGCCACATGGATGGCGAGTTGCTCGATCTCTACGACCGGCCTGCTACGGGCGCGGGATTCACGATGGTGGGTCGGTCGCCGCGATGATCGACCGGGACCTGGCGGCGCGGCTCGTGGTCGCGGCCCACCGGAGGGTACGTGACCACCGCGAGGAGCTGTCTCGGCTCGACTCGGTGGCCGGTGACGGCGACCACGGGGTCAACATGGCGACCGCGCTGGCGGAAGCGGCCCGCCGCGCCGAGCAAGGCGATCACAGCACGCCCGCCGATGTGATGCGAGCCGCCGGCTCCGCCTTCCACGAGACCGTGGGCGGCGCCGCCGGCGCCCTGTTCGGCTCGTTTTTCGGCGCTCTCGCCGGACAACTGTCCCGGTCGGAGGAGCCCGATGCGCGGCAGTTGGTGGCCGGGCTCGAGAAGGGTCTGGCGCGGGTGGCGCGGGTGGGCAAGTCCGAGCCAGGGCATAAGACCATGATCGACGCCCTGGCGCCAGCCGTGCGAGCTGCCAGAGAATCGTTGGACAGAGGGGACGACTTGGAGTTCGTGATGGCCACGGCGGCCCGGGCCGCGCGCCGGGGCGCCCGGGCGACCGCGGCCATGCGGCCCTCTGCGGGGCGGGCCCGTTTCGCCCCGGACCACAGCCTTGGGACGGAGGATCCCGGCGCCAACACGGTTGCCCTGGTCCTCGAGTCCTGGGCCGAACAGTTGAGTAGCGAGGTGAGGGTATGAGGGGAGGGCGACTCCGGGTCGGATACGTGGGGGTGGCGTTCGAGAGCTACTACGCCGACGAGCACGATCAGTACCGGCGGGCCATCAGCGGCCTCAGCCGTCTCGCGGACGAACTGGACTTCGACCTGGTGGCCATCGAACACGGGATCGGCGATCTCGAAGCCGCCCGCGCGGCCGCCGACCACCTGTCGTCCAGGGATATCGACTTCCTGGTCCTCCAGGCAGCCGCCTGCGCCTCGGGCGACTTGCTCGAGCCACTGGCGGCGGCCGCTCCCCGGCTGGGCCTCTGGGCCACTCCCGAGCCGGTACTGGAGGGATCCATCCAGCTCCACTCGCTGGTCTCCACCAACCACTTCGCCTCGTTGATCCGCCGCCACCTGCGAGAGCGAGGGGTTCCCTACAAGTGGTATTTGGGCCACATCGACGAACCGGACACGGAACAGCGCTTCCGCGTCACCTTCCGGGCGTTGAAGGGCATCAAGGCGATGGATTCGGCGCGGATCGGCTGGATAGGCGGCATCTCGCCCGGCTTCTACAACATGCTGTTCGACGAGGCCAGCCTGGAGAGTCGGTTCGGCACCACGATCGGAACCCACACCATCGAAGATGTGGTCCGGTTGGCTCGGTCCGTCGAGACCCGTCCGGCCGCGTCCGTGGTGCGGATGGCCACCGACCTGGCCACCGAGGTGACCGCCCCTCCAGTCGGCATGGACCGAAACGCCCGCGTCTACCTGGCGCTCCGCCGCATCATCGAGACGGAGGGGTACGACGCCCTGGCGGTCCAGTGCTGGCCCGGCTTCCAGGAGGACTTTGACATGGCCCCGTGCATGGCCTACAGCCTGTTGGGGTCGGAGGACGGCGTCGCGGTCTCCTGCGAGGGGGACGTGCCCGGCGCGGTGACGATGCTCCTCATGAACTCGATGTCGCCGAACCATGGATCCGCCACCCTGCTGGATCTGACCACCCTCGACCTCGAGGCCGATGCCGCCCTGCTCTGGCATTGCGGTGTCACGCCGCGCCACTTCGGGGCGGGCAACGGGATCCGGTGGGTGGATCACGTGACGCTGGGCCGCAAGTCGGACATCCGCTACGGGGTGTCGGGCGACCTCCTGTTCGCCCCGCAGCAGACCACCATCGCCTATGCGGGGAACGATTTCAGCGAGCTTTTCATCGCCACCGCCGAGGTGGTGGATACCGGCAAGGCCGGGTTCGACGGTACCCGCGGCTGGTTCACCCGCTTCCGGCTCAACGGCGAGCCGATCGAGTTGATGGACCTGGTCAACACCCTGATGGTCCAGGGCCGCGAGCACCACCACGCGGTGGGGCAGGGTGACCTGTCCTCAGAACTGGCGGAAGTGGCCGCCTGGCTCGGGATGCGGACCGCCAGGGCCGTCCCGATGCGCGACCACTTACAGATCGATGGCTTGAACGCATGACCGGCCGGCCGGGCGCCCGCTCGGAGCGTCTCGCGCGGGTCGCGACGGAGACCGGTCTCTTCACGGTCCTGGCGATCGACCATGTGGGTTCGTTCGCCCAGACCGTCAATCCGGACCATCCCGCGAGCATGACCGCCGACGACATCAGTCGAGCCAAGCAACCGATCATCGAGGCGCTCGGGCCCCTTAGCCGGGCGGTCCTGATCGATCCCGGCTGTCTGGTGGCCATGGAGTCGACCGGTCGCGGCCGGCCGGAGGGCCTGGGCCTGATCCTCGGAATCGAGGACGGGGATTACGCCGACGTGCGCACCGCTCCTCGCCTCCTCCCCGGCTGGAGTGCGGAACGAGCAGCCGAGATGGGAGCGGACGCCGCCAAGATCTCCGTTTACTACGACCCGGGCGGGGACATGTCAGCGGCGGAGCAGTTCGTGACGGATGTGGTGGGCCAGTGCCGGGCGGTCGGCTTGCCGCTCTTCTGCGAGCCGCTGGCGCTCTACGAGCACCCCGAGGACCGGGAGCGGGCCGTGCTGGAGGGGGTGCGACGGTTGGGTCCGCTGGGCGCCGAGGTGCTCAAGCTGCAGTTCCCCGTCATGCCGGAGGCCGGCCGGGCGGCTCCCGAGTGTTGGGCCGAGGCCTGCGCCGAAGTCGACCGGCTGAGCCCGGTTCCCTGGGTCATCCTGTCCGAGGGCAGCGACTTCGGTCTCTTCCGCGACCAGGTACGGGTCGCCTGCGCGGCGGGGGCATCAGGATTTCTCGGGGGCCGTGCCATCTGGCGTGAGCTTGCCACCGGCCAGCGTGACGCGCAGCATGCCGCCGGGCGGATGACCGAGCTTCGTGCCGCGGCTGAGGCTGAAGGGATGGCTTGGGCAACCTCGATGGCTCGGCGTAGCCCGATCCGGTAGCCCGGAAGGGTTCATGGCAGGAAGCCGGCGCCTCTATTCCGACCTCGCCTACCTGTGGCCCCTGGTTAGTCCACCCGAGGACTACGCAGAGGAGGCCGGCCACTGGAAGGACGCGATCCGGGACCGGCTGGGCGAGGGACGGCACCGCATCCTCGAACTCGGCGTTGGCGGAGGCCACAACCTGTCGCACCTCACCTCTGACTTCGAGGCCACCGGCGTGGATCTGTCCCCGGAGATGCTGGAGCACTCCCGGCGGCTGAACCCCGACGTCGAGCATCACGTAGGCGACATGCGGACCGTGCGCTTGGAGAAGGTGTTCGACGCGGTGCTCATCCACGATGCGGTGGCCTACATGCTGAGCGAGGATGACCTGAGAGCGGCCTTCGTCACCGCCCGGGCCCACCTGAGGCCGGGCGGTCTGCTGCTGGTGGCGCCCGACCTCGTGGCCGAGTCCTTCGAGGAGGGCCGGGTCCTGCGCTGGGACATCCCTCCACCCTCCCGGCCCGGCGCCCCGGAAGTGGAGGTAGAGGAGCGGCTGACCGACCCCGATCCGGCCGACACCACCATCGAGTCCTGGATCACCTACAAGATCAACGACGAATCCGGTCGGCGCGTGGAGACGGACCTCCATGTGACCGGCCTCTTCCCGCTCGCGACCTGGGTGTCCCTCATGGAGGAAGCCGGCTTCGAGACCGAAATCCTTCCCCTTCCGGGCGACGGAGACGGATGTGGCGAGCACCTATTCTCCGGCGTCCTGTATCGCCGATGGCAGGATCGCCGCCGGTCCGATTCCTTGGATGCTCGGCTAGATTGGAAACACGCGATCGACCAGCGAGGAGCCGAGGAGTACCGATGACCGTCGAAGACACCAGCCGCATCGACCAGGAGGCACCGGCTGAGCACTGTCCGGTGTCGCCGCAGTTGCCTATACAGGTGGGCTCGCTCGCGAACCAAAACTGGTGGCCAGAACAGTTGAACCTGAGGCCATTGAACAAGAACTCGCCCCTGATCGATCCCATGGGCGAGGGGTTCGACTACGCGAGGGAGTTCAGCAACCTCGACCTCGCGGCGGTGAAGGCCGACCTCGAAGAGGTGATGACGACCTCGCAAGACTGGTGGCCTGCGGACTACGGCCACTACGGGCCGCTGATCATCCGCTTGGCGTGGCACAGCGCCGGGACCTATCGCATCTTCGACGGTCGGGGTGGGGGCGGATCGGGCACGCATCGCTTCGCGCCGCTCAACAGCTGGCCCGACAACGCCAACCTGGACAAGGCGCGCCGGCTGCTATGGCCGGTCAAGCAGAAGTACGGTCGGAGCATCTCATGGGCCGACCTGATGATCCTGGCCGGCAACGTGGCGCTGGAGTCGATGGGCTTCGAGACGTTCGGCTTCGGCGGCG
>VXMM01000036.1 GCA_009841105.1 Acidimicrobiia bacterium | reverse complement strand
CGTTGGGCCCTCCCCCTGCCGCCACCACCTTGGTCGGGACGTGTTCCGCCTAGCCCCGAACGGGGGCGTCCCGAACGATTTGATCCCTCACGCGATCCGGGTCGACGTCGGAGCCAGACCACAGGTGCTTACGGGTTGTCATGCAACGTATAGCGGGTGTGTGACAGGTTCAACCCTCTTGTTGCCGGACATCGGCCAGGGGTTGAGGCCCACACCGATGCGGATGGCCGAAGCGCAGGCACGAGGTTGCATGGCCCGGCGAACTAGTGATCCAGAACGCAAGCAGGTGGTTCGATTCCGGCGTACGGTCGCCGAACCCTGCAGCATCCGGCTGTAACGCGGCGAGACGCCTTCCGATTCCCGCTGCTCCGGCGTCCGGCTACGGTCAGACCGTTCTAGGAGCCGGACGGAGGGCAGGATGAGCAGGGTTGGATTCATCGGTGTCGGCGTGATGGGTGCGCCGATGGCCCGGAACCTGCTGGAGGCAGGTCACCGGGTTCGAGCATTCGACACCAGTGCGGAGGCGCTTGCCGCCGTGGTCCGGGACGGCGCAGGGGAGGCGGTCTCAGCTCGGGAGGCGGCGGACGGGGCGGAGTACGTCATCACCATGCTCCCCACGGGCCGGCACGTTGCCGAAGCGGTCCTCGGGCCCGGAGGCATCGCGGAGGCTCTCGATCCTGCGGCGCTCCTGATCGACATGAGCACCGGGTTGCCGGCCCACTTCGATGCCACGGCCGAGAGCCTGGCTGCGTCGGGCCGGCGGATGATCGATGCGCCCGTGGGTCGAACTTCCGAGGACGCCGAGGCCGGAACCCTGCTGGTCATGGCGGGTGGCAGCCGGGAGGAGATCGACCGGGCCCTACCCGTCCTCGAGATTCTCGGCGACCCGGTCATTCACTGCGGTCCCCGCGGCGCCGGGATCCGGACCAAGCTGGTCAACAACTACGTCTCGGTGGTGTCCAACGTGGTGGTGGCCGAGGCCCTGACCCTGGCCGAGGGAGAGGGGTTGGATCGCGATCTGGTTATCGAAGTGCTGATGGGAACCACGGCAGGACAGGGTCACCTGGCAACCACCTATCCGGCCAAGGTGCTGGCGGACGACCTGGAGCCCGGCTTCATGATCGATCTGGCCCACAAGGACCTCGGCCTCGCCATCGGGATGGGCGAAGCCTCCGGCGTCGCCCACGGTACGGCCCTGGCCGCCATCGAGTGCTACTCGTCCGCCCGGGACCAGGGCATGGGCCGCCTGGACTGGACCTCGATCTACAACTTCCTGCGCCGATCGGCTGGCTCGTGATGGCGAGCCGGGGTGCCGGTTTGCGCATGGCGGCGCCGGGCATCACCATCACCCCGGTTGCTCCGATTCCGGGAGGGATGACATGCTCGACAAGAGGGTTCTGAGGCTGGCTCGCGGCGCCAACTACGCCTCACTGGCGACGGTGATGCCCGACGGGTCCATGCAGGTGCATCTGATGTGGGTGGATGCCGACGATGAGCACATCCTGATAAACACCGAGGTGCACCGGCCCAAGTTCAGGAACATGATGGCCAACAGCAGGGTTACGGTGCTGATCCCCGATTGGAGCAACCCCTACCACTTCGTAGAGTTGAGGGGGACAGGTGGTGGACACCGTTACAGGTGCGGAAGCCCGCTCCCACATCGACGCCCTAGCCCACAAGTACATGGGGGTGGACGAGTACCCGAAGCCGATCACCTCCGAGCGGGTAATCGTGAAGATCGCCCCCGAACGGGTTGTGGTCTTCCCTCCCAGCTGATCAGGTCTGATCAGCGGCCGGTCGCCGCGGGACGGGCGCCGGGTCACCGGCGCAGGCGTTGCCGCCGGCGGTAGGTGGCCATCCGCCACAGCCACTCGGCCGGTCCGTACCGGAAACGGTCGAGCCAGGCCTTGGACCACCAGAGCTGGGCCGCCCACACCATCCCGATGAAACCCACCAGCATGGTCCGCGTGAGGTCTGCCTCGGCCAGCAGGTACCTGAGGGCTGCCACGCCTAGCACGGTCTGGATGAGGTAGTTGGTAAGAGCCATCCGCCCCACGGAGCGCAGTCGCCTGTGCAGGCCGGATTCGGGCCGCCGGTTCCAGAGGACGATCAGGCCGGCGTAGCCGAGCACGGCCGGTGCGGTCCCGAGCGTGTTCGGAATCGTCCCGACGAATGCTACGTCCGGTGAGAAGTCACGGGCCACCACCCACGCCAGCCCGGCCGCGGCGAGCGGTAGGCCCACCCCCAGGCCGGTGCGCGCCATTCTCCGGTAGAAAGCGGTCGAGCGGTCGCCGGTCACGACCCCGTTCCGGTAGAGGGCCACGCCGATCAGCATCATCCCGACCGCTCGCGAGAAGAAGTCCGTCACGATGAACCAGGTGGCCGTGGCGCTGGGCTCGACGCCGGCTTTCCAGAACCCGCCGAGCCCGCTCCCGTCGCCCGGAACGGATGCCTGAAACAGGATGGCCGCCACCGGCGACAGCAGGAGCATGACGCCGCCGAGGATCAGCAGGGTCCGCGGTCGACGGTTCCGCAGCGCGATGATGATCGGCGACACCAGCGCGTACCCGACCAGGATGTCGCCCTCCCACAGCGCAAGATGCAGCAAGCCGATTCCCAGGAGCAGGAGGTTGCGCCACAGACTCAGCAGCGCCGGCAGTCGCGTCCTGGCAGCGGCGCGGTCGCAGAACAGGGCGATACCCGCGCCGAAGAGCAGCGAGAAGAGGCCCATGAACTTCTGGTCGACGAAGACCTCGCCGAAGCCTGCTACCAGCCAGTCAAGCCATGTATCCGAACCACCGGCCGACAGGTTGAAGTAGGGCCCGGCGCCGAGGCCGTAGGAAACGGCATTCATGACCACGATGCCCAGGAGCGCCACGCCCCTGATCAGGTCCAGGTAGGTGTTGCGGGCGCCGAGCGCAATCGGCCGGGCCCGGCCGGATCCTCCGCTGTGCGGGTCGCGCATCAATGGGAAACGGTGATCAGCAAACCGGTCCTCCGGCTACGGGCGCATGCGCGCCGGCTCAGATGTAACCGTGGCGGTCTAGGCTGGCCAGCGGCGACTCGCCCTCCCGCATCTCCTCCCGGACGAGCTTCTCGGCGCCCTCGATCTCCTCCGCCCGCTCGAGCACGCGCTCGGCGTCATCCCGGGGGATGACGAGGATGCCGTCGAACTCGGCCAGGATCACGTCACCCGGGTGGACGGTGACGTCGCCGATGGTCACCGGGACCTGGGACGCCACCATCTCCCAGCGCCCGATGGCGTTGAGCGGCGACAGGTCCCGGTAGAACACCTGGAACCCGATGTCCCGGATCCCCTCGATGTCCCGCAGGTTGCCGTCCAGGATGGCGCCCACGCAGCCGTGCCGGAGGGCCGAGTTGCAGCACAGCTCGCCCAGGTGCCCCACGTGGGTGTCCGGAGTGACTGACACGAGAACGCTGTCAGGAGTGAGGTCCTCGAACACCTGCAGGTAGGAGGTGATGCGTTCGATGCCGGGCTCGCGCCCCAGCCAGGGCTGGATGGGCGCTCCCTGGACGGTATGGGCCAGCCCGGCGATGCGCTGCTCGGGGAAGAGCGGTCGCAGGTAGCTGGGCAGTACCTGCTCGCGAAGCCCCATCCAGTAGAGCGCGTCGCACACCGCCGGCACGTACAGCCGCCGGTAACGAGCGCAGAGCTCGGCTGATGGAATGCTCATGATGACCCTCCCAGGTAGCGCAGCGCGGCCAGGGCGTAAATGTGCGCCGCCTGCGCCACGCTGTCGGCGGACAGGTACTCGTTGGGACTGTGGGCGCGCGGCAGCATTCCCGGCCCGAAGGCCGCCACGCAGGGGATCCCCGCGGCCAACTGGAAGTGGGGCGCGTCGGTGGCGCCGGGAAATGCGTCAAGGCGCGGTTCGTGGCCCAGCACCTGGGACGTGGCCTCCTGCAGGATCGGCACGAGGGGCTGGTCCGCAGAAATCTCGGTGGCGGGCACCATCAGTTCCCACACCAGTTCGGCCCGCAAGTCGGGTTGGTCGGTCATGGCGGCGGTGAGGAAGCGGTTGATGTCGTCGATCAACTGCTGCTCCCCCATGCCGGGCAGGGTGCGGACGTCGCACGCGAACTCTGCATTGCCCGGGTATACCCCGTAGAACACGCCGGCCTCGGCCATCACGCCGACGTTGATGGTCGGTCCGGTCGGGCAGAGTGGATGGGGCTCGTAGGTCAGGTAGCTCTCCAGGTCCCGGTCGATCCGGTCGATCAGCCGGGCCATCTGGACGGTGGCGTTGATCCCCTCGATTCGGTCCGAGATGGAGGAGTGCATCTGGGTGCCGGTGATCTTCACCTTGAAGAGGGCCGCGCCCCTCGATACCAGGTGGATCGACTCCCACTCCCGCTCGATGCCGCTGGGCTCCCCTATGAGCGCCACATCGGCCTCCAGCAGGCCGTTGTCAGCCATCCATTTGGAGCCGAGCAGCGACCCCGCCTCCTCGTCCGCCGTGAATACCGCCAGCAGGTCTCCGGCGAGCGGTCCCACCGCCCGGATCCCTCCCAGCGCGTAGACCATGGCGGCTACGGCGGCCTTCATGTCGCCCGATCCGAGCCCGATCAGGTTGCCATCCTCGAGGACCGGGTCCCACGGGTCGGTATCCCACGCGCTCATGTCCCCGGCCGGTTTGGTGTCCAGGTGCCCGGAGAGCATCAGCTTGGGACCGTCGCCCGTTCCGGGAAGCCGGGCTATGAGGTTGGGCCGTTCGGGAGTCGCCCCCACCCGCTCCACGCCGGTCACTCCCAGGTCGGCCAGCCGGGAGGTGACCAGGTCGGCCACAGCCCGCTCGTCACCGGGCGGGTTGGGCGACGGTGTGCGGATCAGTTCCCGAGCGAACTCGAGCACCTCGTCCTGGCGCTCCCGAAGGTAGGAGTTGAGGCGGTCGACTCTCGTACCGGTCATGCGCGCACCAGCGTCTTTTCCCGGCATGCCGCGGCCAGCCGGCGGAGACCCTCGGTTATCCGGTCCCGGTCGGCAGCCAGTGAGATACGGACGTAGCCGTCGCCACCCGGTCCGAAGACCGATCCTGGCGCCACGCTGACTCCCCGGCGGTCGAGCAGATCGAGGGCGAACTGCATCATTGACCGTCCGTGCGTGTTGACCTTGACCAGCATGTAGATGGTGCCGGTGGGCGCCACCAACTCCAGCCCGGCTTCGGTGGCGGTGCGGACTGCCACCGCGCGGCGTCTCCGGTAGGCAGCAAGCATGGCCCGGATCGGTTCTCTGGGTCCGAGCAGGGCCGCCTCGGCCGCTTTCTGGGAGATGGTGCTCGGACACGACAGCTGGGGTTCCTGGAGCTTGCGGAGCAGGTCGGCCACCGGGGGCGGCGCCACCGCGTAACCCACCCGCCAGCCGGTCATGGCGTACACCTTCGAGAAGCTGTAAACGCTGATCACCCGGTCCTCCTCGTCGTAACGGGCGGCCGCGGTGTGGCGGGCCGTTTCGTCCAGTACCAGCTCGTCGTAGACCTCGTCCGACAGCAACCACATATCGTGGCGGTCGCAAAGCTCTACCAGCTCCCGCATGAGGACGGCAGGGAACACCGACCCGGTGGGGTTGGACGGCGTGTTGACGAAGAGCATGGTGGTCCGGTCCGAGATCAGGGCCCCGAGCCGTTCCGGGTCGGGCAGGAAGCCGTTGGAGGCCTCCAGGTGATAGAACACGGGCGTTCCTCCCAGGAGGCGGACCATGCCGTCCATGTTGGGGAACCCGGGCGTGGGCAGGAGCACCTCGTCGCCGGGGTTGAGCAGGGCGAAGTAGGTGGAGAAGAGGGCGTTCATACCGCCCGGCGTGACCACGATCCGGTCGGGATGGGCGGCGTACCCGTCAACCTCCTCCACCTTGGCGGACAGCAGCTCCCGCAGGCTGTCCAGCCCGCCGTTGGGCCCGTAGCCGGTCCAGCCCGCCCGGGCCGCCGCGTGGGCGCCGGCCACGATGTGCTCGGGAGTGGGGAAGCTCGGTTCGCCCACCTCGAGGCGGATGGTGTCGGGACGGGTCGCCGCCCGGTCGAACAGGACCCGAATCTCGGACCGGGCCAGCGAGACGGCCGGGTCGGCCAGGCGTCTCACCGGGCGCCGGCCTCACGCTGCCGGGCCTTCTCCTCGAGGTCGGGACGCTGACCCGCGTCGAAGTAGCGGAGCGCCCAGTCGGCTCCCTGCCACGTGACCAGCTTGCCGTCGCGGGGCACCAGCCGCACCAGGTAACGGTCCCAGTCCCAAGAAGCCTTCAGCTGCTCCGGTCCCGAGGGCCCCGTGTAGCGGGTCGCCATCTCGTCGGTCACCGGAACCCACTTCGATCCCTCGCCCTTGGCCGGGCCTTCGACGATCTCGGCGGTGCACTGGGCCAGCACCTTGCGGATACGGGGATGGGCGGTCTCCTCGATGCAGATGGCGCACTGCGGGTTGCGGGCTAGGTCATGCACCCAACCGGAGCGCTTGCGCCCCACCACGTAGAAGGCCTCGCCGTCCCACTGGTACCAGAGCGGCACCACCATCGGCCAGCCGTCCTCCTTGAGGAAGGCCAGCTTGAGCAGCCACGTGCTGTCCGGGCTTCCGAGGAACTCCTCGATGTGGCTCCGCGGCATCCCGCCGGCGTCGGAGCCCTCCTCATAGTAGGTGTCCTGCCTGAACTCGCTCATGCGCGCCTCCGTCCCTTCCCCCGACCATCCGGACCCGATGCCGGGAGGACACTGGTTGCTTCGTCCGTGTCTGTCGCACAGAATGCTACCGAAGCGGGCCGGCCCGCCCGCAATGCCCAGCGGCCGAGGAGCGTCATGACCACCACCCCCCTGATCGAGCAGATGCCTGGACTCGGCGTAACCGTTGAACGAGACGTCGGAGCCACCATGAGGGACGGGACGGTGCTGCGGGCCGATGTCTACCGTCCCGAGACCCGGACCGACCTGCCGGTGTTGCTCATCCGTTCCATCTACGACAAGCGGTCGGGCATCCCTACCTTCGGTAGCGCTCATCCGGCTTGGTTCGCCGCCCAGGGGTACGTGGTGGTGGTCCAGGACTGCCGGGGCCGGTACGCGTCCGAAGGTGACTTCTATCCCTACCTCCACGAGATGGAAGACGGATACGACTCGGTGGAGTGGGCGGCCCGGCTGGCCGGGTCGGATGGCCAGGTCGGGATGATGGGGTTCTCCTACGTCGGGGCCACCCAGCTCCTGGCGGCGGTGACGGCGCCACCCTCCCTCGCCTCCATCACGCCGGCCTTCACCGCCTCGCAGTACTACGACGGGTGGACCTACAACGGCGGGGCATTCTCGCTGGCGTTCATCGGCTACTGGGCCACGCTCCTGGGGCTGGAGACGGCGCAGCGGGCCGGCGACCTCGAGGGCCACATCGGCCTGGCCGCCGCCCTGGGTGCCGCCCCCAACTGGTACCACTCCCTTCCCGTGGCCGGCTACCCGCCGCTCCAGACCCCGCACGTGCCCTACTTCAACGACTGGGCGGAGCACTGCTCCTACGACGACTACTGGAAACGGTGGAGCATCGACGAGGACTACAGCCGGATCAGGGTGCCGGCTCTACACGTGGCCGGGTGGTACGACGTGTTCCTCGGCGGCACGGTCAAGAACTTCGTGGGACTCTCCGCTTCCGGTTACAACGACCGGACGCGTGACAACCAGAAGCTGGTGGTCGGGCCATGGGCGCACATGCCCTGGACACCGGTCAGCCGGCTCGGCTCCGACGGTCCTTCGACCATGGATATCGACTCCTGGCTGGTCAGGTGGTTCGACCAGACCCTGAAGGGCAGGGAGACGGGGGTCATGGACAGCCGGGTAACCGCCTTCACGCTGGACGGGGGCTGGCGGGACTTCTCCTCGTGGCCGCCGGAGGAGGCGGTGGTGGAGGACTGGTTCATCCACTCGAACGGATGCGCCAACTCCAAGTTCGGGGACGGCGTGCTCGACCGCACCCCGCCCGGCGACGAGCCGCCCGACATCTTCATCTACGAGCCGGGAGTGCCCGTTCCGTCCATGGGGGGACACTCATGCTGCTTCGACAGCATCACCCCGATGGGCCCGGCCGACCAGCACGAGGCGGAGGTGTCCCGGATGATCCTGGTGTACACGTCCGAACCCCTGGCGGAGGACGTTGAGCTGGTCGGCGACGTGGAGGTGACCCTGTACGCCGCCACGACGGCCGTCGACACCGACTTCACCGCCCGGCTCTGCGTGGTGGACGAGGCCGGAAAGTCAGTCAACCTCCAGGAGGGGATCCTCCGGGCGCGTTACCGGGAATCGCTGTCGGATCCCAAGCTGCTGACCCCGGGCGAGGTGTACGAGTTCAAGATCGAGTTGGGCCCGGTGGGCGCCCGCGTGGGCGCCGGGTCGCGCCTCCGGTTGAATATCTCCAGCTCCGACTTCCCCCAGTGGGACCGGAACCTGAACACCGGCGCCCAGCCGCTGACCGACGGACCGCTCGATTCGATCCCGGCCACCCAAACGGTGCTCCACAACCGCTCCTATCCCACCCGGGTGTCCATACCCATCCTGAGAGCCTGACCGCTGGTGTGGTGTGAATGTATTTCATTCACGCCGTGAGTGATCATCATTCAGGCCACGGCCGGCGGCCGCCTGCTCCCCATCGAGATCAAGGCGGCCAAGCGCCCCCGCCTCCGTGACGCCCGTCACTTCCACATCTTCAGCACACGGGAACCATCACCGAGTGGCTCACCCCGGACGCACTCGCCACGCTGTGGTGGCGGGTTATCTAGCCGCCAGGATGGGAATCGGAAGGGGGTTGACACGCTCCGCCGCTCGACGTATAAATGGTGCAGGCGCGCAGGACATATGCAGGAGTAGTGAAGGAGACAGCAGTATGGGCGAGACACACGTGCCGGTCCTGATCCGGAACCCCGCCGAGCCACAACGGACCTGGGAGGGGCTCTTCCTGGTCGACACGGGCGCCAACGACTGTCATGTGCCGAGGCGGTACCTGGAGGGTATCGGCCTGGCACCCAGGGCGGAGCGCGTCTACCAGCTGGCCGACGGCAGCGTGGTGACCGTCGGTACCACCATCGGGGAGTTGGAGTTCATGGGAGAGCTGGTCCCCAGCCTCATCGCGTTCGGGGAGGACGGAACCGAGCCGCTCCTGGGAACCATCGCCCTGCAGGCCGCGGGGGTCGAGGTCGACCTGCGGACCGAGTCCCTGAGGAAGAGCCGCCGCCGCTTCCGGCTCTGACATGAAGCGAACGGCCGTCTATTTGCCTGATGATCTGAAGCAACGGCTGGAAGAGGTGGCAGAACGAGAGTCTCGCAGCGAGGCCTCCATCGTTCGTGAGGCTGTTCAGGTGGCCCTCGACCTTCGCGACGCTCCGATCCCGAAGTTACCTCTGTTCGCCGGGTGGGGAGATCCCACCCGCGCTGATCGAGTGGACGAACTGCTGACAGGTAGCGGCTTCGGTAGATGACAGGGGCCCGGCCGGGCTAGCGGGTCATGCGGTGGCCAGGTTCAGGGCGGTCTGGGCCAGGATCTCGGCCGCTGTTGCTGTTTCCTCGATGCCCACCCATTCCTCGTCAGAGTGCGCCTGGTCGATGCTGCCGGGTCCGAACACGACGCAACTGATCCCGACCGGGGCCAGCGCGGAGGCGTCCGTGCCGAAGGTGACACCGATCGGTTCGGCCTCCCGGCCCGTGGCCTCCTCCCGGGCCTGCTTCAAGGCTTGGACCACCGGATCGGTCAGGGGGGTGTCCAGGGGAGCGGTTATCAAGAAGGGATCCCGGCGCTCCATCGTGACGTCGAGACCGGCCAGCAGGCCATCGAACTCCTCGAGTAACTCCTCGTGGTTCTCGCCGGGGATCACCCGCCGGTCAAGGCCGATCACGCACTCCGCCGGCACCACGTTGAAGCCGGTACCGCCCCGGATGGTGGTGACGGCGAGCGTGGCCGGCCCGGCCAGTGGGTGCCCCGCCGGGTCGAGGGATGCCAGGTAATCGGTCTGGATGGCGTCCAGGACCCGTCCCATCGCGTAGATGGCGTTGCGTCCCAGATGGGGCTTGGAGGAGTGCGCCGGTGTCCCGGTGGTAGCGATCTCGAAGCGCACCACACCTTTGTGGGCGGTGGCGATCTCGAGGCTGGTGGGTTCGCCGATCACCGCCATGTCGATCTCGGGATGGGCGGCCGCCAGCTCCTGCGCACCGGTCCCGCCGACCTCCTCGTCGATGCCTCCCACCAGCATGACGGTGGCGCGCTCGGCCGCGTCCACCGTCCCCAGCAGCCGGAGGGACTCGATCATTGCCACCAGCGAACCCTTGGTGTCGCAGGACCCCCGCCCGTACACGTTGCCGCCGCTCGACAGGGCGTCGGCGGTGGCCTTGCCGGAGAGGCCCACTGTGTCGAGGTGGGCGTGGAACATGACCACCGGCGCCCCGTCCCGTCCCGGCAGGGTGGCGATGACATTGTCCCGGCCTCCCGGATGGACCGGTTCCCGCACGGGATCGAAGCCCCAATCCCTGAGGTCGGAGAAAAGCAGGCTGGCCAGGTCGGCCTCACCGGCCCCGCCGTCGATGGCGGGGTTGACGGAGTGGATGCCGACGTAGCGGACCAGCAATCGCTCGACCCTGGCGCGGTCGGCCTGGCCTCGGAACTCGGACGGCACGGGAGCAACGATACCGAATCGGACCGGTCCACCTACAATCCCCGAAGTCCACTGCGGCGGGGTGGCGACGGGGAGGCCGGCAAGTGTGCACCACCGGGTTCTTCAGGCTCGGACCTGACGACTACCTGCTGTTCAAGAACAAGGACTTCGGAAGGGAGAGCTTCGAGGATCGCCTGGTCCTCGAGCCTGACGTGTTCGGCGTGGAGGGCATCACCACCTGGGCGGGAACCGACCCCGACCTGGACCGGTTCTCCGGCTTCTCGATAGGCGCCAACTCCTCCGGCCTTCTCGTGTGCGACTCCAACGTTCGCACCCTCGACGACCATGCCAACTACGACGACCTGGTCGAGATCGCCTTGCGCGAGGGCACGGACGTCCCGTCGGGGGTGGCCGCGGTGGAGCGAGCGGTGGCGGCCCGCCCCTACCTGTGGGGAAACCTGGTGCTGATCGACCGTCATAGCCAGGCCGCGATCGAGGTACGGAGCCGGCAAACGGCCGTGCTCCGGCCCGACAGGCCCACCGCCCGATCCAACCATCACACCGAGCTCGGAGTTCACCCCGAGAACGATGACCGGCTGACCACGCTGGACCGGCTCGCCTCCGCGCAGGCTCGCCTCGATCGGGCCGCCTCCCTGGATGACATCTTCGAGTTGCTCCGGAGCCACGACCAGGGCGACACGGGCGTGTGCAACCACCTGGGCTACAGCACCGTCTACAGCTACATCCTCCACTACCGGGCCGGGACGACCACCCTGATGGTCAGCCGGGGAAGGCCTTGCGAGGCGCCGCCGCCCGTGGAATTGGAGCTCCCTTTCGTTCCCGCCTGGTCGCCTGACGCCCTCGAGAGATTCCTCGCTGCCTATCCCTCCGACCGGGTGGCCTGAGCATGGTCCGGATGGCGGCGGGGGTGGCCATGGTGGGCGCCATGACGCTCGCTGCCACGTCCGGTGCCGCCGCCCAAGCAGACGGCCCGGAGTCGCCGGCGGCTCCGGTGAATGTGCGGGTGGTGGCCGAGGCGGATGGATCGGTGACAGTCGGCTGGGATGTGCCTGGAGGCCGTCCGAAGGCGGACGGTTACCGGGTGCATTACCGCCTCGCGGCCATCGAGGGTGGCGCTCAGCCGGTGCAGGCGCGATGGTGGTCCTACAGATCGGCCGGTGACGTGGGCCCGGACAACCGGCAGGGTCGGGTCCCGGGCCTGACCAACGGTGTCTGGTACGAGTTGACGGTTGTGGCGAAGTATGGCGACGATGACAGGGTCTGGTCCGATGATTCCGTGCTGGTTCGGCCGGGTCCGGTGGCGCCTGAAGTACGGCCGCCGGACTCGCCCGCCGTGGGGGTCACGGCGGCAGGATCCGGCTCGGTAACGGTGGAGTGGGACTCTCCCGCTGATGATGGTGGCTCGGCGGTGACGGGCTATGAGGTCTGGTACATACGTGGGCAGGATCGGCGGCAGGATTCTTCCGAGAAGGCCGATGAGGTGGTGTGGACGCGGTCGGGTGGGCCGCTTGGCGCCGACGTGCGTAGCCATGTGGTTGAGGAGTTGGTGGACTATCAGGAGTACTACGTGGCGGTCGCGGCGGTCAACGAAGCCGGCCGCGGGTTGTTCGCTTCGGAGTGGGCCATCGCCAACCGTGATGACCACGACCCGGCCGGTTTGATCGCTGATCATCGTTTCGCTCGGGCGTATTCGGTCGGGGCCGACATCTGGGAGGTGTGGGTATGCGACGTCGCGGACGGGTCCCTAGGTATCGATGTCGTGTCGACTGTGGCTCTGTTGAACGGGGAGATCACCCCGTATTTCGCTTGGCTTTCAGAAGGTAAGTATCGGCCGGAGTTCGTAGCAGGCGGAACCGTCGGAGCCGACCCCGGGATTTCGTCGGATCACGCCAGAGACTACGGGTGCGAAGGCCGCGTCGCTGAGGTATCGGAGGGTGGAGCGGAGGGAGCCGTGGTCATCCTCGACAAGGAGGGTCTCGTCAGTTCCGGCGGTGCCGGATCGTGGGCCGGGTCGTTCGTTGAACACCTGTGGCAGGTCACGGCTGCGGGTTTCCCGGAGAACGGTCGGGACCTTGCGCTCACCGCCGAGGCGGTGTTACCAGTATCCGAGCACTGCTCAAACTGTGACTACCCGGACCATATCAGCCTTGATGTGGTAGCTCACGAAATGGGCCACGCGCTGGGGTGGCCCCATTCCTACGGCGGGAACCGTCCCGAAACCGACGAAGCGCTCTTGGAGGAAGGTCAAGAGGTGGACGAGTACGAGAACCCGATGGACATGATCAGTGGCAGCCTGCCAGAGTGGCAGCTAGGACAGCATGGACTGGTTGCCGGCACCATCGCCCCGAACCGGTATGCGGCGGGTTGGATCGAACCTGGGGATGTAGCGGTTCATGATGGTGGGATTGCTGCCTACCAACTGGCGCCCGTAGGCACGTCCGGCACTCAAATGCTGGTCATCCCGACCGGCGCGTCCGGGCACTTCATCTCCCTCGGCGCCAGGGTTGCCAGAAAATACGACCAGGGCATACCCGCCGAAGGGGTGGAGGTCTACCGCATCGACCAGCGCGCCTCGGTCTGCCGGGAGTCTCCGCAAAACCCGGATCGGCTCTCGTGCACCGGCACGAACCGGCGGACTCAGCAGGTGCCACCACCCCCTAATGACGATCGGGAGGTCGAGGAACTGACCGACCATGTGTACGGACCCGGCGAAGCCTTGACTGTCGAGGGCTACCGTGTCGAGGTGACCGAACGGGTCGGGGACTTGTTCCACGTATGGGTGGGCAACCCCTACCGGGGAGCCTTCGCGGACGACGAGAACAGTACGCACGAAGAAGCGATCGAAACGTTGGTGAGGCTAGGGATCACCGACGGCTGCAACCCGGACCTCAAACTGTTCTGCCCCAACCACGAGATAACCCGCGCTCAGCTGGCCAAGTTCCTGATACTGGCGCTCGGCGAAACCCCCGCCGCAGGATCCGGGCCGTCGGTGTTCTCCGACGTGGACGGCGACGCCTGGTACCGGCCCTACGTTGACCGCCTGGCCGAACTGGGAATCACCAGCGGGTACGGCGACGGAACCTACCGACCCAAGGACGTGGTCACCCGCGCCCAGATGGCCGTATTGCTGACCAGAGCCTTCAACGGGATCGAAGCGGTCGAGACACCGGCAGGTGTCTTCGACGATGTACCCGCGTCCGCTTCATACGCAGGGGCGGTAGAAGGGATACTCGCAGCCGGTATCACCCACGGATGCAAGACGACACCCGGCCGCAACTACTGCCCGAACCAGCCCGTCAAGCGCAACCAGATGGCCTCATTCATAACCCGAGCCCTCGAAGCCGCCCGCTGATCGATAGGACCGTCGCTCGGCAGTCGGCCGAACGGTTCCGTCCCGGCGCCAGATGTCTCTCCCCTCACAGGCTCCAGAGCGGCAGGCTGGATGCGGCCTCTTTCAGCCCTCTCCGGCGCTCGTCCACGTCGGGTAGGGCGGCGGCCACCCGGTTCCAGAACTCGGGTGGGTGGCCCTTGACCTCGAGATGGGCGAGTTCGTGCACCACCACGTAGTCGATGAGCCTCGGCTCCAGCATGATGACCCGCCAGTTGAAGCGGAGGGTGCCATCGCGAGCACAGCTGGCCCAGCGGCTCTTCTGGTCGCGGATCAGGATCCTCGACTTCGGGCCGCGACCGAGGAGCGGCCACCAAGCGTCGACCGTGGCCGGGATCCGCTCCCAGGCCCGGGCGTTGTACCAGGCCACGAAGGTGTGGCCGACGCTCAGGAGGCGGGAGTCGTCGTCCGGCCCGGGCGGGACGGTCACTGTGAACCGGTTCCCGTCGAAGTCCACCTCCGGTCCGGGCAGGTCCCCCGTCTCGTAGGAGAGGGGCACGGCTCGGCCCAGGTAGGGCATGATCTGGCTCTCCCGCAGGCCGGGCTGGCAGGCTCGTTCCAGATCGGCCAGGTGGCCGAGAATCCAGGGCGCCTTGGACCGGACGAACCGCTTGAGTTCGGCCACCGGCGCGGCTCTTGGGGCGTACACCCGCACGCCGGTGGGTGTCACGGCCACCTCGACCGTCCTGGTCCGGCGGTCGCTCCGGCGTACCTCGAACTCGATGGTGGTGTCTCCGTGGGTGACGGAGCAGTATTCGCGCGCCATCTCGGTCTCCTTTCGCATCCCGGTCGCCGTGTCCGGAGGCCGGCCCGAAACTGATGGTCGGGTTGGGCGCTCCGATCCCTCCCCGGTATCTATCGCGAAAGAGCGCGCTCTTCCAGACCCTTGCCGGTTGAGCGCTCAGGTCCGGACGACTCGGTCAGGCCGGCGGCCGGACCCGGCCCTCGGCGAGCAGGCGGCGGAAGTCGTCGACCGTTCCCGCGATCCCCTCCGCGAGCGGGCGCTGGGGAATGTCGATGGCCTGCTCGAGGCCGGCGCCGTCGATGATCGAGGGAAGCGGGAAGGGCGCATCGTCGTAGGTGGTCCGGATTCCGGGCGCGGTGGCGTCGATTGCCGCCGCCACTTCCGAGATGTGAGCCACCGGGCCGCCCACGTTGTGGACCAGCGCTCGGCCGGCCTCAAGTCGAGCGGCGGCGATGAAGATGCAGGCCATGTCCTGGGCGTGCTGGTATGTCACAGTTCCGCCGTGGGTGATGTGGGCGGAGCGTCCGGCCGCGGCGGACAGCATCGCCACCGTGGCCGCCGAAGTAAGGCCCTGATCGCGTCCCAGCCCGTAGATGACGGAGGGTCGAAGACCCACTGAGCCGACTCCCCAGTCGGTGCTGTAGATGCGGGCGGTCCACTCGTTGGCCTGCTTGTAGGCGCCGTAGAGTGTGGTCGGGGCGGCGGGGGACTCGTCGTCGACCACCCCGCCTTCGTACATCTCGGCGGGGCCGAACACGCCGATCGAGCTCGCATAGGTAACGCCCCTGACCCCGCCGTCAGACCGGCGGGCCGCCTCTAGGACGTTCAGGGTGCCGGTGACGTTGACCCGGGAGCCGTTCACCGGATCGGCCGCGCAGAACGGGACCTGGAGGGCGGCCAGGTGGACCACGTGGGTGATCCGGTTCTCCGCGATAACCGCCTCGACCGCCTCGCTGTCGCGAATGTCCCCCTGGCGGAACCGGACGGCCGAAAGCTCTTCTTCGTCGAGCAGGAGCCGTAGGCGATGAGGAGTGTCGCTTATGTCGAACGCGACCACCGCAGTTCCTTCCCTGACCAACTCGTGAACCGCCCAGGCGCCGAGGCACCCCGCTGATCCTGTCACCAGGAACCGTTCCATGTCTCCGCCTTTTTCAATCGATGTGAACTTCGTTCCACGCCGTAGCGAGCAACAGGATAAGATAACCGGCGAGCGTCAGTGGCGCGAGCAAAGGAGGACATGCTTATGGGCAACTCGTGGATGGATCCGGACCTGGGTCCGGAGGTGACCGAACTCACCGAGCAGTACATGGCCAAGAAGATCGGGCGGCGCCAGTTCATGAAGCGTCTGGGTGTTGCCGGCGTGGGAGTAGCGGCTGCGGCGTCGATACTGGCAGCCTGCGGCGACGACGAGCCCGACACTGTAGCCACCACCGCGGCAGCCACCACGGCCACCACCGCAGCCGCGGCCACGGACGACGGCGCCACTACTACCCAGGCGGCGGCCGCGCCGGAGGAGACCACTGCTACGACAGAAGCGGCGATGATGGGCCCGGTTGCGGGCGGCACCTTGCGGGAGGGTTACAACCGCGACGTCTCCAAGCACGATCCGGCGACCACCAACTGGTACGACCCGGCGTTCTTCGCTATCTACGAGGCCATCCTGTCGAACGATCCGAGCGGCGCCACCGTTCCCCAGTTCGCTTCCGGGTACTCCGGCTCGGATGACGGCCTCGAGTACCGGTTCACCATTCCGGAGGGCAAGCTGTCGCACTCCGGCGGGACCATCGACGCCGAGATGGTGGCCGAGTTCTACCGGTCCATCCAGACGTACAGCTTCATCGCCGGCCTGGCGGCGCCCGTCGACACCTACGAGGCCGACGGCAACGATGTCGTCATGAAGATGAAGAACCCCTGGGTGGGGGCCCTCGGCCCGCACAAGACCGGGTACTGGCGGATCGTCAACATCAACACCTGGAAAGAGCACTCGCTCACGGCCGACGGTGAGCTCAACGCCGCCTCGACCTACGGCACCGAGTTGGCCGACGGCACCGGTCCATTCACCCACGAGGAGTGGGTACCGGGGAGCCACGTGCTGGTCCGGCGCTGGGATGACTACCCCGGTTCCCAGACCCCGTTCTTCGAGAACAAGGGCCCGGCCCACCTGGACGCCATCCGGTGGACGGTCATCACCGAGGCCGGCCAGCGGGCCACCCAGCTCGAGAACGGCGACATCGACACCCTGATCAACCCTGCCCACCAGGACATCGGGCGCCTCGAGTCCAACTCGGACCTGACGGTGATTCGGCACCCCGAGTGGTCGGGATATCACCTGGCGATGAACCGTGACTATCCCGAGTACTTCGGTGACCGGTTGACCCGCCAGGGCCTGTCCCACGCGCTGGATCGGGAGGGCATGGTCCAAGCGATCCTGTTCGGCAACGGCGCCGCAACCTACGGTCCGTTCCCGACCACCGACCGGAACTACGAGTCGGCGGTCGAGCAGTTCAACCAGTTCGATCTCGATCTGGCCAACCAGAAGCTGGACCGGGCCGGATGGACGATGGGCAGCGGCGGTGTCCGGGAGCGCGACGGGGTCAGGTTCGAGTTCCGCTATCTCGTCGAGGACGAGACGGTGCAGAAGTCGGTGGCCGAGGCGGTACAGGCCCAGTTTGCCAACGTCGGCGTCAGGGCCAACCTCGATGTGGTCGACCGAGCCCTCGCCTTCGAGCAGCAGAGCGGCCCGGGTCGGGACTCGGTCGAGATGTCGCTCTTCTTCTGGCTGTGGCCGATCCCGCTGGACGTGCTGATCCTCTTCGGTGGATCACAGTTCATCCCGGTGCCGAACTTCTCGCACGCCGTGGAGCCGCGGGTCGACGACGCCATCGCCAGCTGGCAGACCTCTGCCACCGAGGCGCAGGCGCAGGCAGCGGCTTCCCAGTTCCAGCTGGCCTGGGCCGAGGAGCTTCCGTACATCCCGCTGATGAACCAGAACGCCACGTTCGTACACAACAACAAGGTGCACGGATGGCAACCCTTCGTGTGGAACCTGTACCCGTACTACAACGACACCTGGATCGAGGCCTAGGGCTCTGGACGAGCCTTGCAGGTATTCGGATCGAGAGAGGGCCGCGCTCCGGCGCGGCCCTTTGTCGTAGGGGGGTCGGGCTTTGAGGCGGCTGGTAGCCCGCTCCGTCTACATGTTGGTGATCGTGGCGGTCTCGTCGGTGGCGGTCTTCTACGCCATCCGGCTCTCGGGGGGCGACGCGGTGGCGGCCGTCATCCAGCCGGGCTCGGCCTCGCTGGAGGCGCGCGAGCAGCTCCGAGAGCTCTGGGGACTGAACCTTCCCATCCACGAGCAGTACTTCGACTACATGGGGCGGTTGCTTCGAGGCGACCTGGGGCACTCGCTGACGAACAGCACCCCCATCGTCGACATGCTGGTGATCCACGGCCGGCACAGCCTGATCCTCGGGGTGGCCGCCCTGCTGATCGTCTTCGGCCTCGGCATCCCGCTGGGGATCCTGGCCTCGCTGCGCCGCAACGGCGTGGTGGACGCGTCGATCATGACCCTCTCGGTGGGCGGCATGGCGATCCCCAACTTCTGGCTGGCACTGCTGGCCGTCTGGCTGTTCGCCTCCACCCTCCACTGGCTACCCAGCGCCGGCTGCTGCGGTCCCAAGCAGCTGGTGATGCCGGCGTTCGTGCTGGCTGCCGAGGGTCTGGCTCTCACCGTTCGGATGACCCGCTCGGCCATGCTCGAGAGCCTGGACCGCGATTTCGTCCGGACCCTCCGGTCGGGCGGGTTGTCGGAGGTGCGGGTGATCGGGCGCCACGTGCTGCGAAACGCCATGATTCCTCTGGTGTCGCTGGCCGGCCTGCGGATCGGGCAGATCGTGGGCTACGCGCTGGTAGTGGAGACCATTTTCGGTTGGCCCGGCCTGGGGCAGGTGCTGGTCAACGCCGTGCTAAGACGCGATTATCCGGTGGCGCAGTTCTTCTCGCTGGTGCTGGTAGCCCTGGTGATCTTGGGCAACTGGGCGGCCGATCTGGGTTACCAGTTCGCCAACCCGCGCCTGCGCGCCGCCCGGTCTTGAACGTATGATGCGATCGGCCCAACGAGGAATGGACGATGGCTGACCGGACCCCGACCCATCTGGAAGCCTGGAACCTGCGGCTCGCCGAGTTCGAGGAGAATCAGCGGGTAGGGCCGGTGCGCGCCGCCCTCGGTCGTATGCGGCGCAACAAACTCCTTCTGCTGGGATCGGTGCTCGGGGTGGCCGTCCTCGGCACCGGGCTGTTCGGTCCGATCATCTCGGGCGCCGACCCCACCTACCAGAGCTTTTCCGCCATCCTGCAACCCCCGGGCAGCGAGGGCCATCTACTCGGCACCGATCACCTGGGCCGTGACTTGGCGGTGCGGGTGTTCATCGGCATCCGGGTGAGCCTGATGGTGGCAGCGGGGGTGACTGTGCTCTCCCTGGTGCTGGGCCTCTTGCTGGGTATGTTCGGCGGGTTCCTAGGCGGCTGGAAAGATCGAATGATCAGGGGCACGGTCGACTTCGTGTGGGGATTTCCCCTGATTCTGGTGGCCGTGCTCTTCGCCGGAGGCCTGGGGGAAGGCCTCTTTCCGGTGATTCTGGCGGTTGGCCTCGTCAACACCGCCGCCATCGCCCGGGTGGTGCGCGGCGAGGTGCTGTCTCTTAGCGAGAGGGAGTTCGTCGAAGCGGCCCGGGCAGGTGGTCTGTCGACCTCTCGCATCATGTGGCGTCACCTATTCCCCAACATCCTGGCCCCGGCTCTGGTGCTGGCCTCCTACTACGTGGCGGTGGCGATCATCGCCGAGGCGGCCCTCTCCTTCATCGGTCTGGGCGCCCAGCCTCCCACCCCCAGTCTCGGGGGCATGGTCTCCGACGGCCGCAACTTCCTACAGCACAACGTGCCCGAGCTCGGACAGGTCGGTCATTGGGGCGCCACCATCCCCGGGATCACCATCTTGCTGCTGGTGCTGGCCGTGTCGCTGATCGGCGACGGTTTGCGGGACGTGTTCGACCCCCGGCTCAGGCACGAGGCCAAGGGGGTTGACGAGGAATGAAACGGGTCCTGGCCCGCACCATATACATGGTGATCGTGCTGGTGCTGTCCTCGATCGCCGTGTTCTACGCCATCCGGCTGTCGGGCGGTGACGCGGTGGCGGCCCGGGTCCCTGCGTCGGCTTCGGCGGAGGAACGCGAGGCGGTCCGGGAACAGCTCGGGCTCAACGACCCGTTCCACGAGCAGTACTTCGACTACATGGGCCGGTTGTTCACCGGCGATCTGGGCAACTCCCTCACCAACAACGCTGACATCGGGAAGCTGCTAACCGAGCACGGCCGCAACAGCCTCATCCTGGGGGTGGCCGCCTTCGTGCTCGTGTTCGGGGTGGGCATCCCCCTGGGCATGCTGGCCTCGCTGCGCCGGAACTCGTGGTGGGACGGCGGGATCATGACCTTCTCGGTGGCCGGTATGGCCGTGCCCAACTTCTGGCTGGCCCTGCTGGCGGTGTGGTTATTTGCGTCGGTGCTCGGATGGCTCCCCTCCGCCGGCTGCTGCGGTCCCAAACAGCTGGTGCTTCCGGCGGTGGTGCTGGCGATGGAAGGTATGGCGCTGACCGTCCGGATGACCCGTTCGGCCATGCTGGAGAACCTCAGCCAGGACTTCGTCCGGACGCTACGGTCGGGCGGCCTCTCGGAGTCGAAGGTCATCGGTCGCCACGTTTTCCGCAACGCGCTGGTGCCGATCGTGTCGCTGGCGGGTCTGAGGATCGGGCAGATCGTGGGTTATGCGCTGGTAGTGGAGACGATTTTCGGTTGGCCCGGCCTGGGGCAGGTGCTGGTCAACGCCGTGCTGAGGAGGGACTATCCGGTGGCGCAGTTCTTCTCGCTGGTGCTGATCACCATCGTCCTGCTGTCCAACTGGCTGGCCGACGTCGGCTACACGGTCGTCAACCCCCGCCTGCGGAGAAGCTGAGGTGACAACCATGACCGATAACGGTGGCCAGGCATCCGGCGGCGACCAGCCGGTGACCGCCCCGCTGCTCTCGATCGACGGGCTTCGCACCATGGTCAGTTCCAGGAGGGAGTCGTTCGACGTGGTGCGGGGCTTGTCGCTCGACATCTACGCCAACGAGGTGCTCTGCCTGGTGGGCGAGAGCGGCTGCGGCAAGAGCATCACTGCCCTGTCGATCATGCGCCTGCTGCCCACCCCGCCGGTGCGGGTCAGGGAAGGGACGATCCGGTTCCGCGGCGAGGATCTGCTGAGCGTGAGCGGCAAGCGGATGCGCAGCATCCGGGCCGACGCCATCTCGATGATCTTCCAGGATCCGCTCACCTCCCTGGACCCGGTGTTCACCGTGGGAGAAGTGATCGTCGAGGTGATCAGGGCCCATCGGGACATGAACAAGGAGGATGCCCGCCGCCTTGCCGGTGACGCCCTTACCAAGGTGGGCCTGCCCGATCCGATCTCCCAGCTCGACTCGTACCCGCACCAGCTCTCGGGAGGCATGCGGCAGCGGGTGATGATTGCCATGGCCCTGGTGCTCGACCCTGACATCCTGATCGCCGACGAGCCGACCACCGCGCTCGACGTGACCGTCCAGGCCCAGATCCTCGACCAACTCGTCACCGAGCAGCGGGAACGCAACATGGCCATGCTCCTCATCACCCACGACCTGGCGGTGGTGGCCGCGGTAGCCGACCGGGTGGCCGTCATGTACGCGGGCGAGATCGTGGAGCAGGCCCCGGTGGACGAACTGTTCGAAGACCCGCGCCATCCCTACACTCAGGGCCTGCTCCGGGCACTGCCGAAGGTGAGCACCACGCGCCGGCGCCTGGATCCGATCCCCGGCCTGGTGCCGTCCCTCCAGATGATGCCGCCCGGGTGCGCCTTCGCCCCGCGCTGTCCCCATGCCCTGGATCGTTGCTGGACCGAACAGCCGGAGTTGGCCGCCGACCAGGACGGCCGGGTCTTCCGGTGCTTCAACCCGCAGCCGTTCGCCGGTTGATGCCGGCGGCGCCGGTCCCCGTCGCCATCCGGCTTCCCGACGGGCTGGTTCTCCGGGGCCACGAGTGGCCGGTGGACGGACCGGCGGTCGTCTTCCTCCACGACCATGGCGACGACCTCGATGCCTGGGGTCCAATCACTGCGGGAGTGGCTTCCCACGGGTTCCGGGTGATCAGTGTCGAGTTGAGAGGCCACGGCCTGTCGGACGGCGATGCCGATCCCGGCCTGGTGGGGCAGGATCTCCCGGCCCTGCTGAGGGAGACGGCCGCCTCGTTCGGCCCCGTGGCGTTGGTCGCCTACGGCCGGGTCACCGAGGCCATGCTGTTCGTCAACGAGGATCACGGCGCGCCCGTCCAGGTGATGATCAGCCCGTTGCCGGATGCGCCTGGCGAGATCGACTGGCGCACCACCCGCTCCGCCATGCGCCTGGTGGTCAAGGGTGCTCTCAACGAGGAAGTCGAGGGACAGGTCGGTTTCATCTATCCGAGGATGATGGGTCCCAAGCTACAGGTGAGCGGCGCCAGCGACGCCGCCGGGCCGTCGCTGCTGGAGGATCAGCCCCAACTCCTCGAGCACATGGTGACCTTCCTCCGCCGCTACCTGACCGGCCACCACCTAGCCTGGATAGCCGACCACACCGACCAGATCACAGAAGCCCGGGAAGAACGCCTGGCCGCAGAGGCCGGTACGGACGCCTAAACGCTGGAGAGTTGCCGAGGGAAGGATTCTGCGGGTCTCGTCACCCCGAGAGGACCTTGTGGCCGGACCCGTCCCGATCTCTCCGCGATCCAGGTGGCAAGGCCATCGATCTGCTTTGAGACCTCCGTGGGCGATCCGCTCAGGTTCACGGCGCAGACGTGCAGCCTCGTCCCGGCATGGCGTACCGTGATCTCGCCGGCCGGTTTGCCGCCGTCTGCGTGGCAGTAGATTAGAACACCTTCGGGGAGATCGAGGGCGGTGGTGTAAGCAAGGAGTTGGTAGTAGTCGGCGCTCCGAGCGACTGCGTCGTCGGTCAGCTTGTACTTGATGTCGCCGACGTACGTAATCGAATCCGAACTAGGACGCCGGAATCGTAGATCGGGCCGGATCCCAACCTGCCTCCCGACATCCAGGTAGTCATCCTTTTGGCCCTCAACTAACAGGTGACCTTGTAAGGCACGGCTCAGACGCTGGGTGACGAACTTCTCGAAGAGGTTGTTCATGTTCACCATAAAGGAGGCAGCCGTGGTGCCGCCTCTCCGGTCGACCAGGGTCAGGTTGTCAAGCAACAGCCGGGCCAGTCCGAGGGCAGGCCGGTAGTGATCGTTCAAACGGGTGTAATGGACGCGTTGAAGCTCGTCTCCTGCAACCGGCGCGTCCGACACCTCTTCCATTGCCACGAGCTCGCGCATCAGCCGCCGCCGATCCATTGCCTGGACCCCAGGCACGCGCAACGAGAGGCGGATGGCGGCTCTGAGCCCTCGGTTCTCGATGACATCGGAGGTGAACTCCCCGTACCGGCAGGCGACCGGCATCGGCAACCGGGCGCGTGACAGTTGCCTGCCGAAGTCGATGCGACCCCTGATCGCCTTCAGATCCTCGTCCCGGTTCCGGTATGACCGGTAGAGACCTCGGGCGAGCGTCGTCTCGAGGGTTCGGGCATAGAAGGACACCAGCGACTGGAGCAGGTCGGGGTTGGTCGCATAGTCGAAGTCCTCCTTGCGCCACGCCCGCTCGGGTAGTCCGACTTCGAGCATCAGAAACAGGTTCTCAAGGCGGATCTTGGGGCGGATCAGGATCCGCATGTCGTCCACCACGAGCGTGCCCACATGCTCGCGGGCTGTCACGGACCATATCCCAGGATCGGGGTGGGGACTTACAGACAGGTAACCACCGGCCTCCGCGTCCAACCGTCGCGCCCGACGCTCGGAGAGGGCGACAGGAACAGTGTCGTATTCGAAGAGCCGTAAGAAGTCGGTCATTGTCCTACAGAGCTCGTGCTATCCGTTGCCGCCTACCGCGGGCTCCCTGGGATCGTCACGACCCGACTGGGACCGGTAACGCTGGACCACCTGCCCTAGGCGGAACTTGTTGATCTGACCCTCGTTGCCGAAGAACTGGTCCTCGATAAAGGGCTCGATGTTGAACCGCCAGATCCTGCCCAGGGTCGGGTCGTTCTCGTCCGGCTCGTCCCCGTAGTCCTTCTTCATGAAGTGGCTGGCGCCCAACTGGAGGTCCCCGCCCAAGGATTCGGTCAACTCGTCGTTGACCATGGCCACCAGCTCTCCAACCCACGACGGCTGGTCCTCACGTTCCAACCAGCGGTCGAGTAACCCTTCGATGGGACCGCGGTCGGGGAAGAACGGCACGAAGTGGAAGCGGCGACGTAGCGCGGCATCGACCAGGGCGATCGACCGGTCAGCGGTATTCATGGTGCCGATGAACCACAAGGACTCCGGTAGTTCGAACTCGCCTTCGGGCCGGTACAGGGTTGAGATCGACTTGTCCCGGTACTCGAACAGGAACAGCAGTTCACCCAACACCTTGGGCAGGTTGGCCCGGTTGATCTCATCGATCACCATCACCTGGCGGCGCTGGGGATGCCGCGCCGCTCGCTCGGCCATGAGTGCCAGTGGCCCAGGGGTCAACTCGTAGACGATTTGCCCATCGGGTCCTACGTCCGGTCTGTAGCCCTCGAAGAAGTCCTCGTAGGAGCTAGACGGATGGAACTGCACCAGTGCCCGGTCAGCAGGATCGGGAGCTAGGGCAGCGGCCAGTCGCTGCGCAAGATACGTCTTGCCGGTACCGGGCGGTCCGTAGAGAATCACTTGCCCCTTATCCCTGAGCAACTCCACTATGTCATCGAGGAAGCTGCCCTCGACCAGAAGGTCCGTGGCTGCCGCCTCGATCGGAGTGGGTTCACCGATCGGTGTTTCCTCGCGGTCGAGATAATCGATGTACCAGTAGAGGAAGCACATCATGCCCCACGGATCTCCCGGGAAGTGGGGCTCTAGCCGCTCCCACAACCGGTTGTTCGACTCGACGTGCTTGCGGCCCCTGCTGGTGCCTACTGCCGGTTCAGCAAGGTCGAGGGCACGCAGCATCCGGAGCTTCCCGCTTTCCCCGGAGTACGGGTACACACAGAGGTAGCGATCCGGGTAGCAGATGGCCAGCAGCTTGAAGATGACCGTTTCACCCAGACCCTTCACCTTGTACTCAGGATCGTCGAGGACACGGTCGACCCGGTCGGCGTCATCGCCACCACCCCAGCACAGGTACTCCAGGGTTCTCAGGATCTGCTCGTACTCGACCTCATCGGCATCTCTCAACGTTTTGTTGAGGTTGGCTTGGGGACCAGGGAAACCGTACGCGCCTGTTGTCCAGATCTTGCGAAGTTCGGCGCGGTCGGTGGTAGCCAGGCTGTCCGGTCGGAGTATCTCCCGTAACCGCGGCTGGCGGGCCTTCTGCCCTGCGTCATGAGGAGTCGGGTAAGCCGTATCTCGGCGGAACTCCGCAACTGCGTCGGAAAGCGGATCAGCCGCCGGAGGGGTCCCGGGGGGACCGTCGCCTTGGGCCCGACTGACCAGAGCATCGAGAACGGGGCGGGCAGCGGTGGCCACCCTCATTGCCTCGGCTTGCAGATCTAGATCCGCAAGCTCGTCCGTCTCATACGAACGGCCGTACAAGAAAGTACCTGCTCTCCCGTAGAACCCCATGTCGTCCTCATCGCCTCGCTCCATGATGCGAAACCCATCGACCGGCGTCGACTCGATCGCCTCTTGCGCTTTGGGCTTCCAGTTCTTTCCCCATCCCGACATCACGCCGAGGGCGGCGCCCTTATGGTTGATCCATAGGCGCAATGAGATCTCCCACTCCTGTGTTTCCTCAACCCTCCAATCGACCCATAGGTCAGGTCTGCCCCATCCGTTCGTTGTCCATAGGACAGGCGGCCTCCACGCTTTCAGCGTGTAGGTGGCCGCCTCAGACAGATTTTCGACCATTGCCTGACCGAGATACTTGGCGATAGCCACCATCACGTCGGCATTGCTCTTGAGGCCCTCGATCGACTCCTCGTTGCGGTTCTTGGCGCCGTAGTCGCAGCGATCTACGAGAACGGGATCGAGAAACACCGGCTGTTGTTCTATCCACCAACTGCTCACCCTGGCGAAGCGCTCGCAGTCTTCGTCGAACTCAGCTACGAGGTCAACGAATTCCATGTACTGCTCCGTTGGAGAACCGGAGAACTTGGTGCCCGTGGTCGCCGCCAGGAATCTCCGGTCGTTAGGCCAGAAGATCGGCCACCGTCTCCGTTGCTGCAGCGCCCAGAAGTAAGAAAGCGTGAAGGCCGCGGACAACGGAGCGGGATGCGCACCTACCTTGATGCGGTTGACGTGGTCGACCAGTGCATCCAGTTTCTGGGCGGCGGAGTCACGATTCGTAGGCGCAGTCAAGCCGCTGACGAGCAGGCCGGTCAGGGAGGCGCGATCGTCGGTGTTCTTGACGAGGGAGTTGATGAACATGGCGCCGATCTGACCCTTGAACCCGACGTCGTTCGCGCGGGCCCAAGCGTCCTGCTCGGCCTTGAACGCGTCCAAGTCACCGGACGAGGCGAGCCGGTCGCGGATCTTGAGGGCCTCGGACCCAGCGGTCCAGAGGTCTGGCAGCCAATCCTTGAAGTGGCCTTGATCGATATCCGCTTGGGCCCGGCGGGCGTGGGCTTCGTACCACCGTCTGCGGAATTCCGCCTCCTGCGGTTCGGCATCCGTCTCGCCTGCCATCCGTCCTCCTCGCCTTGCCCTCTGTTCCAAGACTGACGGCGATTGTATGTAGGAGGTGTGACACTCCTACCGGCCATGCGCGAAGACCCAGTAAACAAGGGGTTATGCGGCGCCTTAGCGCGAGCCGAACCGTATCCGGCACGGAGCTGGGAACGCCCTGTCGGCTGGGTGCCTTGTAACGTATAGCCAGGTCGGAGGACGGCGGGACACGGAGGTTCGACATATGGCGGTAGTAGACGCCCATCTGCATCTTTTTAAGCCAGCCAGCGAGAAGTACCCGCGCGACGTCTTCGAGGCGATGACCCCGGTCGAGCGGGAGGAAGCGGCGGAAGAGTTCCTAGTGGCCATGGACAATGCCGGAGTGGACCACGCAGTGATCGTTCCGCTGTCCGTCCACGATCACTACCTGGCGGAGATCCTGGTCGAGTTCCCGGGCAAGTTCGCCGGGGTGGGTGTTTACGACGCCGATGCAGAGGACGGTGCCGGCCAGGTGGCACGACGAGTGGAGCAAGTGGGTATCCAGGGACTTCGCTTCTACGGCTTCGGTGGCGAGGAAGGCCAGGCGCCGGACTCCTTGGCCGTGTTCCCGGCCCTGGAAGCGATGCGCGACCTGGACATGAAGGTGTGGTTCTACGGCGACCCCGTCCAGGTGGGCCTGCTCGACGGGGTGATGGAGGCGCTACCCGGTCTCAAGGTGGTGCTCAACCACCTGGGCTTCTGTCCTGACATCTGGATGGAGATAGCGATCGACGAGGACCTTCGTCCCCGCTTCGACATCCCCCTCCCCCCGGATTCCATGGAACTGATCGAGCAGATGGCCGCCAAGCATCCGGATGACCTCTACGTGCACCTGTCGGGCCAGTATGCCTTTACCCAGACCCCCTATCCATACCTCGACCTCCAGGACGTGGTGGACCGGGTCTATGCCGCCTTCGGCGCCGGCCGGATGCTCAACGCATCCGACTGGCCCTGGATCAAGGAGAATCCCGGCTACTCCGAGGTGCTGTCGCTGGTGGATCACTACCTGCCCGGCATCCCGCCCGAAGACCGGGCTGCCATCCGGGGCGGCACCGCCCTGTCGCTGTTCGACTTCTAGATGGCTAGCTAGACGCGCGGGGAACCAGTCTTAGGGCTCGCTCCAAGAGAGTGGACATCTCGCCCTTGGTGGTATTGGAGCTGGGGCAGTAGCGGGGCGGGAGGGCCCAACACCCTCGGGTGATGCCTGCGGCGGCGACGGCGTCGATGGCATCCGCGTGGGTGCTGCCGGCGGTATCGACGAAGCCGCTCGGGAGACCGCCACGGAGATCGAAGGCCCGGGTGAGGAAGGACGCCATCTGGCCCCGGGTGACCAGGTCGTAGGGGCAGAAGCGGGCGGGCCTTGTGTCACACCCTCGGGTGACCTCCAGTTCGGCCAGGCGTTCGACGTAGGGCGTCCACCAGCGGTCCGGGGGAGCGTCGGTGAACCGAGACTCCGTGGCGGCACCGGGGTCGGCGCCGTCCAAGGCCCTCACCAGCCAAACCGCCATCATCCAGCGTTTGATGGGCTGGAGCGGGCAGAACAGGTCGGGACCGCACTCGGTGCCGTCGAGGATGCCCTCGTCCCGGAGGGCATCAATGGCCGGCCGGTGAGTGCCTTCCGGGACGTCGTCGAAGCCCGGCTCGTCGACGCCGATGTGGCCCAGTTCGGGATCCCTACAGCCGCCGGGCCCTCCGGAGGAAAGCTTTCTGGAAGTGCTGAACATGGGGTTGAAGCCGGAGCCCGGGTCGGAGGTTGTGAGGTACCGCTCGATCCCGTCCGCGATGGCCACCGCCTCGACCTTCTGCACCTCCGGGTCGGCGAGTAGTCGGGCTTCGGCCGGTGTCGAGAGGTAGGCGGCTTCCGTGAGGACCGTCGTGGTGCCGGTCGTGTACTGGAGGATGCCGTACAGGTCGTCCTGGACCTCGACGCGGAGCACGGAGGACGCGCCCTGGAATACGGTCTTGCGCCATGGGACGTCGTACACGGCCAGCGCCTGCTGGACCTCCTCGAAGAGGATTCCTGCCAGCCGCCTGGAGTTGGCGCTCTCGATCTGGTGGTACATCTCGGTCCCGGGGAGGTCGGAGCGGGCGGTGGCCCCACCGTTGTGGTGGAGTGAAATGAACACGTCGGGCTTGAGGGCTCGGGCGATCTCGGCCCGCACCACGATCGGGATGCGTACGTCGGTGGTCCGGGTCATGATGGCGTTGAAGCCACGGTTGCGCAGCTCCTCGATGAGCAACTCCGAGACGGCCAGGTTGAGGGCTTTCTCGGTCAGCCCGTTGCGGCCCACCGCTCCGGTTTCCGAGCCTCCATGGCCGGGGTCGATCACCACCTCAACATGAGAGATGTAGGTGCCTCCGGTGACCACCCCTTCGTTCCAGCAGGTGGTCGTGACCACGTATCCGTCATCCGTGATCTCCCGCACCGGGAGTACCAGGCCGTCGTCGCTGATCACCACGCCGTCGCCGGGAGGACCCGGGGGGTAGTACTGGGCGCCGGCCGGTGACAGGGCGACGGTCGATAGGAGGAGAGTCGCGGCCAGGATGGCCAGGCCCCTACGGCGAGGACCTGCCCTCGTCATCCCGGCAGGCCTGAGATCCGGCTGGTGCCTTTACCGGCCTTCGGCCACCAGTTCGGGGTTGTAGGGCTCGATCATTATGCATTCCCCCGGGCATTCCTCGGCAGACTCGATCACATCTTCGATCAGGCTGTCGGGCACTCGCGCCACCCCGCGGGACCCCTCGGGGCCGTGACCGTCTCCGGCCGAGTCGTCGAATACCAGGGTTGAGCCGAAGTGCCTGGCTTCTTCCTTCACCACCCACAGCCCGTCGTCACGACCCTCGAACACGTCGGGAGCTATCTCCTCGCAGATGCCGTCCCCGGTGCACAGATCCTGGTCGATCCACACCATCATCTTGTAGTCGGCCATCGCGTCTGACTCCTTCGACTCCCGCGCAGTTCAATTATGGCCATTGGCAGGCGCGATCCGTAATCGGGCGCGCCCGGCCACATGACGAGGCTCGCTTATCCCCAAGGGTACCAGCGTAGACGCCCAATGGGAACGCCGGATCGCGGCGTTAATGGGATCATGCACCCCGGTCGGCTCGTCTACGCTGTCCGCACGCCCGGCGAGTCCAGCAGGATGTGCCATGGCCCAGCCCGATCCGAGACGGTCCGGGACGATTGGCGGTCCGTTCCGCTTGCCCGCACCGTAGGAGAGTACCCAGAGATGTCCGGTTGGCGTGGTAGTCGACAATGACCCCCCAGGTCAGGGCGTCGCGGGCCAACCAATCCCCGTCTTTCTCCGCATCCTCGTAGGTGGCGTGAGTGGTCACCGCCCGTACCCGCGCGGTGCTGGCCCGGATCCCCGGCCTCTCCCTCGGGCTGGCCATGTTCGGAGGCGGCATCGGACTCAACATACGAGCCAACCTCGGCTTGTCGCCGTGGGACGCCTTCCATCAGGGCATCGCCCTGCGGACTCCTCTCTCGGTGGGACTGGTGACAATCGCGGTCAGCGCCGTTGTGTTGCTCGGATGGATTCCCCTGCGGCAGCGTCCCGGCCCCGGCACCCTTCTGAACGCCACCCTGGTGGGAGTCATGATCGACGTCACGCTGTTCGTGGTGGGGGAGACGGAACTCCTCTGGTTGCGCGTGCTGTACCTGGTCAGCGGCATCGGCATGGTGGCGGTCGGATCAGGCCTGTACATAGGGTCGCGCCTCGGCCCGGGCCCCAGGGACGGGATCATGACCGGCCTGGCTGCCCGGGGCATGTCCATACGGCTGGCCCGCACCCTCATCGAGGGAACGGTACTGATCGCCGGATGGTTGCTGGGCGGGGCGGTGGGTATCGGCACCGTGATCTATACGGTAACCATCGGACCGCTGCTCCAGGTCTCCCTCCGGCGGGCTGACAAGGGGCCGCTGTGAGGGGGAACCGGCACGAGCCGGTGCCGCACGAGGAGGGGCCGGCAGGTTCCGTCCCCGGAATAGACCGGGAACGAGTCACCGTGTGGATGAAAAGGAACATCGAGAGCGCCGTCCCGCCCTTGCGGTTCGAGCCCGTACCGGGCGGTAACTCCAACCTCACCTACCGGGTCAGCGGAGCTGACGGGGCCGACTTCGCCCTTAGAAGGCCCCCGCTGGGGCACGCCCTGGCGACAGCTCATGATGTGGCCCGCGAGTTCCGGATCATCTCGGCATTGCGCGGGACGGGCGTGCCGGTCCCTCCGGCTCTCGGCCTATGCAGCGATCCGGCTGTCAACGGCGCCCCGTTCTACGTGATGGGCTTCGTCACCGGCCTGGTTCCCCACGACCGGACGGCGGGTTCGTCCATGAAGCCGGCCGACCGGAGGTCCCTCGGCGAGGACGCCGTCACGGTGCTGGCCGGCCTCCACTCTCTGGACCCCAATCACATCGGGTTGGGCGACCTGGGCCCCAGGGAGGGGTACGTGCAGCGCCAGTTGCGTACGTGGTCTCGCCAGTGGGAAGCCTCCAAGCAGCGGGACCTCCCGGTCATGGACCGGGTCCGGACCCTGCTGGAGGACCGGATCCCCACCCAGGAGCGAACCGGTGTCGTGCACGGTGACTATCGATTCGGCAACCTGATCGTCGAGAACGGGAAGATCGGGGCTGTGGTCGACTGGGAACTCTGCACCCTGGGCGACCCTATGGCCGATCTCGGGTACCTGGCCAACGACTGGATCGACCCGGGCGGGCCGGAGCTCTGGCGCTCATCGGTGGTACAGGAAGGTGGTTTCCCGTCCCTGGAGGAGATGGTGGCCCGTTACGCCGCCCTCACCGGGGCGGACGTGTCGGGGCTTCCTTACCACCGGGCGATGCAGGCGTGGCGCTTGGCCGCCATCCTGGAAGGGGTCTACGCCCGCTACCGGCATGGCGTGATGGACAACATCTCGGGCGTGGACCTGCCGTCCCTGGCCGGATCGGTGGAGCGGTTGGCGGACTTCGCCCTCGAGTCTCTGGAGGGCGGTGCTTACCGGTCTCCTTGAGGCGGACCCCCGACACGTGTCCGCCGCAGCCGGCTTACCGCCACTTCCAACTACGCTGGCCGCCGTGCGCTTCCGGCTGTTCGGGTTCCCCGTCCACATCCATTTCACCTTCCTGCTCGTCCTGGTGATCCTCTTCGACACCGGACTCGGCCTTGTCTCGGCGGCCCTCTGGGCGGTGGCCATACTGCTTTCGGTGGTCCTGCACGAACTGGGCCACGCGGCAACGGTACGGCGCCTCGGCGGCCAGGTGGATGGCATCACCATCTACGCACTGGGCGGAGCAACCTATTGGAGGGAGCGGGAGCAGCCTCTCGGGGGCTGGAGGTTGTTCGCCATTGCCGCATCGGGCTCCGCAGTAGGTCTCTTCGCGGGGCTGGGCTTGTACTGGTACGCCCGCCTGGGTGGCTTGGGCCGGTTCGGGGAGTTGGCGATCGAGAGCCCGTGGCGGATCCATCTGGCCGCCGCCGACCGCTACGGGGAGTACCTGGTGTTCTTCGTGGGGGCCTTCATCTGGGTGTCCGTGGTGTGGGGGCTCGTCAACTGGCTACCCATCGGCGGGCTGGACGGGTCGAAGATGCTTCGCGCCGTGCTGGTCAGGATGCTGGGTCCGAGCGGTGATCTCCATTCGCGGATCATCGGCATGGTCGTGGGCGTGGCGGCGGCGGTCTGGGCCTGGCAGCGAGGCTTCGTGCTGGCCGCAGTGCTGGCGGTGGTGTTCGCCGGGGCCGACCTGGTGGCGTACCGGCGCCCGATCATCCGCCCGCCCTCACCCTGATCGCGCTCCGTTCCGGTAGGCACGTCCTCCGGCTCGAGCCGGTCTCCCGCCGGCGTCCTCGGCGATAGGTCCGATCCGGGTCCGGGCCCGACGAGGTGGGCCGCAATGAAGCAGGAAAGTTGTGGTTGAGTAGCAGTCGCGTTCGAATCATTGATGTACAGGATGTCTAGCGGTTCTATACGATGGCATGATCGATCACAGCCTGATCAGTGATCTCAGCCCAGAGTGAGAAAAATTTCGGAGAGTCAGAGATTTTCTACCCCTGTTTGGTAGCTCATTTGCGGTCATAGCTCCGATACGCTGCCTCCGGTAGCGATATCTATCCCGCATCGGAGCACATCAAGGCATGAATCACCTGGTAGAGAAGATGCTATTCATCGTATTCGTAGCTGGGGTGCTGGCAGCGGTGCTCATGATCACGGCACCGGGCCGGACACCGCACCGATCAGCCGTCTCGTCGGCCACCGCGCCCCCTCCGGCAGCAGGCGAAGAGACCGGGAGGGCATCGCCCGAGTGGGCGGTGCCATCGGAGTCGAACCCGACCGACGTAGAGGTGGATGGAGAGGATCGGACCGGCGCCGCAGGCCATGATCACGGTGGCGGCGAAGGCCATGACCACAGACACGACACCGAGCCGTCCACCCTGCTGACGGTCACCACATTCCGGTATCCGCCCGCCGAGTCCGGTGCGGAGGTCGAGAGGGGCCCCACCCCGAGTCCCACCGCCACCTCGGACGGGTTCGCAACCGCGGAGCCGGCCGGTGGGTTCCAGGCGACGGAGGCCGGGCACTGTCCTCCGATCGAAGAGCTGTGGGTCGCGGACAGCTATCCGGTCGAGGATCCGTGCACGCTTGCGGAGGTCCGCCGGGCGGTGTACCTGGCATACACGGGTACGGACGACCAGCGCCGTTCGGCCATCAGGAACGGGGCCCTGCTCGATGAGGTGTTCGCCGCGCTGGACGACTTCGGCCGGACCCACGGCGCCGTCCTGTACCACCCGGAGCAGCGCGGCCGGGCCGGCGTCATATTCGAGGACATCGTGTGGCGGGGCGGTCCGGACGCCGGCCAGGGGGTGATAGCGGTCCGCTACCGCCTTCACCATCCCGACTTCCCGCCCACCGATCCGGTCCTTGACACCCTCGTCCAGGTGGACGGGGAATGGAAGGTCTCGTACCGGAGGTCCTACTGCGTGAAGGTACTGGTGATCATGGAAGCGATGTCCGCTGTCCCCGTGACCCGACCCCCGAGGTCAACGAGGACGAGGCGCCCGGTTCGACGGGTAGGTACTGATGGCTCGCATACGCAGGCATATCCGGGACCTCCCGAGGCTTGCCAGACCGGCGCCGGCCACGACGGGCTGGCTCGTCGTGATCGGCCTGCTCGCCGCGGCCGCTGTGTGGGCCTCGGAGCCGAGCGCAGCCCATCCCCCAGAGACCTCGTGGCGGTCAGGCCGGACCGTGGTGACCTGGGACTGGGAGCAGCACTGGAACTACTGGAGGAAGCTAGTGTGCCGGCAGAGCATCGTCGACACCGGCACCGGCGAGATCACCTGCGGGAGATGGCAGGCCGTCGGCAACCAGTGGAGAGCCTGCGGCCCCAGGATCAGCCCGCCGCAGCCGCGCATCAACAGTTGCGGTATCGGACGGGGCGGGCACGCCCCGCACGGGGACGGCGTCACGGTCAAGTACCAATACCTGAACAGGCACGAGGACAGGCTAGGGCCCAGGTACAACGTGTGCGCGGGGGACAGGAGCCTGCCGGCCAACACCAGCCCCGGCAACTGCGGGACGTGGGTGAACGTGAACCATGCCCACTGTGCGGATGATCCGAGCGCTCATCCGCCCGACTGCCCGACCACGACAGGCAATCGGGAGACCACTCCTTCCGTTACCGATACGACGCGGGGGACCACCGCGACCACCAGGCCAGCGACGACCACCACCAGGAGGCGAACCACCACAACGTGGGGGACGACCGCGACCACCAGGCCGGCCACGCCCACGACGCCCACGACGCCCACGATGCAAGGACCCCCTCCTCCGCCGCCTGCCTGCACGATTGCCGGCGCCGTCAACTCTTTCCATGACACCATCGACGCCATGGCCACCCCGTCGCTCGGCTTCCAGCCGGTCCGGAACGGCTATGTGAGGGTGCCTGTTCACGCCCGGTACCAGGGGGATCCATCCCGGACCTATTCCGAACGGATCAACGGCGAGCGGGTGTCCATCCGCGTCTGGGTAAGCCGGATGTCCTGGGTGATGACCGGTTTGGGAAGGCCGGACGGGACGGAACTAGGCATCAGGACCTTCCACCGCAACGCGCCGGACTACGACGCCGCCGGCTCGTTGAAGAGCCCGTTCGAGGTCCGGTTCGGGGGCGACGAGGCGGTATACCTGAGGTCCTCGCTGCGGGCGGGCTACCCGAGCGGGTATCCCGTGGCTCTGACAGTGGTGTGGAGCGGCGAATGCCAGGAGTCGGGTACTTCTGACTGGACCAGCCTCGGAACACGGAGCCAGGACGCCGGCTTCTCCTACAAGGTCTTCGCCATCCGCAGCCGCCCCAGCTGAGGCTTGTGTCGACATGGACGCCCCGAACGCCCGCGCCCGGCGGCACAGCGACCTGGTTGGGAATACGACATCGGGCTGGTCTCGGACGTGGCGACCGGTAAGCTTGGCGTGAGCGAAGCTGCGACTGAGTTGGAGTCAAGTGCTGGTGCACAGAGAATTGCAACTCGCAAGCGTGGAGGAACCTGTGGAAGCGCCGGTGGAGATCATATTCGAGGTGACGGAGGCTCCGGAGGGAGGCTTCGATGCTCGAGCTCTGGGCCATAGCATCTTCACACAAGGTGAAGACTGGGCCGATCTCAAGGCGATGGTTCGGGATGCCGTGCTTTGCCACTTCGGCGACGGGGCCGAACAGAGGATCGTCAGGCTGCATTTCGTAAGGGACGAAGCTATCGCAGTATGAGACTGCCCCGGGACCTGTCGGGCGAAGAACTGGCTGCGCTGCTCAGGCGTCAGTATGGCTATCGCCTCGTTCGGTAGAGAGGCAGCCACATGATGTTGGGCGCGACTATCGGCAGTGTGTCGCACAGGGTTACCGTCCCGCGCCATCGTGCTCTCCGGGTTGGCACGCTCAGCGGCGTCGTGGCCGACATCGCTACCCATCTGGACAAGAGTCGAGACGAAGTGCGGGCTGAGTTGTTCGGGACCTAACCAGAGATCTGGCACCACCTGAGAAAGCGGACCCCGATCTAACACGAGGGAACCCGCCACCACCGCTCGCTATCGTCGGCTTTATGGACAACGTGGTGGAGCGGGCGAGGGCCTGGATCCTGGGCGATCCCGATCCCCGCACCAGAGCCGAGTTGGGTGCACTGCTCGACTCCGGAGACCGGGCCGAGCTGGCCGATCGGATGGACGGCACGCTCGCCTTCGGCACCGCCGGTCTGCGTGGGATCGTGGAGGCCGGTTCCAACCGGATGAACCGGGCCATGGTCATACGGACCACCCGCGGGCTGGCCGACTTCCTGCTGGCCCGGCACGGGGGAGCGCCGACCGCTCCAGTGGTGGTGGGCCGTGATGCCCGGCCGTCCAGCTCGGACTTCATGCGCGACACGGTCGGGGTACTGAGCGCCGCCGGTCTGGCGGTCAGGTTCTGGGAAGAGGAGGCTCCGACGCCCCTGGTGGCGTATGCGGTCCGGGTCCTGGGTGCCTGCGCCGGCGTGATGGTCACTGCTAGCCACAACCCGCCCCGGGACAACGGCTACAAGGTCTATGACGCCAACGGCGCCCAGATCATTCCCCCTGTCGACGCTGCCATCTCAGCAGCCATCGACCGGGTGGATGCGGCGGCAGACGTTCCCCTAGCGGATGCTCCGTATCAGGAAGCCGGGGAGCGTGTAGCGCCCGTTCCGCCGGAGGTCTGGCACGGGTACCGGAGGCAGTTGGCCCGGCTGCGGTTGCCCGCGACGGTCGATCCGGGCCTGCGGATCGTCTACACGCCGATGCACGGGGTGGGTTGGCGCTACATGAGCGAGCTCTTGGCCGAAGCCGGTTACCTGGATGTTCATCCTGTCGACGAGCAAGCCCAACCAGACGGGCACTTCCCGACCCTGCCGTTTCCCAATCCCGAAGAGCCCGGCGCCATGGACCTCGCTCTGGCCCTCGCGCGAGGGATCGATGCCGACCTGGTGCTGGCCAACGATCCTGACGCCGACCGGCTGGGAGTGGCGGTGCCCGGCGTCAACGGATGGGTCAGCCTTACCGGTAACCAGGTGGGGGTGCTGCTGACCGATTACATACTCTCGCACCTGCCGGATGGCGGCCCGACCGACGAACGCCAACCGCTCATCATCAACACCATCGTCAGCTCGCCCATGGCCGGATTGGTGGCGACTGCCCGAGGGGCCCGCTTCGAAACCACTCTCACCGGCTTCAAGTGGATCATGAACGCGGCGCTCGACATCGAGGCCGAGGGCGGGAATGCCCTGGCCTTCGGATTCGAGGAAGCGCTGGGCCATGCGGTGGGAGGCGTGGTGTACGACAAGGACGGCCTGTCGGCCGCCCTGTTCATGGCCGATCTGGCATCCGAGTGCCGGCGACAGGGCGAGACGGTGCTCGACCGGCTGGAAGCCCTGTACCGCCGGTTCGGGTTGTGGGTCTCGGTCCAGCGCAGCATCAGGAGGCCGGGATCAGCCGGAGCGAGCGAGATCGCCGGCGCCATGCGACGGCTGGCGGAAGACCCCCCGGATCGCCTGGGCGGAGTGGCGGTGGTAGGGATGACGGATTACCTGACGGGCGCCGAGCGGAGGCCTCGATGGCTCGGAGCAGCGTCCCTGGTAGAACTTCGGCTCCAGGATCGAACTCGGGTGCTCGTGCGGCCGAGCGGCACCGAGCCCAAGCTTAAGATGTACGTGGATTCCACTCGCCCGTTTTCCGGATCGGACGACCCGTCCGGAATCGAACGTGACCTGGAGGTGCAAGCCGGCGCGGTGGCGTCCGACCTGGCCGGCCATATCGGCCTGTAGAAGATACGCGGAACACTTTTCTTTGGGAGGAACGCGATGACGGTGGTAGCCGAGCTTTTCCAGGGCCCGAGGACCCAGCTCCGGATCGGGGGCGACTGGACGGAGGGGGACGGAGAGTTGGACGTCATCGATCCCGCTACCGAACAGGTGCTGGCGGCCGTCTCGACCGCGGGAGTCGGAGAGGCGCGCCTGGCGGTGGACGCCGCCGCCGAAGCGGCGCCCGGATGGGCAGCCACTGCTCCGCGCCAGCGTTCGGACATCCTTCGCCGTGCCTACGACCTGATGCTCGAGCGCGAGGAGCAACTGGCCGAGTTGATCATCCTCGAGAACGGGAAGGCCTATGCGGACGCGATAGGGGAGGTTCGATACGGCGCCGAGTTCTTCAGGTGGTTCTCGGAGGAGGCCGTCCGGATCATGGGCGAGATACGCACCGCTCCGCGGGGCGACAAGCGGATCGTCGTGCTACCCGAGCCGGTCGGGATATCCCTGATGGTCACCCCGTGGAACTTCCCGTCGGCGATGGCGACCCGCAAGATCGCCCCGGCCCTGGCCGCCGGATGCACCACCATCCTCAAACCCGCCTCCGACACGCCGCTCTCGGCCCTGGCGGTGGCGGACATCCTGGCTGAGGCAGGCGCCCCTCCGGGGACCGTCAACGTGGTGATGGCGCGGGGCTCCTCCGGCGTTGTGGACATCATGCTCGACGACCCGCGGGTGAGGAAGCTGTCCTTCACAGGCTCTACGGAGGTCGGCCGGATCCTGATGGAAAAGGCCGGGCGCCGTATCCTCCGGACCAGCATGGAACTGGGCGGCAATGCCCCCTTCGTGGTTTTCGATGACGCCGACATCGAGGCTGCCGTCCAGGGAGCCGTGCTGGCCAAGATGCGCGTCGGCGGCGAGACCTGCGTGGCAGCCAACCGCCTCTACGTACAGTCGGGCGTGGCGGAGCAGTTCACCGACCGCTTGACCGAAGTGATGTCGGGCCTCCGGATGGGGCCGGGTATCGACAGGTCCAACGATGTCGGCCCGATGATCAACAACTCGGCGGTGGAGAAGATCGACAGCCTGGTGGCGGGCGCGGTCGACGATCAGGCCACGGTCCGCACCGGCGGAGCTGCACCGGATGGCCCCGGCTACTTCTACCAGCCCACCGTGCTGTCGGAGGTGGCGCCCGACGCGGCGATCCTCGGCCATGAGATTTTCGGTCCGGTGGCCCCGGTGGTGTCCTTCGATTCCGAGGAGGAGGTCATCGAGGCTGCCAACAACACCATCCACGGTCTGATCTCCTACGTGTACACAGGGGATATCAACCGGGCGTTCCGTGTGGGCGAGGCGATCGAGTCGGGGATGGTTGCGCTCAACCGGGGCATTATCTCGGACGAGTCTGCGCCCTTCGGCGGCGTGAAGGAATCGGGCGTGGGCCGCGAGGGCAGCCACCACGGCATGGAGGAGTTCCTGGAGTTGAAGTACCTGGCCTGGTAGTGGTGGAAGTGGCGGCCCTTCCGTCCAGGTCCTGGAGCAGCCCGAGCCGCCGGATGGGACAGGTCAGGAAGACTTTCGGCAACTATTCTCGGGGGCGAATCATTTCTGATAGCCGGGGATCGGCCGACTAGGGTCACGCTCCCTGCAGGTGGGAGGTGCGGTGTCCGCCGAGAGGGCGACCGACCGGGTTTCGCTGACAGAGTCACCAGGGTCAAGCTCGTCCCGTTCCGGGACCGAGTCGGTCGGGCAGCATGTGGCGCTCGACGTAGTGATGGCCAGAGCAGCCGGGGAGAACTTCCCAGTAGCGCTTCGCCTGCTACCGCGAGGCTTGCGCGACCATCTGGAAGCCATCTACGGCTACGCCCGGCTCGTGGACAACCTGGGAGACGAGTTCCCGGGGGACCGGACGATGGCGCTGGACTGGGCCGACTCGGAACTGGACGCTCTCTTCTCGGGCTCTCCCCGCCATCCCGTGTTCCGCCGGCTGGCGCCCATGATCCACAGTTTCCGCGTGCCACGCCGCCCGTTCGATGAGCTGCTGGCGGCCAACCGCCTGGACCAGCACAAGACCCGCTACGAGACCCGCTCAGAACTGATGGACTACTGCGCCCTGTCCGCCAACCCGGTCGGGCACATGGTGCTGGCCGTCTTCAAGTCGGGTACCCCGGAGCGGATCGCGGCGTCGGACGCCGTATGCAGCGGTCTCCAGATACTCGAACACCTCCAGGACGTGGCCGAGGATGCGGAGGCGGGCCGCGTCTATTTGCCCGCCGAGGACATGGCGAGGTTCGGATGCTCGATCGAGGACCTCTCGGCGCCGGAGGCCGGCGCCGGTCTCCGGGCGCTGGTCGCCTACGAGTCGCGCTTCGCCCGCGAACTGGTCGAGCAGGGCATTCCACTGGTCCGGTCTTTGACCGGTTACGCCCGCCTGGCCATATCCGGCTTCGTGGCTGGAGGGCTGGCGGGGTTGGATACCATCGAGAAGGCCGGCTTCGAGGTGCTGGGTGGCACGCGGCAAGCCGGCCGATCAGCCATCCTCCGCCGCTTCGTCCGCGTCTATCTGGGCCGGCACCGCCGGGGGGACCGCGCGAGAGCAAGTTCGTGACTCCCGAGCGCGCATACGAGAGATGCGAGCGGATCACGTGGGAGGCGGCCCGCAACTTCGCCTACGGCATCCGGTTGCTCCCCCCTCCCAAACGCCGGGCGATGGCCGCCCTATATGCCATGGCCAGGCGCATCGACGACGTCGGGGACGGAACCTGGCCCCGTGACCGCAAACTCGAGGAGTTGGAGAGGCTCCACACGGTGATAGAGAGCCTGGGCGCCGGCGACGTGGAAGACCACCACGACCCCGTACTGGTGGCTCTGGCCGACGCGGCGAGGCGCTACCCGATCCCGGTCGAGGCACTGCACGAGATCGTCGAGGGATGCGAGATGGACGTGCGAGGCGCGCAGTACGTCACGATGGCGGACACGGTCCGTTACTGCCGGCTGGTGGCAGGGTCGGTGGGACGCCTCTCACTCGGCGTGTTCGGTACCCGAGTTGGCCGGAGGCGGGAGCCGGTGGGGGAGGGCGAAGCCTCCCGGATGGCCGATGATCTGGGCGTGGCCTTCCAGCTGACCAATATGCTGCGCGATATCGCGGAGGATCTCCGGATGGGGCGCATATACCTCCCCGAGCAGGAACGGGATCGCTTCGGGATCGCGCCGGGCCGGTGGACCCCGCCGGAGCGGGTCGGGGCCATGGTCGAGTATGTGGCGGGTCAGGCCTCGGTCTGGTTCGACAGCGGTCTCGCGCTGCTGGCGCATCTCGATCACCGCAGCCGGTCCTGCACTGCCGCGATGGCGGGAATATACCGAAGGCTCCTGCGGCGGATGCACGCCCAGCCCACCCTTCCCCTGACCGAGCGCGTCTCCCTCCCGGCCTGGGAGAAGGGCCTCGTAGCGGTACGTAGCATCTCCGGTCTGCAGCCGTGAACATCCGCCGCCCCCGAGTGGTAGTGGTCGGTGGCGGCCTGGCCGGTCTTGCTGCCGGTCTGGAGGCTGCCGACCGGGGGGCGGCGGTCACCCTGCTGGAGCGAAGGCCCCGCCTAGGCGGAGCGACATGGTCCTTCCGGCGGAAGGGGATCTGGTACGACAACGGCCAGCACGTCTTCCTCCGTTGCTGCACCGCCTACCTGGAGTTTCTGGAGAGAATCGGCTCGATCGGCGATGTCACCATCCAGAAGCGGTTGAACATTCCCGTCCTGCGACCCGGGGGGAAGGCGGGGACGATCAGGCGTACCTTCGGTCCGGCCCCTCTTCATCTGGCGCCGTCGCTCCTGACCTACCCCCATGTCAGCCTGAGGGCCAGGTTGAAGGTCCTGGCGGCTGGAAGAGCCCTGCGCAGGCTCGACCCGGAGGATCCGACTCTTGACAGGGTGTCGTTCGGTGACTGGTTGGCCGCCCGCGGTCAGCCGGCCGAGGCCGTGGAGAGATTCTGGGACCTGGTGGTGCTCCCGACGGTGAACGTCCACGCCCGGGATGCCTCCCTGAAGCTTGCTGCCAAGGTGTTCGTCACCGGCCTTCTGACCGACGCCGCGTCCGCCGACATCGGCTGGGCGTCGGTACCGCTCTCGGCGCTTCATGGAGACGCCGGCCGGCACGCCCTGGAGGCTCGGGGGGCCGAGGTGGTGACCCGGGCGCCGGTGTCGGCGGTTCGATCCGGTTCCGGCGAACGCCCGTCGGTAACAGTCAGCGGTCGGAGTATCGAAGCCGATTCGGTGGTCGTGGCCGTTCCGCACGATGCGGTCGGCGCGATGCTTCCATCCGGCGCCGTACCCTTCCAGGACCGTCTGGACCGGCTGGGGGTCTCGCCGATCGTGAACGTGCATCTGGTCTACGACCGCCCCATCACCGACCTCCCGATGTTCGCTGCGGTCGGGAGCGATATCCAGTACGTGTTCGACCGGACCGGAGCGGCCGGTCTGGACGACGGCCGCCAGTGCCTGGCGATTTCCCTGTCGGCGGCAGACTCTCATCTCGGCGCGAGTGCGGCTGAACTGGTGAAACACTTCGTCGCGGAGATGGAGCGCCTGCTGCCGGCTGCAGCCGGGGCGGTTGTGACCGAGTCGATGGTCACCAGGGAACCGAGGGCGACCTTCCGCGGCGAGCCGGGCACCCATCCACTTCGAGCCGGCACGCGATCCGAGATCCCAGGGGTGTTCCTGGCCGGCGCCTGGTCTGCTACGGGATGGCCGGCGACGATGGAGGGGGCGGTGCGTAGCGGGGTCGAGGCCGGGCGCCGTGCGGCGAGGTTCGCCCTTGGGGACGGGAGCCTGGTGCAGGAGACGGCTCCACCGGCCGGCGAGGGAGCGAGGATGTGAAACGCGCAACACCCGACTTGCTGAAGCGGACCCAAGTCATGGTCGAACCTGCCTTGATCGAAGCGGTGGGCCGGCTGTCCGCGAGCCTGGCCCTCCCGGTCCGCTACCACTTCGGATGGGTCGACCCGGCGGGGACTCCCTTACCGAACCCTCGCCACGGCAAGGGTATCCGGCCCACGCTTGCTCTCCTGTCGGCGGAGTTGGTGGGTGCGGCGGCGGAGGTTGCTCTGCCGGGGGCCCTCGCGGTGGAGATCGTCCACAACTTCTCGCTCGTGCACGACGACATCATCGATAACGATCCCGAACGTCGGCACCGGGCCACGGTCTGGAAGGCCTTCGGCGCCGGCGATGCCATCATCGCCGGCGATGCCATGATGCTGCTCGGTCTCCAGTTGCTGCTGGACCGTCCCACCGCCCCGCGCGTAGCGGCGGCGGCCGACCTGGCGGAGGCCACCGCGTCGATGATCGCCGGGCAGCACATGGACATGTCGCTCGACAGCACGGAGGCGGTGGACGTGGACCTGTGCTGGGAGATGGTCTCTCTCAAGACGGGCGCCCTGCTGGCTCATGCCTCTGCGGTGGGCGCCATCCTGGCTGGTGCCCCCGAGCGGACGGTCCGCCGGCTCCGGAGCTTCGGGCTCGAACTGGGTCGGGGTTTCCAGGCCATCGACGACCTGCTCGGTATTTGGGGAGATCCCTCGGTGACGGGCAAGCCGGCCGGAAACGACCTTAGGGAGCGCAAGAAGTCGATCCCGGTGGCGGTGGCGCTGGCTTCGCGCACCAAGGCAGGAGAAAGGCTTGCCGGTCTGTATGCCAGGGAACATCTGGATGACGACCTGATCACGGCGGCCGCCGCCCTCGTCGAGGAGGCGGGAGGGCGCGACGCGACGGTCTCCGCGGCCCGCGATTGCATGCGGCGGGCGGTCGATGCGCTGAGAGGGGCTGACATAGACGCGGAGGTAGCCGGGGAACTGGAGGCCCTCGCCGCCTTCGTGGTCGAGCGGGACTTCTGATCGGTCACCAGGCGGACTGAGCCCCGACCGGACGGAGTACCGGTTCTAGATCGTGGGACCCGCGACAACCAGCGAGCGGGCATGGCGTGAACACGTCCTGGATTCGAGCGGCAACGCCGGGCTGGTGTATGATGTATAAGGCTGCCCTAACATGAGAGATCAGGTAGCTGTGACCCAGATGGTCAACCGCTCGTAGCACGGCCCCTTCAGGAGCCCATATGTCGTACCTGCAGGCAACCGATGTCGCTAAGCGTTTCAATGGCACCCCCGCGCTGGCCGGTGTGGACTTGGCGGTCGAACAGGGAGAGTCGCTGGCCCTGCTCGGCCCGAGCGGTTGCGGGAAGACCACGCTGCTGCGCATCCTGGCCGGTCTGGAGGTGCCCGACCGGGGCGGCGTCGCGCTCGAGGGCAGGATCCTCACCGGTCCGGCTCAGTTTGTCCCCCCGGAGCAGCGGCGCATCGGGATGGTCTTCCAGGACTGGGCCCTGTTTCCCCATATGACGGTGGCGAGAAACGTCGCGTTCGGGCTGGACAAGGCGGGAATCGACCGCGGCCGGGTCTCCGAGACCCTGGATCTGGTAGGTCTGTCTCATCTCGCGGACCGCTACCCCGACGAGTTGTCGGGAGGGCAGGCGCAGCGAGTGGCAGTGGCCAGGGCGCTGGCCCCACGTCCCCGGGTCCTACTCTTCGACGAGCCGTTCTCGAACCTCGATACCGGCCTGCGTACCAGGATCCGGGCCGATGTGGCGGCGCTGATGCGCGAAGTGAGGATGACCTCGATCTTCGTCACCCACGACCAGGAGGAGTCATTCGTTGTGGGCGACCGGGTGGCCGTGATGCGTGAGGGTCGGATCGAACAGGTCGGCCGGCCGGCCGATGTGTACCAGCACCCCGCCTCCGCCTGGGTGGCGACCTTCGTCGGTGAGGCCAACGTGTTGGGTGGGGTAGCGACCAACGGGCACGTATCCACCGCGGTCGGGGAGGTACCCCTGGCCGACCCGGTGAGGGGGCCGTGCCGGGTGGTCGTCCGTCCTGAGTACCTGGACGTTGGCCGGGGGGACCAGGCTGTGGTCTCCTCGGTCGAGTTCTACGGGCACGACACCACCTACCAACTTGCTCTCAACGGGACGAAACTGGTGGCCAGGGTGATCGCCGCACCCGACTTCGTACCCGGCGACCGGGTGTCCGTGTCCTACATCGGCCCCGGAGCGGCGGCTTTCGCGGCCCCTGCCCGTTCCTGACGGACAGGCCCCACCCGCCTGGAGCGTTCCTCTGTAGGATCGAGGTCGCTAACGAACGCGCATAGCGTGAACACGCCTTAGCGGGGTACACTTCCGACATGCCGCAGACCGCCCTACCGACCACCCACCGTCCCAGACGCGTGTATCTCGCCGAGCCGAACGGATACTGCGCCGGGGTGTACATGGCCGTCAAGGCGCTCGTCTGGATGGTCCAGATATTCGACGCCCCGGTCTACTGCTACCACGAGATCGTCCACAATCGGTTCGTCGTGGAGTGCTTCGAACGCGCCGGGGTGGTGTTCGTCGATTCGATCGACCAGGTGCCGGAAGGCGCTCCCGTGATGCTGTCGGCCCACGGCTCCGCCCCCGACGTGGTGCAGGACGGGGAAGAGCGAGCCGGGATCGTCATCGACGCGGTCTGCCCGCTGGTGGCGAAGGTTCATCATGAGGTCAAGCGGCGGGCGGCGAAGGGGTTCGACATCATCTTCGTGGGCCACGAAGGCCACGATGAGGCGGTGGGTACCATGGCCCGGGCGCCTTCGAACATCACTCTGGTCGAACCGGAGACGGGTCTGGCAGGTTTCAGGCCCAGAGACCCCGGTAAGGTGGCGCTGTTCGCCCAGACCACCCTCGGGATGCACGAGTGGGAGGCGATCAGGGCCGAGGCAGCCGGGCGCTACGAGAACCTGGAGACTTCTCGCAAGAGCGATCTTTGCTACGCCACCACCAACCGCCAGGATGCGGTGCTCGAGATGAGCTCCGAGTGTGATCTGATCCTGGTGGTTGGTTCCGACAACTCCTCGAACACCAATGCCCTGGTCCGGACTGCCCGTATGCGCGGAGCCGCCGCTTACCGGATCGACTCCGCGGATGCGATCCGAACCGAGTGGTTGGACGCTGCGGAAGTGGTCGGGCTGACGGCGGGCGCATCGGCTCCCGACCACCTGGTCCGGGAGGTGCTCGAGCGCCTCGATCCTGCCGAAGGGTGGAGCCTGTTCCGGGTTACCGAGGAGGATGAGTACTTCCCTCTGCCGCCCGGGTTGAGGTCCTTGCTGAATGCGTTGGTGTCGACGGTCCGGATCGGGTTCTCCGCCCCCTCGAACGGCAAGGGACCGCTCGACTACGACCGCCGGGTCACGGCTACCGACGCGCTCGCCAAACTGGCGTCCTTCCCGTCGGGTCAGCCGGCCCTACCAGCGGCTGGACTCCTCGGCGTACACATGGTCGGGCAACCTGTAGCTAATCCCGGCTTCGTCGAAGACGGAGACCTGGAGGAGTGAGGTGAAGGCCGTGAAGTTGTTCTGCTTGGACAACGTCTTCAGGTACCGGGCTGCGAAGCGCTGGTAGCGCCGCTGCATCCGGAACCAGGGGAGCACCCCCACCAGCGGGGTCGCCGGAAAATGCAGCTGGTCGGATAACTCTCTGCCGATCAGAGCGCGCGATACACGAAATACGTACTTGGCGAAGTTCTGCCGGATCTCCGGTTCGGTCATGTCCACTAGCAGCGGACCTGCGTGGATCAACGAGTTCGCCATCGCAATCGATTCGAAGTCGGGGTCGGGCTCGCACATGCCCCCAATCTCGAAAATCCTCAGTGCGTCCTCCTCTTTGGTGTACAGGATCGACTCGGGGATACCCATCAGATAACCCGTATACCGCCATACGGCCATGAAGCCTGCCCGCTCCTCGTCGGTGTAGACGGCGCCGAGGTTCTTGATGTGCTTGAGCAATCGGGCCGAGAAGGCCACGATGGCAAAGCCGGTGTGGGCGGCGCTGATCGGCGTGCCCCAGGCCTCCTCGTCCCATTCATCCGATTCCGCCAACAGGCGCCTGATCCGTGCATGCACGATCCGGATCCGAACGGACAGCTTCCAACCGTCACCTGCCCGCTCCAGACCGCCGGGCATGAAGATCTCGACCATGTGGCGGTTGTTCTGCTTCAAGCGGCGTACCCCCTGATCCCGGAGGCGTCCGGTTATGAAGAAGGCCTTGCTGATGTTGGTCGAGAACCCCTCGACAAGCGTGCCGGCCAGCATCGACGCGAGCACCACCGGCGAGTTCCGGTGGAACATGCGGACGCCGGGCCGAAAGTCCGATTGGTCCACCCAGTCGGGAGGCGTGTTCATCGGATCGAAGAACTCCCGCACGAAAGAGGGCCCTCGGCTCAAGATCTCCTCATTGCGGCGCATGCCGGCCGTGATGAGCCGGTTCGCCTCCTCGACAGGCAACTTGTCGATTTCAGCGATAAAGGCATCGGCCACCGGGTCCCCCACCACGGTATGGGCGATGTAGTTGCGCGCCAGTTCCGCATCGACAAGGCGGGCCTCGGCGTAGCCGGCCGCGTAGTCGGTCGGAATTCTCACCGGTTGCGATCCTCCCCAGGGCCACTTGCCGGGTGCTCGTCCTCTGCCTCGACACGAAGGTCGGGCAGCCAGTTCAGCCAGGGCGGCATGTACCAGTTGCGCTTACCCAGCACTTCCATGCTGGCCGGCACCAGGACGGAGCGGACCAGCGTGGCGTCCAGTAGGACGGCCACCGCCAGACCGAAGCCCATGAGTTGGTTGATGATGGTCCGTCCCGTGGCGAATGCGCCGAACACAACCACCATGATGAGGGCGGCGCCGGTGATGATCCCGGCGGTGGAACGGAGTCCGTAGGCCACGGCCTCGGTGTTATCACCCGTCTCGTCGTAGCGTTCGCGTATCCGGCTGAGCAGGAAGACGTGGTAGTCCATGGACAGCCCGAACAGGACGGCGAACAGGAACAGCGGTATCCAGGCGTCGATCACGTCGGCCCGTTGGAATCCGAACAGGTCGATCGCGACGCCCTTCTGGAATACCAGCACCAGCAGCCCGTAGGTGGCACCCACGGAGAGCAGGTTCATGATGATGGCCTTCAGCGGGATCACCAGCGACCGGAAGACCATCATCAGGATGACGAAGCTGAGGCCGAGCACCAGGGCGAAGACGATCGGCGTGTAGACCCTGACTATCCCGAAGAAGTCGGCCACCTCCGCGGTCAGGCCGCCCACGTAGACCTGGGCGGGCGTCCCTTCGAAGGCGGTGGGGACGATCTCTTCGCGGAGGACCGACATCAGATCGGCGGCCTCCGGGCTGCTCGGGTGACCCGGGTAGGGGAGGGACAGGAGCGTCAGGTCCCCGGCCGCGTTCGCCTCCCGGGCGGGAGGTACGGGGAAGCGCGGATCGGCGATCAGGGCGCCCTGCAACTTCCCGATCGCGGCCGCTACGGAGGGGTCGTTGGTGTCCCCGTCCACGACTATCTCGGCAGGGCTGAGTATCCCGGCGGGAGTGACACTGCCCACGGAGAACTTCTCCTCGAGCAGGAGGAAGGCTTCCTTGGTCTGCGCTCCGTCAGGGAAGGTGTTGACGTCGTTGAGTCCCGTCCGCATGTCCAGGTAGAAGTAGGACAGGACGAGCATCGGGATCGCGACAAGGAGGATGCTGATCACGGGGCGGCGCATCACGAGCCTGGTTACGTTCTCCCAGAAGCCCTCCTTGGAGGTGTCGGGGCTCTTGAGCGAGAACCTGGCGAGGAACCGAATCGGGAGAAGGTCCACTCTCGGACCGAGCAACGCCAGCACGGCCGGCAGCAGGGTCAACGTCGCCAGCATGGCGAAGATCACCACCAGGATCGCTCCCAGCGCCAGGGATTGGTAGAAGGAGGCGGGCGTGATCAGCAGACCGACCAGGGCCAACACGACGGTGGCGCCGCTGAAGATCACCGTCCGGCCCGCTGTCGCGGTGGCACGTCCTACCGCCTCACGCGTCGGTAGCCCGCGCGCCATCTCCTCCTTGAAGCGGGAGACGACCAGGAGCGAGTAGTCGATGCCGACCGCCAGGCCGATCATCACCACCATCAGCGTGACGAAGAAGACCAGCTGGAACTGCTGGCCTATGACAGCGACGGCTGCCAGAGCGAAGACAATCGCCACCACGGCCAGGCCCAGCGGGAGCAGCGTGGCCACCACCGCGCCGAGGAGCACCAGCAGGATGACGAGCGCTACCGGGACTCCGAACCGTTCGCCCCTCTCCAAGTCGTGAAGCGCCAGCTCGTTGGACTCGAAGGCGACGCTGGCGTCGCCCCCGATCAGCACCCGGAAGCCATCCACTCCGTTGGCCTCTTCGACGATGTGGATGATGTCACCGACGTCAACGGTGGCGTCCTGCGCGGTCCCGGTCATGACGAAGGCCATGATGGTGGTCTGGCGGTCACGGGAGACCAGAACCGGATTGTTGGAAACGTAGAAGTGGTCCTGTAGGGCCACCACGTCCGGTCCCAGGGCGGTGATCTCGGCGGCGAGGGACTCGACCCTTGTGCGGTAGGCGGGGTCATCCACCGTCACGGAGGAGTGCTCGACCACGACCAGCTCGGCCAGCTGTCTGGGGCCCCGCAACCTGTCCTCGAGAAGGGTGGCGGCCTGTTCCGATTCGTACCGGGCGGACAGCCGGAACTCGGTGGTGGTGGCGCTGTCCAGCAGCCGGTCGACCAGCCCGAGCGATACCAGCAGCAGAACCGCCCAGATACCGATGGTGACCACCGGCCGGCGCGTCGCGAAGCGGGCGAGGGGTCCGAGCATCAGGTCATCTCCTTCTTGTACCGTCGGTCACGGGAGACATCCCCGGCACGATGACCGATGGCCCCCGGAGCCGAACAGGGATGTATGAGAAACGCCCCTTCCTAGCATCCTAGCGAGACTCTCGTGAACTATCGGGTACGGGTCGGCGCCACCGCGGAGGCGTACCCGGTAGGGGTGTGTTCATCAACCGGTGTTGCGCATGCCCGCTGCGATCCCGTTGATGGTCAGTAGGAGTCCGCGCCGGTATCTCTCGGGGTCGCCGGAACGGGATCGTTTCAGCAGTTCCACCTGCAACACGTTCAGCGGGTCCAGGTAGGGGTCTCGCACGTTCAGGGTACGCCGCAGCAGCGGTCGATCGGCCAGCAGGTCGGCGCCGGTCACCCGCCGGAGCGAGGCAACGGTGAGGGCGTACTCGGCGGTGATCATCTCGAACATGGGCCGGCGTCCGACTGGTACCAGGTTGTCCACGTACTGGCGGGCGATGGAGAGATCGGTCTTGGCCACGGTCATCTCGACATTGGAGATGAAGGTGCGGAAGAAGGGCCACTCCCGGTACATCCGGGCCAGGTCGGCTTCCAATCCCGCCTCGGCGGCCGCCGCGAAACCGCTTCCCACCCCGTACCAACCGGGGACGATCTGGCGTGACTGGGTCCAGCCGAACACCCAGGGAATGGCCCGGAGGTGGGTGACACCCGCCGTCTGGTGTCGCTTCGCGGGGCGGGATCCGATATTGAGCAGGCCGAGTTCCTCCACCGGCGTCGAGGTGGTGAAGTACTCGACCAGGCCCGGATCGTCGATGAACTCGCGGTAGGTCTGGTACGCCGCGGAGGAAACGAGGTTCATTGTCTCGTGCCATCGCCGCACGTCCTCGACGGCGTGGTCAGGGGCGCGGTGGGCCAGGGATGCCTCCACCAGGGCCGACAGCGCCAGTTCGAGGTTCCGGTGGGCGAGTTCGGCCAGACCGTACTTGTCGGCGATCACCTCGCCCTGCTCGGTGAGCTTGATGACACCGTCCAACGTTCCGTACGGCTGGCTGAGGATGGCGGCATGGGTGGGGCCGCCTCCCCGTCCGACGGATCCTCCCCGTCCGTGGAAGACGTCGATTCGTACCCCGGAGCGGCGAGAGATGTCGCGGATCACCAGCAAGGCCTTGTGGATCTCCCACTGCGAAGTGGTGATCCCCCCGTCCTTGTTCGAGTCGGAGTACCCAACCATGACTTCCTGAATCCCGCCGCGCAACTCGAGGAGCTGGCGGTAGGCGGGTACCGCCAGCAACTCCTCCAGGGTGGGACCGATCAGTCGCAGGTCGTCGATGGTCTCGAACAGCGGGACGAAGCCAAGGCGCGCCACGCCCCGGACCGGATCGACCAGGCCCACCTCGCGGGCCAGCATCATCGGTGCCAGCACGTCGTCCACGCCCCGTGCCATCGAAATGATGTAGGAGTCGACGACCGGGTCGCCGTGCTCGTCCAGCAGGTCTCTGAGCAGGGCGAAGAGATCCAGTGTCTCATCATCCCCGGTGCCGGTCCCCGGCGGCGCCACCGGGCGGGTGCCGGAGAGCTCGCGGACCAAGAACCCGGTCCTGCCGGTCCGGTCCAGGTCGCCGTAACCGGTTCCGAGGTAGGAAGTGAGGGAGGCGATCGCCCGGTGGTGGTGATCGGTGTGCTGGCGGATGTCGAGCGCGGCCAGATGGAAACCGATCGTGGCCGCCAGCAGCCGGGTCCGCGCCAGCCTTCCGCCGGCCTGGAGGGTGCCTCGATTCTGGCGCAGGGAGGTCTCGAACACAGCGAGATCGTCGAGGAGCTCCCGTGGATAGCGGTAGGAACGGGGTCCGCTGTCGCGTGTCTCGACGAGGCGCTGGTGGACAATCGCCAGACCCTGGCGGTAGGGCTCATGGTCCTTGGTAGCTTCCAGCACGTCCCGATAGGACTGCCGGTGCCGGTCGATGAATGCCGCCAGCCCGTCCGATATCTCCGTGATACGGGTGTTCGCGCTCAACTCGCCGGCCAGACGGGCCACCTCGGAGATGAGAATCTCGAGGGCGGTCTGCCTCTGCTGCTCCACGACGGTCCGCGTCATCTCGAGCGTGACGTTGGGGTTCCCGTCTCGGTCGCCGCCCACCCATGAGCCGAACCGGATCGGGCTGCTGTCGGTGCTCAGCTCGCCCCCGATCCGCTGCACGGCCGCGGCGATGTTGTCCAGCAGGCCAGGTATGGCATCCCGGATGGTCTGTTCGAGGTAGTGGCGGACGAAGCGGGCCTCGTCGATCGGGTTCGGCCGCTGGTCGCGGAGCTCGTCGGTCTGCCAGATCGCCTCGATGAGTTCCTCCACCCGCCGGTCGACACGCCCCCTATCCGCCTCGGAGGTTCTCGGGTTGCTCCTGGTTGCGGTGGCGTCGGCGATCTCGCTCAGCTTCTCGAGGACCGTGCGGCGGGTGGCCTCGGTCGGATGGGCGGTGAAGACCGGCTTCAACGTCGTGCGGTGGATCAGCGCTACGGCTTCGGTAGGCGGGATTCCCGACTCGACCAGCGCGACGAGGCTCTCCTCGAATCCCCGTTCGAGCGTGTCCCCCTCGGCGTTCAGATCCTCCACACGGTGGACCTGCTCGGTCACGTTGGCGAGATGGAAGTAGACGGTGAAGGCCTTCGCCAGCTGTAGGGCGTGTTCGAGGTCCACCTCTCGAAGCAACTCGGCGAGCTCATGGGAGGCCTCGACATGTGCGGACCGAAGCCGGCGGGACAGGGTCCGGACCCGTTCGACAGAGTGGAGTAATTCCTGGCCGTGCTGCCGGACCAGTGTGTCGCCCAACTGGCGGCCGAGGCGCCTGATATCGGCCCGCAGATCGGCGTCGGCCAGCTCGGTGGAGGCCGCGCCGCGAGACGGCTCAGGTGTGTCCGCGGCGGGTCTTGATTTCGGTTTCATGCGCAGCGGCTCGTCACAGCGGGTCCGATTGCCATTCTCGCAGTACAGGACGCCGACACGTTCGTCTCATCTCTGGGCCGAGAAAATGGAGGGCGCCGGGTAACCGGCGCCCTCCAGGTTCGTGCTTGGTTGTCGGTGGGATCGGACTAGCCGGCGGCCAGCGCCTCCGCGATCCAGGCGTCCACTTGGGCCTGGTTGTTGGCGATCCACTCGGTAACCAATGCTCCGACATCTTCCCCGGCGTCCTGCCTGACGATCTGCAGCGAAACGTCAACGACGTTGAGCTTTACGATCTCAAGCAGCTTGGCGGCGGCCGGGTGGTTGGCCAGCATGTCGTGGCGTGCCGAGGCGATGACGTCAGCAGCTACCCAACCGATCTCGCAGACGCCGTCGTCCGCTGCGCTGGGACAGGAGTCGGCGCCGATGGCGGCGGTGCCGGGCCTCTGGTCCCACTCCTCGCCGCCGGGACGGCCGAGGGGGTTCGAGTCGTCGATCGGGCTCTCGACTCCGACCCAGACGACATTGTCGCCGGGACGCAGAGCCGTGATGTACGAGCTCGGGGTCCATGTGTAGGCCACCATCGGCTCGCCGGCGTCGGCCTTGGCCGTAGCCTCGGCGAACATGGCGTCGTAGCCCGCCAGAACCTGGTCGATGTTCGCCCATCCGGAGTGGGCGATCTGGCTCTGGATGATGTCGTCACAGGTCCAGCTCTCCGGGCATCCGTAGATCTCGGCAATGCCGTTGCCCGGGTTGACGTCCTGCGCATCGTAGGCCGCGATGGCGTCGGGGTTGTTGTTCAGATCGTCGAGGGTGTTGATCCCGTACTCCTCGGCGAACGACTTGGTGATCAGGTAGCCCTGGAGGCCACCGGCGATCATCAACTCGCCGACCCGCCTCACGTGCTCACCGACCAGGGAGCCATCCGGCAACTCGGCCGCGAGCCAGCTGTTGTGGCCCGGGTACCAGCTGTTGACCCAGAAGTCGGCCTCGCCCTGCGCCATCGCCAGGTAGGCAAGCGACGGGCCTAGCTCGAGATCGGCCGGATCGCTTACCTCGTAGCCCAGCATCTGCATCATCTGGCGCATCAGCTCGGCCTGGAAGTAGCCGGTCGACCAGTTGGCGCGGGCCATGGTCAGGCTGACACCTTCACCGGGCAGCCGCGCGGCTTCCGCCTCCATGGCGGCCTGCTCCGCGGCAGCCCTCGCCTCGGCCTCGGCCTCCATGGCCTCGGCCTCATCCAGCGCGGCTTGGGCGTCTTCCATCATGGCTTCGGCATCGGCCTGTGCCTGCGCAGCTGCGGCCTGCTCCTCTTCCGACATGGCCTCTGCCTCCATGGCCATCGACGCTGCTTCCTCCGCAGCGGCTTCCGCCTCGGCCATCATGGCCTCGGCGTCGTCCATCATGGCCTGGGCCTCTGCCAGGGCGGCCTCGTCTACCACAACCTCTGTCACCGTCACCGTTGCCGGGGGTGCCGTCGTAGCTGGTTCGTCAGCGGTGTCATCTCCACAGGCTGCTGCCACAAGAGCGAGAACAGCCAAGACTGCGGTGACTCTGATACTGTGTTTCATCGTGCTCCTTTCTTGTCTTGGTCTTTCGTATCGGTTAGGCGGGGTACCTGCTCCCGCATGAGTGGAAGGTTCACATAGAGGCTCCGACCGAGGCCTCGGCCGTGGCAGCGGCCTCGGAGGTCGAGTCCAGCGGATCTCCGTAGACCTTGGCGCGTCGGAACTCCTTCAAGACGACCATGGTCGATGCTAGGACCATCAGCCCACCTAGCATGGTGAGAAACGCGCCAATTCCTGTCAAGAACTGGGGGTCGCCGGATCTTACGTGGGTGAAGATCCACGCGAAAGCGATGGATGCGATGCCTAACCCGAGCCCGGCCGTTACGGCGCTCCACCTCCACCTGCGTTGCTCGTTGCTTCCGAAGACACCGGCAGCGGGAAGTCCGGTCAGAACAGCCAGCACGCCCGCTACCAGAGCCCAGAGGCCAAGCCGGGAACCGCCACTCGTTATACCGTCCGTGGTGCTGGGTTTACGGGCTATTGCCGTCTCGACCAGGAGATCGGCCGCATAGACAGCGTTGTTGTCCGGGTCCTCCTCCGACAAGCGTTTCAGTTCCTCGATTCTTTCGGCTCTGGCCTCTGCTTCCGCGAGAGCCTCCGGGGTGAGTGCCCGGTCCGGGCGGCTGTCGGCGCTCCAAGCGGAGAACATGCCGAGGACCACTACGAGAACGGCGACCCCAAGACCGACGAGGCTTCCCCAAGCGATTCGTGTGCGCAGAGGGTGCAAGGGTGTGTGTTCGGCGAACCTGATCCAGAGCACTGTACCGATCACCGCGATCAGCCCTCCGACGACCGCCAGGTAGGCGCCCACTCCGTGGGCGGGGTCGACCGCATCCGGGGCGACCCTTGCGTCCCTCACCGACTGCCCCCAGAAATGCGCCCAAGCGACGATCAGAAGGCAGATACCCGCTATGGCAGCGCCGTCCGCCGCGAGCCAGCGGGGAGCGCGTCCGGGTCGCGCCCAAGCTCCGATTACGGCAAGTATGACGAACGAACCCAAGGCAAGTACCGCTATGCCGAACCACGACCCACCGGTTGAGTGCAGGCCGCTGAAGGCTTGACCTGCCAACTGGCCTTCGAGAGACGCGTCCGCCCATCGGCCGAAAGCACTCATCTTGCCCGCGTCGATGGACCAGGGAAGAAGGGTGCTCAGGGCGGCCACCGTCGCACCGATCAGCGACACCGCCATAGCGGCGCGCTCTCTCAATCCTATCCGCGCGAACACTTCGACTTCATCGTGTTTCACCACGGCCGAATCTTCGGTGTCAGGGATGAGAACTTCGGGATCGCGCCGGTGTTTCCAGGCCAGGTAGATCCGCTTCAGCAAGTGGGTTGACTCGGTACCTTCTCGCTGTGACATCCGGTCCAGGACCACAGCAACCAGGAAGAAGGCCAAGCCTGCCGACGCGGCCAAGGCGGCGTTCTGGTTGTTGATCGCCCGGAACAGGAGTCGTCCCAGACCTGCCGCGCCCATGATGGCGGCGATGCCGAGCATGGAGATTGCCAGCAGCAATGTCTGGTTAATGCCGGTCATGATGGCCGGACGGGCCAGGGGGATCTGTACGTCGAAAAGGACCCGGAGTTCCGAGGCGCCGTACGCCCTCGAGGCCTCGACCACGTCGGAGGGTACCTGGCGGATGCCGAGGTTGGTGAGACGGATCAGCGGGGGAAGCGCGAACACCATGGTCACCATCGTGGCCGACACTTCTCCGAGATCGAAGAACCAGATGAACGGCAGCATGTAGACGAACGAGTGCACCACTTGCATGGCGTCGAGGATCGGTCGCGTGACCTGCCAGATGCTGTCTACCCGTCCGCAGGCGATGCCAACCGGGATCCCGATCACTACGCACAGGATCACCGCGACTCCGATGAAGCCGATGGTGGCGGCCGTCTCCTTCCAGTATCCATCGCCCAGAAGTCCGCAGATCGTGAGGGCTACGGCCACGAAGGCGGCAACCTTCGCGTTCCTCGTGATCCAGGCCAACAATGCCATCGCCACCACGATCCATACCCAAGAGATCTCGACGAGGAAATCCCGGACGAGGTTCCGGATCATCGTGTCGAAGGGCCAGCGGATGATGTCGAGGAGCGTGGGTAGGTTGACCGCGACCCAGTCGATGCCTTGTTCGATCCAGTCCCCGAACGGGATCCGCCATTCGTCGAGAATGGCGTTGTCCCAGAGCCTTATCCGAGCTGATGGCTCGTCCTGCTGGGCGAGGATCGCAGGAGCCTGGGCCAGGGCATTCAAAGGTATGTCTCCCTCTCGAACCCGTCGATGAGCTGTTCGACCCGCCCCATTTCTTCCATGATGTGGCGGGGGTCGAGGTTTCCGATCAGACGACCGTCATCGTCTATGACCGCGATGGGTAAACCCCTGCCGGCCGAGGCGTACACGTCGTTGAGCGTCGCTTCGGGAGCGGTCGTGTCGAAGTCATCCCTGAGGGCTACCGACATGTTTATGGAACCCATGCTCGCAACCCTGACGCAGTCACCTAGGGTCAGAAGTCCCGTGGGTCGTCCCTGGCTGTCGCACGCGAAGGCGCCGCTCCGTTCGCCTATGTGGTCCAAGGCATCAGCGAGGGACAGATCGGGATTGATGGGTTTGGGATCCAGCATGACTTCCCGGCACTCGATCACGCGGCCCTGATCGACGTCCTGGACGAACTCTGCTACATAGGCGGTGGCGGGCTCCGTGAGGATCTCTTCGGGCGTTCCGATCTGGACCACCGCGCCGTCCCTCATGATGCACACCCGGTCGCCGATCCGGAGCGCCTCGTTAAGGTCGTGGGTGATGAACAAGATGGTTTTTTGGAGCTCCTCCTGGATCTCCATCATCTCGTCCTGCATCTGGCGCCGGATGAGCGGGTCGAGGGCCGAGAACGCTTCGTCCATCAGCAGGATGTCGGGATCGGATGCCAGAGCCCGAGCCAGCCCGACCCGCTGCTGCATACCGCCGGATAGCTCGCGGGGCAGATTGCGGGCGTAGGGTTCGAGGCCCACCAACGACAGGGCCTTCATGGCGGCTGCGTCCCGTTCTGTCTTGTCGACCCCCTGAACCTTGAGGCCGTAGCCCACGTTGTCGATCACGTTCCGATGGGGGAACAGCGCGAAGTGCTGGAACACCATGCCCATCTTCTCGCGTCGGAAGGCCTGGAGTTGGGCGCCGTCCAGGGTCTGGACATCGGTCCCGTCGACCCAAACCTGGCCGGCGGTCGCGTCGAAGAGCTTGTTGACGGTCCGCAGAGCCGTGGACTTGCCTGATCCGGAGAGACCCATGACCACGAATATCTCGCCCTGGGAAACCGAGAAGTTGACATCGCGGATGCCAATCACGTGGCCGGACTGGCGAAGCACCTCATCCTTGCCTACCCCGGCCTGGGCGAGGTCAAAGGCCCTACCGTGAGGTTGGGGACCGAAAATCTTGTAAATACCCTCGAGGCGAATCAGCCCGTTGCCGGCCATGACCGCTCCCTTCCTCACTCGTCACCGCGTGCCTTGCACTTGATGACGTGCCTTGCACTTGATGACTCGCTCGGCCTCAACGCCTTGCTATGACCCTAGTGTGGGACCGGCCGTTTTGCCTGACGAACCACCCATGTTTCTCACGATGCGGAACGGTTCCGCATCGTAGCACACGGGCGGGTAGGATTCCTCCGGGTAGGATTCCCGTTCGGCAGTTCACCTTTGACGGAGATTGCATGACTGCTTCCGGTAGGTTTCCCTCTGATCTAGAGATCGCTCAGGCCGCTCCGGTCACACCTATAGCCGAGATAGCCGAGTCGATCGGGGTCCGTGCCGACGAGTTGATTCCGTACGGCTCCACCAAGGCCAAGGTCCACCTCGACATACTGAAGCGGGTCGGCGCCCGTTCACCCGGCAAGTACATCGACGTCACCGCGGTCACACCCACCCCTCTCGGGGAAGGCAAGACCACCACCACGATCGGTCTGGTTCAAGGCCTGGGCCTCCTCGGGAAGAAGGCTGTCGCTGCCATCCGCCAGCCCTCGATGGGACCTACTTTCGGGATCAAGGGCGGGGCGGCAGGGGGCGGCTACAGCCAGGTCATCCCAATGGACGAGTTCAACCTGCACCTGACCGGCGACATGCATGCCATCAGCGTGGCCCACAACCTGGCGGCCGCGGCTATGGACGCCCGCTGGTACCACGAGGGGCGGATGAGCGACGCCCAGCTCGAGGCGATAGGACTGGAGCGGCTCGACATCGACATGTTCCGGGCCCAATGGCGCCGGGTGGTCGACGTCAACGATCGAGCACTGCGCAACGTGGTGGTTGGCCTGGGCGGCCGGATCGACGGCCGGCCCCGCGAGACCGGTTACGACATCACCGTGGCTTCCGAGTTGATGGCGATCCTGGCGCTCACCGACGGCCACGACTACGCCTCGGCGCTCCGCGACCTCCGGGCCCGCTGCGGACGGATCGTGGTCGGAGCGGACAAGGTCGGCAACACGCTCTCCCTCGACGATCTCGGCGTGGGCGGCGCGGTGACCGTCCTGATGAAGGACACGCTACATCCCACGCTCATGCAGACCCTCGAAGGTCAGGCCGCCTTCGTCCACGCCGGTCCGTTTGCCAACATCGCCCATGGCAACTCGTCGATCCTGGCCGACCGGGTGGCGCTCCAACTCGGAGAGTACGTGGTCACCGAATCGGGATTCGGGGCCGACATGGGCATGGAGAAGTTCTTCAACATCAAGTGCCGGGCCTCCGGATTGAAACCCGATGCGGTCGTCCTGGTGGCCACGGTTCGGGCCCTCAAGACCCACGGCGGCGGTCCTCGAGTGGTGGCGGGCCGCCCGCTCGCCCCGGCGTACACGGAGGAGAATCTGCCCCTGCTGGAGGCCGGGCTCGTCAACCTGATGGCGCACATCGAGAACGCCCGCCGCTTCGGGATCGAGGTGGTCGTGGCGGTCAATACCTTCCCGACCGATACGGAGAACGAGCGCCAGGTAATCAAACGGGCCGCCCGGGAGGCGGGGGCGCTGGCGGCGGTCACGTCCAGCCACTGGGCGGATGGCGGGCGCGGAGCCCTGGATCTGGCCGAGGCCGTGGTGGACGCCTGCGAACGGCCTTCGGACTTTCGCTTCCTTTACCCGTCGGACCGCTCGATTAAGGAGAAGATCGAGACCGTCTGCCGGGAGATCTACGGCGCCGGCGGAGTCGACTATTCCGCCGCCGCGGCGCGCCAGATCGCCGACTTCGAGAAGGCAGGGATGGGGAACCTGCCGATCTGCATGGCCAAGACCCCGCTCTCGATCTCGCACGACTCCTCCATGAAGGGGCGGCCGAGCGGGTTCACCGTGCCGGTTCGCGAGGTTAGGGCGTCGGTCGGCGCCGGCTTCCTGGTGGTGCTCCTGGGTGAGATCCGCACGATGCCGGGACTGGGGGCGCGGCCGGCGTACATGAATGTAGACATCGATGAAGACGGCAAGATCGTCGGCCTGTTCTGACTCCTCGGCTACGGCAACGGACGAGCATCTCCAAGCGTCGATCGGCTCGATCCGGTACCTGGTCATAGACTGCCTCGACCTGGCACGATCAGCCGCCTTCTGGGGTCCTGTTCTAGGCCTGACGCCAGGGCAGCGGCTCGACAACTACCTGTTCATGGGGCGGGTGCTGCCCGGTTGTGAACTGGTCCTCCAGCAAGTGGACCGGGTCACCGCCGACAAGAGCCCGGTCCACTTCGACATCGGGGTTTCGAATGGGGAGGACTTCGACACCATCCTCGCCCGTTTGGTGCGACTTGGTGGCAGAATCGTGGAGACGGTCACGGAGGCCGAGTACGAGTTGACGGTCATGGCCGATCCGGACGGCAACGAGTTCTGCGTGAACAGGGTCCCGTTCCGGCCGACCGTCCTCAGTGCGTAGACGGCCGTTGGTGGAGAGCGAGGAAAGGAGGTGATGGAATGCCACGGGAAACCCTTCCCCGATTGACCACCCCGTACGTGCGACGCGGCGGGGAGTTGGTGCCGGCGACATGGGACGAGGCGCTCGACCGGGCGGCTGCTGGACTGAGCCGCCACACGGGTGACGCTTATGCCATGTTCTCGTGCTCCAAGGCGACCAACGAGATGAACTTTCTGGCCCAGAAGTTCGCCAGGCTGGTCATGGGGTCGAACAACATCGATTCGTGTAACCGCACCTGACACGCTCCCTCCGTCGCCGGTCTGGCGGCAGTGTTCGGAGTAGGAGGCGGGACCTGTTCCTACGAGGAGATCGAGACCACGGACGTGATCCTGCTCTGGGGTTCCAATGCGCGGGAGGCCCATCCGATCTTCTTCCATCACCTGATGAAGGGGGTCCGCAACGGTGCCAGGCTGTACGCGGTGGACCCGCGCCATACTACGTCGGCCATGTGGGCGGACGTGTGGCTGGGGCTGGAGGTGGGATCGGACATCGCGCTGGCCAACGCGGTCGCGCGGGAGATAATCACGGCCGGACTGCACCACGAGGAGTTCATCCGGCACGCTACGGTGGGTTTCGAGGCCTATGCCGAGTCGGTGGAGCCCTGGACGTTGCAGCGTGGCGCCGAGATCACCGGTCTACCCCCGGAAGTGATCCGCCGCATGGCCCATGACTACGCCACTGCGGACCAGGCCCAGATCTGCTGGACGCTGGGTATCACCGAGCATCACAACGCCACCGACAACGTCCTGGCCCTCATCAACTTGGCCCTACTGACCGGCCATGTGGGTCGTTACGGATCGGGATTGGTTCCAATCCGCGGCCAGAACAACGTGCAGGGGGGCGGCGACATGGGCGCGCTGCCCAACCGGCTGCCCGGTTTCCAGGAGATCGAGGACCCGGTCTCACGCGGCAAGTTCGAGGCCGTCTGGGGCCGCCCCGTGCCCAACCAGGCCGGCAAGCATCTGTCGCTGATGCTGGAGGCGATGGAGCTCGGGGAGATAACCGGCCTCTACGTGATCGGCGAGAACCCGGCGCAGTCGGAGGCCCGGTCCGACCATGCCCGCCATCTCCTGCGCGGGCTGGAGTTCATGGTGGTGCAGGACCTCTTTATGACCAGGACCGCCGAGCTGGCCGACGTGGTGCTTCCGGCGGCGGCCGGATGGGCCGAGACGGACGGTACGGTGACCTCCTCCGAGCGCCGGGTGCAGCGAGTCCGCAAGGCTCTCGACCCTCCGGGGGAGGCTCGAGATGATCTGCACATCATCTCGGCCCTCGCCGAACGGATGGGCCGGGGTTGGGGATATCCCACCGCCGAGGAGGTATGGGACGAGCTGCGCAGCCTGTCGCCTAACCACGCCGGGATGTCGTACCGGCGGCTCGCCGAGGCAGGCGGCCTGCAGTGGCCGTGTCCCGGCGAGGACCATCCCGGCACCCTGTTCCTACACGGCGATCTCTGGGACGATCCGCTGCCGCGTGATCCGGCCCCATTCTTCCCGACCCCTTGGGCGCCGCCGGTGGACGAGTTGAGCGAGGAGTACCCGATCCGGCTCACCACGGGACGTCGGCTCGACTCCTACAACACCGGGGTCCAGTCCGGGGGCTACTCCTCCCCGCTGAGGACCGCGGTAGCCATTGAGGTGGCGCCTGCGGACAGAGCCGCTCTCGGCGTGGCCGAGGGCGACTTGGTCCGTGTGGTCTCGCGCCGGGGGTCCGTCGAGGCGCCGGTGCTGGTCGATCGGTCGCTCCGTCCCGGACTGGCCTTCATGGCCGTCCACGATCCCGACGTGGTGGATGTGAACCTACTCACCATCGACGCTTGGGATCCCAAGTCGGGGACCGCCGAGTTCAAGGCCACGGCGGTCCGGATCGAGCCCTTGGCCGACGGTGCTGAACGACGATCCGGGGTTCGTTCCGTGGCAGACTATCCGGTATGAGAGGTGTCGGCCACCACCGAGGTGTCGGCCACCGCCACGCCATCGCCCCTGTAAGGGGTATCCCGGCAACCTAGGAGAACTCCCATCGACCTCCGACTCATGTCCGCCGAGCCGACCACCGCGGAGCGGTCGGCCGTGGACGCTTTCTTAGGACCTCCTACTCCATCCGAGGACGGGGAACCGGCGCACTCCGGCGACCGGCGCGTGGCGTTCGGCGGCTATCGCCGTTCGATGGAGAGCCGTCACATGTTGCTACCGGCGCTCCACGCGGTGAACGACGCGGTCGGATGGGTCAGCGCGGGTGCGCTCAACTACATCTGCGAGCGGCTTCAGGTCCCGCCCGCGGAGGCATACGGCGTAGCCGGCTTCTATGCCCTGCTGTCATTGGAAGAACGACCCGCGCGGGTGGCTCATGTGTGTGACGACGTGGCATGCCGCACCATGGGCGGCGCTGAGCTCCTGGAAGGCCTGGAAGGGCGGCCTGACGTGCATCCCAGCCCATGCCTGGGGCAGTGCGACCAGGCGCCGGCCGTCTTCTTCCAGCGAGCCGGCGAGGAGGACACGGTGGAGGTCGGTGCTACCTACGACCGGGTCGTGGAAGTGCTGGAAGGCGGGTCCGTTCGGGAGGTTCCCCCCATCGCGCCGCAGGCAGGCGATCCTTCGTTGCGCCTGCTGAAGCGCATCGGCCTGGTCGATCCGACCTCCCTGGCGGGCTACCGGGACACCGGCGGTTACCAGCCACTGGCCCGGGCCGTGGCGATGGGGCCGGAGCAGGTCATTGCCGAGGTCAAGATGTCCGACCTTCGGGGACGGGGGGGCGCCGCCTTCCCGATGGGGATCAAGTGGGAGGCCGTGGCCAGGTCACCCGACATGCCGCACTACCTGATCTGTAACGCGGACGAGTCGGAACCGGGCACTTTCAAGGACCGGGTGATCATGGAGGACGACCCCTTCGCGGTGATCGAGTCGATGACCATCGCCGGCCTGGCGGTCGGGGCCGAGCGCGGATATCTGTACATACGCGCGGAGTATCCCCTGGCCCAGTCCCGTCTCCAGAACGCCATCGACCTTGCCCGGGCGGCGGGCCTGCTCGGCGAGGACGTGGCCGGTTCGGGCTGCTCGTTCGAGATCGAGATCCGGCGGGGTGGAGGCGCCTACATCTGCGGTGAGGAGACCGCTCTGATGAACTCGATCGAGGGCAAGCGGGGGGAGCCGCGCAACAAACCTCCGTTCCCGACCCAGGTGGGTCTGTTCGGGCGCCCCACGGTGATCAACAACGTGGAGACCCTGATCAACGTACTCGACATAGTGCTCGAGGGCGGAGCCGCATTCGCGGAGATCGGAACCGGGGCATCGACCGGACCGAAGCTGTTCTGCCTGGCGGGAGCCGTAGCTCGGCCTGGCGTCTACGAGGTGGAGTTCGGCAGGACGTTGGGAGAGTTGATCGACTTGGCCGGGGGCGTGACCGGAAGCGGCCGGATAGGGGCGGTGATGCTCGGAGGCGCCGCTGGCTTGTTCGTGGGCGAGGACCATCTGGACATGCCGCTGACCTTCGAGGACGCCCGGGCCCGCAATGCCACCCTCGGCTCCGGTGTGGTCCTGGTGTTCGACGACCGGACCGACTTCCGGGACACAAGCAGGCGGATCGCCCAATTCTTCCGGGACGAGTCCTGCGGCCAGTGTGTACCCTGCCGCGTCGGTACCGTCCGCCAGGAGGAGTTGCTGGCTCGCCACCTTGGCGGCGAACCGCTGGATCGCGACTTGTTCGAGGAGGTGGCGCGGGTGATGGTGGACGCTTCGATCTGCGGGCTGGGGCACACTGCGTCTACCGCGATCCGGTCGGTCATCGATCTGGGCCTGCTGGAGAGATCTCGTGGCTGAAGTCACGCTGGTCGTCGACGGGACCACTGTCACGATGCCCGACGGATCGACCATCCTCGACGCGTGCCGGGCCCTGGACAACAATCAGCCCACCCTCTGCTACCTGGACAACCTGACACCGGTCAACGTCTGCCGGGTTTGCGTGGTGGAGGTGGAGGGCAACCGCACGCTGGTGCCCTCCTGTAGCCGCCCGGTCGAGGAGGGGATGGAGGTTGCCACCGACAGCGACCGCGTGCGCCACTCCCGCAAGATGGTCTACGAGTTCCTGGCCTCCTCGGTCGACCTGGACCTGGTCGACGAGGAGACCGTGGCATGGATGGACCATTACGGCTGCGATCCCGATCGCTACGGCCCGCCGGCGGATCCGGCTCACGACCGCGACCGGCGCAAGGCGGGCCATCACCAGATCGGGCCCGGGACCGAAGCCGAGACCGTCCACCAGCCCGTCAAGGTGGACAACGAACTCTACGTGCGGGATTACTCCCGGTGCATCCTGTGTTACAAGTGCGTGGAGGCCTGCGGAGAGGACGCCCAGAACACGTTCGCCATAGCAGTGGCCGGCCGGGGCTTCGACGCCCGCATCTCAACCGAGTTCGACACCGGGCTGACCGATTCGGCGTGCGTCTTCTGCGGCAACTGCATAGGCGTGTGTCCCACCGGCGCGCTCATGTTCCGAAGCGAGCACGAACTGCGCCTGGCAGGCATGTGGGAGGAGGATGACCAGACCGTCACCCGTACCGTCTGCTCGTACTGCGGGGTCGGTTGCAACCTGGATCTCCACGTCCAGGACAACCGGATCGTGAAGGTCACCTCGCCGATGGACCACTCGGTCACCTCCGGACACCTCTGTATCAAGGGAAGGTTCGGATACGAGTACGTCCAAGAGGTCGGCGACCTCGCCGTCACGCCGATCGACGACATTCTCCGGAGAGCCAGGATTGACGACCGAGGGCGGTACCCGCGCCCCGATTCCCGCGCCTGAGGAGTTCATAGGAACGGGCCGGGCGGCGGCCCTCTTCTGTGCAGTGATCATGGTCACGCACGGTTTCGGCAACGGTCTGGTTCCCGCCCTCCTGCCACGCATCGGCGAGAGCTTCGGGTCCGGCTACGGCGCCCTGGGCCTCGCCGTGTCATCAGGACTCCTGGCCTACGGGCTGGGCGCCGCAATCGGAGTCAGGGTGGTGGACCTGTTCCCGCTCCGGGGACTCATCCTGGCCGCGCTGTCGGTCTGCGTGGTCGGGTTCCTGGTGGCAGTGTGGGCCACATCGCCCGCCGTCCTCGCCGGGTCGGTGGTGCTGATAAGCCTGCTGGCGCCGATCAGCTGGTCGGCATCGGTACGCCTTATCGCCCGGGTGGTGAAGCCCTCCTCCCTCGGGCGGGTCACCGTCGTGGCGAGTTCGGGCGCCGGGGTGGGGGGCGGCATCAACGGTGTGTACGCGCTCTTCCTCGCCGGGCCGGACGAATGGAGGCTGGCCTTCGGGATCTCAACCGCCGCCTCCGTGGCAACCGCGCTGGCCATCCTGGTGCTGCTGCCCCGTACTCCCGCCTCCGGGCCCCGCCTGGCCAGGACGACCGTGCGGCGAACGGACTGGCGGGATACGTGGGCGGTCCGGACCGGCCGGATGGTGATCCTGCTCAGCGTCGCTGCCGGCGTGGGCGGTTTCACGTTCGTCAGCTACATGTCCGCCACTGCCGTGGACGAGTTCGGAGTGTCACCGGCAGGGGCGGCTGCGCTGTGGTGGATCGCATCTTCGGTCGGGCTGACCGCGGCCGTGGTCATGGGCGCCTGGTCGGATCGCGTGACGCCGGTGCTGGTAATAGGGGTGATCTCCCTTGTTTACGCCACCGGCCTCCTCGTTCTCGTTTCGACCTGGTCGTACACGGGCCTGATGGTGGCGGCCCTGGGCTTCGGGTTCATCAACTACCCGATCTGGGGGTTGCTCGGCCACCTGGCGGGGCAGGGTATGGAACCTCGGCTGGCGGTGCGGGCCTTCTCGGGAGGTCTGACGGCGGCGGCCTGGTGCGCCACGTCGGGAATCGCCCTGGCCGGCTGGTGGATCGACCGGACGGGTAGCTTTCGCATCCCCGTCATCGCTCTGGCTGTTCTGAGCTGTCTCGTCACCGGTTGGCTGGCGACCGAATACCTCCGCTGGAGAGTCAAAGAGGTCCCCCCGCATCCCCCTACCATCGGCATGGAGCGTACGGAGCGGGCCCCCGGAGCAGGGACCGAGAACATCCGATGACCGAGCAACTTCCCTTCGTTCCATCGCCCAGGAACCGTCCATCACCGTACCTCGACTCCGCCCGGAGGTCCGGGATGTCCGGCGTCACGGTCTACAACCGCATGGTGATGCCGGGGATCTACGAGGGGATGCTGGAGGAGTACCGGGCTCTCGTGGAGGACGTGACACTGTGGGACGTGGCGGTCCAGCGGCAGGTCGAGATCCGGGGCCGCGATGCCTTCGCGCTGACCCAGTACCTGTGCACCCGCGACGTATCCCGGGTGGCGGTGGGCCAGTGCCGCTACACGTTCGTCTGCAACTACGAGGGTGGGATCCTCAACGATCCGGTGTTGCTGAGGCCCGACGGGGATCGTTACTGGCTCTCACTGGCCGACCGGGACATCCTGCTCTGGGCGCAGGCCATCGCGGCCGAGCGGGCTCTGGACGCGGTGGTCCGGGAGCCCGACGTGTCACCCATCCAGGTCCAGGGACCCAGGTCGAAGCCGCTGATCGCCGACGTGTTCGGAGAAGCGATCGCGGGCCTGCCCTATTACCGGTGCGCCTGGACGGTCCTCGACGAACTGGAACTGCTGGTCTCCCGGACCGGCTGGTCGGGGGAGTTCGGTTACGAGGTGTTCCTCACCGACGCGACCCGAGCATCGTGGCTGTGGAACCGGTTGCTCGAAGCGGGCCGGCCCTACAACATCAAGCCGGCCGCTCCCAACCAGGTACGCCGGATCGAAGGTGGCATCCTCTCGTACGGCACCGACATGGACGATTCGGTCAACCCCTACGAACTGGGCTTCGGTCGTATCGTCGACCTGGACGCCGAGGGGGACTTCGTGGGGCGAGCCGCGCTCGCCGCGGTGGCCGAGCGCCGTCCGGAGCGGCTGATGACCGGCGTCCGGATCGGTGGACCGCCACGGCTCGGCAATCCCACTCACTATCCCGTGTACGACGGCGACGCCCGGGTGGGGAGGCTGACCTCGGTGGCCTATTCCCCCCGGTTCGGCGCCAACCTCGGCTTCGTGCTGGTGGAGGTGGCGTACGCGGGGACGGGAACCGAGTTGGAGGTGGTGATCGATGGCGACCGGTTTCCGGCCGTCACCGAGCCGTTCCCGTTCGTCGAGCGGATCACCGAACCGGGCTCCTGAGAGTCCGGACCAAGTGCTAGTTTGCTGCTGAGAAGTGCTGATCGGCACTTCGGAGGTGTGACCTGACCGCCCCGGGCCGTGCCTCCGGGTGGTAGGGCGCCCCGACCACTAGCCTTCTTCGCGGCGGACGCCGTAACCTCAAGGACGACATGCTTGCCCAGATGATTCGTGCCGGCCGCCTCGATCGGCCGTTCTACGAGTCGTTGCTCTTCGACCAATACGCAACAGGCAACGCGGTAGTGATGATCATCATCGCCGGGATCCTTCCGCAGCTCTGGCCGTTCTCTCCAGTCGGTGCTGCTTTCGCCATCCTCACCAGCATCCTCCGGGCCCTCCTGGTGACCGCTGCGGTGTGGGCGGCCGCCACATATATCTTCAAGCGGCACGGGAACCACCGAGCCACCTTCAGGATGGTCGGCTTCGCCAATGTGGCTTTCTTCCCGCTGGTCCTGGCCGGCCGGCCAGGACTGCTTGGGTTGGTGGCACTTCTCATCAGTGCCATTTGGTTCTTCCTCGCGCTCCGGACCGTGGTCCGTGCCCAGTTCGATCTTGATCACCCGGAGAACAGCTTCGTCGCCGCAACCGGCCTGCTCGGCTGGTACCTGTCGATCATTCTTTTCTAGCTCTGCCCGGATGCCGACATACCGTCTCGATCTGTCCTATGACGGATCAGGATTCCACGGCTATGCCCGGCAACCCACAGTGCGCACCGTCCAGGGTGAATTGGAGGCCGCCCTGGCCCGCGTTCTCGAGCCGGTCGACACGGTGGTGGCTGGGCGTACCGATGCCGGGGTCCACGCCCGCCAACAGGTCGTGTCCTTCTCCACCGGGAAGCCGGTAGATCCCGACCGGCTTGCTCGCTCGCTCACCAAGCTCTTGGCGCCCGAGATCGTGGTCTATGCCGCGGAGCGAGCGCCCGAGGACTTCTCGGCCCGCTTCTCCGCCACCCGCCGCACGTACCGCTACCGGGTCCTCAACAGCCCGCATCCCGACCCGCTCCGCCGGGCGACCACGTGGCATGTGAGGGCTCCGCTCGATCTGGTGGCGATGAACCGGGCGGTGGGTCACCTAGTGGGCGAGCATGACTTCGCTTCCTTCTGCCGCCGCCGGGAGGGCGCCTCGACCGTTCGGACCGTTCTCTCTGCCAGCTGGTCCGACCGATCCGGCATCCTCGAACTGGAGATCGCAGGAACGGCGTTCTGCCATCAGATGGTCCGGTCCGTAGTCGCCTTCTCGGTGGAGGTGGGTAGGGGACGGATCGAACCCGACTCCACCCCCCAGGTCCTCCGTGCCAGGGACAGGAACAGGGCCAGGGGCGCCGCTCCACCCCATGGCCTCGTGCTGTGGCACGTCGACTATTGAGAGGTCTGTGTTCCCTACGATGCGGCGGCTGGCAACCGGCTGCCGGTCTCGCTACAATCCGCCAGCCCGCCGGTGAGCACAGGCAGCGCCGTGGCTCCCCGGTCCCCTTCCAGCATCCCGATCCGCAATCGAGCGACGATGGTGAAGCGACAAACCACCTACACGCCCAAGCCCGACCACATCAGCCGGCGCTGGTACGTGGTCGACGCGGCCGACCTGCCGCTCGGGCGCCTCGCTTCGCGCCTCGCGCCGATACTGGCCGGCAAGCACAAGCCCACCTATGCCCCCCATATGGATGGCGGCGACTTTGTGGTGGTCGTGAATGCGGAGAAGGTGGCGGTCACGTCCACCAACAGCCAGAACAAGATCTATTACCGGCACTCCGGTTACCCGGGCGGCCTGAAGGAGGAGTCGTTCGAGAGCCTGATCGAGCGTAGACCCGAGGCGGTCATCGAACGGGCAGTCCGAGGTATGCTCCCTAAGACCAAGCTGGGCCGCCGGATGATCCGCAAGCTCAAGGTTTATGTGGGTCCGGACCATCCTCATCACGCCCAGTCTCCGGAGGTTCTTGACCTCGCCATAAGGAAGGTGAGTTTCTGATGGCCCGAGCCGTGGCTCAAGTCGTGGCCCAAGCCACCGGGCGCCGCAAGGAAGCGGTTGCCCAGGTGCGCCTTTACAACGGTACCGGCGTGTTCACCCTCAACGGGCGGTCTCTGGAGCGATACTTTCCCACCATGGCACGCCGGATGCGGGTGCTGGAACCGCTCCGGGTCGCCAACTTGGAGGGCCGCTACGACGTCGTGGCCAAGCTACACGGAGGCGGTGTGAACGGTCAGGCCGATGCGCTCCGCCTGGGCATCGCCCGCAGCCTGGCCGGCATGGATCCGAGCCTCCGCCACGACCTCAAGCGCGCCGGGTTGCTTACCAGGGACGCACGGGTCGTGGAACGAAAGAAGTACGGTCTCCGCAAGGCTCGGCGGGCGCCTCAGTACACCAAGCGGTAGGGTGCCGCTATACGGATCCTGCGGGGTTCGCCCACCGGCTAGCGACCTGTTGGTAGCTCTCCGAGTTATCCACGCCGCACCGGCCGCCGCCCTCGATCTTGCCCGCTAGTCCCTCACCTACCCGCCGTCTCTTCGGTACCGACGGCGTGCGGGGCGAAGCCAACTCGGATCTGGATGTTGACCTCGTGATGGGCCTGGCCCGCGCTACCGGCGATCTGGCGGGAGGAGGCACAGTGGTGGTTGGCCGTGACACCCGCCGCTCCGGTCCCATGCTGGTCGCCGCTCTCCAGGCCGGATTCCAATCGGTCGGCGTCGACACTCTCGACGCGGGTGTGATCCCGGTAGGAGGCGTGTCCGCTCTCGTGACCGAACTCGGCGCCGATCTGGGTGTGATGGTCTCGGCCTCGCACAATCCGGCGCGTGACAACGGGATCAAGTTTCTCGACGCCGATGGCTTCAAGCTCGACGATGAGCGTGAAGCGGACATCGAGGCCCGGCTGTCCCGGGGAGCGCCGTGGCGCAGCCCCACCGGAGCGGGGGTCGGCGCCGGCCGTGCCCTGCCGGACGCAACAGACCGGTACCTGGCCGCCATCCGTGCCCATGCCTCTCACTCGCTGGAGGGTTTGCACCTCGCCCTCGATTGCGCCAACGGCGCCGCCCATCGGGCTGCCCCCGAGCTGTTCGGGTCGCTCGGCGCCGACGTGGCGTCCTTCTTCGCCGATCCCGACGGTATGAACATCAACGACGGCTGCGGTGCCACCTCGCCCGAGCGTCTGGCTTCGGAGCCCGGAGCCCGCGGACGGATCGGGTTGTGTTTCGACGGCGACGCCGACCGCCTCATCGCCGTCGATGAGGATGGCCGTGTCATCAACGGAGACGTGATCATGGCCATCCTCGCACTCCACCTCAAGAGCAGGGGAGAGTTGGTCGGTGACAAGTTGGTTACCACGGTGATGTCCAACCTGGGGTTCCGCAGGTCCATGCGGGCGGCGGGGATCGAGTTGGTGGAAACACAGGTCGGTGATCGCTACGTCCTGGCGGCGATGCGCGAACACGCCGCGGTGCTGGGCGGGGAGCAGTCCGGCCACGTCATCCAACTCGACCGGGGGACGACCGGCGACGGCCTTCTTACCGCCCTGCGGCTCCTGGAGGTGGTGGTCCGGGAGCGATGCCGGCTCGCAGACCTGCGGCGCGACGCGATGACCGAGTTCCCCCAAGTGCTGGTCAACCTGGCGGTCCGGTCCCGGGACCTGGACCGGGCGACCGGTGTCAAGGAGGCGATCGCCGCGGCCGAAGCCGAGCTCGGGGACGATGGACGAGTCCTGGTCCGGGCTTCGGGCACCGAGCCCGTGGTCCGGGTGATGGTCGAGGCCACCAGGGCGGAGACTGCCGACTCGATAGCCCACCGGCTGGCAGGAGCGGTCAGGCGGGAGCTCGGTTAGTCACTGGCCACTGAAATCGGGGGCTAACCTGGATCCGACAACCGATCACGGACAGCCGTTTCTTCAAGCGCCTGGCCCCGGCCATCGACTCGAGAAGATCGCGTCGCCGACCGGGGTGACGAGGAAGAGGGTTATCGAGTACTCGGCGGATGCCCTCTCGGCCCTTCCACGGCCGTGACGGTTCGGAGGAAAAGCCCCGGGCAACCGGGGTGACAGAGACCGGGCCGGAGTGGAAGCGTGTGACTGGCATGTGGCGCGCCCCTGCCCCGGTCCGGCCGGGGGTGGATGCGAACCTCATGCCGTCCGGCCCATCCAGCCGCACACGCCGCCCGGCGAGTACCGAGCCGTGTCCCGACCGAGGTCACGAGCCGATACTTCGCCCAGCAACCTGGCGAGTCCGGTATCGGTCCGTAACAGACCGGATGTTGGGAGGCGAAGATGTGCGGCATCGTCGGCTATGTGGGTCCCCGCCAGGCGCAGGATGTTCTGATGCATGGCTTGGCCCGGCTCAAGTACCGTGGATACGACTCCGCCGGGTTGGCTGTCACCGACCGTGGGAAGGTGGCGGTCGCCAAGGCGGAGGGGAAGCTCACCCAGCTCATCGACCGCGTCGATGGATCTCCCATGCCCGGCCATACCGGCATAGGCCACACCCGGTGGGCTACCCACGGGGTTCCGTCCGACCGCAACGCCCATCCCCATTGCGACATGACCGGCGACTTCGTGGTCGTGCACAACGGGATAGTGGAGAACTTCCGGCCCCTCCGGGATCAACTCGAGGCCGGCGGGGTTGTCTTCCGTTCCGACACGGACTCCGAGGTCCTGGCACATCTGGTCGCCCTCGCCTATGACGGGGACCTGACCGAGGCGGTCCGCCGGGCCATCCGCCAGGCGGAAGGTGCCTACGCGCTGGTGGCGATGACCTCCCGCCAGCCGGATCGCATCGTGGCGGCCCGGATGATCAGCCCGCTGGTGGTGGGCCTCGGCGAGGGGGAGAACTTCCTGGCGTCCGACATCCCGGCGGTGCTCGAGTACACCAGGGAGTTCCTGCTGGTAGAGGACGGGGAGATCGCCACCGTTACCAGCGACGGCACCACCATCGAGACCATCGCCGGTAGCCCTGTCCGGAAGCAATCCTTCACTGCCGAGTGGGAGACAGACTCGGTGAAGAAGGGTGGTTTCGACCATTTCATGGCAAAGGAGATCCATGAGCAACCCGAGGTGATCGCCCGCACCCTGGGGGCGCGGATCCGGCCGAGCGAGGACGGGGGTGAACAGGTGGCGCTGGAGGGCCTGGAGTGGTTCGATCGGGATCCGGCGGCGATCGACCGGATCTGGATCACCGCCTGTGGCACCGCCTACCACGCCGGTCTGGTAGGCCGGGTCCTGTTCGAGCAGCTGGCCGGAGTCCCCGGCGAGGTCGCGTTCGCCCACGAACTTCGCTACGGCAAACCGCTGTTCCGCGACGGATCGCTGACCCTGGCCATCAGCCAGTCGGGCGAGACCGCCGACACGGTGGCCGCGGCCCGCCTGGCCCGGCGGCGCGGGTCCCGCCTGCTCGCCCTGACGAACGTGGTCGGGTCGAGCCTGGCCCGGGATGCGGACGATGTCCTGTACACCTGGGCCGGGCCCGAGATCTCGGTTGCCTCTACCAAGGCGTACGTGGCGATGCTGGTGGGGGAGAGCCTGCTGGCCCTGCAGCTCGGCCGCAGACGGGGCACGCTCTCCCGCACGGAGGAGCGCGATCTGGTGGCCGAGTTGCGGACGCTTCCCGGCAAGGTCGCCCGCGTGCTGGAGGACACGGACAGAGTATCCCGCCTGGCGGACATACTGGCGGGGTCTCCCGACGCCTACTTCATCGGCCGGGGACTGGACCTTGCCTCGGCCATGGAGGGCGCCCTCAAGCTGAAGGAGATCTCCTACATCCATGCCGAGGCGATGCCGGCCGGCGAGCTCAAGCACGGGACTCTGGCCCTGATCTCGGAAGGCACACCAGTGGTGGCGGTGGTCACCCAGGAGGACGTGCACGGAAAGGCCATGCTCGGTCTCCAGGAGGTAAAGGCCCGGCGCGGCCTGGTCATCGCGGTCGCCTACGAGGACGACGAGGAGATAGGAACGGTTGCCGACCATGTGCTGCGGATCCCTCGCACCGCCGACCACTTCTCCCCGATCCTGGCCGCGATACCCCTCCAGTTGCTTGCATACTTTGTGGCCCGCCGTCTGGGCAGGGACATCGACCAGCCGCGCAACCTGGCAAAGAGCGTGACGGTCGAGTAGCACCTCCTAATCTTGCGGTCCATGCGGATCATCGGGTTGGGCACGGACATCGTGGACATCGATCGGGTCGAACGGCTCCTCGCTCGCTATCCACGGTTCGCCCAACGGTGCTTCACGCCTCACGAGCAGGCCTATGCCGAGCGGTTCTCCAATCCGGCCCGCCGCTACGCCGCTCGCTTCGCCGGCAAGGAGGCGGTGATGAAGGCGCTCGGTACGGGATACCGGAAGGTGCGCTGGCGCGACGTCGAGATCACCGGCGGGGGCAAGCCGACGGTGAACCTGACCGGCACCGGCGCCGCACGTGCCGCCTCGCTCGACGTCTCCCGGGTGGAAATAACGATCACCCATACCGATCGCCAGGCCCTCGTGTTCGCCATCGCGCTCGGGGAGCATTAGCAGGCCGACGGGCGGAGCCCGTAGCCCTACCGGGCTTCGGCGCCGGTTATCAGCCTCCGGGCCAGCTCGGTGACCTGGTCATCTTCCAGGTTGGCGAAGGCCAGCCGCAGGTAGCGGTCCTGGCCGGGACCGAACATCTCGCCCGCCAGCGACACGATGCCGAGCCCGTAGAACAGCCGTCTTGCCACCTCCTTGCTTCCCATTCCTTCGAACGGGTGGCGGACGTAGGCGAAGTAGCCGCCGGCCGAGGCCACCGAGTAGGGACTGCCCTCCATGGCCGCCACGAAGCTCTCGACCCTCCGGTTCAGCATGTTGCGGTTGGACTCCACCCACGGGCCCAGGTGCGCCAGTCCGTACCGGGCGGCCTCCTGGCCGATCCGGTTGGGGCAGATCGTGAGGCAGTCGGCCGCCTTGTCCACCTGGTGGAGCATCCCGGCGGAGGCCGCCATCGCGCCCACGCGGAAGCCTGGGATCGAGTACACCTTCGAGAAGCTCTGGATGTGGATGACGGTCCGGTCCCAGCCGGGATCCTTGAACAGGCGGTGTGCGGGCTCGGTGGTGGTCCGGAAGTCCCGGTAGGTCTCGTCAAGGATCAGGTACAGGCGCCGCTTGGCAGCCAGGCGGGCGAAGTCGGAGATGAGCTCGGGGGGATACACCGCCCCGGTCGGGTTGTTGGGGGTGACGAGGACGATGGCCCGGGTGCGGTCGTCGATCAAGGACTCGGCCGTCTCCACCGAGGGAAGCATCCCGTCCCCGCAGGTCAGGTAGTCGGGCTTGACACCGCTGATGCTCAGCCACATGTCGTGGTTGAAGTAGTGGGGAACGGGCAGGACTACCCGGTCGCCGGGCTCGCACAGGACCGCCACCGCCAGGCAGAAGGCCTGGTTGGCCCCGGCCGTGACGGCCACCTGGTCGGGTCCCACCGTTCCCCGGTAGGTGGCCGAGAGGTCGGACGCCAGGGCACTCCGCAGCTCCGGGTCGCCCAGGACAGGTCCGTATTTCGAGACGGCGACAGGATCCAGCCGGGAAAGGTGCTCCGTGAGGAGAGTGGGAGGTGGATAACCGGGAACGGCCTGCGATACGTCAAGCAATGGGTAGCCGTGGTCATAGCCGCCATCCGCCACCCAGGCCCGCACCTCGCTCACCGGGGATGTCACGGTTGCCCTAACCCGGCGGTTGAGGTTCGGCGGAGATCGGTCCATGCGGCGTCCTTGCTGTCGTTTGTTCAGCCTCGGCTCCAACGATAGGCCCGGGCGCGGCCGACTCGCCGCCCGTCCGGCATCCGGAGGCTCACGGCCCACCGTGGTCGGGCGCGGCGGGACGGGTCGGGGGATCCTCGTGGGCGGAGAGCTTGATCGGGTTCCCGGCGATCTCGAGTCTCGTCCCGTCGGGGAGATCGACTCCGACGATCATGTTCCGGGCCCGCACGGCCGGGTCGGCCATCACATCGGCGATGTCGTTGATCGGGCCACAGGGGACACCTGCCTGTTCCAGCCGTTCCAGCCAGACGTAGGCCCGCTCGCCCCGCAGCACGGATTCCATCTCCTGTTCCAGCTCGCCGGCATGGCGGGTCCGGGCGTCGTTGTCGAGGAACCGGGGATCGTCGGCCCACTCCGGGCGGCCCAGCGTTGCGCACAGGCTCCGGAAGAGGCTGTCGTTACCGGCTGCGATCACGATCGGGCGGTCGGCGGCTCGGAACGCGCCGAAGGGGGTGATCGACGGATGGCGGGCGCCCAGCGGACCCGGTATCTCCCCGGTTGCCGAGTGCCGCGCGATGGCGTTCTCCAGGATGGCCACCTGGCAGTCAAGCATGGAGATGTCGACCATCTGGCCCTGCCCCGTCCGCTTCCGGTCGTGAAGGGCGCCGAGGATGCCGGCCACGGCGAACAACCCGGCGGTGATGTCTCCCACCGACGTTCCCACCCGCACGGGCGGACCCCCGGCCACGCCGGTCAGGCTCATGAGGCCCCCCATACCCTGGACCACCATGTCGTAGGCGGGCCGTTCGGCGTAGGGTCCGTGGTGCCCGAACCCGCTCACGGCCGCATAAACCAACCGGGGCCAGCGCGCCGACAGTTCATTCCATCCGTATCCGAGCCGTTCCATGGCGCCGGGCCGGTAGTTCTCGATCAGCACATCGGCCTCGTCCAGCAACGCCTCGAAACGCGACCGATCATCTTCGTCCTTGAGGTCGAGCGTGATGCCTGTCTTGCCCCGGTTGAGGGACTCGTAATAGACGCTCCGCCCACCCACGAACGGCCCGAACCCGCGAGCGTCATCACCGCTGCCCGGCGGTTCGACCTTGATGACGCGCGCGCCGAGATCTGCCAGCACCATGGTGGCGTACGGGCCGGCCAGCACCCGGCTCAGATCAACGACCGTTATGTCGGAGAGAGGACCGTTCATGGTCCTGAGTCCCAAGGGTCGAAGACGTCGATGGCCACGTATCGGAAGTCGGCTACGTTCCGGGTGGCGATCGTCAGGTTGTGGGCACGGGCCGTGCCGGCGATGAGTGCGTCGCCAAGGTCGAGGACTTGTCCCGAGCGGCGTGCCTGTGCTCGGAATCGAGCGGACCACTCTGCGCCGATCCTGTCGAGGGTCAGGGTGCAGTCCTCGTACATGGAGACGATCGGGTGCTGTTTTGCCTAGATGGGCTTGCGAGCCAGGAAACAGTACAGCGGTGTGAAGATCCCGGTCCTGCCGCCTGCGACATAGGCGTCGGCGGTTTGATCCAGCAGCCTGACGACCTCCTTGGTTCCCATCGGGAATACCCGCAGCACCTCGGCGACGCCGGCCATCCCGATGTAAGCCTTGCGGCTCAGCGATCCGCGACGGGTGTCCATAGGTTGGTACCAAGGCTTCGTAGGACCGGTCCGGTCCACGGCCCGGTTCATCCCCTCGATAACCTGGAACCCTACCGTCTCGAGGGCACGGTCCACCTCATCCGTCGTCGCGATGTCCTTGAGCGCGATGCCGTGCATCAAGCCCTGCTTTATGGCCCGGTGCTCGCTGTCGTCGGGATCGAACCTGTCTGTCAGACACATTTCCTGGCCCCAGAAGAGCGAGCCGGGTTTCAGCACGCGGTAGATCTCGGCGAACGCGCCCGCCTTGTCGGGCGCATGGCATGTGGACTCGATCGCGTAGGCCCTGTCGTACGTACCGTCGGCGATGGCTCCCATGTCCATGAAGCTGGTAGCGAGGTAGTCAACCATGTGGTCGATTCCCGCCTCGGCGTTCAATGATCTCGCCTTGGCCAGCTGGACTTCGCTGTAGTTGACCCCTAAGACCCTGACACCGGCCTCACGGACGACACGACGCATCGGGCCGCCGATGCCGCAACCGACATCGACCACCGTCATGCCCTCGCGCAACTCCAGCTTGGAGATCATTAGCCGCTGATGCCGGATCTTGGAGTCCTCCAGGCTCTCCCGAGGCGAGAGCGGAGCGAAGTGCAGCGACTCGCCCCAGCCGAAGACCATCAACTCGTTGCAAAGGTCGTAGTACTCCCGGACGGTTTTGGCATGCTCGTAGCCCTTAGCATCCGCATCGTCCGCCGATGCTCGGTCGGTCCATCCATCGAAGCTTTGCATGCGACGGGTGATGTCCGAGCCGCGATACGTGGACCTCAGCCCCTTGTAGAGCCGAAGAAGTTTCAAGAGTCCCTTACTAGTCGGGATGTCATTGGAATCCATCCGTTCTGCAATGAAGCCTGCTCTGCCACCGGTCGAGTCTAGGATGCCGGCCGATTCCCGACCGACGGTGAATGTAGCTAGACGACTAAATTCGCTTGGCAGGCGTCCACCCACGCCGAACGCGGCGCCGACGGTTTCGCTGCGAAAGCGTCCGCGACCAGGCACGGTGCCAGGGCGCAGCCTCGCGCAACCACGGCATACGAGGTCCGATGCCCTTCATGTTCGCAAGTGGGTCGGTACTCGTCGGTTACGACACGCAGGGGCGGCGGCGAGTACGGTTGTCACCACCGCCGGTCCCGAAGTTCCGAATGGTGGTGCTAAGGCTGTACGCGCCCGGCGGAAGCGAGCAATGGCTGGCCAGGATCGAGGCTCAGGGTGGTCGGAAGGAGCCGCGTGAGCAGGCTCTATGTCATCGGTGCCGGGACGCCGACACCGACGCCGCAACGGTTCGGCACGGCCTTCGTGGTTGATACCGGATCTGACCTGGTCATGTTCGATTGCGGTCCGGCCGCCACCCACAAGCTGGTGAAGGCCGGCCTGTGGCCGACCCGCATCGACCATCCCTTTTTCACGCACCATCACTTCGATCACGACGCCGACTACCCCTGCTTCCTTCTTTGCAGGTGGGACCAGAGCATCGGCCGGGAGGGCATGCTCAAGGCACGGGGACCTACGCTCACGGCCAGCATCACGGAGGCCTGATCGGTGAGGACGGGGTCTTTGCCCACGATTGTAAGGCCCGTGTCCATACGCCGGTGAGCCAGCGGGTTTTCGTGAACCGAGGAGGCGTCCTACCGCGCCCCGCTCCTGTCGTGGATGCCGCGGATATCGGTCCCGGTTCCGTCGTCGAGGGCACCGACTGGCTGGTGCGGTCCGCGGAAGCCGTATACGTGCAGCGGTTCCTCGACTCTCTCGCATACCGGATCGAGACGCCGACGGCCAGCATCGTCGTGACCGGGGACACACAGCCTTGCGACTCCGTAGTCGCTCTCGCCACGGGGGCGACCGCCCTGGTAAGCATGTGATAGGACCACGAGGATGCGATGGAGGAGTGCGGTGAGGCTCCGGGCCAGACCGGGACGAAGGGTGCGGCGCGGATGGCTCGTGAGGCGGAGGTCGGGAAGCTGATCCTGGTCCACAGGGGCCCCGGACTGGAGGGTGAGAAGTCGGAGGCGCGGGCCAGATCCGACGTTGAGGGTATCTACGACGGCGAGGTAATCCTGGCCGATGAATTGGATGTGATCGACATCTGACCGCAACACAAACATCGGACGGGAGGCCCCAGCCCTTTCAGGAGATTTTTGCCACTCCACCCCGCATGTCCGCGCCGGGCTCGTTAGGCTTTTTTGTGACCCATATGCATTCGACCATACGATCGGACCACCGGCTGTGTGGCTCCTGCCCCGGGCCGATGGGCGAGAGGCTCCGCTAGAGGTCTATCGAAGACTCGGGAGTGGAGCATGAGAAGCAAGCTACGGTATCTGTTCGTCTTCGTCCTCGCATTTTCGTTCGCCCTTGCTGCCTGTCAGACGGCTGACGAAGAACCAGCACCGGCTGAGGAGGCTGCTCCCGTCGAGGAGGCTGCTCCCGTGGAGGAGGCTGCTCCGGTCGAGGAGGTGGAGCCGGTCACGCTCCGCTTCATGTTCCCTGAAGGCGCTGGTCGCGGACCCGGCTTTGAATCGGCGATCGCTGCCTATGAGGAGATGAATCCTCACATTACGATCGAGATGGAATCAGTTCCGTTCCGGGAGTATGGCGGCCTGCTGCCCGTCCAGTTCGCTGGCGATAGCCCAGCTGACGTCGCCTTGGTTGATAGCTCCGCGGTGATCTCCTACGCGTATAACGGAGCCATCGTTCCTTTGGATGACATCTTTGAGCAATCCGATGTGGACGATTTCCTTCCCAGCCTGGTAGCTCAAGCAACTCACGAAGGCAGCATGTATGCCGGACCGTTCTTCATCTCCACACAGGGCGTGTTCTACAACGTGGATATGTTCGCGGCAGCAGGAGTCGAGCCGCCGACCACTGTGGAGGACGCCTGGACCTGGCCGGAATTCGTAGAGAATGTCTCTAAGGTAGCGGCGAGCGCAGAGAGCGATGCGGGTGACGTCTGGGGGCTGGTGTTCCTGTCGAACCCTCCAGGAAGCATCTCATGGTCGCTGCCGGTAATCCGCAGCAATGGCGAGCCCGGCTCGAACACGTTCATGGCCCTCTCGCCTGATGGTACAGAAGTGTCGGGATACCTTGACACCCCTGAGGCCATGGAAGCCTATCAATTCTGGCAGGACCTGTATGTGGAACATGGTCTTGCGCCTCAAGGCGATGTACCGGACGCGTTCGGTAACGGACAAGCCGCGACGATGATCTCGTTCTCAGCGTGGGGCAGCGTACTCGACAACGTGTTCCCGGACCTCAATTGGGATATAATGCCGATTCCCTATCTTGAGACGCACGTCGTTCACGCCAGCCACTTCATGCCCACGGTGGCGTCTAAGAGCGACAACCAGGATGAGGCCAAGGCCTTTGTACAGTTCCTCTCAAGCATCGACGGCTTTATGGCTTACTATGAGGTAACGAGTGATATGCCCGCACGCGTTTCCTTGTTGAACGAGCTCGAACAGTTTCAGGTCCGTCCGCTTAGCATCTTCAAAGATGAGCTCCTCACGGTTGCCTACGCAGCACCTGGTGGTCCTGGCGGCGCGATATACGCCGAGATCGTCGGCGACTTGATGCTGGACATCGCACAGGGAGCGGACATTGAGGCAGCTGTAGACGCAGCTGTAACTGAACTCGATGCCCAGTTGGCTCAATTCGGATAGTCCTAGTCCCCGGTACGCGCTCGACCAGATTGCCGCTCTCAATTCGCTTGGAGAGCGGCAATCTGGTTAATCCACGTTTCGTGATCCCTATTCAGGCCCGGGAACGTCCTCGGGTGGCCCAAGGACCGACAATATGGACATAAGGAAACCTAGTGCGCATGCGATCGAGCGCTATCGTTCCGCACTTCTCTTAAGCTTACCGGCGCTCGTTGGCCTTGCCATCTTTTGGTACTGGCCAACGATTCAAGCTGTAGTCCTAGGCTTTCAGGACTACAACCTGATGTCCGGCAGCCAAGCATGGACCGGTTTCGACAACTATCGAACCGCAGCAACCGACCCACTGCTCGGGCTTACCTTCTTGAACACAGTGATCTATTTTCTGATGGAGGTTCCGCTCCAAATGGCTCTGGCCCTCGCCCTGGCACTACTTGTACGGCGTGGTCCGGCTTGGCTCCGCACCGTCATACTGGTCCCCACTGTGACTTCAATGGTTGTCGTGAGTGTCATATGGGGGTTGATGTATCACCCGAACAGCGGGTTGATCAACAGCCTGCTGGGCGGTGTCGGTGTGCCGCCTCAGCCGTTCCTCACCAGCTCGCAACAGGCCATGCCTTCGATTGCACTGCTCATGATCTGGAAGAACGTCGGCTTCAGTATGCTGTTCTTCCTGGCCGGCTTGGTGAGCATCCCGCGGAACTACTACGAGGCGGCCGCGACGGACGGGGCGAACAGCCGTCAACTCTTTCGTTATGTCACCCTTCCGCTGCTGCGGGGTACTGTGGTGTTCTTGCTCATCACTAACACTGTGTCTGCCTTCAAGGTGTTCACCCCCATCTTCTTGATCACAGAAGGAGGGCCAATCAATGCTACCCGGGTTGTTGTGCTCTATATATTCGAGAATGCGTTCCGGTTCAACAAGATGGGATATGCCGCAGCGATATCCGTGTTGCTTGCCCTGTTCTTACTGATCATAAGCGTCTACTCGCTTCGCGCGTCCAGGGCGAGGTGATGAACAATGACTCCAACCTACCGACGCTCATGTACTCGAGAATAGTCGGGCGCCGACCTGATCGCCTGACCGGCCCACGCCAGCGTAGCTGGGCCGTGCTCCGGCTGCCGGTAGTGATCGGAGCCGCTTTCTTCTTTGTCTTTCCGTACCTTTGGCTGATGGGCTCATCCTTCAGGCCCCGGGAAGAGATCTTCCGCTACGTAAATCCAATCTCGTGGCGGACCTTTATTCCACTGGCCCCGACGCTTGACAACTTTCGCCATTTGTTCTTAGAGCGCAACTTTGGTAGGGCACTAGTTAACAGTCTGCTCATCGCACTCGTCACAGTAGCCATTACATTGTTTATCGGTAGTATGATTGCATTCGCCCTTGCCCGGATTAAGTTTCCCGGACGCGAAGTCGTGTTCGTGTTAATCCTCGCCACGATTCTGATTCCTTTCGAGACGATCATGGTCTCGGTGTTCTTGACGATACAGCGCCTGGGGCTGTTCGATACCTATGCGGCGCTATTCTTACCCTGGGTTACGGATGCCTTTATCATCTTCCTGCTTAGGCAGCATTTTCGAGATATCCCTGATGAGCTTCAGGACGCGGCCATCGTAGATGGCTGCTCACTATTCCGGGTCTACTGGAACGTGATGCTGCCAAACATACGGCCCGCGCTGGTGAGCGCCGCCTTTGTCAAGTTCGTGTTTTCGTGGGACGCTTTCCTCTGGCCGCTTATCGTCACACGTGACCCGGATCTGACGGTGGTGCAGTTGGCGATCTCTCGGCTCTTTACAGACCAAAACGTCTTATGGGAGCTCATCTTCGCAGGCGCGTTTATAGGCACTGTGCCACTCATCATTCTCTTCCTGTTCTTACAGCGTTACTACGTCGAAGGGGTGGTCACCAGCGGATTCAATTGAGGTAGGCGGGCTTGCGCCCATGACCAGTCCGAAGGGCACAAACATGCTTCTGATCAACAACGTGACGGCGGTGACGGTCGATGCGCGGCGGCGCATCATCACCGACGCCGCGATCGCCGTCGCGGGCGACCGCATCGCCGATGTCGGTAAAGCATCCGATCTGACCCTCCGCCACCCGCATGCGGAGCAACTCGACGGCCAAGGAATGCTGGCCTTGCCCGGGCTGATCGATGCCCACGCCCACTCGGATCAGGCGCTGCTGCGGGGCGCCGCGGACGACCTGCCCTGGAAACCCTTTCTCCGCCAGGTCATCTGGCCGCTGCTGAATCAGCGTACCCAAGAGGATGCCCGGATCAGTCTGAAACTGTGCATGCTGGAGATGATCAAGGCCGGCACGACCTGCTTCGTCGACTCGATAGTGCCGAGCCACTATGACTTCGACGGGCTGGCGCAGGCGGTGGTGGACATGGGGATGCGTGCCGTGCTGGCGAAGTACGTCCTGCCGGACGCTCTGTTCGTGCGCGACGAGAGCATTGTGGATACCGGCGGGTTCAGCGGGGAGGAGGAGTCCCTGGCCGACGCCGAGAGGGGGATCGGCGCCTGGCACGATGCGGCCGGTGGCCGGCTGCAGGTGTGGCTCGGGCCTCTGGTGCCACGGGAGGAGCCACCTGCCAGCGCCTCGCCGGACTTCTACCGCAGGGTCTCTCGGCTCGCTGCGAAACATGGCACGGGGATCACCGTCCATTTCGCCGGCACTATCGACGATCCGCCCTTCTTTCAGCGGGAATTCGGCATGCTTCCGGCCGAGTTCGCCCGTCGCTACGACCTCCTGGGGCCCAACGTGCTACTCATCAACGGCACCTGGTTCTCCGAGGAGGAGATCCCGATCCTTGCCGAAACCGACACCCGGCTGGTCCACAGCCCCTCGGCCAACATGAAGATGGGAGAGGGCTTCGCCAAGGTACCGCAGATGCGTAACGCCGGGGTTACGGTGGCGCTGGGCTGTGATGCCGGGGCCAACAACAACTGCCATGACATGATCCGTGAGATGAAAGCGGCCTCGCTGCTGCACAACGTGAGGATGATGGACCCCACCACGCTGACAGCCGAGGATGCCCTGGAGATGGCGACGATCGAGGGGGCCCGTGCCATAGGGCGCGGTGACCAGTTGGGGTCGCTGGAGGTGGGGAAGCAAGCAGACGTGATCCTGGTCGACCTGCGGCGGCCGCACACGATGCCGGTCCATGATCCGGTCGCCAACCTCGTGTATGCCGCGCATGGAGGCAACGTGGACACGGTGATGGTGGCGGGGCAGGTGTTGATGCGGGGCCGGCAGGTGCTCGTGGCCGACGAGGCGGCAATCCTGGAGGAGGCTCAGGAGCGGGGTCCGGCGTTGTTGAACAGGGCGGGGATCGAGGTGGCCCCGGCATGGCCCGTGGAGTGAGGAGGAAGACATGGGAGACTATCTGACGGAGCGTTTCTTGCGGCTGCCGGACGGTTCGCTGCCGCACATGGGCGTGAAGGGCGGCGGGGACGTTGCTCCATATGTCCTGCTCTCAGGCGACCCCGGTCGCGTCGAGAAGATAAAGACCTGGCTGGACAGGGCGGACGCGGTTGGCAGGGAGCGCGGCTACGTCGCCTACACCGGTTCCTATCGAGGTACGCCGGTGACGCTGGCATCGAGCGGAGTCGGCGCCCCTTCCGTCGCGATTGCCATCGAAGAGTTGGCGTTGGCCGGGGGGAGGGTCTTCATCCGAGTCGGCAGCTGTGCGAGCATCGCAGAGGACATTCCGATCGGTGATGTGGTCATCGGCACCGCCGGCGTCCGAGATGAGGGCGTGAGCCACACCTACGCGCCCGCCATCTATCCCGCGATCGCTGATCCCGACGTGGTCGCCGCCCTCCGGGCCACCGCGGAGGCGGAAGGTACGCCTTACCATCTGGGGCTGGTGCGAAGTACCGATTCGTTCTACGAGGGGGAGCGCAAAGTCGAGATCATCGACCAATGGCGGGACCTGCGCGTTCTCGTCTTTGAGATGGAGAGCTCGGCGCTCTTCACCGTGGCCATGGTCCGCGGCGTGCGCAGTGGCTCCATTCTCGTACCCGGCTCCAACCTGGTAACAGGCCAGAAGAGCACCTACCAGGGTCAGCAATTGGAGGAATACACGGCGGGGATCGACGCGGCGATCGCTACCGCCCTGGGTGCTGTCGAGCGCCTGCATGCCGCTTCCGAGCAGAGATGAAGACCACTTCTTCGGTCCTAATCCGCAACGGGGTGCTCATCACGATGAACGCCGATCGCCAGATCCTGGGTGGGAGCGTCTACATCGAGGATGGGCGTATCCTCGAGATCCCTTCCGCCCGGACGAGGGCCGACACGGTGATCGACGCGACCGATTGCCTGGTAGTACCCGGGTTCGTTCAAACTCACGTCCATTTGTGCCAGACCCTCTTTCGTGGGATGGCGGACGATATGGACGTGATCGATTGGCTTCGTCTGCGTATCTGGCCGCTCGAGCAGGCCCACGATGAGCAATCCATATACGACTCAGCGCGCCTGGGCATAGCCGAGTTGATTCGCGGCGGGACAACCTGCGCCCTCACGATGGAAACCGTCCGTCACACCGAAGAGGCGTTCCGGGCTGTGCTCGAAACCGGCTTCCGGGCGGTCAGCGGCAAAGCGATGATGGACCGCTGGGAGCCTGGAACCGAGATGGTCGGGGAGGAGACCAAGGCCTCGCTCGAGGCGAGCCTCGAGCTTGTAGAAGAGTTTCATGGCAAGGGAGACGGCCGGCTGCAGGTCGCGTTCTGCCCCCGTGGTTCACGCAATTGCACCGAGGGTCTATGGGCGGACATAGTCGCGCTGGCCGGCGAACACGATACGGTCATCCACACGCACGCCGCCGAAAACGAAACGCAGACCGAGCGACTCGCGATCGATAGCACGACCGATATCGAGTATCTGCATCGCCTGGGTGCGACGGGCCCGCGATTGGTCGCCGCGCACTGCATTTGGGTGACCGAACCCGAGATCGAGATCCTGGCGGAGACCGGGACCAAGGTGGCCCATTGTCCGTCCTGCAACATGAAGCTCGCCTCCGGGTTCGCACCGGTGCCGGAGTTCCTCGAGAGAGGCATCGTCGTGGGCCTCGGCGCGGATGGTGCCCCCTGCAACAACAACCTGGATATGTTCCAGGAGATGCGTCTGGCTTCGCTCATGCACAAGCCCCGGATCGGCCCTCGTGGTATGCCGGCGATGTCCGTGCTGGAGATGGCCACTCTGGGGGGAGCGAGGGCGCTCGGATTGGAAGACGAGATCGGCTCGCTCGAGCCCGGAAAGCGGGCCGATTTGATCGTGATCCGCCGCGATGGGCTCCACGCCCAACCCCATGCCGGTGTTGACCCGATCGCGCAAGTGGTGTACGAGCACAGAGCGTCTGATGTCGATAGCGTGATCATCGACGGAAAGGTCCTCGTTCGTGGGGGCGAGTTCACGGAGCTCGATCCGATGGAGATCCGCGCCCGTGCGAACGATTCTGTGGAGCGGGTTCTGGCGAGGGCCGAGCTAGCGAATGGATGACCGTTCGCACAAGGGAGTCCGAAGCCGGTCACGAGTTGACTCGGGGAGGCCGACATGACTCCGACACGAGGAACTCCATGGCTGCTCAGTGAGATTCGCTTTGCGCCCGGAGCACCCCGCAACCTGGCGCCTGACGGGGCGACGACACTTGCAGTCGTGCTGGGTTCCGGAGGAGTAACACCGAACCCGCATCGGCACGGTCCTAGCGCGGCGGTCATCGTCAACGACTCGACTTTCTTGATAGATGCCGGTGAAGGGATCTGGCGCGGCCTTGCCTGGGCTGCGGCTTCCCATCCTGATCTGATCGCCGAACACCTTGCCCCATACAGGCTTACCCGGCTCTTCCTGACCCACCTGCATTCCGACCACACCATCGGGCTACCGGCTGTGTGGCTCATGCCCTGGGCCTATGGGCGAGAAGTTCCGCTGGAGGTCTACGGGCCAGTCGGCACACGGAACTTGATGGAGCATTTGGAAGAGGCCTATCAGGGAGACTTGCAGGAACGGAGGTTTGGTCCTGGGGCACCGCAAAGGAATGTGGATGCGCACAGGACGATTACACATGAGATCAAAGATTCGGGCACAGTCTACGAAGACGGAAATGTGAAGATCGAAGCATTTCACCACAAGCACGGCAGTTTCAAACAGAACTTTGCCTATCGCTTCACATCCCGGGATCGAGTGATTGCATGGTCCGGAGATGGCCGAGTAGAGGGTCAGCTTGACAAGGCAGCCCGGGATGCAGATCTATTCTTCTGCGAGCTATCCACCGAGGACATGATTGCGAACGCTAACTGGGGCGGCGCGACTGTCGAAGAAAAGGCAAGAACGATCTGGTCGTATCACATTCGTCCTAGGGAGCTGGCGGAGTTTGCAACCGAAATGAACGTCAAGCAGCTCGTGACGATGCACGAGCGAAACTACACAGACCCGTATGAACCCGACGCATTGATGAAGGAATTCAAGCGCCACTATTCGGGACCCGTGCATTCGGCACGCGACGGCGATGTGTTCTAGGTCAGCGAAAGGCGCCGGGTTGGTGCCAGTCCACGACGATGATGCTCCCCGCCCGAAGGGGTTTCCGCTCCGAGCCGAGGGCAGGACCGGATGGTCGATCTTCGACAACGATGTCGCCTATCCGATAGCGGTGCTCCTGCGCTCCGCGCTCGACCACAACCGTGCGACTATGCGAGCGTTTTGCCTGCGGAACGGGGTGGACCATGCTCCCCACGGCAAGACCACGATGTCTCCCGAACTGTTCCGGATGCAGATGGACGACGGGGTCTGGGCGATCACCGCCGCCACGACCTGGCAGGCCATGGTCATGCGCGATTGCGGCGTTCCCAGGGTGCTGATCGCCAATGAGGTGGTGTCCCCCGGCGAGATCGAATGGCTGGCCGGAGCCCGGAGAGACGGCTTCGACGTCACGTGCTACGTCGACTCGCTCGACGGTGTGGCCGTCTTCGACCAGGTCCTGGGCCGGCTGCAACCCGACCGGCCCTTCCCGGTCCTGGTGGAGGTTGGAATTCCCGGAAAACGGGCGGGCGTGAGAACCACTGAGGAGGGCTTGACGGTTGCCGGCGCCGCAGCCTCCTCCGCGCATCTCTCGCTGACGGGAGTCGCCGGGTTCGAAGGCCTCCTGGGCGCCCGGGGTGACCGCAGCGCCATAAAGGTGGTCGACGCGTTCCTCGATCAGATCGTGGATCTGGCCTGCGAGGTTGCCGGGCGCGGCTGGTTCGATCCCACCGCCGAACCGATCCTCACCGCCGGCGGGAGCGCCTACTTCGACCGGGTGGTAGCACGGTTCTCCCGTGCCGACCTGGGCCGGCCCCACCGGGTGGTGATCCGCAGCGGCTGCTACCTGACCCACGACGACGGCTGGCTGCATGGCACTTCTCGTTTGGGAGAGACAGGCAGGACGGGTTATCCCGAGCACCTGATCCCTGCCATCGAAGTGTGGGGGACGGTCCTGTCGCGGCCGGAACCGACCAGGGCGATCGTGGGCGTAGGCCGGCGCGACGTCTCGTTCGACGCAATGTTGCCGGTCGTCAAGAAGGTGCGCCGGAGGGACGGGTCGGCGGTCGAGGCGGCGCCACCGATGCGGACGGTGGCCCTCAACGACCAGCACGCCTTCATAGACGTGGAAGAAGAGACGCCGCTGGCCGTGGGCGATCTGGTGGGACTCGGTATCTCGCATCCATGCACCACCTTCGACAAGTGGAGGGCGATCCCGATCGTGGAGGGTGACTACCGGGTTGTCTCGGTGGCGCGGACCCTGTTCTGAAGCGGGAGCAGTTGCCGACTATGCGGTTGATCGAGGCGACGTGCCCTACGGGGGCGAGGACTGCGAGACTCCGGGAATCATCCGTCTGAGGAAGTTGCTATGAAGAGAACGTCGGTACCGTCCAACAGGAAGTGGTCCAAGGTGGGGTACTCGAGAGCGGTACGGGTCGGGAGCATCATCGAGGTGGCCGGTACCTCATCAAGCGGGCCGGACGGGCATATCTGCCGGGCAATCTGTGCGTTGGAGCAGATATAGACGATGTCGATCTGCTCGACACTGCCGGGCTCCTCCCACAGGTGGTCGAGCGCCTTAGTTATCACCCCGCGCGCCACCAGTGTCTTTCCGAGGTTCACCTCGTCGGCCACCAGGAAACGGCGGGTCGAGTCCTCCGCCTGGTAGAGCCGCTCGAATGCGTACCGACGGTGTCACGCTGGAATCCCTTGAGACCGTCGAGGACAGCGGGCGACCGGAGGTTGTCCTCAGGGCTTGATTGAGACGATCTGGATGAGGTTGCCGCAGGTGTCGTCGAACACGGCGATCCAGGCCTCTCCGACATCGGTCGGGGGCACCGTGAAGGCGACACCGGCCTCGGTCAGCCGCTGGTGTTCGGCCTCGACGTCGTCGACGGCGAACTGGGCCAACGGGATGCCGGCGGCCATCAGGGCGTCGCGGTAGGGCTTGACCGCCGGGTGATGTGATGGCTCGAGCAACAACTCGGGCCCGTCGGGGTCATCGGGTGAGACCACCGTGAGCCAGGAGTCTTGGCCAAGCGGAATGTCGTGGCGCTTCTGGAATCCGAGCACGTCGGTGTAGAACGCCAGAGCTTCCGCCTGGTCATGAACGAATACGCCGGTGAGTTCGATCCTGATGGCCGGGGTGCTCTGCGGCCTGCCATAACGTGTCGCCGTCGTGGGCGAGACGTCGGTGTGCTGCTTCTGCGAGACGAGCTGGATGAGGTTGCCGCAGGTGTCGTCCAACACGGCCATCCAGACCTCGCCGACATCGGTCGGGGGCACCGTGAAGGCAACGCCGGCCTCGGTCAGCCGCCGGTGTTCGGCTTCGACGTCGTCGACGGCGAACTGGGCCAGCGGGATTCCATCGTCAGCCAAGGCCGTGCGGTAGGGCGTGACGGCGGCGTGGCCGGCCGGGTCGAGCTGGAGTTGGGGCCCGTCGGGGGCGTCGGGCGAGACGACTGTCATCCAGAAGTCGTCACCGATGGGGATGTTGGAGTGTTCTTGGAACCCCAGGATGTTGGTGTAGAAATCCATGGCCTTGACTTGGTCATCGACGTACACACTCGCAAACGCAATCTTCACTCTCGGGCCCTTTCTCGGCCATCGCCGGTTGATCTCGGACAGCGGTGCCGGGTTGAAAAAGTGGTACTTGTAGCGGCCTTCACGTCTGGATCTGACGAGGCCGGCCTTCTCCAGGACACCGAGGTGCTGAGAGATCGCCTGGCGGGTCGAACTCAGCTGATGCTTGGAAGCGAGCCGTGCTCCAATCTCGAACAGTGTTTGGCCATCGCGCTCGGCCAACTCGTCGAGGATGATCCGACGCGTCCGATCCGCGAGGGCCTTGTAGATGTCGGCCACCGGCACGTACCTTAACAGGCAAGTGACGACTTGCCTATCAGTGAGACAGCGCGGCCCGGCGAAAACATTGCCGGGCGTACCCCGGCATGTGGCGGCGGGCGTGCTGATGAGCTGCACGGGACGCCGATCACCCCCTCGCCCAGCCCGTCCCTACGCGGACCGATGACCTTCATGTTCACGGGTGAACCGGCGCCTGCCGATGTCCCGGATCGTGGATCCCGCGATCGCGTTACGAAGGTCCTGTTTGCCGGGGAGACAAGTCGATGCGCAATAGGGGCGCGATCTCGTTCAGGATCTCGGGGCTGCACTGCTCGAGCAGAAACGTCATCAGATCGTCCTGTCTCGGCTGCCCGAAGACCATCCGGTAGACAGCAAGGGACCGCTTGAGCGCTTGGAGCCGGGACGCGTCCTGGCTCAGAGGGAGCGCCGGGACATGCCGCTCGATGTGCGCGCCGCCCGGGACCGGGAAGAGCCAGTAGGGGACGAGTCCACCCTCGTTCGATGCCTGTTCCAGAGCGACATCGAACAGGGCAGACCAGATGTCTGTCGAGGGGCCACCCAGGACGTCGACCCCGTGCTTCGCCGCGACGTTCTTGCGCACGGCGTGGCCCTTGTAGCGGTGGACACGCCCTTCGCGCTGCTCGAGATCGACGGGGTTCGACGGAAGGTTCCAGTGCATGACGGAATGGCAGTAGGCATGGAAGTCGAGGCCCTCCTGGCCGACGGAGGTGGACGCGAGGACGAAAGGCCAGAAGGGGGAGTTGAAAGCCTGCCGCACCTGTCCCTCGCGTGCCCCGGCCTTGCCGTCGTCGCGCTCTTGGGCGCCGAAGCGCATGGCGAAGTGGTTGCGCATGCGGTGGTGATCGATCTGGACGGAACCGTCGCCGGGTCTGACTTCGTCCACGCGCGGAGCGCCTGTGCGGAGCGACAGCGCGGCTGATACGACCGCGGCCAGCGTGCCCCAGGCCTCGTCTTGGTCGGCGGCGAAGAGCCCTTCGAGGTCCCGCAGCGTGTGGACGTATTCATCCAGCACGGCCTGGAGGTTGCCGGCCGCGCAGTAGTCCACGACCTGCCGCCAGTAAGGCGTGTCGTCCCCGGGCCGCTCGCCTCGGATGAGGTACGTAGCCTCCGGCAGATTGAACAGCGTCCGGAAGCTCCACGCGATCCGCGCGGCGGCGTCGCGGGCCGCGAGCGCGGCCGCCGTTCCCGGACCCGAGGCACGGGTGAGGGCCCGAAGGGCGCTCGTCGCGGGGCCCGCTACGGATCGCGTGGCGAGGACCTCCGCCAGATCCGCGGGTGGCCGTCCGAGGTCCGGCGATCCGGTGGCAGCCTCATCCATGAGCCGCTTCGCCTCCCCGACATGGTCCACCCACCGGGAGCCCTCATCATCGTCCTCCGCCGCGCCGTTCCACTGGCTTGGAAGGTCCCGACGACCGAACCACTCTCTGGTCGACGTGCCATGGCGGTCAAGATCGAGCAGGATCGGGGCTGCCCAGTACCAGCTCTCGTCCTCCCGCGCGTTGTCGAGATACGGCCTGGTGAGTCCGGCAAGGAGCGGTTCGAGTTTTGCCTTGGCTCGGGCAACGGTGTCTTCCAGGGTGGGCTCGCCCTCGGCCACCGGGACGGGATCGCCCAGCTCGACGAGGCTGGGACTCGGGTACAGCATCCCGAGTACCGGCATCCCCGTGAGACGTTCGTTCGAATAGGCGAACCGCAGCAGCGGTCGCCGCCTCCGGCGTTCATCGGGCGTGTTGCGGATCGAATCGTCGAAACGCCGGAAGACGCGACACTCCACCTCGTAGCTCACCACGCTTGCGACCGCTTTGGGAACAACCTGCCAGGTCGAGAAGATCAGACGCTTGGAGAATTGTCGGCGGCGGGCCGCCTTCCAGGGACCCGACTCGGCATAGTACGGAAGCGAAGGGGGCAGCCAGAGGAGCTTCCACGCCTCAGCAAGCTCCATCCACTCGAGAAGGCTTCGCAAGCGCGCGTTGGCCGGGTCGAGTCGTGCGTAGGCCTCCACCTCTTCCCAGGAAAGAGACACCCGCCCGCCTTCGGTCAGGAGCTTGGCGAGACCGTTCTCCGGCGACAGGTCCAGCTTCGCGACGACCTCGGTCTTGAGCTTGTAGTCGTCCATGAAGCTCAGCAGGTAAGGCGCCGACTTCCAGTATTCGAGGACCTGCGGCTGTCTCACCTCGCGGCCTATCTTCTGGAGCGCGAGGTAGTCCTGTACATCTTCGGCAGTGAGTTGTAATCCCGCGCTCGGTACTTCGCTCATCATCCCGTCTGATTCCGCAGATGCCCGGACCCGCTCGGTACGCGACATGACGCGCCGGAGTTCCGACTCGATGTTTTCCTTGATCCGCATGAGCGGCTCCGTCCCGGACTCGATCCGGTACATGGCCTGCCGGTAGTCGTCCAGCAGGCCACGGAGTGCGCCGCTCTCCCGGAGGCCGGGGTCGAGGAACTCGACAGTTCGCAAGAAGTCCCGGTAGTGGTCGTCCTCGGAGCTCTCGTGGTGCAGCGTGTACATCCGGTAGGGCGTCGCCGAGAGGAGCAGGAGACGAACGTCCGAAGTCTCGTCGGAATAGGTGAAGAGCTGCTTGGCCAGCTTCGCGGTCGCATCCTGTCCGTCCAGGAGATGCTTGAAGCGCTGGAATTCGTCGAGGATCACGAGGTCGGGCTCGAGCGCCGTCACGCAGACTTCAGCCAGCATCGAGCGTACCTTGCCGATGAACGAGATCTGCTGCGATCGATCGGGCCACGGGATTCTTGTTCGACTGTTCCGGAATCGCCTGCACAGGTCCTCGTACTCTCTTGTGAGATCGTCGCCCTCATCGACAAGACGACGTTTGAATGCCTCTGCGAGGTCGTCGTCGATACGCCGTCGGCGCTTGAACTCCCTCAGTTCCCAACGGAAGTAGCCCGTGTTCTTCACGTACCCTTGGAGGAGGTTCATGGGGGCCTTACGGCGATCCGGCCACACTCGCTGCAAGAGGTGATACAGGAGGACCCGTTCCTCCCGCCTACCCATACTGCTCCTCAGGTCGAACGAGGTTCCGGGTGTGAGCGCGAGATAGTTGACCCTGTTCTCCTTCAGGCCGTGGATCTCCTGTGGCAGCAGCCCCAACCGAGCGGCCCTCACGAACCTGCCGCTGCCGATCTGGAGCCGGCGGACGTTTTGCCGGGCGATCTGGGCGTTGGAGCAGATGTAGACGATGTCGATCTGCTCGACCCTGTGATCTCCCTCCCAAAGGTGGTCGAGCGCCTTCGCGATCACCCCGCGCGCCACGAGCGTCTTCCCAAGACCCACTTCGTCGGCTACCAGGAAACGGCGGGTCGAATCCTCCGCCCGGTATAGCCGCTCGAATGCGTACTCGACGGTGTCACGCTGGAATCCCTTGAGGCCGTCGAGTACGGCGTTGGTGTCAGGGCGCTCACCCGCTCTTCGCGGGCTCATGACCTGAGCGCCTCCCGCGCCGCCCACACCGGTTCCCATATCTCGCTAAGGCCCTTTGGCAGGAGCTCCTTACCCTCCGGGGTCCTCTCCAGGTCGGAGATGAGCCGCGCAACGTCGTCGATCTGTCTCGGGTTCCGGCTCAGAGTCCTGAGGAGCGCCTCCAGCAAGGTTCCTTGGCCCCAACCCCCGAACGGTCCTTGCGCAGTCATGCCGTCGCGGCGCTCGGCCTGCAGGAATGTCAATGCGTCGGCGCCCTCACCCATCAATATGAGGAACAGGAGTTGGAGCACCCGGCGACGATCCTGAAGGAGAGAGCGCAGCAACCGCTCCTTGCGGTTCTCGGGTACGCCGACTAACTCGGCCGTGACAGCGAACCGGTGCCGCACCTCGCACTGTTCTTTCTGTAGCGACACCTCGAACGCGAAGAAACCGGTCAGCGCTTCGAAAGACATCCGTTTGAAGGTCACGATTGCGTCGGTTGGCTCGGCCGGATCGACCGGCTCATGCAGCGCTTCCCCGATGCCATCGATTCGCAAAGCTGCCATCGAAGGGAGTGTCGCCGGCCATACCTTGACTTTCGGGCCGTCGGGCAACTCCGGGAGTTCTCCAGACAAGGTGATGTCCCACAGCTGTTCAGAGTCGACGTGCTGCGCCGTCGCGGTGTACGGCACGGCCGCCAGTAGCCGCGCTAGCTGGTCGGCCTCCCTCTCCAACTCCTTACATGGCTCCGTTTCGGTGCATTCAGGAGGCGGTTCGGGGTGGTACTCGTGCAGGAGAGATCGGAGGGTCTCAAGCTTCGGATCCTCCTCAAGGCCTAGGAGGGCGTCGATGCCGCAGTCCTTACTCCTTCCGACCAGTTCGACCAGCACCTCAACGTTGCCGTGGAAGGCGGCGCGCGGCGGGCCGTCCGCCTGCTCCTCCCCCTCCTCTGCGTCACGGGCATCGAGGCCCGCTCCCGGTGAGAGCACGTAGCACGTCCGAGGCAGGGCATCGCGCCCTACCCGGCGGACGACATCCGCTAAGGCCTCCGGCCGTGAGATGAGGACTTCGAGCCCATGCTCACGCACGAGGCCTCGGACAGTCGAACCGGAGAGGAATGGGGAGATCACCAAGCTCCGTCCGGCCTTCGGGAAGGGCCACAAATGGCTTCCATTCAGGCCGAAGCTATGGACCTTGAAGTCGGCGAAGGGTCGCGGTGTCTTGAAGTCCACCCGCCGGATCTCGTCGGCCATTCGCTTGAGGTCCTCGCGCAACTCGGGTCGGGTCTCCCGGATAGCAAGCCGTGGGAGCTGCAAGAGCAAGTCTGCGAAGGGCTCGTTCCTCGGGTAGTCGCCCTCTTCCTTGAGCTCTCCCTCAAGACTGACGCAGGTGTCCCATGACCGAGCGAATGTCAGGTTGCGGGATAGACACAACACCCGGTAGATGGCAGGCCGCTTCTCGGACTCGAAGTCGAGTACCCAGACCTTAGGGTGGAAGATCCCCCCTTCCGCCTCAGGCTTCACCTCAATCACCGAGCGTTCGAGGTAGGCCAGGAGGGTCTGGTCTGGGCTCGGCACACTGATCGCACCGGCCTGGCAGAAGAGCGTGACGTTTTCGGCATGCCGCCGGAGGGCCTCGAGCAGCGCCACCGGGTCAGCCAAGGGTGCCCCATTCTCGTCGTGGGCGTCGAAGAATGTGAAGGCGAGTGGTGCCGTCAGCAGCGCCATTAAGTCGAGCGTGAAGCTGGTCCCCACGGCGCGCCGCAACCGATAGCCGGGGGGCGGGCGGAGGTTATCCAGTAAGAGCGTTCGCTCACGCGTTCCCAGCATCGCCCTCGCCCTGTGCCAGCCCGTCGAAGATGTCCGTGAGGATCCGCTTCGCTGCTCCCCACCGGTAGGCCATCCGGCCCGTCCCTGAGTCCCCGCCCCACAGTTCAAGCCGTCGGGCACTTGTCAACCGGGCACGGGCCCGCTTGAGCTGAACCTCGCGGTCCCGCACAAGGGTTCGCGCCTTGGAGGCATCGGCTACGACGGCCCTGGGTCCAACCCGCTTCAACTCTTCGATCCAACTTTCGGCGAAGGCTTGGGTCGGGAAACCGAGGGACCGGCCCGAGGACCTCACGACCCGCCACACCCCGTCCGGTTTCCAATCCCATCCAGCCGGCTTGAGTGCGTCAACGTCGTCGGCCCAGCCCTCGAGCCTGTTCCTGTATTCCTCCGTCCACTCGGCATGCTCCCGAAGTTCGGAGAGCATGAGGTTGTAGAGAAGGGCCGCCCCTTGCATGCAGACGGCGAACAACTCCGCGTCGTATAGCTGCTCCCGGAGCACGGGCGTCACCTCGCTGAGTTGTGAGAGCTGCCACGGTCGATCGGCCTGGAGGTCCGCTGGATCGGCCCGGCCTGCGAGCGCGGCCAAGAGGCTCTCGGGATGCCTGGCCTGGATTCGGTCCCGTAGGTAGTCGGCGTCTTTGTGGCGGAGAGCCACCGAGACGTTCTCGTATGGGAACCCGGACGGAGGGTCTGGAACGTGAGGGTGCCAGTTCGCAGGAGCCGCGCTCCTGCCCTCCGTATCATGTGGCGTGCTCCGGAACCGGTGGCCGCGCCTGTAGAAGCCGTCGAGCGATCGGAAATACGCCCACTTATGACCCGAGAAGGTGCAGATTCCCCAACTTCCGAGCCCGCCCCAGTAGACCTCGCTTGGAAGCCGCTTCAGCGCATCGCCTGCTTGGGAACCGAACACACCCAGTGTGTCGTCCCCGCCCAGCATTCGTCTGGACAGGTTGAGTTCCGCCCGCCGAGCCCTCGCTGCGACTTTGCTTGATGAGGTCCGCAGGCGTTCGAGCCGAAGGAACGTCCACGGTACGAGGAGGAAGTAGCACGCCCGGGTCTGGACCGTGCTGGTCCCGGGGAAAAAGAGATCCGAAAAGCTGTTGCGGACGGTGGCCATCCCGAGCTCGTCGACCGTGCTGGTCTCCCGAAACAGGTCGATGACGTCAAGAGCACGACGCCGGTCCCTCTCCGAGTAGTCGAGCCAGGTGAGGGAGGACGTCACCTCGCCACGCTATTCGTGTCCTTTCCTTCACCCAAACCCACCGCCGTGTCGACACAGGGTGAATACAGAGAACTGCTAGCCGCCCGAACTGCACATCCGTGGTCGAGAAGCCAACCAGTGCCCGGGGTGGGATTCGAACCCACACGCCCCATGGGGGCAGCGGAGTTTAAGTCCGCCACGTCTACCGATTCCGTCACCCGGGCCAGGAGGGGTGCGCGGGTAGGAAGGCTGCTGCTGGACCGTTCCTGGTCGCCCAGCGCCCCGCTCCAGCCTATCCGTGCACACTTCCGGCGCCCATTCTCGCACCGATCCGGCGGCTCGGCGGGGTCATCCGGTTGATCGCTCAGCGGGGCTCGATCCAGAGGGAGTTCTTGGCAGCTTTGCCGTCGGTTTCGATCACGCAGGGAACGGGACAGTCGAGCGGCTCTGCCCAGGGAGATACCAGCTCACCCACCGGGTTGGCGTTACCGGCTCGGGTGTCCGCGTAGTGGGCATGCAGGCACTTGACCCCGCTGGTGGCGCCCGCCACCCCTCCCCGGGGCCGCGGCTCCGCCCCTTCCGGTAGCAAGGCGTCCCGCTGGGCGGCGTAGCGGGCGTGGGCCGCTTCCAGCGCGGCGCCGAAGGCAGAGACCCGGTCCGCCCGCCGGTCCAGTGCCTTGACCCCGCCGCCACTCTCGAGACGGCTGATCCGCTTCACGGCCAGGGGGCACGTCAACCAGTACAGGGTTGGAAACGGCGTGCCGTCCTCCAGCACCGGGGGCACCCGGACCACGACCGGAAGGTCGAGGTGGCAACGGGACAGGGTTGTGATCTCCGCTCTCGAGGGCCGGCCGATCTGTGCCGCTACGACCCGACGCTCATCCATGGCTCATGTCGCGGCCGGTGAGGAAGTCCCATAGCGCCTCCCAGAATCCGCCTGACTCGGGTACCACCTCGTTCGACCCAACGGGTGCCTGCTCGTGGTCATGAGGTTCGGGGGTCATGATGACCACGTAGCTGGTCTCTCCGGGATTCACGTAGCCGAAGTCGGCACGGGCGATGCGCTCGATCTCGGCGGGGGACTGCACCAGCTCGATCTCGATCTCCAGCTGAGCGTTTTCCTCCTGGATCTCGGCCAGATGCAAGCGGAGTTCCTCGGCCTCGCCGTTCAGCGCGATGAGCTGGCGTATCGGGAACACATCGACCGCTGCAACCAGCACTATTCCCAGCATTATCAGGGGAAGGAGGACGCTACGGCGCTGGCGGGCCTCCACCGTCAACCGCCTCCGTAGACCGACATACCCGGGTAGCGGGCCTGGCTCCCCAGCCGCTCCTCGATTCGGAGCAGTTCGTTGTACTTGGCGGTTCGCTCCGAGCGGGCCGGTGCTCCGGTCTTGATCTGTCCGGCATTGGTGGCCACGGCCAGATGGGCTATGAAGGTGTCCTCGGTCTCGCCGGAGCGGTGCGAGACCACCCTTCCGTAGCCGGCGCCCCGAGCTATCTCCATGGTGTGGAGGGTCTCGGAAAGCGACCCGATCTGGTTGACCTTGACGAGAACGGCGTTTGCTACGCCCCGGTCGATGCCTTGGCGCAGGATCAGGCGGTTGGTGACGAAGATATCGTCCCCGACCAGCTGGCAACGGCTTCCCAGCCGCTCGGTTAGAAGCGCCCAGCCCTCCCAGTCGTCCTCAGACAAGCCGTCCTCGATGGACACGATCGGGTAGGCGTTCACCAGTTCCTCGTAGAAGTCGACCATGCCAGTTGCGTCCAGGGAACGTCCCTCCAGCTGGTAGGCGCCGTCGCGATGGAACTCGGTGGCGGCCACGTCGAGAGCCAGCGCGATCTCTTCACCCGGTCGGTACCCGGCCTGTTCGATGGCGGTTATCAGCAGCTCCAGAGCCTCCGTGCTGCCGGACAGGTTCGGCGCGAACCCGCCCTCGTCACCCACGTTGGTGCTCAGACCCCGGTCAGATAGGACTGTTTTGAGAATCTGGTAGACCTCCACGCCGGCTCGGAGAGCGGCGGAGAACGAGGGCAGGCCGGCCGGAACCACCATGAATTCCTGGACATCCAGCGGGTTGGCGGCGTGGGCGCCCCCGTTGAGCACGTTGAGCATGGGAACCGGAAGATCCTGGGCAGAGGGGCCGCCCAGATAGCGGAACAGGGGCACCTCCAGCTGGGCGGCGGCGGCGCGGGCACTGGCCAGGGAGACCGCGAGGATGGCGTTGGCGCCCATCCGCCCCTTGTTGGTGGTGGCGTCGAGATCGATCATGACCTGGTCGATGAGGGGCTGTTCTGTGGCGTCGTGTCCGATCACCGCAGGCCCCATGACGTCATTGACGTGCGATACGGCTCGGGTCACACCCTTGCCTGCGTAGCGAGCGCCCCCGTCCCGCAACTCGACCGCCTCAAGGGTTCCGGTCGAGGCGCCGGAGGGCACGGCGGCCCGTCCCACGGCGCCACCGGTGAGGCCTACCTCGGCCTCCACGGTCGGATTGCCGCGTGAGTCAAGAATCTGCCTAGCACGAACCGTAGTAATGGTCGTGGCCACCGGTGCTCCCTCGGAACTGGCTCGTTAACTTATCACGATAAGCCGCCAACTCCGTGCATCTATGGCTGGCGCCGCCTCTACAACGGAATCGCGGGAGGAAGCCACTGCTACATGCTTCTTAGCATGGTTGCAGCTGGTTTATGTCACACCCATGGTGTATGATACGAACATATGTTCGATTACCTGCTCGACTACCAGGAGGCCGGCTCGACCCGACCAAGCCCCGCAGTCACCGCCGACGTCCGGGGATCGCATCCCGGCATGTTCATGACCCGCTACCAGAGAGAGCGGCAGGCGGCTTATGACCGGGCCCGCCACATGGTCGAGAGCCGCAGCCATCTGCGTCCTGATGTCGAGGACGCCAAGGCCGAAGCGGCGCTGGTCCGGGAGCAGGCCGCGGTCAGCCGGGCCAGAGGTGGCCAGGTGGCGTGGGTCAAGAGCATGCTGCGGCACAACAGCGCGGCGCGGCTCGGGTACGGCAACCCGGTCGATCTCGTGGCCTCACGCATGGACGTCCATCGCTCCACCGCCCGTGACATGGTCTACCTGGCCCAGCGGCTGGACGACAGCCATATCGAACGGATACGCGAGGGCGAGGTCGCCTACGTCCGCGTGCTGGAGGAGACCCGCCTGCGGGAAGCCGGTGCATCGGCTGAAGAGATAACCCGGACCCGAGACCTGGACCTCGACTCGGTCGGACGTGTCGTCCAGCAGATGCGCAAGGTCACCCGCGACGACGAGCGCCGGATCTTCGAGGGTCAGTATGTGGCGTTCCAGCCCTCCCTGGACGGTTCCCATGTACGGATGAACGGCCGCCTTGGATCCTTCGAGGCGGAGATCTGCCGCGCGGCCCTCAACCGCAGGGGCGAGAAACTGGTTCCGGCCGGTGAGGAACGGCCTAACGCCGGGCACCGTAGAGCGCTGGCGCTCACCACCCTATGCCAGGACGAACTCGACCAGCATCCCGTGGTCGCCCCGGTGGCCGAGCCCGGCACTCCGTCGCCGCGCAACCGGCGCGAACCCCTGCTCATGGTCGTGGCCAACAATCCTATCGCCGAAGCGTCAGGCTTCGAGCGAGGCGTCTCCGTTCTGGCCGGAGGCCGGGTCGGTCCCGGCACCGTGGACCTCATCCAATGTTCGGGCCGCATCGAGAACATCACGGTGACGGGACAGGACATCACCCATCACGGATCCGTTTCCGCCATCCGGCCCGGTCTGCGGCGGGCTGTCCTCGCCCGCGACGAAGGATGCACCATCGACGGGTGCAGTTCCACCTACCGGCTGGAGGTTCACCACATCCTCGAACGATCCAGAGGCGGTGATCACTCTCCCGAGAACCTCACCACCCTCTGCTGGTGGCACCACCACGTGGCTGTCCACCGTCGAGGCATGCGGATCGATCCCCAATCCCCGCCGCACCGGAGGCGGCTGCTACCCGAGCGCAGGACCTGCGGCTACCGGCCACCGCTACCGGACCCCTACACCCTCGCCGCACTCCGGGCCCTCGCCAAGATCAACCGAGCTCCACCCTGACCCCCATCCCCCGAGCCGAACTCCTAGTGGCGTTCTTCTTGTTTGGCTTGTTCCCATAGAGCGTCTAGGCGATCCAGGTCGGCAGAGGCGAGATCGTCGAGTTCCTCCATGCGGCGGAAACGGCTCTCGAACCGGTTGACGGCCTTGCGGAGGGCGAGTTCGGGCGCCACGTTGAGGTGGCGGGCCAGGTTGGCAACCGCGAACAGCACGTCGCCCAACTCGTGGTCGGCATCCGCGGGGTCGGCCTCCTCGCCTTGGTCTATCACCTCGACCAGCTCTTCGATCTCCTCCTCGACATCCGCGACCACTGAACGGGCGTCAGGCCAGTCGAACCCCACCCGAGCGGCTCTCTTCTGGAGCTTGACGGCGCGGTCCAGTCCGGGGAGGGCGGTCGGTACGCCGTCCATGAGCGACTCACGGTGCTTCTCGCCCGCTTTGATCTCCACCCAGTTGGCGATTACTTCCTCGGCGTCCCGGACCTCGAGGGTGTCGAACACGTGAGGATGGCGGCGCACCAGCTTGCGTCGCAGGGTCTCGGCCACGTCCTCGATATCGAACGCTCCCGCCTCCGCGGCCAGGTTGGAGTGGAAGATCACCTGGAGAAGGACGTCGCCGAGCTCGTCCTCCACGTCGTGGTAGGCCACGTAGTCGACTTCATCCCCGCCAGGGGCCCCCGGAGAGAGCCGACCGATCGCCTCCAGCAGCTCGAAGGTCTCCTCCACGGCGTATGGGGTGAGGGAGTCGTGCGTCTGCCGCTGGTCCCACGGACACTCTTTCCTCAGCCGGCGCATCGCCCGGATGGCCCCGACCAGGCCGGTCTCGGGAGGGTCGATGAACAGGCTGGTGCGCGAACCGGCCGCTTCGACGGGGACTTCCGCGATCGGGTAGGTGCGCATGAGAGGCTGCTCGGTGCCGAGGTCGGACAGCACGGTCACGGGGGTGCTGTCGGGGAGAGTGCGTCCGAGCCGGCGTAGCGCATTGTCGAGCACCGGCGCGGTGTCGACCTGGAACACCACCGTCGGCAGGCGCAACATCAGCGGATCCGGCAGGTCCCGGCCGTCCAGCACCGTAAAGCCCCGTTCGGTCGGGTCCACGTCGAGGACGGAGAACACCTCGTCGAGGAATGAGGTGGCGTGTCTCAATTCAACCGGCCGGCCCGCGGCCCGGCAACGCGCTCTCAGTTCGGCGACGGTGCGCTCCCCGTAGAGCGGGCTACCCGGCGTCGCGTAGACCACGGGGTTTGTCTCCGCCGCCTCCAACACCCTCGAGACGATGGCTTCGTACACCTCGTCGAACGTCTCGCCGGCGTCATAGAGGTCGTCACAGGTGGTGACCTGTCGGCTCCCGGCCAGCTGGGCGGCGGCCGGATGCTGTCCGGTACGCAGGATCACGCGGCGACCGGGATCGAGTAATGCCTCCCGAACCCCGGCGGGAGTCCGGGAGAGATCTCCGGGCCCCAGGCCGGCGATGATCAGGACTTCGCTCAGGATTCCGGCGGGATGATGTTGGGGCTCGGCTCGGTGGTCCATGTGCCGTACTCGGGCTCCACGGTGACCTCCGCTTCGACCAGGACTCGAGTCAGCCAATCCACCCATTGCCGGTTGCCTTCCGATTGCTGCAGGTCCGCGGCCAGACCGTCCCGAACATCCTCGAATGCGGGAACGATCCGCTCGTTCACCAGGATCACGTGCCAACCGAAGGTGGTCTGGACCGGTCCGAACGGGACGCCCACCTCCGCCTCGAGTGTTGCAGCCGCGAACTCCTGCACGTAGGTAGCAGGGGAGGAGCACCCCAGATCGCCCCCGTTGGGACCGCTCGGGCCGGTTGACAATTCCATCGCCAGCGTCGCGAAGTCCTCACCGGCTACGGCGCGGTCGTATGTGGCGATTCCTTCCTCCTCGGTCTCGACGAGGATGTGGGCCGCGCAGACCTGGCTGAGTTCTGGGAGCGATGCCTCGTAGATCGCCATCAGTTCCTCTTCGGCGGGTGGCCCGCCGCCGGCCAGGAGTTCGGCTGAAACCTGGTCCGCGGTGACTTCCTGGGCTGCGATGAGGCGGAGAGAGGTCTCGGTGAGGCCGTAGTTCTCGTAGATCTGCTCGGGGGTCAGGCCGGTCTGCATGAGCAGTTCCCCGAGCTTGGCGTCGATCAGCTGCTCGGTCCTGACCACGCCGAACTCTTCCTCGGCCTGCGCGGACATCACCCGGTCGGCCACCACCAGCATCAGCGAGTTGGCGAATCGGGTGGTGTCAACCGTATCGCCCGCGTCGGGGATCAAAGCCGCCACCTCGTCGAAGGCAATCGGCTCGCCGTCAACCGTGGCCACTTCGCCGACGCCCCCGCACGCTAAGAGAAGGCCAGTTGCCAACGAGGTGAGCGCGATGAAGGCCGGACGGGCCCGGCTCTTCCGGCGTTCGGTGATGAGGCTACGCAACCTTGTCTCCTTCCTGCGGACGCAATCTGGTTCTGGGCGCCCATGGAGTAGGGGTAGCGATGGTAGCCCTGATTCTCCGCACACAAACCTGCTGCACCCGACCAGGCCTCTGAGGCCTTGACACTTCTTCCGGGGTCAATCCTCGGCGTCGGCGGGCAGGGGCCACATCTTCACGAGAAAGGCCAGCAGGAAGGGCAGGGCATCCACGTAACCGGGGACGGGCAGGAACAACTTCCCATCGTTGGTGTTGAGTATGGCCCCCGGTGCCAGGCGATCGAGCCGGATCTCCTGTGATTGGCTGAGGCGAACCGGCCCGAGCCGGACCTCCGTACGGAGTTGGACGATCTCGTCGATCTCCACCCTGATGGCCTCCACCCGTAGGCGGGCCATGTCGAGGAGGCGCTTCGCCTCATCGGGGAGAGGGCCGTAGCGGTCCCGCCACTCCACCGCCACGTCGGCCACGTCCTCCTGGGACACGGCCATCGCCAGGGTGCGATATGCCTCGAGCCTTGCATGCTGATCGGACACATAGTCGTCCGGCAGATGGGCGTCCACCGGGAGATCGATCCGGACCTCCTTGATGGCCTCGCTGTCGGGTTCGGTGCCCATCCTCTCGGCGACCGCCTCAGAGACCAGTTCCACGTACATGTCGAACCCCACCGCCGCGATATGACCCGACTGGACTTCTCCGAGAATCGAGCCTGCTCCACGGATCTCGAGGTCCCGCAGCGCCAGTTGGAGCCCCGATCCGAGGTCGCTGGACTCGCCCACGGCTTCCAGGCGTCGGTATGCGGTTTCGGAGAGCGTGGTCTCGGGATGGAACAGGTAGGCGTAGGCTCGCCTTCCCGACCGTCCCACCCGGCCTCGAAGCTGATGTAGCTGGGCTAGGCCCAACTGGTCGGCCCGCTCCACGATGAGGGTGTTCACCTGGGGCAGGTCAAGCCCCGACTCGATGATGGTCGTGGCGACCAGCACGTCGTAGCGGTGATCCCAGAAGTCGAGCATCATCTGCTCGAGGTTCCCTTCGTTCATCCGGCCGTGGGCCACCCCGTAGCGGGCGTCCGGCACCAACTCCTGGAGCCGCGCCACGGCGTGGTCGATCGAGCGGACCCGGTTGTGGACGTAGAAGACCTGTCCGTCACGGAGCATCTCCCGCCGGATGGCCGCCGAAACCACCCTCCGGTCGTAGGGGCCCACGAAGGTGAGGATCGGGTGCCGGTCCTCGGGCGGGGTGCGGATGTGGCTCACGTCACGGATCCCGGTGAGGGCCATCTCCAACGTGCGCGGAATGGGCGTGGCGGTCAGCGTGATCACGTCCACGTCCGTTCTCATGGCCTTGATACGGTCCTTGGCCTTGACGCCGAAGCGATGCTCCTCGTCCACGACCAGGAGGCCCAGCTTGCGGAACCTCACCCGGTCTGACAGCAGCCCATGGGTTCCGATCACGATGTCCACCCGGCCGCTCTCGAGGTCGTTCACCACCCTGCGTGCCTGGGCGGGGGTGAGGAATCGGCTCAGCATCTCGACCCGGAGCGGGTAGGCGGCGAAGCGCTCCGAGAAGGTCTGGAAGTGCTGCTGGACGAGGAGTGTGGTGGGACACAGCATGGCCACCTGGTACCCGTCGGCCACCGCCTTGAAGGCGGCCCGCAGGGCGACCTCGGTCTTGCCGAAACCGACGTCGCCGAAGATGAGGCGGTCCATGGGGAGAGCGGACTCCATGTCCCTCTTGACGTCCTCGATCGCGGTCAGTTGGTCGGCGGTCTCCTCGAAGGGGAAGGCGGCTTCGATCTCGCGCTGCCAGGGGGTGTCGGCGCCGAAGGCGTGGCCCTTGGCCGCGGCGCGGGCCCGGTGGACCGCGACTACGTGCTCGGCCAGGACGGAGGCTTCACGACGTACCTTGTTCCTGGTGGCCGCCCAGTCGCGACCTCCCATCCTGCTGAGACGGGGGGATTCGCCGCCGGTGTACTTGCGAACCGCGGTCAGCTGGTCGGTGGGCACGTACAGACGGTCGTCCTTGGCATAGACGATCAGGAGGTAGTCCCGCTCCACCCCGGCGATGGTGCGGCTGATCAGCCCGTCGAAGCGTCCGATCCCGTGGTGCCGATGGACCACGTAGTCGCCGGGCTCGAGGTCTTCGTATCCGGAAGTCGTCCGGCGGCGGGTGACGGGACGGCGATGGGCTCGGCGGCGACCCAGTATCTCCCGCTCGCCCAGCACGGCCAGTTTGAGGGATGGAAGCACGACTCCGGTGTGGATGCCCTCGGCGAGGATTCCTGACCGGACCCTTCCGGCTACGCGCTCTATGACCGGCAGGTCCAGGCCGTTCTCCCGAAGCACGTCCGCTACCCGGTTGGCGGCCGGGGCGCCGTCCAGGGCGAGGACAACATCCATGCCCGCGATCCGCAGGCGTTGTAGCCCGGAGGTGACCGACTCTCGATCACCCGGGCGAGCCTCCCAGGGTCCTACCGTGATGCCCCGGTCGGCCGGGGAGGCGGCCAGGGGAGGGCACTCCAGCACGTTCCCGGGGAGGGAGCCGTCGACGTCGAGGAACAGGGCGGGCCGGTCCTCGTCGACCGGATAGCTCTCTCCCCAGGTCCCGGCGAGCGCCTCGGCCAGGTCCTGTTCCTCGTCGGCCAGATCCGTGGCCCGGGCCCTGATCCTCACCGGGTCCAGGAGGACGGTGGTGGCCGGGGCCGGGATCTCATCCAGGAAGCAGCGGGGCGGGGCCAACCAGGGGAGCCAGGACTCCATCCCGGCGAACCGGACACCCTGCGCGAAGCGATCCCATATCGAGGCCGCCCACGGGAGGAGGTCGTAGAGATCCCGGGCGGTCCCCCGAACCTCGGGGTCGGGGCGTAGCTCGCGGGCCGGATAGGCCCGGAGCTCATCCACGGAGTCGGTCGAGCGCTGGGACCCGATCGAGAACACCCGGATTTCGTCGACCTGATCTCCCCAGAAGTCGAGCCGGACGGGGAATTCGGCCTGCGCCGGAAAGACGTCGAGGATGCCGCCTCGTACGGCGAGGTCACCTCTTGCCTCGACCCGATCGGTGCGGGTGTAGCCGTAGGCGTCGAGGCGTTCGACCAGATGCTCGAACGCCACCTCGGTCCCCGATCTCACCACAACCGGGTCGGTGGAGCACCGGCTGACCCGCTGAATGACGGCTCGCACCGAGGCGACGACCACCAGGCCACGAGGACCCCCGGCCAGACGGTCCCGGACCTCCGACCGCGCGGCCATGGTGGACAGGTTGGGGGAGACGTGCTCGAAGGGCAGGGTCTCCCAGGACGGGAACAGTGCCACGTCGTCGGTGAACAGCCGGAGATCGGAGGCGAGGGCTTCGGCTTCGGGATCGGACGGAACCACCACCACGACCGGTCCCCGGGCCGATCCGGCCAGCCCGGCGACGGTGACTGCCCGGGCTGCCACCGGCACCACCAGCCTGTCGGGAGGGCGAGGTAGGCGGTTGTGGCGCCAGCGATCCAGGAAAGGGGAGAGGGGTGCGCGCACGACCGACCATCGTACCCGGCCACTCGATGAGTGGTCAGTGTCAGTGGTCAGTGAAGACAACTAGCAACTCGGTCGCCTCAGACGTCGGTGAGGCCGGCTTTCCGGAAGGAGTCGAGCGCTCCGGCGAAGGTCTCGCGGGCGGATCGATACTCCAGTCCCAGTTCCCGGGCGGCCCGGGAACCGTCGTAACTGGCGCCGTAGCGCATGAGGTGCACCGTCTCCCGGCAGATGGGAACCGATCGAACCCGCCGCCCGATGAGGTCGGCCACGGGGCCCAGCGGAGCGAGCAGGGGCTTGGGCAGGAACGTGACCGGGTAGCGACGACCGGTGAGTTCGCCGAGCAGCTCCCAGGCCTGGCGGAGGGTGATGGTAAATCCGCTCAATACGTAGCGCCGGCCCGCGACTCCCAGCTGCTCGGCGGCGATGTGGCCCTGGGCGCAATCCTCGGTGTCGACGATCGAGATGGGGGTGTCCACCAGGAACCTGAGTTGCCCGTTCACCGCCTGGAGCAGGAGGTCGCCGGTTCCGGTTGTCCGGCCGGCGCCCTGGACGGAGGCGGGGTTGACCACCACCACTTCCATGTCCCCCGCCTCGGCGAGCGCCACCAACTCACCCTGGTGCTTGGACCGCGAATAATGGCTGGCGTAGCGACCGCAGTGCGCGGTGGACTCGTCCCCCACCGTTCCCGGTCGCTCTCCCAGGGCTACCACCGAGGAGGTGTGGATCAGGCGCCTCACCCCGGCCCGGCGGGCAGCCCTCACCACGTTGCGGGTGCCCTCGACGTTGGTCCGGTAGAGGGCGGCCGGATCAGCAGGGCAGAAGGACACCAGCCCGGCGATGTCGTACACCATCTCGCAACCCGACATGGCCCGGGCAAGGGAATCGGGATCCTCTATGTCACCGGCGGACGGTGCGGCTCCAAGGCCCGCCAGAACCGATGCAGCTTTCTCCGAGCGGGCCAGGCCCCGTACCTCCCGGCCCGACGCCACCAGCCGGCGAATCACCGGCTGTCCCACCACGCCGGTGCCGCCGGTGACCAGTACGGTCACGGACCCCTGGTTCGGCCGGCGTGGCGGACCGCTTCCCAGAACTTGACGGCATAGTCCCAGCCCGACGCGATCGTCACCGCGCCGGCGAGCCACATCCAGTACTCGTCGAAGTAGAGCGGCCCCCACGGGTCCGGGAATCGCATCATCGCGAACCCGAGCGCGAAGAACTGGACAGCGGCCTTGGCCTTGCCGGCCACCGACGCCGGAACCAGGGTTCCGTCGATGGCGACCACGCTCCGGATCGCCATCAACACGAACTCGCGGGTCATGATGATGACGGTGACCCATACCGATGCCCGGTCCACCGAGACCAGGGCGATCAGCACGCCACTCACCAGGATCTTGTCGGCGGTGGTGTCCAGGAAGGCGCCGAATGTGGAGGTGATGCCCTGACGCCTGGCGATGTATCCGTCCAAGGCGTCGCTGAGTCCGGCGCAGATGACCAGCACTGTGGCGGCACCGAAGAGGTACCGACCGTCCGTGTGCTCGGTGGCCAGCACCAGGCCGATGATGGCGGGAACGCACAGGACCCGGAAGAGAGCGAGCAGGTCAGGGATCGAAATAGGACTACCTCCCCGCGGCAACACTACACCGCGCGCCGGACTCTCAACCCGCCCAATCCAGCGAGCGTTGCAGCGCCTTGTGCCATCCGGCGTACAGCGTCTCGCGTTCCGCTACGGCCATGCCGGGCGACCACCGGTCGGCTTCGCGCCATCGGGCGCGCAGATCGTCGAGGTCGTGCCAGAGACCCTCGGCCAGCCCCGCACCGTAGGCGGCGCCGAGCGCAGTGGTCTCGTCCGTCCGGGTTCGTACCACCGGCACGTCGAGGATGTCGGCTTGGAACTGCATCAGCAGGTTGTTCGCCACCATGCCCCCGTCGACCCGGAGTTCCCTGAGCGTCACGCCCGAGTCCGTCTGCATCGCCTCCAGCACCTCCCGGGTCTGGTAGGCAACCGCCTCGAGCGCGGCGCGGGCTATGTGGGATCGGGTGGAGAAGCGGGTCAGGCCGGTGATCACCCCCCGGGCATCCGAGCGCCAGTGCGGCGCGAACAGGCCCGAGAAGGCGGGTACGAAGTACACGTCTCCGTTGTCCTCAACCGCGGCGGCCAAGGCCTCGATCTCGCCGGCGGTGGAGATCATGCGGAGGTTGTCGCGTAGCCATTGCACCACCGCTCCGGCGATCGCGACAGAGCCCTCCAGCGCGTAGACAGGTGGTTCGCCGGCGATCTGGTACCCCATGGTGGTGAGAAGGCCGTGGGTCGAGGGGACCATCACGCCTCCGGTGTTCATCAGTAGGAAGCAGCCGGTTCCATAGGTGTTCTTGGCCTCGCCCGGGAGAAAACACGTCTGCCCGAACAGGGCGGCGTGCTGGTCGCCCAGGATGGCCGAGATGGGGACCCCCTCGAGGACTCCGGTTCCCAGCCCCACCCTGCCGATGGAAGGAACGATCTCGGCCATCATGGAGCGAGGGATCCTCATGGCGGCGAGCAGCTCGTCGCTCCAGGTCAGGGTGGCGAGGTCCATCAGCATGGTCCGGGAGGCGTTGGAAACGTCGGTCACGTGCCGACCGCCCGCTGTTCCACCGGTGAGGTTCCAGAGCAGCCAGGAGTCGACGGTTCCCATAACCGCCCGTCCGGCGGCGGCCTCTTCCGCCAGCCCGTCCACGTTATCGAGTAGCCAGGTGGCCTTGGGGCCGCTGAAGTAGGTAGCGAGCGGGAGTCCTGTCGCGGGCCGGAAGCGATCTATGCCGTGACCACCCTCAAGCTCTTGGCAGAGCCGGGACGTTCTGGTGTCCTGCCAGACGATGGCGTTGGCGAGGGGCGTGCCTGTGGAGCGGTCCCACACCACCGTGGTCTCCCGCTGGTTGGTGATCCCGACTGCTACTAGATCCCGGGTCGCCACGCCTGCATGTGAGAGGCCGCGGGTGACCACGCTCTCCACGGAGGCGAGGATCACCGCCGGGTCGTGCTCGACCCAGCCGGGCCGGGGGTATATCTGCTCGAACTCCTCCTGCGCGGATGCCACTACCGAACCGTCGTGATCGAAGACCATGAAGCGGGTGCTCGTGGTTCCCTGGTCGATGGCCCCGACCAATCGCGGCATGTGACTACCTCCTCATCCGGGAGAGTGTCGGAACCGCCGATGCAAGCATCCGGGTCAAGGCCGCCTGCCGCCGGCGAGCTCCATCGCCCTCTCGGGATCGGTCATGAATCTCTCCACCACATCCGCGGCATCAGCCACCAGATGGTCCATCTCCTCCCGTTCCTCGGCAGAGAACCGGCCCAGAACGTAGTCAGCCGGATCCATTCGTCTAGGAGGACGCCCGAGGCCGAGCTTGAGCCGCCAGAAGTCGGCGGTTCCGAGCGATCCGACTATCGAACGCACTCCATTGTGGCCGCCGTGGCCATGGCCCGACCGGAGACGGAGCCGGCCGAACGGCAGATCGATGTCGTCATGAATCACCAGCAGATCCTCCGGCGCCAACTTGTAGTAGCTGAGTAGTGCCCGGACGGTTGGCCCGGAGACGTTCATCGAGACGGACGGGACGGCCACGAGCGCGGGCTTGGTTCCGATGCGCACCCGGGCTACCTGGCACCGGACCCGGCGCGGTCCCCTTCGCAGGCGGGTCTCCGAGCGCTGTCCCAGGACGGCTATCACCTCTGCCCCGACATTGTGGCGCGTGCCGGAGTAGGCAGGTTCCGGGTTATGAAGGCCCACGATGACCGGCATGCTGACCCTCACGGTTGGGGCGAGCCTCCGCCCGGAAGGTCAAGCGTCCTGTTCGGGTCCAGTCTCCGTTGCCTCGCCATCCTCGCCAACCAGCGCCAGATCTTCTTCTTCCTCCTCAGCTTCTTCGTCGGCCAGGGCGATGGCCGGGAGGCTTACCACCAGGATCGGTCGGTCCGGGTCGTCGACGTACTCGACCTCGCTGAGGGTGGGAAGGTCCGACACGCGGAGCGTGTCGCCAACCCCTAGCTGCGTGATGTCGGCCTGAATCGACTCCGGGATCGCTGTCACCAGCGCTCGGACGGTGACCGTATTGGCGATCGTCTCGAGGATGCCTCCTCCCTCCCGGATCGCGGCCGGATCCCCTACCAACTCGATTGCCACCACGGCCTCCACCTCGTCGGTGAGGGAAATCTTGAGGAAGTCCAGGTGGATGATGTCGCCCCGGGTGGGGTGGCGCTGGAGCTGGCGGGCCAGGGAGGTGTGGGTCTCGTCTCCGATCTGGAGGTTGATTACCGCGTTGAGCCCAGCCTCGGTGGTCAGTGCCGAGCGGAGATCTCGGGCGTTGACCGCGACCGAGCGGGCGTTCGAACCCTGGCCGTAGAACGTGGCCGGCACCATGCCGTGGCGCCGTAGCCTTCGCGACCTTCTAGTACCGGTTTCGCGACCGGTCTCGGCGCGCAGGGTGACCTTCGACATGACAACTCCTAGAGAACACGGATGGGGCGGGCGGCCGCCGGACCGAACCCGCCATGGAAGCGTTCGCCCTAGACGGGCGCGGCAGGCGGGCTAAGGATAGCGGCGCTAGTGGTCTGTCTGCGAAACAACCAGGCGTGCTCTGGCGGTCATCGGCGTCCCGTCGCTGCGTTCCGCTTCCTCAACGTGCCGCTGC
>VXMM01000066.1 GCA_009841105.1 Acidimicrobiia bacterium | reverse complement strand
ACCAGACAACTCTACCCGGACTTCGTGCTGGTCTCGTTTTTTTTTATTACAGCCCCCGCCCCCCCCCCGCGCCAGCCGCGATTTTCGCGTTCTTCCGAACCGAAATTCGAGCGAGTCTCTAGCGGGGGGTTTCTCGGACCTCCCTAGCCACAACTGGCCCAGGCGCCCTCCTCGCCGGATGCCATGACCCCGTCCAGCAGGCGGTGGAGATCCACCCCGTCCTGGAAGTCGGGCCGGAAGCGGTGGCCCTCCCGGATCGCTTCGGCGAAGGCGGTGAGCGCTCGGGCCACGTTGTAGGCGGAGTGCCCCTCCGTAACAGGTAGCTGCGAGAAATGCTCCGAGGGGATCACGACCTCCTGGAGCCGGTCCGAGTCCTTCCGGCCTACCGAGACCTGGAGCGGTCCGGCCGACACCCTGACCGGACTGAACTGGTAGTAGGACGGGGCTTCCAAGAGCATCTGGCCATCCTCGCCGATGATCCGCAGCGAGTATCCCTGGGGAGGAGAGGTGGTGTTGGACACGTAAGCGGTGCCGACCACGCCACCGGACAGCTCAGCCAGGGCCATCACCGTGTCGGCCGTCTGCCACTCGAAGGTGCCGCCCTCGGAGTAGACCCCGGCCGGCGAGAGCGTGAGTTGGCGGGCGCAGATGGACTCGACTTCGCCCAAGATCAACCGGACCGAATCGACCACGTGGGCGAAGGCCACGAACAATGCGCCGCTGGCCTCCTCGTGCCGCACCAGCCAGGAGCGGTCGGAGTCGACCTCGAACTTGGAGAGCATCTGGGACACCACGAACGACAGGGGCTTGCCGACCGCTCCTTCCTCAACCAGCCGGCGAGCCCAGGTAATGGCAGGAGCGAAGCGTCCTTGCAGACCGACCGCGGTGGGAACCCCGGCTTCTGCGGCTAGCCGCGCCATCTCGAGGGCCTCACCGGTGTCGAGGGCGAGGGGCCACTCGCAGTACACCGGCTTGCCGGCCCGGAGAGCCGCCATCGCCAGCGGGTGATGGAACCGGGGACGGACCGCCACGGTGACCAGGTCGACATCGGGGTCGTCACACAAGTCCGCGACGTTCGAGTACCACTTGCGGGCGCCCCACTTCTCGGCCGCGGCGCGGGCGGTGGATTCGCGAGTGGTGCAGACCGCTTCCAGCGTCAGGCCCTCGGCGGCCTGGATAGCCGGCAGGTGGGCCCGGTCCCCGAAGCCGGGCGGGCTGGCGCCGATCACACCGATCCGTATCCGGTCAACCTCGCTCATCGGCTACCTGCTCGCGCCAAATCATCCTCCCTAGTGGTACTGGATGCCAGCGTTGACTGTAGTGGTGTCACGCCGCCAGACCCGGATCGGTATCCGACTACGCGCCGACCATGGAGAATCGGGGCTGAGCGGGTTCGCCAAGTCGGGATCAGTCGTAGAGGTCACGACCGCAGGGCAGGTGGGCGGTGTGATCCCAGACCTCGGGAGGGCCGGTGACCGTCAGGTATACGCCGTAGGTCCAGATCATCCCCCCGACTCCGCTCAGACCTCCCTCCTCATACAGCGCGTATGAGACCTCCATGCCCCTGTCGGGGACCCTCGGGTCGTAGCAGCGATAGGACTCGCACCGGACCAGCTCATCCCAGCCGCTGCCAGTGCCTGGACGAAATAGGAAGAACTCGGGATCAGGATCTGCGGGCTTGCGCTCTTCAAGCACCTCCCGGGCGGTCCTTGCCAGGGTGCGGCGTGCCTCCTCCACCGAGGGGACGAACACGGCGGGCCCTTCGTCGACCAGGCAACCTCCCTGAGACTGGATCTTCAGCCAGATTCCCGAACCGGCTTGACGTTCCGAGCTGCCGCACTCGTCACCTTGGGCCGCCGGCACCACCTGTGTCCGCCCGGGCTGGGCTGGATTCCGGGTATTACGTGTTGTAGCCATGATCCGAAGCTAGCCATCGGGTGTGACAGATTCCGGCCACATCACACGCGTGCCCGAATTCAAATGGCAGGAGACGATCCGCGCCTTCTACTCGAGGCCGGCCGTCAACTCGAGAGCCTCATCGAAGCCGGCGTTGCGGAGCAGCAAACCTCTCATCTGCATGAGCGGACCCGCCGCGTCGATGGCGAAGGCGCCTCCCAGCCGATCCCCGTCGCGGTACAGGGCCATCATGGCGGGGCTGTCCGGCGGATCGTGGACGAATACCGGTTCGTCCTCCGATGCTCGGCCCACCAGCTGCAAGCGGTGTCCGTACTGATCAGACCAGAAGTACGGGATACCGTCATACGCGACCGGATCGTCGCCGGACGCAGACGCCAATATGTTGCGGGCCACGGCCGTGGACTGCTGGACCGTGTTCGTCCAGTGCTCGACGCGCATCCGCTCGCCGTACCGGGGGTTGTACCAGGAGGCGACATCCCCCAGCGCGTACACATCGGGTAACGACGTGCGCATGTACCGGTCGCACCGCACCGCCCGATCGGTCTCGACCCCCGAGCCATCCAGCCATTCGATGTTGGGGATCACCCCGATCCCTATCACGACCAGGTCGCATCCGACCGTGGCTCCGCCGGCGACGCGGACCGCTAGGCCATCGGGAGTCCGGTCGATGCCTTCCACACCGGCGCCGCACCGGAGTTCGGTCCCGTAGAGACCGTGCAGGGCGGCGCAGCGTTGCCCCACGTCGGCGCCTATCGCCGCCACCAGAGGCTGGCCGGCCGCCTCGAGAACGGTCACAGCCACCCCTCGGTCTCGGGCACTGGCCGCCACCTCGCTACCGATGAAGCCCGCGCCGACCACCACAACGTGGTCAGCGTGGTCAAGGGCCGACAGGACGGCCGTGGAGTCGTCCAGGGTGCGCATCACATGGACGCCGGGTAGACCCTCGGTACCCGGGAGATGCCGGGGACGCGCGCCGGTGGCGATAACCGCCGTGTCGTATCCGATCCGCTCGCCGTTGGCAAGGGTGATGGTCCGACCGTCCCCGTCCAGGCCCACCACCGCCGAGCCGAGCTTCAACTCGATGTCCATCACATCGAAGAAATCCTGCTCCCGGAAGTAGGCATCCTCCGGCGGCTCCTCCCCCGTCAGGATCTCCTTGGAAAGGGGCGGACGGTCGTAAGGAAGATGGCGCTCGTCCCCAACCAGCGTGATCCGGCCCTCGAAGTGGAAGCGGCGCAAGGCATGGGCGGTACGGAAGCCACCGAGGGAAGCCCCGACGATGACAACGGCAGGCTGGTCGGTCACGCGCCGGGTGCCAGTTCGATCTTCCCGTCGGCGAACTCCATGAGCCAGCGCCGGTAGAGAACAGTGCCCAGGTCGGCCGCTTTCACATGCATCTCGGCGGTCAGCTCCACCGGGAGTTCCTCGGGGCGCTGTGACTCGACCACGGGCTTGTCCTGGGCGAGGATGAGCCGCTGCATCCGGTCGAACTCCTCGTCCAGGTCGTGCGCGAAGTTGCGGGCCACGAACGTGAAGCACCGGGTCCGTTTGCGGTTCACCGGCGCCACGGCCACGAACAGGATGTAGTGCTCGTCCGGTCCGGCGGAGCTGTCCAGCCACATGGCGTTGGGCATGAACACCCGGTAGCGCTTCCACGCGTCGTAGGTCTCGCCTTCTGTGGCCACCATCGAGTTCTTGGGGTTGTCCGTGTACTCGAGGAAGGGGCCGGCGTTGATCTTGATCTCTCCGCCTCGCCGGAAGGCCTCGTAGTCGGCGATGACCGCGTTGTCCCGATCCCCGAGGATGCCGTGATGGACGTGGGCGAAGTGTGAGAAGTCGAAGTAGTTCTCGAGGCGGCGACCCACGGAGCAGTCCCACTCGTAGGGATCCCAGCGCATGATCCGGTAGTCCGGATCGTCCAGTTCGGGGAGGACCGCGGGCGGGAAGACCGGGGGATCGACCCCCATGCAGGTCCACACCAGGCCACCCGACTCGACCGCCGGGTAGACGGGGAGCTGGGCCTTGAGCTTGCCGTTGAGCTCGGGCCGGGCCGGTATATCGACCACCGTCCCCTCCTTGTCATATGCCCAGCCGTGGTAGGCGCACCGGAGCCAGCAACCGTCGATCCTGCCCAGTGACAGGGCCGAGCCGCGATGCCGGCAGATGTCGTCGAATACGTGCGGCTTACCGTCCAGACGGGCCACCGCGAGGCGGGTCTCGAACAGGGTGACCTGATGAGGCTCGTCCTTCAGATCCTCGGAGAATGCCACCGGGTGCCAGAAGTTGCGAAGCTGCTCGTAGAGCTTCGCCTCGCCCGCAACATCGAGCTGGGTGTCCCCCTGGGTCTCATCGAGTTCGGCAGTGATCTGTACCACGTCACCTCCCCATCGTTCGGTCCGCCATGCCGGCATGGGGCGCCGGCAGACCCGGCGGAGCCCTACTAGCCGTCCACCACCCGGATCGCCTCGACCGGACAGCACAACTCCGCGTTCATGGCTTCGTCGAGGAGATCATCAGGGACGGTCGTCTGGAGCACGATTATCTCACTGTTGTCGTCCGCAACCCGGAACAGGGAAGGTGCCACCGATGCGCACATGCCCGAGACGATGCAAACCGCATGGTCGAGTTCGATTGTCGGCACGTCGCCTCCTACGCTCGTTCGGCCTAGGCCCCGGATTATAGCTCACATCAATGCTAGACTACTGGAGAGATACCGAAAGGTTATTGATCACATCAGAATCTTGTAGGACACCAGACCGTGTGACGCCTTCCAGATTCCCGGTTGATCAGAAGCGCAGCATGATACGCTACTCGTACATTCTTACTAAGAAGGATCGTAGCGCATGATCATCGACTTCCGCGTAAGGCCTCCGTTCAAGAGCTTCTGCAACCTGAACATCCACGGGCGTCGCGATCCGAATCCCGATCCGGTGACCGCCCCCGGTGTTTGGCTCGACGTGCCCCCAATCCGATCCGTCGAGGACAGATCCATCAAGGCGTTCATTGAGGAGATGGACGAGGCCGGAATCGATGTAGCCGTAGCGATGGGCCGCAATTCGCCCGCACCGTGGGGATCGGTGCTCAATTCCGACATCGCGGAGTTGGTCGCTACCTACCCAGAACGATTCGTCGGGTTCGGGTCGGTGGATGGTTCGTCCGAGGATGCGGTGAACCAGGTGGACCGGTGTGTTGGGTTCGGATTCAAGGGTATCGCAATGGACAACGGGTGGTGCCACCCGCCCTTGTACGACGACGATGAGTCGCTCTTTCCGGTATACGAACGGGTCGCGGAGCACGGTCTGATCCTGTCGCTCACAAGCAGTATCTACGTAGGTCCCGATATGTCCTACTGCATGCCGGTCCACATTCAACGAGTGGCGATGAAGTTCCCGGAGGTGCAGATCGTGGTCCCCCACGCCTTCTGGCCGTGGGTCACGGAAGGGTGTGGGGCTGCGTTTCAAAACTCCAACGTGTACCTAGTGCCCGATTTCTACGGCTACATTCCGAACAGCCCGGGAGCGGAGGAATACGTCAAAGCAGCCAACTACTACTTGGGATACCGGTTGTTGTTCGCCAGCAGTTACCCGATCCGCCCGCTTGGACTGAGCGTAGAACAGTTTGCAGCCCTTCCGTTCAAGGACGAGGCGCTCAGGCAACGCTGTCTGGGCGGGAACGCACAACGTCTGCTGGGGATCTGAACTCCAGATGGCGTCCGAAGGTTGGATCACGCCGAAGGGGTTAGGCGGAGAGGCATCCACCACCATCAGGACTGCACCTTCGGCGCACGCCGGACGTAGCGTACGGCTATCGCTCGACCCTGCTTCGAGCCTTTGGGTGAGCCGCCAGAGATGACGCCGGCACCCGGCACCACCATCGTCAGCGGGGGTTCGTCGGGTATCGGGAGAGCGGTGGTGGAGGGATTGCGGGACAGAGGCCTGTCGGTCGCAATCCTCGACCTCCAGCAGCCCCCTGAAGACCAGCTTCGCAGCGACCGGGTGCTGTTCGTGGAGTGCGACACCGCAGATCCTGCGGCCGTTCAGGAGGCAGTCGCCCACGTCAGGAGCCGAGTTGAGAGGATCGATGGCCTCGCTACGTGCGCCGGGATCGGTGGAGCAGCGGCTCGGCAATCGATCGGTGCTTCGCAATGGGACCGTGTCAGGGCAATTGTCAACGTCAACCTTTTGGGGTCCTACTGGCTGTTGGAAGCCTGCGCCCTTACCATGGCAGAGTCGGGCGGCGGCTCGATCGTCCTCGTAGGCTCGGTTCTCTCGCGCAAGGGCATGGCCGGAATGTCCGCATACAGCGCATCCAAGGGCGGAATCGAAGGCTTGGCGCGTTCGGCCGCAGTCGAGTTGGCCGATCGCGGCATTCGCGTCAACTGCGTGCTTCCCGGACCGATCCTGACGCCCATGTCAAGGACCGGGTTCGAAGCCGATGGGCTTTCGGCGGAGCAGTGGATCGAGCGAATGGCCGGATCGGTACCGATTAACAGGGTCGGGGTGCCCGAAGATGTCGCCGGGGCGGTGTTATTCCTGCTCGATGAAGCGTCGAGCTACATGACGGGCGTGTCCCTTATGGTGGATGGCGGCGCGAACGTCGGATGACCTGATTCGGTGGAGGATGGAAGATGTCGAAGCAACCAGCCGACGATAGGAGCACAGGATGAAGGTCATCGACTTCCGGGTCCGGCCCAACACTACCGAGTACATGAATCTGTACACCGGACCGGGATACGCGCTGCTGTGGCGTCGGTTCGGGATTCCGGAGCCGGCGCCCGTGCCGCTGGAGTACTTCTCGAACGAGGTCCGACGACAGAACATCGAGATGGGCGTGTTCACGGGACGCCGCAGCGCCTGGGCACGCCTGAGCAACGATTACGTACGAGAGACAGCCGCGGGAACCGGGGGTCTTCTGTTCACCGCCTACGGGATCGACCCGCACTCCACAGAGCGGGAGGCGGAACTTGCCGCCGCGGCCGCGGACAGCAGGAACATCGGCATCGCGCTCGATCCTCCGGGGGATCCACTCGCCGCCCAGCCGCTCGGATGGGACGACGACACGGTCATGTTCCCCATCTTCGAGTTCGCTGCCGCCAACAAGCTGGTCGCCATCCTCACGGTTGGACCCTTCGTGGGTCAGTTCTACGGGAACCCGGGACCGTTCGAGCGGATAGCCCGCACCTTCCCGGATCTGCGCCTGGTCATCGCGCACGGATGCTGGCCCCGCTCGGAGGAGTTGGTGGCCACGGCCTACCGGAACGACAACATCTATCTCGAAGCCTCCATCTACGCCTTCCATACCGGCGCGCATGTGTTCCGGGACGCAGCCGGGACGCTGATCTCCGACAAGGTCATCTACGCCAGCGCCTTCCCCTTCCAGCCCCTCGATGCATGGAAGAAGTACGTCAGTCTCGGCTGGCCCGAGGACTCGCTCCGTAAGATCCTCTCCGGTAACGCGCGCCGCCTGATCGAATACGCAGGTGGGCTGGCGTGAAGGTGATCGTCCCGGGTGGAGACGGCTCATCGATCGGGGCGCGGGATGCGCGAGTTGTGATCGTAACGGGCGCGCTCGGCGGCATGGGCAGGGCCATCTGCGAGGCATTACAGGCCGGTGGCTGGACGGTCGCCGGACTCGATCTCCCCGACGTCGTCGCTTCCCGAACCGACCATGGATTCCCTGGATTGCTGCTGGGCGCCGACATAACCTCCGCGGGCGAGCTCGAGTCGTCCTTCGGCGAGGTAACCCGGCTGGCAGCCACTCCGACCGCGCTCGTCAACTGTGCCGGCGTGGGGGCCGCCGATCCGCTTGTCGACATGTCATTCGATCGCGTGCGCAAGGTCATCGAGGTGAACCTGATAGCTGCGATAGTCGCCATGAGCCTGTTCGCTAGACACTGGGTCGCCGGCGAGAGCCGGCGCCCGGATAACGTCACAGGCGCGATCGTCAACATCTCCAGCCTGGCGGCGTACGGATCCAACGCCGGCCAGTCAGCATATGTGTCATCCAAGGCGGGGCTGGTTGGCGCCACGCGTGTCGCCGCCAACGAACTCGGACCGCTCGGAGTGAGGGTCAACGCCATCCTTCCTTCGTTCGCTTCGACACCGCTCACCGCGGGCGCCACCGACGAAACCCGAGCCGACTACCTGTCCCGGACCCCCCTAGGAAGGTTCCCGGACCTCCACGAGATGGCTGCGACCGTCACCTGGCTCCTGTCGCCGGAGGCGAGCTACGTGTCGGGAGCGGAACTCAGGGTCACGGGCGGGCGCCTGTTCTGAGGTGCTCCTAGAGCGCCGACTCGGCCTTCCAGCACCGTACCGATCTTCCATCAGACGCCACTAGATGCTGGGGTTCCGAGCACCGCCCCTCGGCGAGCGGGCAGCGGGGGGCAAGGCGGCAACCGGTCGGTACGACAGACGCATCCCGGACGTCAACCGCTAGTTCGAGCGGCTCGGCAGGATCCGGCAAGCTGCTGGCCGTCAGCAGCGCCCGTGTGTAGGGATGGGCGGGGCGGGCCACGATGTCGGAAGCAGTCCCTTCCTCGACGATCTGACCCAGGTAGATCACCAGGATGCGGTCTGCGACGTAGGAGATGACATCGAGGTCGTGGCTCACCAGGATCATCGAGAGCCCCATCGACCCGCGCAGGCCCGTGAGCAGGTTGAGGATCTCGCCCCGGATCGACACGTCGAGCGACGAGGTCGGCTCGTCGAGGAACACGATGTCCGGTCGGGTGATCAGCGCGCGTCCGATCGAGAGCCGTTGGAGCTGGCCGCCGCTCAGCTCGTGCGGGTACCGGTCCAGGTGCTGCATGCCGAGACCGACCGATGTGACCGCCCGCTCCAGAGATCCTTCCACCGGTTCTCCCGTGACCTCCCGGGCCAGCCTTGCGTTGTAGCGCAGCGCCGCACCCACACGCCGCGCCGGGTTGAAGGAGCCCCGCGGGCTTTGATACACGAACTGCACCTGGCGTCGCTGGTCGCGCGACCGGGTACCCAGCGCGAGATCCAAGGGTTGGCCACCCACTTCGGCACTGCCGGTGGCAGTGGTCTCCACACCTGCGATCACCTTGCCCAGCGTGGACTTACCGCATCCGCTTTCACCCACCACGCCGAGGATCTCCCCGGCTCTGAGGTCCAGAGACATGTTCAATAGGGCTTGGTACCCCTTACCCGATCCGATGAGACGTTTCGTGGTATAGGTCTTCGACAGCCCCCTGACCTTCAGGACGACGGGCCCAGATGCCACGCCCGGTCCGGTGCCCATCCCTTCGTCGTGAGGCCCGGTCGGGGAGTCGTGATCGGTCATTCGGGTTTCCAGTCACCGTTCCCGTGCATCGGCTTCACCGGGAACAGGCACCGCACGAAACCACCTGCAGAAGGAGATTGGCCGAGGACCGTATCCGAGCATGGCGATCGAGCCTCGCTACACCTGGACCGGTAGGGGCAGGTTGGCATGACCTCCTCGATGGAGGGCAGCGTGCCGGCGATCGAATACGCGGACTCACCTCGGTTGAGCACGCTGCTACGCACAAGATCGCGCGAGTACGGGTGGGCGGGCTCGCTCAAGATGTCGGTGATGGGTCCATACTCGACCGATTGGCCGGCATACATGACGGTCACGCTGCCGGCCAGGCGTTTCACCACGTTCAGATCGTGGGAGATGAGGATCAGGCTGGCACCGGAACTATCCAGATACTCCTCGAGGAGATCGAGAACCTGAACCTCTGTGGTGACGTCCAGCGAGGTGGTCGGCTCGTCGGCTATGAGCAGATCCGGCTTCGGTGCCAGCGCCATCGCGATGGCCACACGCTGGCACATCCCGCCGCTCAACTGGTGGGGGTACTTTCGAGCGACCTCGTCCGGCGCCGGGATGTGCAGCGAGCCAAGCAGATCCACGGCAACCCGGCTCCGGTCGGCCCTAGCGACACCCGCCGCCGCCAGCGCCCTTCCGATCTGTGTTCCGACTCCCGCCATCGGGTCCAGCACGGAAACCGGGTCCTGGAAGATCATGGCGACCCGGCGGCCGCGGACCCCGTCCGGGAAGTCCTTCCGGAGGTCGAACTGGCCGAGCAACGTGGCTGATCCCTTTTCCAGCACCGCGTTGCGAGGGAGCAGCCCGGTAAGCAGCCGGGCAGTGAGGCTCTTTCCGCATCCGGACTCACCAACGAGAGCTGTGCGATCCCCTGCGCCGACGGACAGATCCACGTTCTGAACGGGATAGAGGGGCGGCAAACCCTTCCGATCTATCCGGATCCTGGCCCCGGAGAGAGAGACCACCTCCCCCATCATCAGGCTCCGACCCGGCTGCGTCGCACTGGCATGGCGCCTCCTATCCGATCCCGCGCGTCTCTGCGTCGAAGAAACGCGAGAGACTGTGGAGGCTGATCACGACCAGCACGACGGCGACTCCGGGGAAGGTGGAGACCCACCATGCTCCCTGGAGCAGGAACGGGGCACCGGTGTTGATCATGGACCCCCACTCGGGGAAGGGTGGCTGGACACCGAGCCCGATGAACGCCAAGGCAGCGATGACCTGGATGGCCAGGCCGGTGCTGAGGGCGAAGAGGCCGAGCACCTGGCTCGTGGCGTTGGGAAGCAGTTCCAGGACAACGATGCGGGGGCCGCTCGCACCGGCGTTCTGGAGTGCCTTCACCCACTCTGCTTCCCGAAGCGGGGCAATGACGCTGCGCACTACACGCACGTACCAGGGGAGGCTGATAGCTGAGATAACGACAACGAGGTTGAAAGTGTTGTCGCCGAGTGCGGCGAACAGGGCCAGGGCGAACAGGAAGAGCGGGAACGACTGGAGCACTTCGATGGCCTTCTGGACCACCGCGTCGACCCACCCACCCGTGTAGGCGACGGTGGCACCGAGGATGGAGCCCCCGACCGCCCCGACGGTTACCCCCGCGACCGCTACACCCACGTCGGTTCGGGCTGCAGCTACCACGCGGGAGAAGATATCCATCCCGAAGCCGTTCGTCCCGAACCAGTGGCTACTCGAGGGGGCTTCTAGGACGTTGGCGGGATTGGGCTGGAGGGGATCGTGCGGCACGATCGCCGGGCCGATCAGGACCGCCAGGAAGGTGATGGCCAGCATGATGGTGGGTAGCCTCGGCAGCCTGCTTATCCAGACCATGGCTCGGGCGAGCCTGGCGCGGAGCGGATGGGTCTCCCGTAGGTCAACCGTCATCGGCGTCCCACCTTGAGCAGGAACCCCCGGCAACGGCTCTCGGCCGGAACACGGGTGGCCGCTGCCGTGGTTCCGTCACCGCGAAATCCGAAGACGCGGGTCCATGGCAAAAGTGACGAGATCGGCGATCTGGTACACGAAAACATAGGTCACGGAGGCGAGGAGCACCACACCGAGCACCGGGTTGTAATCGGAACTGTCCATGGCGGACACCGCGTACCCTCCGATGCCGGGCCATGAGAACACAACCTCGACGAGCACGGCGCCGCCCATCAGGAACCCGATGGTGATGGCCAGGATGTTGATGACCGGAGCCGCGATGTTCGGGAGAAGGAGCCTCCACTTCACAACTCGCCTCGAGACCCCGAAGGACAGCGCAGCCTCGTAGTAGGGCGAGTTCACGACGCTCACCGTTGCGTTGCGCGTCACGTTGAGAATAGGGGGCATCACACCCGACGCCAGCGTGACGGCCGGCAACAGAAGGTACCAGATCGACTCGCGAGCGGCCGTCCAGTCGCTAGCGAGTAACGCATCGACAGTGACGATGCCGGTGACCGGTTCGGAGTCGAGCGCGAACAGCCCGCGCCCCGTAGGTGCGGGAAACCATCCGAGCCAGTAGAAACCGAAGTAGATGAGCATCAGGCCCAACCAGAAATTGGGTATGGCAGCACCGAGCTGCGCCACCGAACCGACGATTCGATCTGCCCAACCGTCGGGCCGCAATCCGGCCCGGATACCACCCGGAATCGCCACCAGCAGAGACAGGAGCAACGCCGCACCTGCCAGCTCGACAGTCGCCGGGAGCCGCTCCCAGATCTCTCCACCGACCGGCGCGAAGGTCCGTCTCGAAATGCCGAGATCGCCTCTCACCAGATCCGCCATGTACGAGGCCCATTGACGATACATGGGTTGGTCGAGACCCATCTCGGCGCGACGCGCGGCGATGATCTCGTCGGTGGCGTCCTGGCCCACCATCAAGAAGGAAGGGTCTGCCGTAGCCCGGCTCACCACGAAGGTGAGCGTCGCGACGAGCAGCGACACCAGGACGAGCGCTCCCAGCTTCCTGGCGACGTAAATGAACACGTCGGCGCGGGTGGTGGAGGCCGGTTCGCCCGCGGCCGACAGAGGGCCGGTCGAACCGTCCCCGTCGAGTTCAGGCTCTGTCGAGGTGGCCAATCGCTGACCTCCTGTGGTCGGGTACCTGCTCAGGCTCCGTCGATGCCCGGGAGGGTGCCGAGAAACGCCTAGTTGTCGACGTTTCCCAGCACCCTCCGAGTTCTTCAGAGCCTCGACTCCGGCGCGACGGCGCCTATCCCTCTCTGTAGAGGCTGCCCCATATAGGCAACTCGTCCGGCTCGTGCACGTAACCCAGGAGACCGTGCGCCAGAGCGACTTGTGTCGCTCCGCCCGCGATCCACACCTCGGGAGCATCGTTGATGATGAGCGCCATTCCCTCCCGGGCGAGCTCCCGCTGGGCGTCCTTGTCTGTCGTGACCTTGAGAGCCGCGACGATTTCATCCATGCGGGGGTCGGTGTACTGCGTCCAGTTGATCACGGACTTGGTCCTCCACCAGAGATTGAAGTGGAAGAACGGCTCATCCACGAAGTCGGTGAACCATCCACGCAAGTAGGCGTCCCCGGTCGCCTGACCCATGGCCTCGGCAAGCACGGCGCCGGTCGCCCGCTCGATGTTCATGGTGACACCGATCTTCTGGTACTCGGACCGCAGGAACGTGGCGATCTCGTCCACCAGCGTATTGCCCTGCGGGATCATCAGCGTGAACTCGAATCCGTCGGCGAAGCCTGCTTCCGCCAGCAACGCCCTCGCTGTGTCGAGATCATACGTGTACTTCTGCAGATCCTCGAACCCGAAGTCCTGGTAATAGGTCGAGTTCGGTGAGACCGGGCCCGGTATGTGCACGCCCGTGCCCTGCAGGATGTCGTTGATGATCGTCTCGTACGGAACCGCGTAGTTGAGAGCCTGCCTCACCTCGCGGATGTCGAACGGTGGCATCTCGTTGTTCAACAGGAGCCGCAGGGTCCTGCGGCCCGGGATCTTGAGCACGTTGGCGGTGCCCGATTCATCGAGGCGGGCCAACTGGCGTTCGTCGAGGTCCATCGCCATGTCGACCTCGCCGGTCTCCAGCAGCAGGATCCGGTTGCTGGCATCAGGTATGACCAGGAGTTCGACCCGGCCGAAGTAGGGCTCGGGCCATGCCCACGCGGGGTTGGCCTCGAACACGATCCGCTGCCCGCGATCCCACTCGACGAGGCGGTAGACACCGTTGCCGGCGTAGTTCTGAGCGATCCACTCGTTCCCGCACGGGTCGTCCTCGGTGATGTGTGGCTTGATCGCCTCCGAGTCGAGTATCACCGCCACCTGCGCCCGGATCTGGTTCTCGATTATCGGCGAAGGATTCTCGAGCGTGACGCGGATGGTGTAGTCGTCGATCTTCTCCACCTGATCGGTTGACATCACCCCGTACGAGTTCGAGTTGAACATGGTGCTCGCCTTGGCGCAGAACGCACGCTCGTAGAACCACAGGAAGTCGTCCGCCGTCATCGGGTTACCGGTTGTCGGGAAGGTGACCCCTTGCCGGATATGCATCGTCACCGTTCGACCGCCGTCCGAATACTCGATCCGCTCCACTGCGCGGCCGATCCGCTTCGAGATGTTGGCCTTGGCGAACGCGCCAACCTCACCCTCAGGCGGTTCGTAGAACAGGAACTGCGCGTAGATGTTCTTCAACGTCATGTTCGTGAGCGTGTTCTGCCCGAAGATGGGATCGATCGACGGTAGGTCACCGGAGACCGCTATCCGCAACGTGTGGACTTCTTCCTCCATAGCCGCCTGGGTAGTGGCCGGCGGCTCGGCAGCGGTCGTCGTCTCCGGCGCCGCCGCAGTCGTCTCGGGTGCGGCACTCGTCGTCGCCGGGGCAGCGCTCGTCGTCGCCGGAGCATCGGCAGTCTCGGTCTCAGCACCGCATGCACTGAACAGCAGGCCGAGTACCAACGCCAGACCAACCACCAACCTCGTTCTTCTCCGTCTCTCCATGTCGGCTCTCCTCCTATCGTCAGATCTCCGTCTGACGGTTCGTAGTCCTGGCGGCTCGTACCTACATTCGCGGTCCGGTACCTCTCTTGCGGATGACAAGGCGGCGGGACGTACCCTGACTGCCGCCCCTACCGGTCCCGACCAGGACCCGGGCGCCCGCCGTCAGCCGATCAGGCGCCGACGTGATGCGTAGGGGGAACTTCGCCATCGTCTGCTCGCCGAGTCTCATCGGCAAGCTGTCCCATGATCGGGGAGCACGGTGCAGCCCACTAGGGCGACACCTCCCTTCGACAGAGGTGTCAAACCCGAGCATGGTGAGGAGGAGGAAGATCCCGGTCGCCGACGGCGCTGCTCCCACGCTCCCGGAGCGCGATCAACTTGCCGGCAAAGTCCGTGGTGGTCAAGGGAACCTGCGAACCGGTGAAGGGCGTGCGTAACGGTTGTGAGGACGGATCGGCGAAGACTCCACCGATGTCGGTCGCTACTCTGTGACGCACGTCGATCTCCGAGCGCTTTTTTGAACCATACACAGGGGGTTCGCGACGTGTCAACAGGTCGAGACCCGCACACCAACCGGCCCTGCCACGAGCGATCCGTCCGGGTCGCGTTCAGCACTCTCCCGGTCGGAAGTGCCACTTCTCCACCCTCAGCGGGCACCGTGTCAGCCGCCCGCGAGGTCCCGAGAGGAGCGAGCAGCATGCCCGAGCGAGGGTGCGCGGTTAGGTGCTCAACTGTTCGGTCGCGGGTCTGATGAGCCCGGCTATCAGGCCGGGGCTGGTTCGATTATTCCGTTGGCGATGTCGAGCAGCCAGCGTCGGTACTCCAGTGTCCCGAGATCGGCGCCCCTAACGTGCATCTCGGCGGCCAGGTCGGCGGGGAGTTCTTCCGGCCGTTGGGACTCGACGATGGGCCGATCCTGGTCGGTCACCATCTGGGCGAAGGCCCGGAAGTCCTCATCCTCGCCCGGATAGTTCCGGCCCACGTAGGTAAAGGAGCGGGTTCGCTTGCGGTGGACCGGCGCCGCCGCCACCCAGAGCACGTAGTCCTCCACGGGCCCGGCGCTGCTGTTCAGCTTCATGGCATTGGGCAGGAACACCCGGTAGCGCTTCCAGGCCTCGTAGGTCTCGGCGACGCCTGACTCGGGGTTGTTCTTGACGTTGTCGGTGAACTCCACGAAGGGACCGGCGAGGAACCGTAGCTCTCCGTCCACCCTCTCCACGTCGTAGTCCTCGATCCGGGGTTGGCTGCTGTCGCCCAGGATCCCGTCGTGAACCCATGCGAAGTGGGAGAAGTCGAAGTAGTTCTCGAGGCGCCGCGGCAGGGAGCAGTCCCACTCGTAGATGTCAAGATGCACGAACCGGTAACTCGGGTCTTCGGTCTCGGGAATGGCCGGCGGCGGGAACTTGGGATCGCCGAGCGTGGTGTAGATCAGGCCCGACACCTCTGCCGTCGGGTACGACGGAACCCGGACGTTCCGGAAAGCCGGCGAGAGCTCCTCACGGGCCGGTACCCGGGTGACCCGGCCCTCGGCATCGTAGGTCCAGCCGTGGTAGGCGCAGCGCAACTCGCAACCGTTGATGACCTTGCCTAGGGAGAGCGCCGATCCCCGGTGACGGCACAGATCCTCGAACACTCGCGGTGCCCCATCGAGCCGGACCACCACCAGCTGCTCCTCGAACAGGGTGAAGGCCTGGGGCTCGTCCTTCAACTCATCGGAGTAGGCAACCGGGAACCAGAAGTTGTCCCGCATCTCCTCGTAGAGCCGGTCCTCGGCGGCGACGTCGAGGTAGTCGCTGGTCGCGTGCCGGACTGTCATCGCTGGTCCTCCCTACCTGTCAGGGCGCTCGACATTGCGCCCTTTCCTCAAACATGCAGCGGGGCCGCGCTCCGGCATGATCAGTCGTCCACGCCCCATACCGAGCACACCGCCGTGACGATGTTCTGGTACCCGGTGCAGCGGCAGAGGTTGCCGGACAGCAGCTCGACCACCCGTTCCTTGTCCTGGTAGTCGGCAGAGTCGACGCTCTCGAGCGTCATCAGGAATCCGGTCGTGCAGAAGCCGCACTGCATGGCGTGGTTCTCGTGGAAGGCTTGCTGCATTGGTGTGAGCTGGTCGCCGTCGGCCAGGTCCTCGACCGTTCTGATGTTGCTTCCGTCGGCCTGGACGGCCAGGGTCGAGCAGGACCGGATGGCGTCCCCGTCGACGATCACCGTACAGGCCCCGCAGTAGCCGTGCTCGCATCCGACGTGGGTACCGGTGAGGCCCACCACATCACGGATGAAATCGGAGAGCAGCAGTCGGGCCGGGACCCGCTCCCTCACCTGGGCGCCGTTGATCGTGACAGCGACATCGACTTCCCGCGAGCCCGGATTGGTATCCATCATCACACCCCCGTCCCGTTGCCGTTGGCTGCCAGTGCCGCCCGGACGCTCCTTACCGCCAGGGCGCCCAGCGCCTCCCGCCGGTACTCCGCCGTGGCGTGAATGTCATCCACCGCGTCGGCGGCATCCCCGTAGGCGGCTTCGTAGAGGTCCGAGCCGTCATCCCCGCCGGCAAAGCCGAGAACCGCTTGCTCGGCGCCGGTCATGCGGCTGGCCACCCCGCTCACCCCGAAGCTGACCAGCCGGGCGCCGGTCGCCTCCCCGTCCCGGGCGGCCACGGCCGCTGCCAGCCCGGTAATAGCGAAGTCGCCCGACCGCCAGGCCAGCTCGTCCAGGAGCGTCACGGTGCCCGCCGACTCGGCCGGGAAATGAACCCCGGTGACGATCTCTCCGTGGGCCAGGTCGGTCCAGAACGGGCCCAGGAAGAAGTCGCCCGCATCCACGGTCCTCTCCCCCGCCGGTCCCCGGATGAAGATGGTCGCCCCGCAGGCGATCGCCATCGCCGGCAACTCGGCAGCCGGGTCGGCGTGGGCGAGGCTTCCGCAGACCGTTCCCCGGTTCCTGATCTGCAGATGGGCGACATGGCGCAAGGCCCGGCGGAGCCCGGGAACCGCGTCCGCCACCTCATCGGAGGTCATCACCCGGCTCTGGGTGACCGAGGCGCCGATCATGACACCCTCGGGTCCGACCTCCATCCGATCGAACCCCTCCACACCGCCGATGTCCACCAGTAGGTCGGGCTGGGCGAGCCGGAAGTTCATGGAGGGAATGAGGCTCTGCCCGCCCGCCAGGATCTTGGCCGTTTCCGAGGTACCGAGGGCGGCCAAGGCGTCCTCGACGGTGGTGGGGCGGTAGTAGTCGAATGCGGCGGGCTTCATGCGCCACCCCCCGGACCGGATGCTTCCCTGATCGCTTGGCGGATGGCCGAGGGCGTGACCGGGGTGGCCTTTATCTCCACACCGAGATCGGCCAGGGCGTCCGAGACCGCGCAGGCCACCACCGCTCCCGGTCCGATGGTCCCTCCTTCCCCGCATCCCTTCACCCCCAGCGGCTGCTCGGGCGCGGGCGTCTCGAAGTGCTCGATGGTCATCTCCGGCACTTCCGAACAGGTGGGGTACAGGTACTCCATGAAGGAGGCGAAGCGGGGCAAGGCCGTTTCCGGGTCGTACTGGAACTCTTCGTACATGGCGCCGGCCACCCCTTGCGCGACACCCCCCTGGACCTGGCCGTCGATGATCATCGGGTTGATCATCGTGCCGCAGTCATGGACGACCACGTAGTCCTCGATCTTGAGCTCTCCGGTGCTGATCCGGACGCTCACCACCCCCGCATGGGCGCCGTTCGACCAGCTGGCCGCGGCGTTCACCTTGCCGCTGGCATCGGGTAGGTGCTCGAGCTCGGGTGGCTCGAAGTACCCGGACATCTCGAGGCCGGGCTCCATCCCCCGCGGCAGGTCGACGGTACGGACCCAGGCCGCCGTCGCCACCTGGGACCAACTCACCGACGGCGCCTCGCTCCCCGCGACGTGGAATTCGCCATTGGTCAGCACCACGTCCTCCGCCGCGGCCTCCAGCATGTGGGCGGCGATCTCCCGGGCCTTGACCATCACCCGGTCGGCGGCCATGAGGATGGAGCCGCTCATCACGATCGCGGAGCGGCTTCCCCAGGCGCCCAACCCGTAGGGGGCGCGGTCGGTGTCACCCATGACCACCGTCACGTCGTCCGGGTCCAGCCCCAGGGAATCGGCCACCAGCTGGGCTGCGGTGGTCTCGGTGCCCTGTCCCAGGTCGGTGGTGCCCAGACCCACCCGCGCCGCGCCGTCCGGGTCCACCCGCAGGGTCGCCGAGTCGTAACCCGCCCAGTGGCCGGTGGTGAGGTGGTAGGTGGGGGTGGTGGGCTCCACGTAGTTGGTGTATCCCACTCCGACTCGGACATCGGGATCGTCGGCGTACTCCGCCCGGATCCGCTCCAGCGACCGGGCGATGAGCTCGGCGGCTCGCTCGAAGCTCTTGGCGTGGGAGCCCGAGTCGATCCGTCCGCCTCCGTGCATCAGATAGGGCATCTGGTCCTCCTGGAGGACCATGCGGCGGCGGATCTCCACCCGGTCGACCCCGGTGCGGCGGGCCACCTGGTCGATGATGCCTTCCATGACCAGCAGGCCCTCGGGAACGCCGAACCCGCGGTAGGCGCCGGCGGGCGTCTTGTTGGTAACCACGCAGAAGTGGTGCACCTCCATGTTCGGGAAGTCGTATCCGCCCGTGATGCAACCTCCCGTGACGAACACCGGCGCGGTTCCCGGCATGAAGATCTCCCCCGATCCCACGTCGCAGTAAGCCTTGCACCGGATGGCGCGGATGGTCCCGTCGTCGTCGTAGGCCACATCGACGTCGTGGCGCTGATCCCGGGCGTGGACGGCCGACACCAGGTTCTCGAAGCGGTCCTCGATCCAGCGCACCGGACGGCCGATCCGGCGGGAGATCCACGGCATGACCACATCCTCGGGATAGATGTGGGTCTTGGTACCGAAGCCGCCTCCCATGGCCGGGGTGATCACCCGGATCCGGGGCTCGGGAATGCCCGTCATCTCGGCGATGGTGGTCCGGACGATGTGGGGACTCTGGGTCGACGACCACAAGGTCACCTGCCCGTCCACGACATCCGCCAGGACTCCCCTGCACTCGAGCGGCAGTCCGGTTTGGCGCGGGCTGATGAAGGTGTCGGAGTAGCTGTGGTCGGCCTCCTCGAAGGCGCGGGTCACCTCCTCCTTCTCAGCCGGGTAGTTGACCAGGTAGTTGTCGGGCCAATCGTCATAGAGCTTGGGAGCATCGGGCGCCAGGGCCTGATCCAGGTCGGCCACCGCGGGCAGTGACTCGAACTCGGTGTGGGCGGCCACGAGGCTGGCGGCGTCCTCCGCCACGTACCGGTCGGTCGCCACCACTGCCGCGTAGGGCGAGCCCACGTAACGAACCCGGTCCACCGCCAGCGCGGTCTGGCCGACCGGCTGGATGTAGAGGATCTTGTGGGGGAAGGGAGCCACATCGTCAAGATCGGCGCCGGTGAACACCGCATGCACGCCGGGAAGGGCGAGGGCCGGCCCGGTGTCGATGCTGACGATCCGAGCGTGGGCCTCCGGGCTCCGTACGAAGGCGACCTCGAGCATGCCGGGTAGACGGAGATCAGCCACGTACCGGCGGCGGCCGGTAAGGGGAGATCGGTCCTCGCGGCGGAGTACCGCCCTCCCGATGTGTGCGGCCCGATGGCTGATCATCGGGTTGATGCGCATGGGACTGTCTACCGTCATGCCTGCCAGACCTCCTGAATCAACCTCGAACAGGACCCTGCTACGCAGAATTATTGATGTAATCTAACACGCCGGCCGGCGATCTGTCTGGGAAGCGGCGGCGCAGGACGGGCGCCGTGGGGACAAACCCCTCGGTTAGCGCTCGCCCCGGTGGTACGGGATCGTGAGGGACAGGGGAACGTTGGACCGGCTGCGGTTGAAGACCAGGGCCACGATGGTGAGAACGAAGGGCAAAGCCAGCAGAAGCTGGTAGGGAAGGTCGACATCGCTTGCCTGCAGAGCGAGCTGGGTCGCCTCCAGGAATCCGAATAGCAACGAACCGACCAGCACCCAGGTGGCCCTCCAATTCCCGAAGATCACGATCGCAAGCGCGATCCAACCCCGCCCGGAAATGATGTCGGGAAAGAACAGGCCGGTCGATCCAAGGGAGAGGAAGGACCCGGCCAGGCCGGCCATCACTCCCCCGAACACCACCGCCACGTACTGGCGCGAGATGATGCCCACGCCGCGCATGTCGCACGCCTCGGGATTGTGCCCGACGCTCCGTAGCTCGAGCCCGTACTTGGTCCGGTAGAGGAACACCCAGACGACCGGGACCATCACGAGCGCGAGGATGGTGAGCCAGGGAATGGGGAAGAACTCCCAGGGAGCCGCCATCGTCTCGACTGTGGGGATGTCGATGCTCCCTTCGGCCTCGTAGATGGACCGGTACCAGAAGAAGGCCAGACCGAGACCCAGGATGTTGAGAGCCAAGCCGGCCACCACCTGATTCACCTTGGCGGTGACGGTCATCAGCGCCATGATGAGCGATAGGAACGCACCACCGAGACCGGCAGCCACCAGACCGGCCACGGTGCTACCCGTCTCGTTGGCGACGTAGAAGCCGGCAAAGGCGCCCATCGTCATGGTTCCTTCGAGGCTGAGGTTCAGGATTCCGCTGCTCTCGCAGACTAACTCACCCAGGGCGGCGAGGAGGAGGGGGGTGGCGATCCGCAACGTGGCCCAGAAAATCCCGACGATGACGGCGCTGGTGAAGAACTCTTCCATGTCAGCCGGTCTTCCGGATCCGGTACCTCGACACAATCGCCGCGATCAGGACCAGGGCCAGCGTGGTCCCCTCGATCACGAACACCAGCGCCTTCGGGATACCGGTCTCGTACTGCATTGCGGTGGATCCGTTGACGAGGGCGCCGAACAGTATGGCTGCCACGATCACGCCGAGAGGATGCAGCCGAGCCACTAGGGCGATGATGATGCCCGTGAAACCGATGCCCTCGGCGATGTCTAGTTGGACACGATGGTGGAGTCCCAACAACTCCCCGAAGCCGGCTATCCCGGCCAGGGCGCCGGAGATGGCCATGGTGGCGAGGGTCACAGTACCGACCCTGATGCCCTTGTAGCGGGAGGCGACCACATTGGAGCCGATCCCCCTGATCTCGTATCCCAGGGTGGTGCGCCGGATGAGCCAGTAGACCACCAGCGCCGCCAGCAGCGCGATGGCGAACCCCCAGTGGAGGCGGCTAACGCTGAAGAACCGGGGCAGGTAGGTGGTGTCCGCCATCCGTTGGGTCTGGTAGTAGAAGGTGTCGGGTGACTGCCACGGCCCGGCGAGCAGGTAGGACAGGATGTAGAGAATCACGAAGTTGAGCATGACGGTGGTGAGGATCTCGTTGGTCCCGTACCGGACCAGCAGCCCGCTGGCGACCGAAGCCCAGGCAGCGCCCGCGACGGCGGCGGAGATGAACATCAACACGAAGAGCAGCGGCGCCGGCAGCCCTCCCCATAGGTCGTAGACGAACCAGGTGCCCATGACACCGGCGAAGAACTGGCCTTCGCCGCCGATATTCCAGATCCCGGCCCGGAAGGCGATCGCAGCAGCCAGGCCGGTGAGGATCAGCGGTGTCGCCTGCACCAATGTCTCCAGGGTGGACTCGCGGGTACCGAAGGCCCCGTTGTACAGGGCGGCGAACGAATCGGCCGGGCTCTTTCCGATGACCAGCACCAGGCCGGCGATGATGGCCACCGCCGCCACCAGAGCGGCGACCAGGGTGACGAACTCGTGCCATGGGCGGACTACGAGCCTCTTCTCGATCCGCCATGCTCCTGGCTGGAACAGCATCGACAGCGGATCCCGGCGGCGGTCGCCGTCGGGAGGCTGAGGATCCGAAGGTGCCCGGTCGGTGACCTGGTCGGCCATTATGCCGATCCCGCTTCGACCGTATCGGCGCCAGCCATGCTGAGGCCGAGGGACTCGAGGTCGGCCTGCTCGGGGGTCGTTTTCGAGACGATCCGGCCGTCGTAGATCACCGCGATCCGGTCCGAGAGCTGGAAGATCTCGTCAAGGTCCTCGGACATCAACAGCACTGCTGCGCCACGATCCCGCTCCTCGAGCAATCGACGCCTGACGTACTCGCTGGCGGAGATGTCCAACCCGCGCGTGGGCTGGTGGGCAACCAGTAGCTTCGGCTCTCCGGACAGCTCACGGGCCATGATCACCTTCTGCAGGTTGCCACCCGAGAGGGTACGGGTGGATTGAGACGCCGAGGGGGTCCTGATGTCGAATCCCTCGATCGACTTGTTGGCGAAGCCGTCGATGGCGCCCCGGTTGAGGAGCCCACCTCGGGAGAAGGGGTTCGAACGATGACGGCCCAGCACCAGATTCTCCTTGACCTTGAAGTCCATCAGGAGACCCTGCGCGATACGATCGGCCGGAACGCTGGCGACTCCGAGCTGCGCGATCCGGTTGGCGGATAGTTCAGCAGTGTCCACCCCACCGATCCGGATGCCTCCGCTGGAGGGCTTCTCGACCCCCACCAGGGCATCGAAGAGGGCGTTCTGGCCGTTGCCGGAAACACCGGCGAGGCCGACCACCTCCCCGGCGCGGACCGTGAGGGAAAGACCCTTCAGAGAACCCCGACCGGTAACGCTGGGGAGATGGATCCCGTCCACTTCGAGGACCGGCTCGCCTGGATCGGACCGCTCCTTGTCGAACTGGAACAGCACCTCCCGTCCCACCATCATCTGGGCCAGGTCGCGCATCTGGACATCGGCCGTGTTGACGGTTCCGACCACCTTGCCGAGGCGCAATACCGTCACCCGGTCCGACAGTTCCATGACCTCTTTGAGCTTGTGGGTGATCAGAATGATGGTCAAGCCCTCGTCCCTCATCCGGCGAAGGATCCGGAAGAGTTCCTGAACGCCCTGGGGGGTGAGAACCGCCGTCGGCTCGTCGAGGATCAGGACTTCCACACCGAAGTAGAGGGTCTTGAATATCTCGACCCATTGCTGCTCTCCGACGGACAGCCGGCCCACCTCGGCGTCCGGATCGATCTCGACGTCATAGTTGCGGAAGAACTCGTTGAGCCGGCCCCTCACCTCCGACAGATCGAGCCATTGGCTGGCCGATGTTCCGATGACCACGTTCTCGACCACCGACATCGGGGGAACGAGTTCGAAGTGCTGGTGCACCATGCCGATACCGGCCGCAATGGCGTCGCCGGGCGTCTGCAGCTCCAGAGGCTCGCCGTTGAGGGTCACCGTCCCCTCATCGGGTCGGTAAACACCGTATAGGACGTCGGCAAGCGTGGTCTTGCCGGCGCCGTTCTCCCCGAGCACGCAGTGGATCTCGCCTCGCCTGATGTCGACGGTGACGGCGTCGTTGGCGATCACCCCGGGGAAGCGCTTGGTGACGCGATCCACGGCCAGGATCGTCTCAGTCACCAAGCACGCTCCCGAGATGTGGGACCCATTCGGGTTATCGGACTACTCGATCGGGTCCGTCTTCAGCTCTACCCTCAGAAGCCCGCCCAGTATGGCCGCTTCGGCCTGCGCGACGCCGTCCTGGACATCGGCGGGAACCAGATCGCTGATCTCGCCCAGCGAGGATCCGCCGTCCACCATCGAGGTGTAGACGATCCGCTCCATCGGGGCGTCGTAGGCGACACCCTCGGTCGTGTAGGCATACCAGGCATCGACCAGATCCATGAAGGCTGCGTCCCAACGGGCGACCGCGCTGGTCAACACCACCGGGGACAGTCCGAGCTGATCGGTGAAGTGTCCGAACCCGAACACTCCGTCTGCCTCCTCGATAGCCGAGAAGGGCCCGAAGCGCTCGGCATAGATCATGTCGGACCCCGCCGCGATCTGGGCGGCGGCCGCCTCCTGGGCGGTCGCCGGATCGAACCAACTCTCGATGTACGCGACATCGAAGGTGATCTCACCCTTGCCCAGCTGCGTGGCCACAAACCTGGCGCCGTCTATGAAGGCATGGAGCGGACCGTTGACGTTGGGGAACGGGAAAGCCGCCACCCCGCTGATGTGGTTGGTCTGCGTCATGGCCCCGGCGATGATCCCGGCCAGGTAGGCGGGCTCGTGGATGAACACGTCGATCCAGTAACCGTTACCGCCGGTGGGCTCGTTGCCGGACCCGGAGAACGCGAACAGGATGTCCGGGAAGTCATCCTTGACCGCGGCGACCGCATCCGAGTAGGTGCTGTGCCCCACGATGATCTCGTACTCACCGGTCTGGGCCAGATCCCGGATCACCCGCTCTCCGTCGGCGTAGGAGATCTCCTCGATCTGCTCCAGGGTGATCGTCAAACCGTACGGCGCCTCGTCGGCCACCCGGTGGACCGAGTCGATGAAGGTGGCGTACCAACCCTCCTCCTTGGTGCCCAGCATTATCATGGCCACGTCCAACTCGGTCGGACCCATCGGCTCTTCGTCCATGGGCTCCGTCATCTCGGCTTCGGTCGTAGCCGGGGCCGCAGCCGTTGTGGTGGGCGCGGCCGTTGTGGTGGGCGCCGCAGTGGTGGTGGGCGCCGCAGTGGTGGTGGGCGCCGCAGTGGTAGCAGCAGGCTCGTCGTCCCCGCCGCAGGCACCGGCGAACAGAGCCAGGGCGGCCACCAACGTCACCAGGGTATAGGCCCGGCGGTCCATGAGCTTCCTCATAAGGACATCCTCCTCTTCTTAGGTCGCTTTCTCACTCAAGAGTGCGATCTTCTCTCCGCCCGAGGCCCCATAGGGGACAGCATCTGTAGGGAACCCTGGCCCTCGGATCACGAAGCGTGACTAAGCGAAGGATAGCCACCGGCCGGCCGGTCATCACCTTGTATTCACGCGCGAGACAGCGTTCTCACGTACGGGACAGCACCGGCTTGCCGAGGATCCGGTACGGAGGCCACCAACGTTCCATACCGAGATCCTCCACGATGACATTGGCGGCGTTGTAGCCCGGGCCGAAGTGGATCGAACCACCCGGATGGCAGGCCGAGCCGCACATGTAGAGGCCTTCGATGGGGGTGCGGTAGCCGGCGGCCTCCGGGAAGGGTCGGTTGATGCCCCATTGGTCGTTGGTGTAGGCGCCCTGGCGGCATCCTCCGCCCACCATGTTGATGATCCGGTTCTGGATGTCGTCGGGGGTGTACGCGTAGGTAGCCAGCATGTTGTCCCTGGTGAGGTTGGGCGCGTACTCGGCCCAGCGGGCCCGCATCCGTTCCAGGAGGTCGTCCTTGATGTCGTCGTAGGTCTTGGCGCCGTTCTCCAGCTTGTCGGCCGGAGGACCGAACTGCCAGAACAGAAGGGTGTGGCCGCCCTCGGGTGCGTAGGAAGGGTCGATCACGGTGTGGCAGCCGGCATCGCCGCCCAGCGCCGAGGGAATATGACCGTTGCCGATCTCCTCCCAGTGCCGGTCGAGTTCCTCGAGGGTGTTGACCCCGAAGAAGATGGCAAGGCCCTTGTTGGCCTCCTCCGAGTATTTGGCCGAGTAGTCCGGCGCCACGGTCGAGGCGGCGTGGAAACCGAACAAGGCGGTGTGGTACTCGATCTCCCAGTCGCGGCATCTCTCAGCGATCTCGGGGGTGAGGTGTTCCTCTCCCACCATATGCAGGAAGGTGGCCGGCGGATCGACTGCAGAGGCCACGAACTTCTCGGCATGGAAGGTCCGTCCGTCCGAGGTGCGGACGCCTACCGCCCGGCCGCCCTCGACGACGATTTTCTCCACGTGGGACCCGGTGAGGATGATTCCTCCGTTGGCATGGAAGAACGCGGCCAGCGAATGGGCGATCTGGGCGGTGCCGTGCCGTACGATGCTGAGGCGGGGCGAGGCCGCGTAGCGCATGAAGAAGTCCCCGACTCCGGTGGCAAAGTCGGGCATGCCCCGCACGCAGGCGTTCATAGCGATCCAGGTCTTCAGGCGGTCGCTCTCGTAGAGGTAGTCGAGGACCTCCCGACCGCTCATGTCGCACATCTTCTGGTACTCGGCCCGGTCCTCGCCTTCGAGCCCGACTCCCCGCTCGGGGGTGGGTTTGGGCGGGGCATAGAACTCCTCTTCCACCTTGGTCAGGAACCGGTGGTAGACATCCTCCATCGTGTCGAGGTCGGCCTTGGGGATGACGCCCTTGAACTGGCGGTACGTGCGCTGCGGGTCGTCGGTGTAGGTGAGCAGTTCGGCGCCATCCTCGAACAGGTAGGCCCGCTCGACCTCGCCCCGCATCAGTTCGAGGCCGTAGCGGTGCAGCTCGAAGTCCTGGTGGGGCGGTCCGTAGGACCAGATGAAGTTGGCGTGCAGGTTGTGATAGAAGCCGGGCTTGGTGACCTCCTCGGTGATGGTCGCCCCGCCGTAGGCCATCCGCCGTTCGAGCACCAGGACGCGCAGGCCCTGGCGCGCCATGTAACCGCCCAGAGTCAGCCCGTTGTAGCCGCCCCCGACAATGATCCCGTCAAAGGTTCCGTCCGCCACCACTGCTCCATTCCCCTGGTCGAGTAGCCGAATATTGGTAGCATCTATATTACTCTGTCAAGCGGCCCGGTCCACGGCTCTTGCCTTCGGCAGGATGGTTCCCGAAGCATCGGGCGGGCCGCGATCAAGGGTCTTGACCGCCACTGCCCAAGCGGATACGTTGACCGCACAGATACGATTAGGCGCTCGACGGCAGCTTCCGGCTCGCGGGACCATGCCGGACGAGCCAGCACAGAGTGAGGCCCCCCGCTATGACTGTCATACAAGAAGCCACCGTCGCGGAGCGAGTGGCTCAGGCGCTGGCGTTCCTGGCTCAGGCGGAGGCCGAGTTCGCGGTGGGCGACACCCGCCAGGCCGCCGAGAAGCTCTACGGCGCGTCCGTCCAGGCTGTCATAGCCGCGTCCATCCAGCGCGGCTGGGACTACCACTCCCATCGAGCCAACAAGAACGCCGCCCGGCAGTTGGCCAAGGAGTATGACGACCCGTTCCTGTCCACCGGGTTCACCGCCGCTGAGAAGCTCCACATCCATTTCCATCACGGCGGCATGGAGGACTACCAGATCACCGCCGATCGGTATGACGTACGGTCCTACGTGGAGCGCTTGGTGAAGCTGGTGGAGGAGTTCGAGGCAGACCGGACGGTCTAGGAGGTTTGATCAAGCTCCTGTCCGGTCCCGCGACGACGGCTGGATGTTCTGATCGGCAGGTCCGGCAGACCCCGGCGGGGAGACGGTGACCGCCGCCTCCCCGGTCGAGAGTCCCCGAAACCCCGGTTACTCGGGGGGAGCGTCGTTGAGGTCCACCACTAGGTCGCCGGACAGTATCTGGTCCCGCGCCTCGAGCACCTTGTCGCGCACGTCTGCGGGCACTAGCGCCTCGTTGAGCGGAGCGATGTCGCCACCGCCTTGCGGCATGTGGAACATGATGCGCTCCATCGGGGCGTTCATGGGCACCCCGTTGGCCATCTGGTCCCACCAGGCATCGATGGTCACCTCGATGGCCTGGTCCCACTTGGCCACAGTGCTGGTGAGCACCACGTCGGGCGCAAGGAACTGAACATCGATGAGGTCGCCCACCCCGTAGACACCCGCCTCCTCGGCAGCCTCGAAGACACCGAAGACGATGGCGTAGAGCACGTCGGCGCCCGCCGCGATCTGGGCCGCGGCGGCCTCCTTGGCGGTGGCGGGATCCCACCAACTCTCGATGAACGTGACCTCGAAGTCCACATCGGGGTTGACCGACCGCGCACCGGCAAGATACCCGTTGATGGGGGCGTTGACGTTGGGAAACGGGAAGTTGGCGACGACGCCGATCTTGTCGGTCTCGGTCATCATACCCGCCGCGACCCCCGTCAGGTAGGCGGGCTCGTGGATGAAGGTATCGATCCAGAAGGCGTTGGCGCCCAGCGGATCATTGCCGGACCCCGCATAGACGAAGGCGACGTCCGGGTGGTCGCCCATCACCGCTGAGACCGCGTCGCTGTACGTGCTGCTACCCAAGATCATCTCGTAATTGCCGCTGGCGGCCAGATCCCGGAAGATCCGCTCGCTGTCACCGTACTCGATGTTCTCGAACCATTCGGTCGAGATCTCCAGGCCGTAGGGCGCCTTCTCGGCGAGACGTTCCAGCGAGTGCAACATCGACTGGTACCACGGGTCGTCGATTGGGTCCGGCGCGATGAAGGCCACCCGCATCACCGATGGCGCCTCCGGCTCGGGCGCGGCGGTTGTAGTAGGTGCAGCAGTGGTCGTGGGCGCCGCCGTCGTCGCAGCCGGCTCCGGATCCTCCCCGCAGGCCGCCACCGCCAGCATGAGGGCTGCGGCAATGCTGAAGATGCCTAGTCGTGATCTCATGGTCTCACCCCGTTCCTCCCAGGCGGATACTTGACTCTGTTTGTCCGACGGCGCCGGATTGGTTATCGACACCATCAATATTCTGAACCATAATGGCACGATGTGGCTCGGGGAGGAGCAAAGCGGATGATTTCTAGCGACCGGACTGTTTGCGATCTGCTGCTGACGGGGGGATCGGTCATCACCGTTGACGACCAGCGCGCCGTGCACGAGCCGGGAGCGGTGGCGATCAGCGGGGAACGGATAGTCGCCGTGGGCACGCCCGACGAACTGGACGGCTACCGGGCCGAGCGGGTGATCGACTGCGCCGGCAAGGCGGTCCTTCCCGGCTTCGTGGACAGCCATACCCATCTATTCCAGAGCCTGGGCCGGGGTCTCGGGGAGGGCATGTCCCTGTACCCATGGCTGAGCGACTTCATGTGGCCCTACGCGCGGCAGATCACCCGAGAGCAGGCATGGGCCGGGATCAGGCTGACCGCCCTGGAGGCGGCGCGGGCCGGAACGACCGCGGTGGTAGACGACCATTACGCCCCGGTCGACCTGGAGACGACGGTGGGAGTGGCGCGAACCATCGAGGAGGTAGGCCTGCGCGGGGTCGTGGCCCGGGGCATATACGGAGCGCCGGCAGAGGTGACCCGGCACTACGACATCCCCGACTACCTCTTCGAGTTGTCCCCCGAAGAGGAACTGGAGATCACGGGAGCCGCCATCGAAGCTACCGCCGGGCGGCAGGTGGGGGTGTGGCCGGCACCTGACGGCAATTTCATAGACCGGCAACTGATCATCGATTCGGTGGCGCTCGCCCACGAACTCGACGCGCGCTGGCACTACCACTGCTCGGCGCCGCAGACCGATCCCGCCGCGTACGTGTCCTGCTACGGGGAGCGTCCGGTCGTCTGGATGCAGCGGGCGGGGATCCTCGACGAGCGAGCGGCCCTGTCCCACGGCGTGTGGCTCGATGACGAGGAGGTGTCCTACCTCGGTGAGGCCGGGGCGGGCGTGACGCACTGCCCCACGTCCAACTGTTACATGGCCGACGGAGCGATCAGGATGGGAGACCTCCGATCGGCAGGCGCGGTGGTGTCGCTCGGCACCGACGGCTCCGCCTGCGACCACCGCCAGGACATGTTCGAGCAGATGAAGCAGGCGATCTTCGTCCAGAGGCTGACCACGCTCGATCCCACCGCGTTGCGGTCCGAGGAGGCGCTGGAGCTGGCCACCCGGGAGGGCGCCCGTTACCTGGACATCGATGCTGGTGTGCTCGCGCCGGGCAAGCTCGCTGACATAGCGGTGGTAGATCTCGACCGGGTCCATCTCCAACCGCTCAACCGGACCATATCCACGCTCGTCTACGCGGCCCGCGGTTCCGACGTGGTGATGACGATCGTGGGAGGCGAGGTGATATACGAGAACGGCGCCTCCACGAAGGTAGACGAGGCAGAGGTGATCGCCGAGGCCCGCGCCCGGTCCGCCGAGTTGATCGAACGGGCCGGCATTACGGGTCTCCTCACGCCATGGAGACACCGCCCGGTTGAGCGTGGCCCGGTCTTAGAGGGAGGCTAAAACGTGATCCTGTTCGACAATTGCCGGTTCCTGATCGCCGAACCGAACCCAGAGGGTGTAATCGAGAACGGTTGGGTACTTGTCGATGGTCCTGTGATCAAGGCGGTCGGTGGGCCCACGGACTCTCCCCGTGCCGAGGTGCGCGCCCAGGGGGGCGAGGTCATCGACTGCAGTGGCAAGCTCGTCATGCCCGGGCTGATCGACACCCACAACCACCTCGCGAATTACGCCCTCAACCTGCTTCCCGGCATCGATCCTTCGTCCCTCGAATACACGGGAATCTCCGAATGCCTGGAGAAGTTCATCTGGCCCGCCTACACCTGGGTATCAAGCGAGAGCACCTATGACCTGACCCTGCTGTCGATGTGTAACGCCATCAAGCACGGCACCACCACCATCACGAGCGCCTTCCCGTTTCCGGACGACACGTATCGAGCCGGGGTCGAGTCGAGGATGCGGCTCATCATCCATCCCCAGACCGTCAGCAATGTCCTTCTCGGTGACGGCCTTGACGATGACGGGTACCTCGCCCAGACCGAAGAAACGATCCGGAACTACCACAACGCCGAAGATGGAAGGATCCAGGTCGCCACCCACCCCCACTGCACCTACTCGTGTACGGAGCGGCTTCTCCTCGGCTGCATGGAACTGGCCGAACGCTACGACGTCGGCTTCGTCACCCACCTGCTCAACTGTCCCGAGGACCGTGAGATGTCAGACGCCCAGTACGCCGCCTGGGGAGGAACGGTCGCCTACCTCCAGGCCAGGAACCTCCTCCAGGAACGGACTCTGTTCTTCCACTGTGACCAGGTGAACCGCCAGGAAGCGGAGGTATTCGCCGAGGCTGGAGTCGCGATCTCGCACAACCCGCAGTCCAACGCCACCTACCACGGGTGCGTCGCCGACGTGCCCGCGCTGCGAGAGGCCGGCGTCACGCTGGGCCTGGGAACGGACATGCCGGCGGGCAACATCTTCGACAACATCTACACGGCTTATCTCGTCAACGCCGTCGTCCCGTTGGACCAGGAGGCGCAGTTCGAACCGTGGGTGCCCATAGAGATGGCCACGATCGGGGGCGCCGAGGCGCTACGGCTCGGGGACAAGATCGGGACGCTCGAGGCCGGAAAACGCGCCGACATCATCACGGTGGACCTGCGACGGAACACGACCCTCTACCCCCTCAACGCGGGGAATCTCCTCTACTGGATCGTCACCAAGTGCGCGGGCACGCTCGCCGCGGACACCATGGTCGACGGCACGTTCCTGATGCGGGACGGGGAGTTCACCTTCCTTGATGAGGAAGCCATCATCGCCCGCTCCGATGAGTGGATGATCCGGTTCGAGTCCTGGTACCGGAGCCGCAAGGCCTCCGGACAACCGGTGACCGTGAGGAAGTACCCCGACTACGAGAACCGCTGACCGGTCGCTTGGTGGCGCCGGCCGCCAGCCTGCCTCAGTGGAAGCCGGAGCCTCCGTTAACCCAGATGTTCTGGCCGGTCACGAAATCCGACCAGGGGCTCACCAGGTAGAGGAGGGTCCCGACCATGTCGTCGGGCACCTGGGACCGCTTGAAAGCCCGGCGACCGATGATCAGCCCATCGACGTGCGGCTGCTTGGCCGCGTAATCGGCGTCGTGGGGTATGTAGTCGGGGGTCAGGGTGTTGACGGAGATACCGTCTTCGCCCAACTCGCGGGCCAGCGACCGGGTGAGTCCCCAGATGGCTGCCTTCGAGGCCACGTAGTGGAGGAACCCGGGGGTACCGTCGTTGACGGTCATCGATGCGATGTTGACGATCTTGCCGCTCTTCTGGGCCCGCATGGTCGGCGCAACGGCCCGGGCACACAGCCAGGAGCCCTTGACGTTGACGTCGAAACACTTGTCCCACTCGTCGGGCGAGATCTCCTCCATCGGGCCCTGGGTGAGCGACAGGTAGAAGGCCGCGTTGTTGACCAGGGAGTCGATCCGGCCGAACGCGTCGACGGTGGCGGCCGCCATCGCCTCGGTGGAGGCGGCATCGCTGACGTCGACCTGCACCGAGATGGCCCTGGCGCCCAGTTCCTCGGCCTCGGCGACGACCCCTGATCCGTCGACCAGGTCGGCGACTACGAGGGAAGCCCCCTCCGCCGCGAGGCCTCGGCAGTAGGCGCTCCCTATCCCACCGGCGCCGCCGGTCACTATTACGACTTGGCCTTCGAGCATGCCCATGAGCCCTCCAATCCTTTCATAGGCTCGAATCCGGCGCTCCGCCGGCGTCCTCTCCCCTACCGGCTACTGGTTCACGAAATCGGCTGCCAGCTCGAACAGCCACGAGCGGTAGGCGAGGGTGACGTCGTCGGCCACCTTGATGTACATCTCGGCGCTGAGCAGATCTGGCAGGTGCTCGGGCCACTGCGACTCGACCACGGGTTGATCCTGGTCCAGCACCATCAGTTCGAAGTCGATGAGGAAGGCCAGGTCCTCGTCGGTCTGGGCGAAGTCCGACCCGATGTGCCAGAAGTTCCGGCAGGTGGCCGGCCCGGTGGGCGAGGAGACCATGTAGAGCCCGTAGCGCTTGCCGTTGGGGAAGATCCGGAGGAGATAGATCGTGCCCGGCAGGCTCAGGTAGTAGCGGTTGAGAACGGTGACGATGTCGTCGGAGATGCCGAGGATCCCCTTCATCGTCTCGTCGTTGGGCTCCACGACGTAGCGGTCGAAGCGGAGCATCTGCCCCTCCCGCCAGACCTCATGGTCCTCCACCTCGGCCTTGTCCCGCGTGCCGAGGATGTTCTCGTGGACGAAGGGAAAGTGGGAAAAGTCGACGAAGTTCTCGAGACGGCGCGGGGCGCTGGTTCTCCAGTCGTAGTAGGCCGGTGACTGCCAGTGCATGTCGGGGTCGTCCCACTCCGCCAGACCCGGCGGGTCACCCCAGGGCTCATCGACCAGCGAGACCCAGATCATTCCGGCGCTCTCCCGGCATTGGTAACGCTCCAAGTTGACCTTGAGTATCCCGTTCAGCTCGGGACGGGAGGGGATGTTGACCAGGTTGCCCTCCATGTCGTAGGCCCAACCGTGGTAGGGGCAGTTGATGCAACCGTTCTCGATCCAGCCGAGCGACGGCGCCGCCCCCTTGTGCCTGCAGACGTCCATGAACGCCCGGACCGTCCCCTCATGGCGGACGAGGAGGATGCGTTCGCCAAGGAGCAGGCCCTGCATCATCTCGCCCTCGACCACTTCGCCGCTGTAGGCGACGGGATGCCAGAAGTGCCACATGGCCCGGTACCACTTCGAGTCGCGCTCCGGCACGAACGGATCAGCGAGGTCCTGCATGCTCGGCTTGGGCATTCTCACCTGCCTTTGCGTTCGGCGCCCGGGTACACGTTCAGAGGAAGAAGGCGCCGCCGTTGACCAGCAGGCTCTGACCGGTGACGAAATCGGAGGCCGGGGAGCTGAGGTAGATGATCGTTCCGACCATGTCGTCAGCCACCTGGGTGCGCCGGATGGCCCGGCCCGACACCACGAAGGGGTCGCTGGTGGAGTCGGTGGGGCGGAGATCCGGGTTGGGAATCAGGTCCGGCGAAACCGTGTTGACCGTGATGCCCTCGGGACCCAACTCGTTGGCCAGGGACCTGGTGAGGCCCAGCAGGGCGGACTTGCTTGCCACGTAATGGGGGAAGCCGAGCGTTCCCTTGTAAACCGTATTGGAAGCGATGTTGATGATCTTGCCCGAGCCTTGGGCAGACATGTGCGGGTACACCGCCTTTGTGCACAGCCAGACTCCGCGGACGTTGACCTCGAAGGCGCGATCCCATTCGGCGACGGTGAGGTCCGTGAAGGGCCCTCGGGTGGTCTCCGAGAACATGGCGGCATTGTTGATCAGCACGTCGATCCGGCCGAACCTTTCCATGGCGGCCTCAGCCATGGCCACCGTGGACGCCTCGTCGCTCACGTCGGTGGAGACGGAGACGGCCTCCCCTCCGGCGACCGCCAGTTCTTCCGCCACCGGCGAGCCGTCCAGCAGGTCGGCAATCACCACGCCGGCGCCTTCCGCGGAGACACCGAGGGCGTAGGCGCGGCCGATCCCGCGAGCCCCGCCGGTGATGATGACCACCTTGCCGTCTAGTACACCCATACAGACCGCCTTCTCGATGCCGGTTAGTCCTCCCACATTAGCCGAATTGATATTGGTGGTGGTAATAATCTGGGTGGGAATCCGGGCCGGGCCGCTGCGATTGACCCATCGATGCAATAGATATGATCAAACTCACCGAGCGAGCAACCGAGCCCGTCCGCCACACATCAAGGAGGAAAGAGATGGAGACGCCGAGCGTTCGACATGGCTACACGACCGGCGCAGCAGGCAATCGCCTGCACTACCTGGACTACGGAGGCGAGGGGACGTCCCTCATATGCATGCATGGCGTGATAGGCAACGCTTGGAACTGGAAGGCTGTGGCGGCCGGTATCGGTGACCGGCGACGGGTGGTGGCCCTCGACTTCCGCGGCTACGGCGAGAGCCAGTGGTCGCCGACCCACGACTACACGACCTCGGACCATGTGGCGGACCTGGGAGCCCTTATCGAAGCTCTTGGTGAGGAGAGCGTTGACCTGATGGGTTCGTCCTGGGGCGCCCTCGTGGCCATCCAGTACGCGGCCGAGAACCCCGACCGGGTCGGAAGCATCGTGGTGGTGGACGTGGAGGCGTCGTTTGCTCAGAGCGAGACCGACCTCTTCCCTCGACCCACCAGCCACGCCGACCACGGCGAGGTGCGGACCGGACTCGGGTTCGCATTCCCCAACGCCCCCGAGGAGATGCTGGAGTTGACTGCGCTGACCAGCTTCCGGCCGGTCGACGAGGGACGCCTGGCCCCCAAGCACGATCCACTCTTCTTCGAGCGCTGGCCCTTCCGCTCCGACGACCACTGGGAACGCCTGGAAGGAATGGAGACGCCCGCTTTGCTGGTGCACGCAGCGGACAGCTTCGTGAACTTCGACGTCATGTCGGATATGGCCGGCCGCATGGCCAACGCCACCCTCGTGCAAGTGACCGACACCACCCACGTGATCCCGGTCGACAACCCCGCCGGCCTGGTCGAGGCCGTCCTGCCGTTCCTGTAGTCAGGGCCTGTTAACGCTTCGGAGTGTGTCGTGTATGCGGGCGGAGCGCAGAGCCAACGCGGAATCGAACGCCGAATCTAACGACTCCTCGGACGCGCCCCGAACCTACTTGACAAACATACGCGCATGTCAAGTTCACGAGAGGATCAATACCCAGGTGCTCTGAGCGAGCGAGCGAGTCGGCGGACATCCCTATCGACGTACCGCCCATCGACCTGTACCGGTTCGCCATCAACGAATACGTCAGGTCGAAGGATGGTGAGATCAGAGTGACTCGTATAGGGCTGCGGTGGACCAAACCCTACGCACAGGCACCCGAAGACCCTTTCATCGGCCACGAGGCGACCCGTAGGGAGCGGCACGTTTGGGTGGTAGCCGTATGACACATGGTTGAGCCGGTATATCCCAGGATCCTCATTCCACTCCTGCCAGCTAGCCAGAACCTCGGCGTGGCGCCCGTCGCAGACGACGAGAGATCGGCCCTCAGAGAACTCGACGGTGATCGGCTCTGCGATTGTCCCTATGGACTCGGGAGGGAAGGCCGTTCCGTCGAACACCAGACGGCCTGTCACGGATTCTTCGACGGGAGAGATGTGTGTCTGCCCGAGGGGCATTGTCGTCGTGTCAGGGGTTGCTACGCAGCCGCGGATACTGCCTCGGAAGTCGGAGCCGTTCTTGCATGTGATCCGGATTTCCTCCTTCCCCGTTGTCAACACCGCCAGCCGCTCCCCGAGTTCCGTGAGGGAGGCGCGGTCGACGTTGAGCTCGAGAAGAATCAGATCATCGGTTGTCATACCAGACAGGCTGTAGAACCTGCGGAGTCCGGCCTGTCGGGCAGCATGATCGGCGACCGTGCCGAGAATGTAAATCTCGTTCAGTTCTACCCACACATCGGCATGCCGTGCAGCGTGCGTAACCAAGTTTGGAATAGGTATTCCAGGGCGGGCCAGTTTGGGCATAAACAGTTCGATGGGAGTTGCGCCTGCTTCCCAAACCGCGCTCGCAAGCAGGGACGATAACTCATTGGTCCCTCGAGAATCATTCGTGATTAGTACGGACTCACTTCGTTGGATACCCAGGACTTCGTTGATCACAACACGAGAAGCCGCTATCGCTTCGGGACTCATCAACATTGCCATTCTATTTCCTTCGAGACCGTTCCCAGATTTCTGACATAATACGATTAGCTATGTCCAGAATCTACAAACAGTCACTCCTGCCACCGAACCACCCATCTGCCGATACCGGCGACAATTCCATCGACCACAACGGCGAGGATACCGACGGAGAAGACGATGGAGAGAATCTCGGCGGTCGCCGCGTACTGTGCGTAGACGCGAATTACCCTTCCCGCACCTATCTGGCCACCCAGAACCTCGGCGATAGCCTGGAATCCCCAACCGAATGCCAGGGCAACCCGAACCGCCCCCAGAACCTCCGGTATCACAGCCGGCCTTACGACTTGGAGAAGAACCCTGGTGGAACTGGCGCCAAGACTCAAGGCGTAGTTGTCATAGTGGTTGGAGATATTGGTAGTTGCCTGCTGGGTGACGACCGCGACCGTAACCATCGTGTAGAAGATGACCATCCCGTTCGTGGCTAAGCGCCCGGTGCCGAACCAGAGGGACAGAAACGGAAGCAGCACCAACACCGGGACGGTTCCGACGAAGAGCAGCGGTGGTTCGAGAAGGTTGCGTATCAGCCGAACCCGGCCGATCAGAAGCCCGATCACAAACCCAGCACCCGCTCCGGTCGCAACGCCAATGAGCACGTTGACAGCCGTATACGTCAGGTTCTGGATGATTCCCCCGGTGCCGAACGAAGCGAATTCGAGGGCGCGAATCTCGACCAGGTTCTGGCGAATAGCGTCGAATACGAGGATTGGGGAGGGGATTCTCACGGGCTCGGTTGCTGCTGCGGCGAGGGACCAAACCGCCAGCATCAGACCCAGGCCGAGGGCTGCCAGTGTCAATTGGCGGACATGGCTCGACAGGTTACGTCGTCTTCCTACCGCGGATCGACCTCGTGCTGTCATGGTGGATTCCCCGTCTCGATCCGAGCAAATGTTAGCAATCCGGGCTCCACTGCTACGTGGGAACGCCGTAGATCCTGTACGGATGGTTCGAAAGAGGTGCGGCGCCGTGCTCGTCCAGTGAGTAGGTGTTGGCCACCGCGAGCGAGACTTGATCGCCAGGTGTCAGGATTGAGGGGTGCAGCGCGATGGTCGTTCCCGTCTCAATGGGCGTATGGTCATATGGAGAAACCACTGGCGGCTCCTCATCGACGCCTACGCCATGTCCGTATCCGAAAGCGGGTCTGCCGCTGGCCTCCACCAACTTGCCGATCCGGTAGGCAAGATCGGAAGCCCGCGAACCCGGGACAACGTAGCGTTCGGCCTGCCGGAGAGTGTCGATAGTCTTCTCCGCCAAGCTTTGCCGGTCAGCAGCAATGTGGCCGAATCCGACGAGTGCCCCCAGTTCGACCCAGTATCCGTCTGCATTGGCAGCCTCCACGAAAACCGTGATCAGGTCACCCCGTTCGAGTGGTCGATGGGTTGGCACCTGGCTCAGATATGGTCCGGCGCTTACCTCGACAAGACATGTAAGCGCTCCTTCCTCCCGCAGCTTGGACTCGATCATGGCCGCGGCCTTAAGTTCGGTCATTCCGGCATATGCTCGAGTGACGAATCGATCGAGCGCGTCCTCGGCCATCCTTACCGAGGATCTCATCCCCTTGAGATCGGTAGGCGTCTTGAACCTCTTGACGTCGTCCAATAGGGCCGATACGTCGGGGAGGTCGGCTATCCCGAGAAGCTCGGTCAAGCACTGATGGTCCTTCCACGGTAAACCGCGCATTCCTCCGGCAGCTGCTGCGGGAGGCCCGCTGTCCTCCTGCGCATTGATCAGTTCCGTGACACGCTCCAACCGGGCGCGGCGGGACGGCCCGGCCGGGTAGGCGATCTCCACGAGGGCATTGCCGTAGCGCTCCCACCTGAGGCGTTCCCCGGGAGCTGCGGCAACGATCACCGGCGGAACCTCGCTCCCGAATACGACATACGTGCCCTTGGGATCCGGAAACGTTCCAGTCAGGTAATTGGCTAACCCGTACCGCCCCAATACCCCGGACGCGTAGACGATGACCGGGCCCACCCGGCGGCCCTCAGCACCTCCCTTGACCGATCCCATCGCTCGGCTAGGCTGTCGATCCCTATCAAGGTGCTCCCTCGGTGCGGTGCCTCGGCGGGCGGCTCGTCCAACCGCACGTCCTAGGCCGTGAACTCCTCGTGGTGATCGATCCACCACTCAGCGATGTCCATGCGCCGTGCGAACCAAACGTTCCCCAAGGCCAGCCCGTGTTCTATGAACTCTCTAAGTGCCGATGTTCGCCCGGCTTGCCCCACGATACGGGGATGTAGACCCACCGACATCATCTTCGGATATCCGGCCGCGCCTTCCCGCCATAGCTCGTCGAGCCCTCGCTTCAGGTACTCGAGGAAGTCGACCGGACTCAAGGTCCCTTGCAGATCGTTGTAGGTAAGGCTGTAGGGCACAACGAGGTGTTGCCGCCCCCTAACGGTCACGAAATACGGGAAGTCGTCATTGTAAGCATCGGAGTCGTACGTGAACCCACCATCGGCGACGACTAGATCGCGGGTGTGTACCGAGGGGCCGTACCGGCAGTACCAGGCACGCGGGCGCTCCCCCCATGTCCTCTCGAAGGACTCTATCGCCAGCCGCATGTGTTCGGCCTCCTCCTCCCGGCTAAGCCGCCAGTGTTCGCTCCATCTCCATCCGTGGGACATGAGATCGTGTCCGGCTGCCTTGGATAGGGTCGCAACCTCGGGATTCAGTTCGAAGGCCGCCGCACAGGCGAACATGGTGGCGTTGACGTCGTACTCGTCGAAGAGCCTCAACAATCTCCAGATGCCGGCCCGGCTTCCGTACTCGTAGATGGTCTCCTGAGCGAGGTTCCTCTTGTCATCCGGGAACGGGTAGCTCTCTTCGCCGCCATGGTGCTCGTTGCCCCCGTCTCCGGCAGGAAATGAGTATTCGGAACCTTCCTCGTAGTTCACGACGATATTCACGGCAACATGAGCGTCGTGCGGCCACCTCACCTTGGGCAACCGGCTGCCGTATCCCACCAGATCTCTTGGTGGCCCGGGTGTATGGACAAATTCGAAGGCCATCTACGACCCCTTTCCTTATGATGTGACCGGAAACGTATTCATGTTGCCCTTCGCACCACCCGCAAGAGGCGGTACAGGCCGCTCAAATCGGAGGACGCTATTCCGCCCAGCGGGTCAGCCATGCGAGGGTCTTGTTCGCGGCAAGGTAGGTAACCGCTGCGAACACGATCACCACCAGGCCTGTGAGCGCCACTACGTCAGTGGACGCGTAATAGAGAGCGCTCTGGAGGACGTGGCCGAGCCCGACCTGTTGTCCTAGGAACTCCGCAGCCAGCGCAGCGCTCCAGGAGAAAGCGACCGCGAGCAATAGGCCACCTCTGAGCTGGGGAAACGCGGCTGGGAACACGACGCGGGCGTACGTACGCAGGGGGCTGGCACCAAGGCTTCTGGCGTATTGCCAGTAGTGAAGCGGCACATTGCCGATAGCGTTGATGGTGATTGCGAACAGCAGGATGCCTACCGCGAAGGCTATGAAGGTGAGGACGCCGAACTGGCTATCGCCGAACCAGAGAGCGAAGAGCGGGATCATTGCCAGGAGGGGCATCATCCGTGCCAGATGGGCCGGGAAGGTCAACAAGCCCCGTGCTGTCTTCGACCAAGCGATGAGGAAGCCCAGTCCGATTCCAGTGACGACGCCGATCGTGTACCCGGCGATTGTTCTGAGCATCGTCACTAACGTGTTGTGGCCCAACCCTAGTGTGGCGCCCCAATTGGTCGGCTCGGCACCAGTCCGGGTGGACTCGGCTCCAAGGCCACCTTGCCAGTAACCGGCGTACTCGATGAAGGAGCGGACTACATCCTCGATGCCGGGTACGCGTTTGTAACCGACGGTCTCGCCGAGTATGACCGACGAGGCCTGCCAAGCCGCGATGATCGCCAAGAACGACAGGACGGCGAGCGGGTGTATCCGGCGTACCCTCTTGTTGGCGGCGGATCCTCCATCCTGAGCGTCGTTCCGGGAGCTACCGCGTTCGGAACTCCTGGTATTGGAGCCACTACCGTGGTCTTGGGATCTCATGCAATTTCCAGGTCTCCGAAGTGGAGCACAACACTTCGGCGGATGATCGATGCCTCCTCACCGGTGATCATGTATGTGGAACGAGGCCTGGGCAGGGCAACCTCTACGTCTTCGACGATCTGCCCCTCCTTCACGACGAGGATGCGGTCTCCGAGTGCCAACGCCTCATCAACATCGTGGGTGATCATGAAGACCGCTCTATGGCCGCCCTCTGCCCACAGATCCAGGAGAACCTTGTGAAGTTGAGCGCGTCGCAAGTAGTCCAAGCCGACAAATGGTTTATCCATGAGGAAAACGTCCGGCTCATTGGCGAACACGGCCGCGATCGCAACTCGACGTCGCATTCCTCCCGAAAGTTGGCGAGGCCACGCACCGGCAAAGTCCTCAAGACCGACCGTCTTCAGATAGCGCTCGACCGTTGCCTTGCGCTCCTGTTTTGGTACGCCCCGGGCTTCGAGCCCGAAGGATATGTTGGCGGCCACCCTTCTCCATAGGAATAGTGTGTCGCGCTGGAAGACCACACCCCGGTCGGGTCCAGGTCCCTCCACGGGTTTTCCGTTCACGAAAATCTCGCCGTTCGAGGGTTCGATGAATCCGGCAATCAGGTTCAGGAGGGTTGACTTTCCGTGTCCGGACGGGCCGACCACACAAACGAATTCCCCCCGGGCCACCGTGAGGGAGGCATCCCGCACAGCAGTAAGCTCCTCCCCGGACTCTAGGACGAAGGTCTTGGTGACCGATCTGAGTTCGATCGCCGGCGGCGGGTCGATCGGCGACCCTGTCCCGGAGCCGTCAACACCCTGCATCTAATCAACCGCCTCCTTTCAGGCTTTGCGGGTTCCGGATCGAGTCTGCCTCGGAAATCTACTCCCTTTGGCGTCGTTGCGGCACCCCTGCCCGATCAACCGATAGATGGCACGAGGTTCGAGTCGATAGTTACGCTCTGATCCAAGGTTGTCAATCGGGGACCGGTAGCTCCTTCCCCATCCCCGAATCTCGTGGTCACCCCGGACCAGAACACCTGTCCGAGCGCGAGGACGGGAGACGGCGCCCGCAGGGGATACTTTCGGATACCCTGCGGACGCCAATCTCCCGCCTCTAGCTCTCTATGGGGGTTAGCAACCGCCTCCGACTGCGGTCTCGAGAATCCGAGCCGCGTCGAGGTAGTTGCGGTTTTCGTAGTGGGTGGCTGCGATAGCGGCCATCTCGGCGTATGGCCCTTCCAGGCTTCCTGCCTGTGAAACCATCGAGTCGTACTGGTCTCGTAGTTCGACCAGCGCGTCGTAGATCTCCTCAGCCAGGCCGAACCCCAGGGACGGGTCGAGTTCCTCGTCGGCTGGCAGGATGCCGCCTTCCTGGGCTGCCTCGATCTGGGGACGGTAGACGTTCTTGTAGTGGAACGGGTTGCTCTCGTCGTCCCAGTATTCGGTCTGCTCCTCGAAGGACTTCATGGGGTCGATCTGGCCGTAGATAATCCTCAGACCGTCTATGCCGATCTCCACCGCGGCAGCCGACTCGAGCACCGGCAGGATGTTGGCCAAGGCGTCATCCGTACCTTCGGCCACGTCCCTCTTGACGGCGTCGATCACGCGGAACATCACGCTCACGACCCTCAGGAACGTGTCGGGGTCCTCCGCGTAGTGGCTGGCTCGAGCTCCCAAGCCAGTGTGGCCGATCCCGGTTGCGCCCCGGGGGTCACCGGGCGGAAGCAGGGCGATCAGGTCGGTTGCACCCAGGATCGGGTACCAGCCATCTTGCATCAACTCCGCGTTCTGGGCGCCGCCCAAGGGCTTGACGAAGTCGGCTTGACCGCCACGACCCAGGAGCAGCATGCGAGCGTCGTCGACTGTGATCAACTCGGCGAAGTCATCGGGTGTGACACCGCCCGCCTCGAAGACCGCATCGACGAAGGAGCGGTGGGACCCGGTGTCATCGATGGCGACACGCTTGCCGACCATCTGGCCGACGACCTGCTCGAAGGCATCTTCGTAACTCATACCGGATGCGACCAGATCAGGAACCGTATCGAGCCCGCTGTCAGGTGGTGCGAGGAAGTACAGGCCCACGTAGGCGTCGCTGAACGTGATCTGCTGCACATCCGGTGCTCGGAGCATGCTCTGAAGCTGGTTGGGTCCGTACTGGGTCGTGAAGTCGTAGTCCTCGTTAACCAACAGGGCCACGATCTGCTCGTACGGAATGGTGGCGAACTTCTCGTTGATGTTGATCCCCACCTCCTCGAACCAACCCTCGGCCATGGCATGCGAATAGATAGTGTGGTCACCGAACGGCGCCATCCCGAAGTTCACGCTCACCTCCGGTATGGCGACATCGCACATCGCCATCACTTCGCCGGCCGTCATCGGCGCTGCTTCGGTCGCCGCTGTCGTCGCCTGGGCCTGTGTAGTAGCTGCGGCGGTCGTCTCGGCAGGCTCATCCTCGCCGCAACCGGCCGCCACGAGGGCTAGCACAAGCAAGATCGCGAGAGTTGGCCACTTCTTGAACCATCTTGACACTGGATACCTCCCTGTTCGTAAGTGTCTGTTCCCTGTTTCGATCACCCGGGTCGCTGTCCAAATTTGCGGCCACAGGTGAGAGCGATTACCTACGGGTTTCCGACTCCTCAGCCTTGGGTGCCGGGTTCAAACCGTCCAACTCAGTACGCCATCCAGCCCCCGTCGACGAGGAGGTTGTGTCCCGAGACGAACGTGCAGTCGTCGGAGGCGAGGTAGAGAGCGGCTCCGGCGATGTCGTCGGGTCTACCCAGCCGAGAGAAGGGTGTACGCGAGTACGAGTAGGGGAGTTCGGGATCGGTCATATCAGCCTCCCCGGGATGAGTCCCGGTGATGATGCGGCCGGGTGCCACCGCGTTGACCACGATCCCCTGCTTGGCGTAGTCCACCGCGAGTTGGCGGGTCATCTGAGCGATACCCGCCTTGCTGACCGCGTACGCGAAGTAGTCGGGCGGTCCGATCATGCCGTGCTGGGAAGACAGATTGACGATCCGCCCCCTGACCTCACCGATCATCTCCTGATCGATCATCTGCATGATCGCCCGCTTGTTGCAGAAGAACTGGCCGCGGAGGTTTACGGACATCACCTCATTCCAATTCTCCACCGTCGTCTCCAGGATGTTGGTGGACTCGAATACTGCGGCGCTATTCACCATGACGTCAAGGCGGCCGTACTTCGCCACGGCGCCGCTGACCAGGCTGTCCACGCTGTCCCAGTTGCTCATGTCCGTTTGGACGTACTCGGCCTTCCCGCCTTCAGCCAGAATGGCGTCCACCGTCGGCAGGTCATCTCCCTCGGGTGCCCAGATCGGCGTCTCCCGGATGTCGCTCACGACGACGGAGGCGCCCTCCCTGGCAAAACGGCGGGCGATGGCGCGTCCGATACCCGATGCGGCTCCCGTGACTATCGCGGCGCGGTTCTCCAAACGCATGCTGGCAGCCTCCTACTGTCCTTGTCCGGTGGGTGATCTCATAGTTCTTTGAAGCCGTCGGGCAGGTCTGGAGAGTGCGTCATCAGGACCCCACCTTCCTCGGTCACTATGGCGTTGTCCGTGATCCCCAGCCAGCTGTACTTCTCGAATGTGGCGTGATCCTTGAACTCGACCGTCGGGTGGATGTTCACCACCTCCGTGTCCTTCAGGACCCGGTCGTTGCCCGGAACCCAGACTCCCTTGATGGCATCGCAGTCGATCCCGTGCAGGCTGAACATGGAATGCGGGTTCGAGGCGTGCGTGTAACCCAGGTGGTACTCCGAGTTCTCCACCAGGTAATTGTGGACCCCTTCCACAAAGGCCGAAGCCATTGCACCCGGCTTCATGGCGGCGAGCCCCGCGTTGAGCGAATCCACGGAGAGGTCCCAGAATTCCTGGGCACCGGGGGTTGGGGGACCGAAGCTGTAGCAGCGCCGGTACTCCAGCCAGTATCCCGTTGGGCCTGCTGACTCGATCCATAGGGTTACGATGTCTTCCTTCTCGATCACCTTGGTCGTGCCGAAGCTGAGCGGACCGTAAGGCGAGGTCTGCATGAGCACCATCGGGTCGCGCAGGCCGAACTCGCGCGACACCTTGTGTGACTCCGCGGCGAGTTCGATCTCGGTCATGCCCGGGCGGATGCTCGGCTCGAGGACCTCGTAGATGTCGTTGAATAGCTCCGAGGTCACGCGCAGGTAATACAATTCCTCGTCGCTGTTGGTGTGCCGGGCGTCCTCGAACAGTTGGGTTGCGTCGTGAATCTCCAGTTCGGGTAGGGCTTCGGTGATCTGCTGGAGATGCCAGGCCGCGAACGAGGCGTCCGAGAGCCCGGTTATCCCGACCGCCGCATCGCCCAGGCCGTTCGAGCTGAGCACGTCAGCGATCTCGACGCCCGACAGGCCACTCACCCTGAACTCGCCCGGCCAGAGAGCCTGTTCGGCCTGCTCGAGGCCGAACACCTGGCCGCCGATGAAGATTGGATCCCCTTCAGGAAGGATCACCACATGGGTGTCGGCCAGTAGCTGCCACACGTCTGACACCCAGAACGTCCGTCCCCGGTACCGGATGTCGTCCCGACCGCAGACCACCAGAGCAGCGAGGCCCTGCTGTGCCATTCCTTCCCGTAGGAGGCTGAGGCGCCGCTCCCGCTCTTCAGGCGTGCTGTGGACGAAATCGCCGCGTGGCGGCGGTGCTTTCACAGGCGTCAATGTCACAGTGCCGTCTCCTCCGTGCTTAGCCGTGACAGACTCCCAACCGAATGGTCTGTTGGTCGTCTATTGTCGACAGTATGCGCTGCCGACTCTACCGGGAGCAGCCCCAAGGCGCAACTGTCGGACCGAGATCCCGTCCCTGGATGCGATCTGCCAAGGCCGCGGAGAGACGCTGCATCCGACCGTTTCAGGACCCCGGCGGCCCCTTCCGGATGTGACTACGGAAGGCGTCGACACCGGCGTCAGTAGCATCGTCGAAGCCCGGGCCGTCATGTAGCCAGGTCACTCCCGCCTGGGCGAACTTCTCGATCAGCCCAGGCTCCAGGCCGCTGCGATCGATCATGCCCCCCAAGAAGATGGACACGTCGAAGCGCCTGCGACGATCCCGGTGCCTGTTCAGATAGCTCATGACCTTGCGCACATCGCCCGGGGTCATCTGCTCGTCATCGACTCTCATGGGAAAGGCTCCGTCCCAGCGCGCCGCTCTCCGGAATGGCACTCGGTTCGGCCACTTTCCGGCGATCCAGACGGGAACACGGGGCTCCTGGACAGGACGCGGCAAGAACGAGAAGGGCTCGATCCGGTGGTATTCACCATCGTGCGCGTAGAGTTCGCCGCTCCACATGCCAGCGATGATCCCAAGACCCTCGTCTAACTTGGCCGCCCGGACCCGAGCATCGGGGTTCTCGCCGAACGCTCCGAATTCTGCATCGGCCGGGTTCCCAAGACCGGCACCGAAGATCAAGCGTCCATTGCACAAGTGATCGAGCGAAGCTGCCTCCCGAGCGACCTTCCACGGCCGCCTACGGGCGACGGGTGTCACCATGGGGCCGATCCGGATCCGTTCGGTTGCCACCGCGATCGCTGCCAGCGCTATCCAAGGGTCAGCAATCGGGTTCCGATCCCACAGGAGAATGTGGTCCCATAGGAAGAACCCATCCCAACCGGCCCGCTCCGCCTCGGCAGCCAGATCCATCAGAGTATTGGGATCCGAGAGAGCGCCGAAGTTAGGAACGTTCAGAGCAAACCGCATTGTTCTTCAATCCTATCGGCAGGCAACCGGTCGCTTTGGTGCGGCGATGACAGCGCCCATGCGCGTCAAAGCCATCGACCATCCAGCAAGAGCAGGCTAGAGTCTGCATCTTGTCGACAATCGACATGGGAGTCAAGCGTATATGCCAGATGCAGAGCCTCGCCACGTGTCTCCTCTCCTCAAGCGTGCCACCGCCGTGCACGCTGCTCGAGGAGAGGGTGTTTACATAATCGATTCAGAGGGAAGGCGTTACCTCGACTTCACTGCCGGAATCGGGGTTACTAGCACAGGACACTGCCATCCGACGGTCGTGAACGCCATCCGGAACCAGGCGGAAACGTTGATACACGGACAGTACACCACCGTCCTGCATCCTCTACTGGAGGAACTCTCTTGCCGCCTGGCTCAAGTGCTTCCCGGGGAGATCGACAACCTGTTCTACGCGAGCGCGGGGACTGAGGCGGTCGAGGCATCGGTCCGTCTCGCCCGCAACGCAACAGGCAAGTCGAACCTGATCGTATTCCACGGCGGATTCCACGGGCGAACCACGGCCTGGTTGTCAATGACTACGTCGAAGACCGGTTACGGAGATGGTCTGCAGCCCTTGATGGCCGGGGTCTTCGTGGCTCCTTTCCCCTACTCGTACCGCTACGGCTGGGAGGAGGAAGAGACCGTAGAGTTCTGCCTGAGAGAGTTGGACTTCCTGCTTGCTACGCAGACCGCACCCAACGAGACCGCCGCCATGGTTGTGGAGCCCGTTCTGGGTGAGGGTGGCTTCGTACCGGCTCCGGATACCTTTCTACAAGGGCTCCGAGCGCGCTGCGATCGTCACGGAATCCTTCTGATCATCGACGAGGTTCAGGCGGGATTCGGGCGAACCGGCGACTTCTGGGGACACGACCCGTCAAGGGTAACCCCGGATGTCGTCATCGCAGCTAAGGGGTTGGCTTCAGGAATGCCCCTGGCTGCGATGGCGGCAAGCCGTGACCTGATGGGTAAGGGTTGGCCGGGATCCCAAGGCGGCACCTACGGCGGTAACGCTGTAGCCTGCGCCGCTGCGCTGGCGACTCTCGACGTCATCGAGAAGGAGCAACTGGTCGAGAACGCGGCGGCGGTCGGTGCTCGGTTGGTCGAGCAACTGCGGGATGTGGCGAGTAGGCACGAGGCTATAGGCGATGTCCGAGGACGGGGCCTGATGATCGGGGCGGAGTTCAGCCACGGCGACGGTACACCGGACGGCGACACGGCCACCGAGGTCCGGCGCCAGTGTGAACGCCGCGGGCTGCTGCTACTCCCGTGCGGAGCGTTCGGCCAGGTGGTCCGCTGGTTGCCTCCGCTGATCGTCTCCGAAGCCAAGGTGAAGGAAGCGGTGGAGATCTTCGAGGGAGCCGTGGCCGAGGCCACGGGTTGAACAGTTGCTCGGAAGAGGGTCGGCACGCATCGGAGCGGACGCTCGAGAGCGTCCGTGGGTTGGCTTCAGGACTTGGTGAAGCCCTGGTTTCGTTCGCAACAGCCCCTCAGGCCGTCGGCGTGGCAGTTCCGGGGGCGTATCCGAGCTCCTTGTCGACCACGTTCAGCAGCGGCCGGCCCCTCAACCATCGACCGAGGTTCTCGTAGAACTGGTCTGCCAGAGCATCAAGCCATCCGTGAAAGTCAGCCGCCATATGGGGTGAGACCATGACATTGGGCATGGTCCATAGAGGGTTGTCCGGCGGTAGGGGCTCGGTATGGAACACGTCGAGCGCGGCGCCGCCTATCGATTTGGACTGAAGAGCAGCAATCAAGGCACCTTCATCGACTAGCTGGCCGCGACCCACATTGATCAAGCGGGCAGTATTCTTCATTAGGTTTAGCTGCTCAGCACCGATCAATCCTCGTGTGAGGTCGGTCAGCGGCAGTACCAGTACGACAAAGTCGGCGGCGGGCAACAAGGTATCTAGATCAGAGACGGAACGTACGAGTCCCAGATCCTCGTCGTGTCGTTCCGATGTAGCCACCCCGGTCACTTCCACCCCGAGAACTCCGACGGAGCGCCCGATCGCCCGCCCTATCTCGCCGGCGCCCACAATCAGCGCAGTCTGGCCTGCCAGCATCTCGGTATCCCTATGTAGCCAAGTCAGCCGGGACTGAAGCGCAATCGTCTTGATTATGTCCTTAGCGAACAGGAGCATCATCGCAACGACCGTTTCCGCTATGGACTGATTGAACACGCCCCGTGCGTTCGTGACGACTACATCGCTGGCGGCTATCTCGGAACTCATAACGGCGTCGACGCCTGCTCCGGCGACATGAACCCATCGCAGCCTTCGTGCCAGGTGGAAGTGCTGTCGGAGCGAACCAGAACTGAAGTCCCACAGTAGGACGATCTCGGCGTCGGGGAGGACTCTCGCCACCTCCGACGACTTGTCCACCTTATGGACGCTCACACGGTCGGTGATGGTGTCCAAACCGGGCGGAAGGCGTCCATCGAGATCCCCGATGACCACTAGTAGCGGTCGCGATGTGTGAGATTGCCTGATCACAGTACCTGCACATACACTTGGCGGGAAAGACTAGGGGAATTGCCGTACGGTCGACAATCGACAATACTGGCCGCGGTTGCCAGGTGGCCCATCAATACTGTAGGAGCGTCCGTTGAGCGGGACAGGCGTGGAAAGTTCGACGCGTTTAGGCATGCGAAGCACACAAGTTACAGGTTTGGAGCAATTAGAGCCGATCTCCCGGGCTCCGACCGCCTTGATCATCGCCCGCCGGATCCGGGACGCGATGCTTGCTGGTGCGCTCTCTCCAGGCACCCGAATGGTGGAAACCCGACTGGCCGAACAACTGGGAGTCAGTCGAGCACCTATCCGGGAAGCGCTGCAGCGCCTCATTCAGGAAGGCCTCATGGAGAATCGGCGCCGCGGTGTGTACATCCGAGAACTGACAAACGAAGATGTCGTCGATGTCTACTTCGCGCGCACCGCGTGCGAGACGGCTGCGGCGGAGGCAATCATGCAGGCACCCCACCGTGTGCAATGGGAGGTACTCGAGTCTGCCCTGAGTTCTCTGGAGAGAGCAGCCCGTTCCTCCGATCTGAGGTCGACATTGGAGGCAGATCGCTACTTTCACGAGAAACTGGTCGAGGCAGCCGACAGTCCGAGGCTATCGAGGATGTTCGGAACCCTGCTGGTCGAGACAGCGGTCTGCATCCGCCGGCTCGAAGGTGCGTACGACGGGGGAAGTCACCTCGCAGACGAGCATCGGCGGATCCTGGTAGCTCTCCGCTCCGGTGACCGCGCAGAGGTGGCGCTTGCGATCACGGCTCACATGGATGATGCCATTGAGCATCTGACGGGTGTTCCTACGATGGGTGTCGAGTAGTCCCGTCGCGCCCAAGCGGCCCATCGAACTCTCATACCGTGAATCTCACAGACCACCTACCGTGACTCTCCAGACCCTGCGTGCTCGGAGGTGTGAGCCGGGCGCCGTGCTCACCGATCAGCCGGAGGTTCCTTCGGAGGGGGGCGTCTACGGCGAGGCGTCGGGCTGGAGGGGGATCTCATGATCGGTGAGGAAATGTACTCCGCCTCACCGGGGCTGTACATCCTGGCTGGACGCCCGCCTCGTGCTCTCGGATCGGTGAGGTCGCCGGTCGAGCGGAGGAAGTCGGGGCTGGTGGTGACCTTGCGGTGGAAGTTGGCCGGGTCGATGCGGGCATTCCACACCACTTCGTAGACCCGCCGCAACTGGCTGATAGTGAACTCGGGTGGACAGAATTGCGCGGCGAGGGTGGTGTATTCGAGCTTTGAGCGCACCCTCTCCACCGCCTCCTTGATGATCTTGCCGTGGTCGAAGGCCAACTTGAGAGCCTGGGCTTCGACCATCACGACGGGGAAGAGGCTGGCTTCGGCCGCGTCTCCGCCTCCCTTGGGCTCGGGGAGGTTGGCGAGGATCGCCCAGTAGGCGACGGTGACCACCCGCATCCGGGGGTCGCGGTCGGGTCTCCCGTACGTGCCGAGTTGCTCGAGATGGCGCGGCTCGGCGGTAACCGCTGTCTCCTCGTGGAGTTCGCGCAGGGCCGCCGCCTCGAGGTCCTCGTTCTGGCGCACGAAGCCGCCCGGCAGCGCCCAACGTCCCCTATGTGGAGCCTGCCCGCGCCGGATTAGAAGTATCTGGAGGTTGTCGGCAACGATGGTGAACGTGACCACGTCCACGGTGACGGCGACCGGTGGGTACGCCCGGGGGTCGTAGCCGTCTGGAGGCTTCGTGTCATACCCCATCCGTAGAATGATATCAAGTTTGTGTTGACAGGACAAGAACCTGAATCTAGGGTTATTGTCAAGTTGGAATAAATCGGTGGGTCTCGGCGTCTTACCTAGATGCAGAACGCGCGGGCACCCCAGACCGAAGGAGAGATACATTGACTGACGCAACCGTTACCGAACCGACCAAGCTCTGGTTCCTCCTCGACCGTTCGGGATCGATGAGCGGTCTGACCCAGGATGTGATCGGAGGGTTCAACACGTTCGTCGCCGATCAAGCCGCCGAACCCGGCACCGCGCACCTGACCCTTGTTCAGTTCGACACCCAGGACTCGTTCGAGATCATCCACGATGCGGCGCGGATTGAGGACGTACCGGCGCTCAATTCCGACATCTACCGCCCGCGAGGGGGTACCCCTCTGCTGGACGCGATCGGTGACCTCATCGAACACGCCGACCGGCGCATCGACGCCAGATCGCTGGACGACCGACCCGCGGAGGACCAGCTGGTGGTGATCTTCAGCGACGGGATGGAAAACGCATCCAGCAAGTACAGCCGGGCGCGGGTGGCCGAGTTGATCAGCCTCCGGCAGGAAGCCGGCTGGGAGTTCGTGTTCATGGGCGCCAACCAGGACAGCTACCTGGAAGCGGGCCGCATCGGAGTCTCCCGGGAGAGCACCTCCAACTATGCCGCCACCGCGGTGGGTACCTCAGCGGCCTTCCAGTCGATCTCGCGAGCCACCCGAGAGTTTCGGGGAAAGACCAGGGTCGAACGGACGAGAGACTCCGGGACCTTCTTCGGCGGCACCCGCGAGGCGGAGGACGTGATGCGAGACGGAGGCGGGCCGGCGAGGGTCCCGAAACGGCGGCGGGGTATCCCCAACCTGGAGCGGGCGGCGGTTGGCCGACCCATCACCCGTCTCGGGATCTCACTGTTTCCTGTCTACCTGCTGGGGAACGACCTGCCGGAGATCGCTACGGGTCCGAACTCCGGTCTCGTGATCGAGGAGTTACAAGCCTCAAGAGTGCCATCCCTCGAGGTGGCGAACCCGACCAACCGCCCCATCCTGATCCCCGGAGGGCGAACAGCTCATCGGCGGCCTCCAGGATCGGGTACTCAACACGAGCGTCCTGGTGGCGCCATCGACCCACCTGGACATTCCCGTGTCCTGCCTCGAGCAGGGCAGGTGGGGTGATCTTCGTGACTTCGGGCGCGGTCGGGCTTTCGCGCCGAGACGGACTCGGCGGGCGAAGAACGCATCGGTGGCCGATTCGGTCCGCCGGGAAGGATCTCGCCATAGCGACCAGGCGGCTGTCTGGAACGCCGTAGACGAGGAACTGGCCCATCTAGGGGTCCATTCCGGTACCCGAGCCGTCAGGGATGCCGAGCAGTTCCTCCGCCGCGACCGGCAACGTGCCCACGCGATCCGGAGTCTCGCCAGGCGGGGGCCGCTGCCGGGCCAGTGCGGCGTCGCTGTCGCCCACGGCAGGCGCGTGGTGGCGGTCGAGGTGTTCGGCAATCACGACCTTCTGCTCCCCCATTGGGAAGGGTTGGTCCGCTCCCACCTCATGGAACGACCGACCGCCAACGGACGCCCGTCGGCAAGCCTGGTCCTTCACAGGATCAGACGCTTCGCCGGAGCGGCGAAGTTGGTAAACCGCGGAGTCGGCCTCGGCACAGAGGTGCACGTGAACGACCGGAGGACGGTAGGCCAGGCGCTGACCCACCGCGGCGCCATCGTTCACGCGTCCGCATTCATGATCGGCTGAGGACGGCAGGCGAGGCAGCAGGACAGTAGGTCTCCGGCTGACCGTCCCACCCGACGGATCAGAAGGAGGGCGGGGAGGTGACCACCAGGAAACGGCAGCCGGCCTCGCCGGCCGCCGTCATGGTGTGCGGGATGGTCGCCGGGTAGGTGTACACATCTCCCCGGTTCAACTCCACCGGCTGTGATCCCTCCAGCCCTACCCGAAGGCAGCCCTCCAGGACGTATATGACCTCTTCGCCTTCGTGACCAAGGTTCACCGTAGCGGTGCCGGGGTCGAACGCCACCTCGTTCGGCTCCATGAGGTGGGAGGCTCCACGGGTCAGGAACCGCACCGATGCGCCTTCCACGAGTTGGTAGATCTCGCCTTCGCCGTGACGGACCAGGCTGGTCTCCAACCGCTCCTGAGGCAGGAGAAGGCTGTGAGCGGTGGTATTCAGAGCCTGGGCGACATGGTGAAGAGCCATGAGGCTGGGCATTGCCTTCCCGTTCTCCAGCTGGCTGAGAAACGGTTGGGACAAACCGCAGCGGGAGGCCAGCTGTTGGAGCGTCAGTCCCTGTGCCTTGCGAAGTCTCCGGAGCGCGGCGCCCAAGTTGGCGGCCATCGCATCCCCGTCGACCCGTCGGTCATCCTTGCGGGTTTCGGCTGCATCAGGCATGGTCCGATGCTACCGTCCGCCTGCCGCACCTATGTCTTATGTAGCGTGTGCACGTTTTGAAGGAGGAATACACCATATGTCCACAAAGCCTGACGAGGAAGGTCCGAGTTCCGGAGAGCGCAAGCAGGAGCGGCGATTGAAGTTCGTAGGTTCGAAGGTCACCGAGGCTCCACAGGAGGCTGTATCCATCGTGGTCGAAGCTAGCCGCGTCGCCTATCGCTACACCAGCACGACGGTTCGAGATCTCAGAAAGGCGGACCTGAGGTTTCACACCAAACCTGCAGAGTTGGCGCAAGCGATCAAGGCTTCCACTCAAGCGAGGATCAGTGATGCCGCCGGAACCCAAATCGGGAGAGCCGGAGCCACAGCTGCTGGCAAGGCCCTGGAGCTAGCCGGAACAGCGGCTGCCGAAGTCGGTAACGCATTGGGCGTGGCCGCTGGTGGAGTTCTAGAACACGGCGAGGCCTTCAGAGAGAGATGCAGGCAGTCATTCGAGCCACTTAGCATCGAAGCTCGAAGAGTCGGCAAAGACGCTCAGGAGCGGGCAACGACCGCAACGGCGGCAGCCTGGGGAGCTCTCGAGAGCCTCCAGGCAGCGGTTCCAACGTTCAGTGACCTTCCTCCAACGCTAAGGGCGAAGTTCGCAATGGCAGGCATGCACGGGACTTGGAGACCGGTCGATGTCGCGAGTTCGTTCTACGAGTCGGGCATTCCCCTCCCGGTCAGAAACCTGGGAGAGGACGCTGTACTCGCCTTCATCGACGGGAAGCATGCCAGCCATATCGAAGCCGTCGTCAATGCGCCCGGAAGAATGATGGACACCGCCAACATCGTTTGGGAAGCCGCTCGTGACAACCTGGCTCGCGGTGGCGCCAACATGACGCCATTCGAATTGGCGAAGGCCAACGCCCTGAACGTCCTGAACGCTACTGGGATTGTCGCCGTCGAAGCACTACAGACTGCAGCGGTCGCCGGGTGCGTGGGCATGGCGCTCGAAGGCGTGGTCAGCGGGGCCGAGAACCTCATCTACGTCTATAAGGACGAGATGACGTACCGACAGGCAGGCAGAAAGGTGCTCAAAGACATGCTGAGAAAGAGCAAGGGAGCTGCGATCGGCGGGGCGGGCATGACAGTAGTCGTTGCCCTAGGCGCTGGCCCCGCCCTTGCGACAGCCGCTCCGGCTCTCGTGACGGTTGGAGGGGTCGTGTACGTTGTGACCGCTTACAGCCGGATCAAAACGGCACTGGACTCGACCGAGGAGGAAACGCCTCCCGTGCCCTCGGATGCTGAGTATCCCGCTCTGGGCACCGCCTGATCATCACGGCAGTTATCGTGCCCTTAGTCGAAGTGCCCGCCCGTTTGCCAGTGAGGAGGTCTTGATGCCGCTCGCCCATATTCACTTCATGTATGACCTGGTGGAGGGCGACCTTCAGGAGGCGAAACGCAAGCTGGCGGACGAGGTGGCTGACAGCATCGCCCGCAATGTGGTGCACCATCACCAGGGTTCGCCCAAGGACCTAGTCACCGTGGTTTTCCATAACATCGGCGCCGACGACTGGGCCGCCGGCGGGATTCTGTTCAGCGACCGGAACCCCTGACCGCGCCCAGGTTGCGCCTGCCCTTCCCGCATCGTAGGATTCCTGTTCGTTACGCCCGACTGCTGCGGCAGACACGGGCGAAGGACCCGATCAGGGAAGACCCTTCTCAACGGGTCGGCCCGCGTGCCGACACGTTGTTCGTATGTAGCTAAAAGCCATCTCCGGGGAGCCGATGCGCGTAGCGGTGGACATAGGCGGTACTTTTACCGACGCCGTAGTCATCGACGACGATGGCAACACCAATACAGCCAAGGCGCTTACCACCCCTGACCAGCTTTACGACGGAGTTCTTTCCGCACTCGACCAACTCGGCATCGATTGGACCCAACTCGACTCGATTACTAACGGCACCACGGCCGGGCTGAACGCCTTCCTCGAGCGCCGCGGCGCCAGGGTCGCCCTTCTCACCACCCGCGGCTTCCGGGATGTCTACGAGTTGGGCCGAGCGAACCGGCCGGACATGTACAACGTCCGCTACCGGCCGCCTACGCCGCTGGTACCCCGCCGTTCCATCTACGAGGTGGATGAGCGCATGGCCCCGGACGGCTCTGTGGTGCTGGAGTTGCAGGAGGAGGCGATCCGCGATATGGCGCCCCGGCTGGCCCGAGACTACGACGCGGTGGCCATCTGCTTCCTCCACTCCTACGCCAACCCCGCCCACGAGCACCGGGTGGCCGAGTTGCTCCGTTCGGCGGACGGCGCTCTCTCGGTTGTGTGCTCCTCGGACATCGCCCCGGAGTGGCGCGAGTACGAACGAACCAGCACAACGGCCATCGCCGCCTACGTGGCGCCCATCGTCGGTAGCTATCTCGAAGAACTTGAGATATGTACGTCCGAGCGGGGCATGAGGGGATCGTTGCGCGTCATGCAGTCCAACGGCGGCGTCATGTCCGCCGGTTCCGCGCGGCGCAAGCCCATCCAGACCCTGTTCTCCGGACCGGTCGGGGGCACCATGGCCTGCCTATCGGTGGCGGACGATCTGATCGAGGAGACGGCGGCAAGCCGGCTGATATGCGTGGACATGGGTGGAACATCCTTCGACATGAGCCTGGTGGTGGATGGACGGGCCGACGTCGAGCTCGAGGCAGAGCTCCAACGCCACCCCGTACTGGCACCCACCGTGGCGATCCACACCATCGGCGCGGGCGGTGGAAGTATCGGCCACACCGCGGGCGGTGGGCTCCGGGTTGGTCCGCGTTCGGCGGGCGCCGTGCCCGGACCCGCCTGCTATGGATCGGGAGGAACCGAACCGACGATTACGGATGCCAATCTCCATCTCGGACGTCTACCGGGTAGTACCCGCCTCGCCGGTGGGATAGCTCTCGACAAAGCAGCCGCCCAACAATCCCTGACGGCTGTCGCCGAGTCTCTCGGAATGGACGAACTGGGGCTCGCGGCCGGAATGGTCGCGGTAGCCGACTCGACGATGGCGAACGCGATCCGCGAGATCACGGTTATGCGCGGGATCGACCCCCGCGATTTCATTCTGGTGGCTTTCGGAGGGGCCGGACCGCTCCACGCCACGTCGCTGGCGGACGAGTTGGACCTCGCCACTGTGGTAGTACCGGTCAATCCCGGCGTCCTCTCCGCCTATGGAATGCTCCAGACCGACACCCGCCACGACGCCGTCCAGAGTTTCTACGTGCGGGTGGCCGAGCTCACCGATGAAGCCCTCGAGGCCGCCCTATCGGATCTGGAGGAACGAGCCCGGCTGATGGTGAAGGAAGACGGCTTCGACGACCAGGCGATCACGCTAGAACCGTCGGCCGATCTGCGTTACTCAGGCCAGGAGTACACGGTGACACTCCCGCTCGATACCAGCCGGGGCATGAAAGCCCTGATCGAGGGAATACCAGACCAGTTCGCGGAGGCCCACGACGTTCGGTACGGGCACAGCAATCCCGGAGAGGCGGTGGAGTTCGTCAACCTCCGGATGGCCGCCTTCGGTGGCATGACCCGCCCCCGCCCCCAGGCCCTCCCGACCGGAGATGCGCCGGCGCCGAGCGCCATCGAGCGAACCTGGTTCGGTGACACCTGGTTCGATACCCCGGTCTACCAGCGCTCGGAACTGCCGGCGGCCGCGGAGTTGGCGGGGCCGGCGATCGTCCTGGAGGACGCGTGTACCACATTGGTCCCGCCGACCTGGACCGCCCGGGTATCGGGGCACGGGCATCTCGTCCTCAATCGGTCGTGAGGCGATCATGCTGAAGCAGTCCATCTCTACGATGAAGGCCCACCCCGACACCGCCCGAAGCGGAACCGGGAATCCGCACACGAGCAACCCAGTCTTGGAGGTACGGAAACCATGAGAATTCAGGTCATCAACCCGATGGGGGTTGACGTGTACAACCCGATGGTCGAACAGGCCATCGCGAGAGCCACGGCTCCCGACACGAAGGTCGAGGTCCGTTCGCTGATGGGCACCGGTGTCCCGGCTACCGCCTTCCTTCCGGCCCATTCGCTCCTTATGAACCAACTGCTCACCCAGGTCGAGACAGCAGAACGGGACGGGTTCGACGCGGTAGTGATCGCCTGCGCCGCCGACCCCGGCGTGGAGGACGCCAAGGACTTGGTCGACATCCCCGTGACCGGACCGATGGAGGCGGCTGTGGCGGCCGGTCGCGCCTTCGGCCATCTCGCGGTCATCTGCCCTCGCATAGAGAGCGGCGAGGGCGAGAACCTTCCACAGAACGCCAACTGGATACGCCGCCTGATCCATCGGTATGGCGCCGAGTCCATGTTCGCCGGGGTGATCTCAGCACCCAGCGGCCATCCCCCGGCCGACGAGGTGAACCGGCTCTTGGCCGAGGATCCGCCAGGGCTGCGGGCCGCGGTCCGGGCCGAAATGGAAGTCTCTGCCACGACCACGGCGCTGGATGCGGCGCAGCGAGCCTTCCGCGACCTCGACGCGGACGTGCTCTTCTTCGCCTGCACACTGTGGTCGGGCCTGCTGGGCCCCATCCGCGAACAGGTCCCGGTGCGCGTGCTCGACCCGCTCATCACCCCCGTTCTCTACGCGGAGATGCTGGCCAGGACCGGGAGTAACTGACTAGTGGATTGGCCGCTTCTCGAGCCCCGAGCGTCGTTACTTCGTCGAACGGTTGGAGCGGTCGAGTAACAAACCCAACGAGGGAGGTAAGCAAGTGAACAAAACAAGATCGGTTGTCCGGCTCCGCCTGATTGCCGTCTTCGCCACGCTCGCGCTCGTCGTAGCGGCCTGCGGATCGGACGATGCCGAGCCGGAGAGCACGCCCGCGACCACGGCTGCGCAGGCGACGACGGCTACGACGGCAGCGGCCGCGACCGAAGAGGCGCCGGCCGAAGAACCGATGGAGGAGCCCGCCGAAGAGGCCCCCGCCGAAGAGGCGATGATGGAGGAGCGGGTGCTCACTATCGGAGTGCCCGGCGACATCGAGACCCTCGACCCGTGTTGCGCCAACTTCATCAGGGCCCACGAGGCGCTGCTGATGGTCTACGACGTTCCGGTGATCCACCCCATCGTGGAGCAGAACGGCGCCATGGTCGGCGATGCGGACAACCTGCTGCCCCGCTACTTCGAGTCGTGGGTCGAGCACGATGACGGCCTGACGTTCACCATCAAGGTGCGGCAGGGCATGACGTTCGACGACGGCACTCCGATCACCGCCGAGACCGTTCGGTTCATGATCGACCGCAACCTCAACACCCCCGGCGGTGGCGCATGGTTGCTCACCAACATCGCCTTCGTGACCAAGCCCCCGACCGTAATCGACGAGTACACCCTGGAGCTGGTGTCGGATCGGCGCAGCCCGATGGTCATGCAGTCCTTCTACATGTCCAGTTCGGCAGCGGTTGATCCCGCCGTCGTGGCGGCCAACGCCACCGATGATGACCCATGGGCGACCGAGTACATGGCGCGCAACGCCGACAACCCCAGCGGTCCTTACCGCCTGGTCAGCCGGACCCCCGACGAGGAAGTGGTGTTCGAGGCCAGGGACAACTACTGGGGCGGCCGTCCCGCCTACGACAAGATCGTGTGGAAGATCATCCCGTCACCCGCCGAGCGCGTCCAGTTGCTCAGGGCCGGCGTGATCGACCTGGCTGTCGGTCTCGGGACCGAGGAGTTCAACGCACTGGACGGATCCGAGGGCGTGAAGGTCGTCCGGGCGCCTTCCAAGAACATGGCCTACGTGGGTATGAACAACTCGATCGCCCCCTTCGACGACGTGGCGGTCCGCCAGGCGGTCTCCTACGGTGTCGACTATGACGACATCCTGGAGAACGTCTACAAGGGCGACGCCCGCCGCCTCCACGGGGCCATCCCCAACGGCTCGGCGGTCTCGCTGGGCGCCGAGGTCGGATACTTCCAGGACACCGCCAAGGCGCAGGAGCTTCTCGCTTCCAGCAGCTACGACGGCAGCACGGTGACCCTGTCGATCGATTCCGCCAAGGCCGAGCACCAGTTGATCGCGGTCCGAGTCCAGTCGGCGCTGCGCGAGATCGGCATGGACATCGAGATCGAAACCCTCCAGTCCCCCGTGTTCGCGGAGCGTAAGGTGGGCAAGCAGCTGCAGATGTTCGTGGACGAGTTGCTGGCCTGGATCGACGACCCCAACTACCAGCTGTCCCTGACCCTGGAGTCCGGGGTGTTCGGCAACTACGCCGACTACTCGAACGCCCGGGTGGACGAGATCATCACGGACGGCTGGGCGGAGCAGGACCCCGACGCCCGTAGAGCGATCTTCGAGGAGGCCCAGAGGCTTATCTCCGAGGATGCCCCGTGGGTCTTCCTGGCGCAGCCGGACTTCAAGTTCGCCATGCGGGAAGATGTGGACGGATTCGTTCTGTACCCGAACGCCATACCTCGCTTCGCCGACCTTTACCCGGCAGGCTGATCGAGGATCACGTCTAGGAGGGTGCGCGGATACCCATCTGCGCACCCTCCGAGGACCAGAAAGAGGAAACAACCGAGGAGGGTGCTGAATAAGATGGGGACGGCTTGGCCCGTGATGCGTCTAGCTGGGGTCCTGTATCCGGCTATAGGGCCAGCTGAACACTTTTCAGTACCCTCCTAGGAGAGGGTATGCACCTCGCCGTCTACGTGCTCCGCCGGCTGGCATACATGCTGGTGGCGCTGTTCGGCGTGTCGCTGGTCGCCTTCGTGGTGACCAGGTTGCTACCCGGTAACCCCGCTTACATGATCGTGGGGGTCATGGCCGACGAATCCACGGTGATAGCGGTCACCGAGCGGCTCGGCCTCAACCTCCCGATTCACGAGCAGTACTTCCGCTACATCCAGCAGCTGGCGTCCGGCGACTTGGGCGACAGCTGGCGGACCCGCAATCCGGTCACCACCGACATCGGGGCCCGCTGGCCGGCCACCATAGAGCTCGGCAGCGCGGCCCTGGTCCTTGCTCTGGCGTGGTCGATTCCCTTGGGGATCGTTTCAGCGTTGCGGAGGCGTTCCTTCTCCGATCGCCTGGCAAACGCATTGTCAGGCTTCGGAGTGTCGATACCCGAGTTCTTCCTCGGCATGATCCTCCTGCTGGTGTTCTTCGCAACGCTGGAGTGGGCGCCCCCCGCGCTCGGACGGACGCTGGGGGACGTCCCGCCCCACACGACCGGTTTCTACACGGTCGACGCCATCCTGGCCGGTGACTGGGAGGCGTTCAAAGCAGCCGCAGTACAGATGATCCTGCCCGCGGTGACGCTGGCGGTGACGGTGGGAGCGCCCATGGTCAGGGTCACTCGCGGGTTCATGCGCGAGACGATGGCCTCCCATCACATCCGATCCGCCCGAGCACTGGGCGTGCCGGAACGATCGATCGTGCTCCGCCACGCGCTCCCCAACGTACTGCTTCCCGTCTCCACGATGGGGGCGATCATGTACGGCTACCTGCTGGGCGGGACGGTGCTCGTCGAATTCGTGTTCGCCCGACCGGGTATCGGCAAGTACGCCATCGACTCCATCAGCGAGTCCGACTTCGCCCCGGTACTCGCTGCCGTACTACTGAGCGCCCTCTCATACCTGCTGGTGTACCTGATCATGGACATCCTGCACTTCGTGATCGACCCGAGGACCAGGACATGACCGCCGGGACGTCGCCGGACCACAGGACGCGCACGCGTAGTCGGTTGGGAAGGGTGGCTCGCCAGGTGCTCCGGACGCCGGCCTACCTGTCCATAGCGATCATCGTGCTGGTCGCGCTCGTCGGACCCTTTCTCGTCAGGGACCCGCTGGGTTTCCATGGCGGCACGCTGACCGCCCCTTCGGCCGAGTTCTGGTTCGGGACCGACCAGTTCGGCCGGGACATCTTCGCCCGGGTGGTTCACGCCGCCCGCCTCGACCTCTGGGTGGGCCTGATCGCGGCTGCGCTAGCCGTCGTAGTCGGGATGCCGCTGGGCGCCCTGGGCGCCTACCGGGGAGGTGCCTTCGACGCGCTGCTGCTGCGAGTCTCCGAGTCGTTCCAGGCCTTCCCCACCCTGTTGCTGGCCCTCGGGATCGTGGCCGCCCTGGGTCCCAGCATTCCCATCCTGATCATGGTCATCGCCATGGTGAACGTCCCCGTCTACCTACGCCTCACCAGGAGCGCAGTGAAACCCCTGGTCGACTCGGACTTCGTGCTGGCGGCGCGGTGCGCGGGCAAGAGCCAGGCCACCATCCTGCGGCGCCACATCCTGCCCAACGTGTCGGAGATCGTGTTCGCCCAGTTCTCGGTGAACGTGGCTTGGGCAATCCAGATTCTGGCTGCGCTGAGCTTCGTCGGGCTCGGCGTCAAGCTCCCGACCGCCGAGTGGGGCGCCATGGTGCGGGATGGCATCGACTACATGTACTACGGGCAGTGGTGGATTTCTCTCTTCCCGGGGCTGGCCATCCTGGCCACCGTCCTCACCCTCAACTACCTGTCCGACGAGATCAGGCACGGCCAGCGAGGGTCGATAGGAAGCCGATGACAGGCAGACCAGCCTCCCCGGTGACCGAGGACGCTCCCCTCCTCGACATCGAAAGCCTGACGGTCGGGTTCCACACCGGCAGTGAGGACGCGTCCATGCCCCTACAGGGTGTGAACCTGCGGGTACCACGCGCCAGCCGCATGTCGCTGGTCGGGGAGTCCGGATCGGGCAAGAGCCTCACCGCGTCCGCCGTCATCGGGATGCTGCCGGAGGGAGCGGAAATCCTAAGGGGCTCGATCCGACTGGACGGCGAAGAACTGATCGGCGTCCCAAAGCGGCGGATGCGTGATCTGCGCGGCCGGCAGATCGCCATCATGTTCCAGAACCCTAGAGCGTCCCTCAACCCGGTCCTGACCGTCGGAGGCCAGATCGCGGAGGTCATCCGCACCCACTCCGACGCCGGGCGCCGCGAGAGCCAACTCCGAGCCATCGATCTACTCGATCAGATGGGAGTTCCCGACGCCCGCCGGCGGGCCGGCGACTACGTCCACCAGTACTCGGGAGGGATGGCACAGCGGGCCGCCCTCGCCATGGCACTCTCCTGCCAACCTGATCTCCTCATCGCCGACGAACCCACCACGGGGCTCGACGCCACTCTCCAGCAACAGGTGCTGGAGTTGGTGGTAGAACAGGTCTCGGACCGGGGCGCCTCCCTGCTACTGATTACCCACGACATCGCCATCGCCCGCCAAACCTGCGAGCGAACCGCTGTGATGTACGCGGGAAGGGTCATGGAGAGCGGACCGACTGCGTCGGTGACCTCTTCCCCTGCCAATCCCTACACCACGGCATTGCTGAGGGCCTTCGCAACCGTGGACGAGGGCCGGATGTACGCCATCCCCGGAACCGTTCCTACGCTCGTCGGCCCACTCGGCGAGTGTCCCTTCGCCAGCCGCTGCCCTGAGGTTGGTGAGGAGTGCCGCGACGGCGTGCCGGAACTCCGGACCATCGCAGACCGGGAGGTGGCATGCGTGAAGGCGTGAACTCCCCACTCCTCGAGGTTCGTGACCTCGTCAAGGACTACATATCGCGCGACGCCAAGCTCCGCCAGCGGGTGGTGAGAGCGGTCGACGGCGTCAGCTTCGAGGTCTGGCCGTCCGAGACCTTCGCCATCGTCGGCGAGTCCGGCTCGGGCAAGTCGACGGTCGGCAGGGTGATCCTCAAGCTGACCGACGCCACCGAGGGTCACGTGTCCTTGCTGGGCGAGAACATCCTTGCCCTGCGCGAGAAGCAGTTCCGGCCCTTGCGGACAAACCTGCAGATGGTTTTCCAGGATCCGCTGGCGGCCTTCGATCCGAGGGCGACGATCCGATCCAGCCTCCGCGAGTTCGCCGAGTTCGGAGGTGAGCACACACATGCTCAGGAGGACCAGGCCATCGAGGAAGCCATCCGCAACGTGGGCCTGTCGCCCGAGATCGCCGACCGGCGCCCGGCCGAGGTCAGCGGTGGCCAGCTGCAGCGGTTGAGCGTGGCCCGCTCCCTGCTGGTCGAGCCCCGGTTGCTCTTTCTGGATGAACCCACTTCCTCGCTGGACGTGTCCATCCGGGGCCAGATCGTCAACCTGCTCACCGGCCTCCAGGAGACCAACCAGCTGGCGTATCTGCTGGTGGCCCACGACCTCCGGGTGGTGTACGCCATGGCCCACCGGGTGGCGGTCATGTACCTTGGTCAGTTCGTCGAGATCGGTACTCGGGATCAGGTCTACCGCCAAGCCGCCCACCCCTACACTCGCGGCCTGCTGGAAGCCGCCCAGCTTGAGGAACCGGGGCATATCGGAGAGCCGGTACGCTTGTCCGGCGAGATCAGCACCGACCACCTCGGCTCGCCCGGGTGCCGCCTCAAGCCGAGGTGTCCCTATGCGGAGGCGAGGTGCGCCGAACCCCAGCCGCTCCGCGAGACCCGAGCCGGTCAGTTGGTCCGGTGCTGGAAGGCGGTCGAGGCACCAGTTTCCATAGGATTACCCGAGCCGCCCGCGCTGGGCGATAGGAGTTAGAAGCATGTACGTAGACCCGGTAACCGTCGAGGTGATACGCAATGCCTTCATCTCGATCGCGTCCCAGATGAACAACAACCTGGCCCGCTCCGCCTACACCCCCATCATCTACGAGATGAAGGACTGCTCGGTCGGCCTCTTCGACGCCCGCGGGAACCTGCTCGGGCAGGCGCCCGGGCTGCCCATCTTCCTCGGGAGTCTGGAAGCGGCCATCGACGTCACGCTCGAGCATCTGGGAGGCCCGGAGACCTGCCGGCCCGGCGACGTCTACGCGGTCAACGACAGCTACATGGTCGGCAGCCACCTCAACGACGTCAATGTGATCTCGCCCATCTTCCACAGCGGCGAACTGGTCGGGTTCGGCGCCACCAAGGCCCACTGGTTGGACATCGGCGCCAAGGACCCCGGCCAGGCGATGGACTCCACCTCCATCTACCAGGAGGGCTACCGGATCGCGCCCGTTCACCTCTACCGGGAAGGCCGCCCCGAACGCGGGATGCTCGACTTCCTGACCCGCAACAGCCGCCTGCCCCGCTCGATCTGGGGTGACATGCACGCCCAGATCGCCGCCTGCCGGACCGGCGAGCGTGGGCTTTCCGAGCTGATAGACCGCTTCGGGCTGGACACGGTGACCGCCGCCGCCGAAGTCATCTTCGATCAGTGCGAACGCCTCGATCGGGAGGCGGTGGCATCCATCCCCGACGGGGTCTACGAGACGGAGGGCGAGATGGACAGCTGGGGACCCGGCGGCGATCCGGTATATGTCCACGTCGTGGTGACGGTGGAGGGCGAGGAAGTCAGGGTCGACCTGGACGGGTCGGCGCCCATGACTCCAGGTTGCCTGAACTGCGGATTGGCCCAGACCGAGGCTGCGGCCAATCTGGCTTTCAAGATGCTGATCAACTCCGATGTCCCGGTCACCGCCGGCACCTTCCGCAACCTCACGCTGAGCGCCCCGGAGGCTTCCGTTTTCGACGCCAGAGAGCCGGCAGCCTGCCAGTACTACTACCCCCACCTCGGAATGATGATCGATCTATTCATCCGGGCGTTGGCGCCGGCAGTTCCGGACCGGGTGGTGGCCGGCCAAGCCGCCGACCCGATGAACGTACTGTTCAGCGGCCCCAACCCCCGGACCGGCGAGGACTTCGTGGTCGGAGAAGCCACCGCGGTCGGCTGGGGCGCCTACCAGGGCGGCGATGGTACCAACGGACTCATCAACTACGGGGGCGGCGACCTGAAGAACATCCCAGTCGAGGTCATGGAGTCCCGCTATCCGATCCGGGTCCACCAGTACTCGGTCTGGCCCGATTCGGGCGGCCGGGGAAGGTGGCGGGGCGGCCTGGGAGTGCTGCGGGACTACGAGGTGCTGGCCGACAAAATAACCGTGTCGACCTGGTTCGAACGCACCAGGACCCCCGCCTGGGGACTGTTCGGCGGCGAGGACGGGGCGGCCACCAACGTCACGCTCACTGTGGACGGGGAGACGGTTCCGTTGCTCAAGGCCAACCAGATACCGGCACCGAGGGGAGCGCGGCTTCATGTAGCCACCGGCGGGGGTGGTGGCTATGGCGTCCCGGAGGAGCGGGATCCCGAGCTGGCTGCCCGGGACGCGATCGACGGTTACGCGACCGGATGATGGCCGGCGCCCACGCCCCGACCCCTCCGCTCCGAATCCGGGGCGTGTCCTGGCTTGACACTGCCACCGCCGAGTCACAGACGCGTGACCTGTTTATCCGGGACGGCATCATCCTGGCCGACGACGTCCGCGCGGCGAGAACCGTGGACGGATCGGACCTGCATGCCATGTTCGGCCTGTGGGAATGCCATGCCCATGCCGGCGGGCTCATGTACGACCCGGACGCCAGCGGCTACTTTGAGGCGGCCCCCGACCGGACTATCCGAGCCGGCGAGAACTTCCGTCAGGCGGCGGAAATGGGTATCACCGGGGTGCGGTGCGTTGACGAGCCCGATGACGTGGACCTGGCCTGGGGCCGGGCCTACGCCGCCGGAACCACGCTCGGACCGCGGGTGACAGGTGCCGGGCGGGGCATCCGCACCACGGGTGGCCACGGCACCGCATTCCCCCGGGTCTACACCCAGATGGGCGCCGAGTTGGTGGTCGACGGACCGGATGCGATGGCCCGTGCGGTCCGGAGGCAGGTTGAGCGAGGCGCGCAGTGGATCAAGATCATGCTTACGGGCGGCCTCTACAGTCCGTACGAGTCTGCCGACGAGGGCCAGTTCACCGACGCCGAGTTGGAGACCCTGATGGGGGTGGCCAACCAGCGCCACATACCGGTGGCGGCCCACTGCGGGGGTAGCGACCCAGCTATCGCCTTCTCGGAGCTGGGCGGGCGCTCGGTCGAGCACGGTTACATGCTCGATGAGAGAGCCGCGGCCGTGATGGCCCGCAACGGGACCTGGCTGGTGGCCACCATCGGCGTCACCCATGACCAGGAGTACATTGAGAGCGAGGGTTGGCCGGAGTTCGCTGCCAACCGCTCCCGTGAGTTGATGCCGGTCCACGCCGCCGCCCTGCATGCCTGCATCGACGCAGGTGTTCAGATCGCCGTAGGCGCCGACCTGAACCCGATCGGTCCCCGCTTCCACAGGGAGCTCGAGATGCTGGAGCGAGCCGGCATGGATAGGCGGTCGGTCCTGCACGCCGCCTCGGTGGGCGGGCGATCTCTCAACGGCTTCGGCGACTGCTCGACTCCCGATCCCGGCGCTGTAGCCGACCTGATACTGGTGGAGGAGAACCCGATGTCGTCGCCGGAGACGCTACGAGAGCCTGTTGTCGTGGTCACCCACGGTCGGGTGGTCTACAAGCGCTGACTCCTAGATTCCTCACGTTCGGAGCAGCTGGCCGCGTTGTTCCGGCACCGGTGCGGCGCCCGTGATACACTTTTCGAAAGACAGCGCCGATTTGATCAGTCAGCTTGCGGGCGCTCTAGAAGACCAGCTAAAGCGACCGGGGCGTTTCTACAGGAACACCACATGGGGCCGCAGAAGTTGGGCGGCCCTTCTCTCGTGGAGGAGCCCCTCGGAGCACCGGCATCCTGGCGGAAACGGAGGAGGCCGTGTCCCCATCGAACCCGCTAGTGAACACCTCGTTTGACCGACTACTCGCGGAGTCGGCCATCCTGGTGGCCGACGGAGGCTTGGGAACCAGCCTCTTCGCGCTGGGAATGCCACCGGGCGCCTGTCCCGAGCTGCTGAGCGTGGAGTGTCCGGCGATGGTGATCGAAGCGCATTCGGGCTTCCTGGAGGCGGGATGCGACATCGTCCTCACCAACACGTTCGGAGCCAACCGGCGGCGGCTCATCCTGCACGGTCTTCAGGACCGGGTTGCTGAACTCAACCTGGCGGCCGTGGCGCTGCTCCGGCAGATCACCGACCGGCTCGAAAGGACCGTGGCGGTAGCCGGGAGCGTCGGACCGACGGGCGACCTGCTGGCGCCGCTCGGGCCGCTGGAGCGTGACACCGCCGTCGAGGTGTTCAGCGAGCAGATCGACGCTCTGGTGCGCGGTGGCGTCGACGTGGTATGGATCGAGACCATGTCGAGCCGGGAGGAGTTGGAAGCGGCCTACGAGGCGGCTACAGCCTTCCGCACGCCTGTCGTGGCCACGATGACCTTCGACACCCACGGCCGGACAATGATGGGTGTTCGTCCCGAGCAACTCGCCGCGTGGAGCCGCGCTCAGGCCGTCCGTCCGGCGGCGGTAGGGGCCAACTGCGGCGTGGGCGCCGGCGACGTGGTGCTTGCCGTGAATGAGCTGGCCAAGGCGGACCCGGGAACGGCCATCGTGGCGAAGGCCAACTGCGGCCTTCCCGCCTACACCGAGGGACACCTGGCCTATCCCGATGGTCCCGAGATCATGCCCACCTACGTCGATCTGGCGATCCGGGCGGGGGCAGGGTTGATCGGCGCATGTTGCGGGAGCAAACCCCGACACATAGCCGCCATAAGAGAGGCAGTCGATTTCCACCGTTCCACCCGGAGTGTCACCCGCGAGGAGATCGCTCGCCGCCTACCCCACGCACCGCGCCCATCCCGTCCTGCTGCGGTCCAGAGAGGCCGGCGCCGCCGCGGCGCCAGGACCTGAGTCGGTCGGCGGGTACTGTCCGGGTCAGCGCAGCAGCCGGACCCCACACCAACTGGAGGAGCCGCCCTAGCACCTCCGCGAACCTAGTCCGCCAGGGAAACGGTACGCACAGTGGTTGCAGACCAACGGTCTAGACTGGCCGCTGGATATGGACGCCATCGATTTCGACCACCGTGCCCGGCGTCTCGCCCTTGACACCGTGCTCGACGAGGCGGGAATCGATCTGGTATGGCTCCCGATCGGCGCCGATCTCGAATACCTGACCGGCATCCAGCGGCGAGTGCCGACCTTCGGTGATGTCAACTATGCCCACGGCTGGGTAGCCGGGGCCTTCCTGGCGCCGGGTCGTGATCCGGCCTTCATCCTCCCTCGCAACTACGTCGAATTCGACCTGCCAGAAGGAGTTCCCGGTGAGGTGGTCAGCGTGAGCGAGATGGACGACGGACACGCTTTGTTCTCGCGGGTAGCCCAGTCTTTCGCTTCACCAGACACGCTGGCGGTCGGCGCCCGGACCTGGGCTTCGGCCACGATGAACCTCCTCGAGGAGCTGCGGAATCCTAAGTTGGTCAACGCCAGCCGCCTGGTCAACCGCCTCCGGAGGATCAAGAGCGCCGACGAACTGCGCCTGTTGCGCCGCGCTTGCCATATTGCGGACGGAGCGATGGAGGAGACCAAGGCCCGCATCTCAAGCGGAGTCACCGAACTGGAACTGGCCGAGGAGGTGAACTACCAAATGCTCCGGCTCGGTTCCCGTACCTGGTCGTTCGACACTGCGGTCTGGGGGATGGGTCCTGGCGACGACCGGGATGCCAACGTTCGGCTCTCCCAGCGGGAATTGCGGCCGGGCGTGGGGGTGTCCTTTGATTTCGGCGCGGTGGTGCAGGGCTACTGCTCGGACTTCGGCCGAACCATCCGGATCGGCGAACCTGACGACGAGTACCGCCACGTGTACGAGGTGGTCATGGCCGCCCAGCAGGCCGGGATGAAGGCTGCCCGGCCGGGCGTGCTGGCGTCCGAGGTGCACCGCGCCACCCGGCAAGTGATTGTGGACGCGGGATACGGAGATTGGTTCCGCCACAGGACCGGCCATTGCATCGGCCTCGACGTCCACGAGGAGCCCTTTATCTCACCGGAGGACGACACCCCCCTCGAAGCCGGTATGACCTTCACCCTCGAGCCGTCGGTCTTCTGGCCGGGCCGGGTGGGCGTCCGCGTCGAGGACATCATCCTCTGCACCGAGGAAGGCGGCGTCAAGCTCAACGAGCACCCCACCACCATGGCGGTCCGCGACTAGCCCGGTAGGTTCCATCCCGCCGATCAAGCGGCCAAGCCACCTCTAACACCCATACTTGCCACACCCTCAAGACCCACATTCACGTCCGCGTGTCCTGCCTACCCCAGTCCCTTGCGCCCATCGCCCTGTCACTCCTCCATGGATGGACTTCGTGATGTATGTATCGTGCGTGCATGCGCACCACAATCGTGATCGATGACCACCTCTACGACGAGGCTCGCCGGCTGGCCTACGAATCGAGGAGAGCACTGAGCGAGGTCATCAACGAACTACTAGCCGAGGGCCTCAAGCGAGTGGCCAGCGCTCCGACCCGACGGCGCCTCGGACAACTCCGCGGCAGCATCACGATCTCCGATGACTTCAACGAGACTCCCGCAGAGGTTCTGAGGGGCTGTTGACGAGCCGCTCTGACAGTGAAACTGCTGCTTGACACCCATGTGCTTCTCTGGGCCCACACTGCTCCCGAACGACTGTCCATCGAGGCAACTGACGCTATTGAGGACCCATACAATGATCTCTACGTTTCGTCCATCTCGGTGGCGGAGATCGAGATAGAGCGCAAACTCGGGAAACTGAGGCTGAGCCACAGTTGCCACACGCTCACAGTACGACTCGGCGCGCCACGGCTGGACCTCACCGCCAGCCATGCAATGGGCCTACGGACTCTCCCACCCTTACATGCCGATCCGCTCGACCGGCTTCTAGTAGCCCAAGCCCTTGCCGCGGATCTCACGCTGGTAACCGGCGACCGGAAGGTTCTTGCCTATCCGGTCTCGACGCTCGTTGCTTAGGCGCGCAAGGTAGATCCGACGAGCCACCGTCCACGAGGTGTGGTGTTTAGTGGGGCGGGGTGGCGTACCAGGGGTCGATGACGTGATCGATGAACTCTTGGCGCTGGTCGGCGGGGAGGAAAGCGCTCTTCATGGCGTTGACTGTCAGGCGACGCATCTCTGGCCAGGACCATCCGAAGGCCTGGCGGCACCGGTCGAACTCCCCTGTCAGGGAGATGCCGCTCATAAGGCGGTTGTCCGTGTTGACGGTGACCCGGAAGCCCAGGTCGAACAGCCTGCCTATCGGGTGGGTGTCGATCGAGTCGGCAGCACCGATGTGGACGTTGGAGGTCGGGCACAGTTCGAATGGGACTTGCCTCTCGAGAAGCTCGCCGGCGAGCGGGCCCAGGGCACCGTCCTCGCCCACATCGTCCACGATCCTGATCCCGTGGCCGATCCGCCGGGCGCCGCAGGTTCGGACAGCCTCGCGTATCGAGTCCAGACCGTCCGCCTCGCCCGCATGGATGGTGAAGGGCATGCCCGCCTGGCGGAGGAGATCGAACGCCGCCAGGTGACGTACTGGTGGGTTGCCGGCCTCGGCGCCCGCGATGTCGAATCCCACCACTCCCCGGTCCCGATGTCGCAGCACCAACTCGGCGATCTCGAGACTGCGGGAGCCGGTCCTCATAGCGCAGAGAAGTAGGCCGATCCGGATGCCGCGCCCCTCGCTTCCGTCCCGGAATCCGGCCACCGCTGCCTCGACCACCCGGTCGAGCGACATACCGCCCTCAACGTTCAGCTCGGGAGCGAACCTGACCTCCGCGTACACCACGCCGTCGGCCGCCAGGTCCTGCGCGCACTCCGACGCCACCCTGTAGACAGCAGGCGCGGTCTGCATGACCCCCAAGGTGTGGCGGAACATCTCCAGATACAGCTCCAGGCTCCGCCGCCGGGCACCTTGCCGGAGCAACTCCGCCAACTCGCCCGAGTCGAGCGTCGGCAGGTCCCGATAGCCCGTCTCCCGCGCCAGTTCGACGATCGTGACGGGACGCAACCCGCCGTCCAGATGGTCATGAAGTACCACCTTGGGCGCCTTCCGCAGCCGGTCGACGCTGGGGCTACCACCGGGTTGGGAGAGTCCTGCGGGCATCGGCCGAGAATACCGATCGGGGTCTGCCCCGGTGCCAGCACCACCCGAGCCCGGACCGCCGGGTAGGAACCTCCCGGAGCAGGGTCGGCTAGCCGGCGCCCTGGGTGTGGCTAACGTGCTGGGGAGGGCCATCCGGCCTGACGAACCGGCCCCCGTTCTCCCCTATCACCCGGCCCGCCTCGAAGACGATGCGGCCCCGTGAAAGAGTGGTCAGGATCTTGCCTCTGAGCTCCATCCCGTCGTAGGCCCGGCCGCTCCCGCCCGAGCGGGCCAGGAACTCGGACGAACGGACCGTGCGGGTGGTCTCAGGATCGACCAGCAGCAGGTCGGCCTCCGATCCTGCCGAGATCGTGCCCTTGCGTGGATAGATGCCGTACAGCTTGGCCGGGTTGGCGGTGATCACGTCCACCGCCCGGGCGAGCGGGAGGCGCCCGGTCAGGCCGGCATCGAGCATCGCTGGAACCAGCATCTCGAGAGAGGGGATCCCCTGCCCGGATTCGACATAGGATGCAGCCGCCTTCTCCTCCGGTGTGAACGGAGCGTGGTCTGACGCAACCACCGACAGCGAACCGTCGGTCAGCGCCTCCCACAAATATGCGACATCCTCCAACGGGCGGAGGGGGGGCGCCACCTTCACGAAGTTGCCGAACTCGGGAATCGCCGACTCGTCGAGAACCAGGTACTGGGGGCACGACTCGGCGGAGAGGTCAGCTCCCAGCGACTGGGCCGCCTGGACCTCTTCCAGGGCCAGGCGGGAGGTGATGTGGACGATATGGGCGGGCATCCCCAGCTCCCGGGTGATGGTTGCCACCAGGCCCACCGCCACGGCCTCGACCAGAGGTGGGCGGGCCGGATGCCCGAACCGGTCCAACTCCTTCCGGAAGAGATCGATCATCTGTTGGCTCTCGGAGTGAACGGCACACCTCAGTCCGGTGCCCGCCACCGCGCGGAGACACTCGAAGATGAACTCGGGCGCTCCTGCACAGAGACCCTCGAACTCGTCGAGTCGCTGCGGAGGCGGATCGTGGGTGAAGAGCTTGAAGGCGATCGCCCCGCACTCGGCCATCGCCTCCGCCCGGGCCGGATCGCTGAATCCGGCGCCCGAGTAGAGGGCAAAGTCGATGAGGCTCTCGGCCTCCCCCAACTCACGGCGCATCTCGAAGGCCTCCGGCGTGCTGCATGGCGGGTTGGAGATCGGCATCTCGAAAAAGGTGGTCACCCCGGACGCCGCCGCCGCCCGCGACTCGGAGCCGAAGGTGGCGCGCTGGGGATGGCTGGGCGCCCGGCAGTGGAAGTGGGCATCCACCGCACCGGGAAGGACCAGCAACCCCGAAGCGTCGATCTCCCCACGGGCCGGACCGAGGCCACCCTGGGGAGCGACCTCGACGATGCTATCCCCCTCCAGCCCGACATCGGCCGGGCGGGAACGGCCATCGCTCACCACGACGCCCCCGACGATCCTCAGATCGAGCATCGGTCTGCTTGCCCCTATGCCCGGTACCTGACCTATGCCCTGCGGTAGCCGATCTCGGCTCCGGGACCCCAGCGGGTTCCTATACCCTCGACATCCCGCCCGACCTGGGTGTAGCCGCCCTCGGATGAGAAGGCCATCTGGCCACGCACGAAGACCCTCTTGACGTCCTTCATATGGTCGAGCGAGGCCAGCGGATCGCCTCCCACGGCCACCACATCGGCCGTCCTCCCCGCTTCCAAACTGCCCAACTCGTCCTCGAGGCCAAGCAGCTTGATACCCCGGCGGGTGATCGAGTTCAGCGCGTCGAGATTGTCCGGGCAGACCCCGATGTCGACCATGAACTTGAGTTCCTCGGCGATGGCGTAGTGAGGCACCACCGGGCTTCCGGCATCGGTGCCGAACACGATCGGGACCCCGGCCCTGGCCGCGGCCACGTTGCCCGCGAAGCGGCTCTTCTCGGCCATTTGATCCTTGCGGCGCTCCACGTCGGAGACGCTCATGCCGAAGTCCAAGCCGAACTTCACCTGCTGCACGAGCGGCGAGAAGGTGGTGACGATGGGAACTCCCTTCTCGACCAGCTTGTCGATGGTCTCCGGTGTCATCGACCCGCCGTGCTCCACGCAGTCCACCCCGGCGTCCACCACCCGCGAGATGGCCTCGTTGAAGGTGGCATGGGCGGTGACCATCATGCCGTTCTGGTGCGCCTCCTCCACCATGGCCCGGAGCTCGTCCATAGTGAACTGCACCTCTTCGTGGGAACCCATGATCTTGATCCAGGATGCGCCGGCCTTGAACTGCTCGCGGACGGCCTTGCGGACACCATAGATGCCGTCGGCCTCGCGGCAGCACCACCAAGTGTGGCCACCGGTGGTGCAGATCGCCCGGCCGTTGGGAAACAGACGGATCCACGGCGCCCATCCGTTGTCGACGGCAATCTTGGCGTCGATGTTGGCTTCGTTCATGCCCAGATCACGGATGGTGGTTACGCCGGCCGACAGGTGGCGATGGATGTTCATAATCGCCTTCAGGGCGTTGATAGCCGGCGATTCGTTGGCCTGCATCTGGAGGTCGTGGCTGCCGTCCCACCCCAGGTGAACATGGCAGTTCACCAGACCGGGCAGCAGGTACATGCCGGAGACATCCACCACTTTGTCGCCGTTCGCGGCCGCCGCGCCGCCAACCGAGGCGATCTGCTCGCCTTCGATGACCAGGTCCTGTTGCGTTGAGGGCCCACCGTCGAGGTTGACGACCACTCCGCCTTTGAGAATTGTGCGCACGGTTGGTTCCTTTCTGGGTCCGATCAGATCTTTCCGAGCCGGCGCAGGGCATTGCCCACCGCGGCCAGGTTTGTGAGGGTCAACTCCGAGTAGTTCCGGGAAATCATCACGCCTTTCCCTCCCCCTTCGAACGAAGCTTCGACCATCGCTTCGCAGTCAGCGGGAGAGATGTCCCGGGCAACCGTCTCCACACCGAGGCCTATGCCGGGGTAGACGGCCACGTCGGGGCCGACCGCCTCCACGTGACGGCGGGTGAAGTCGGCGACATACTGCGGGCTGAATCCCGTGGGAGGCAGTTCCTCGAAGGGCGCCTCGTCCAACCCGAGAATCTTGTAAAGGATGGGGGTCCACTCCGACGGACTGGCGTCGCCGAGAATGGTCTGGCACAGGTTGGTCACGAACTTGGCGAACCGCGCCCCGCCCGGAGCGTTGTAGAACACCGGCTTGAGCCAGTCGGCGTACAGCTTGTACTCGGCGGGATCGTGGGCGGCCCGGAGCAAAGGGTTGAAGGTGTTGATCATCTGCCAGATACCCAAGCCCACGTGGTAGTCGTCCCCGAAGTAGCGCACCGTCCCGGATATCGCCCGGTAGAGGTCCTTGTGGCCGTCCCACCACAGCTTCTGCCACTGGGAAACCTCGGGATACTCGAAGAGATGGCGGAGGAAGGTGATCAACTTGCCATCGGGAGGCTGGTATCCGGCCCGCACCGAGGCCAGGTACTCGTACATCCGCCGGTAGCCCTCGGCCGCCCGTCCGGCATCGATACCCCGCCGGTAGGCTTCGGCCCGGCAGTGGACGCAGAAGCAGGTGGGGACCTCGTTGCTGACGATCATGGAGGAAAGCGGATCCTCCCGCTCGATGCCCCACATGATGCCGTCGAGGTCGTACTCGTTGAGCCAGTTGTCGATCACCCCGAACCACCAGTTCCGGTAGTCCGGGTTGTAGAGGCAGGGCCGGCTAGCCCGCCGTCCCCAGGCGTCCAGCTCGATGACCTGGGCGAACCCCGGCTGCCATAGGGCCCGTGGGTTGCGGTGGGAGGTCTCGCAGTAGTACGGGAATACCTCCATGCCCCGCTCCCGGGCGGCGGGGATGACGTCGCCCAGGATGTCGAACCCCTCGTAGAGGGGGTCAGGGGCGGTGAAGTCCTTGATCGAGGTTCCGTGGTAGTACTTGGGATCCGGAGGGAAGAAGGCTCCGCCCTGCAGGTGGTCGGGCTCCTGCCCACCATGATCGGGGAAGTCGTTGCTGCTCGAACGCCCCGCGTTTCCGCGGGCCCACGACAGGGCGGAGATAAAGATGGCGTTCACACCGGCTTTCTCCACAAAGATGTCGAGTGTCTCCTCGATGCCCTCGTCGATAAAGCTGATCCCACCCACCTGCATGCCGACGAAGGTCCGGTCGCTCATGCCGCGGTTCCGTTCCGTCGGCGGACAACCCTTCCGGCCGAGCCCAATTCCAGAGCCACCGTGTCGCCGGCGGGCGTTCCAGCGGTGTGGGGGGTCATCAGCAGGTTGGGGGTGGTCCGCAGAGGGCTGTCGGGCAGGATCGGCTCCCACCAGAAGACATCCAGGGCGGCACCGGCCAGATGGCCGCTGTCGAGAGCTTCCATCAGGGCGTCCTCATCGACGAGACGGCCCCGGGCGGTGTTCACGAAGAACGACCCCTCCGGCATGAGGGCGAACTCGCGAGCGCCCATCATCTTCTCGGTCTCGGGAGTGAACTTGTTATGGAGCGAGACACAGTGCGACTCAGCCAGCAGCTCATCGAAGGGTAGGTAGCGGATACCCATCTCCTGCTCCTCCTCGGGCGAGAAGCGGTTGCGCTTGTAGTAGACCACATCCACTCCGAACGCCACCAGCATCCTGGCGGCCGCGCCGCCGATCTGGCCTACACCCACCAAGCCCACGGTCTTGCCCAAGACGGCCTCGAACAGTTCCAGGCCTACCCAGTTGTACGAATAGTTGAGTTGGTCGGTGACGAAGGGCTCCATTCCGTCCACGATCACCCCGTCCATGAGGCGCCGATGGGCGGTCGGAAGCCGCTTGAACAGCGCCAGGATGAGCATCACGGTGTGCTCGGCCACGCTGATCGGCCCGGGAGATGGGACACCTTCGGTCCACACTCCCATGGACTCGCATATCTCTGCGGAGACGGCAGCGCCCCCCGAATCGATGGTGACCACCCCCCGCAGAGAGGCGAGGGCGGCGAGCCGGTCGTCTTCGATGCCCTCCTCCCGGAGCACCAGGTAGTCGGCCTGGCCGATGGTCCCGGCACCTAGGGCGTCGGTGAGCAACGTGACTCCATCCGGGAGGGCCTGACGGAGGGCATCCAGTTGGGCAGCCGTGAACTCCTCTACAACGGCTACCTTCGGGCCGCTCATCGGCCGCTCCGGCAGTCGTTCCAGAGCCGCCCGAAGCGCTCGAGAGCCTCGGCCAACTGATCCCTCGGCGCCAGGTAGGAGATCCGGATGTACTTACGGGCGCCCTCGGCGAAGACGTTGCCCGGAGAGAACAGGATCCCGTAATCCACCGCCTTGTCGGCGAATTCGACCGCGTCCATCCCCGAGCCGGAGACATTGGCGAAGAAGTAGAAACCGCCCTGGGGCTCGCCGTAGGTAACACCCAGCTCGTCGAAAGTGGCCCGCATCATCGCCCGGCGCACGTGGTACTCCTCCATCATCTCGGCCATGAAGTCCTGCGGACCTTCCAGCGCGGCCAGGGCGCCGTGCTGGGAAGGCAGGGACGTGGAGATGCTGAGGGAGTGGCGCGGCTCGGTGGCAGCCAGGATGTAGTCGGCCGGACCCGCCATGTAGCCCACCCGGAAGCCGGTCATGCTGTAGGCCTTGGAGAAACCGTTGATGGTGATCGTGCGGTCCCACATATCGGGCAGCGTGGCGAAGGAGATGTGCTCGAAGCCGTCGTACACCACCTTCTCGTATAGCTCGTCGGAAATCACCACCAGGCCCGGATGGGCGCGAACCACGTCGGCGATCGCCGACAGCGTCTCGGCCGTGATCACGCCGGCCGTTGGGTTGTTGGGGGTTACGAGCACCAGCAGCTTGGTACGGTCGGTGATGGCCGCCTCGATGGCCTCGGGCTTGAGCTCGAAGTTCTCCTCCTCGACCGTGTCCACGTAGACGATGTGCCCGCCCACCATGATGATGTTGGCCGGGTAGGCCATGTAGTGGGGGGTGGCGAGGAGCACCTCGTCGCCGGGATCCAGAAGCGTTTGGAGGCTGACCGCCATCGACTCCTGCGCCCCGGCGGTAACCAGTATCTCGGAAGCGGCGTCGTACTCGAGGTTGTTGTCCTCCTTGAACTTGCGGGCAATGGCTTCCCGGAGCTCGATCATCCCGCCCGGAGGGGTGTAGCCAACGTGCCCAGTGTCCAGACACCGCTTGGCCGCTTCGACTATGTGTGGAGGGGTCGGGATGTCCGGCTCCCCCCGCACCAGCCGGATGATGTCATCGCGGCCTTCGACCTTCCGCATGATCTGGAAGTAGGGCGACTCGTGGCCACCCCGGATACGCAGGGTGCGCTCCGCCAGCCTTTGTCTCAGTGTGCTCTGGCTCATCGAAACTCCATATCTGAGGCTATCGGTTCGTTCGGGAAACGGTAGGGCGGCCCTCAGCCGCCCAACTCGGCGTAGCGGCGCATCCCCTCCTCGATTCCCATCGGGTCCCATCCCAACTCGGAACGGGCCTTGTCGCAGGAGATGGTGGTGGCGCGGTCAGGCGTGGCGTCGACCAACATCTCGGCGTCGCCGTCCACCACTACACCGAACGCGGCCACCGCCGCATCCAGCACGTCCTGGAACGGGATCGGGTCGCCCGAGGAGAAGGCGAACGCGCGGCTGTCCATGTCGCCGGAGAAGAAGCGATGGGCGCCTTCCGCGACGTCGTCCACGAAAACCCAATCGCAACGGTCGTCGGCCCCAATTACCCGGACCGGCACCCCGTCCAGGGCTGCGTCCGCCAGCTGCTTGGCCTGGGTGACGAACGGGCGCGTGTCGCGGAACTCCTCCGCAGGGCCGTACATGGAGGTGGGCCGGATCGCACCGGCATCGAACCCGAACATGTCGGCATACCTGAACAGCATGATTTCGGCGGCCAGCTTGGCTGAACCGTAGAGAGAGAACCCACCGTCCGCGTCCGCCTCGGTGAGCGTGACCTCGTCGAACTGGTTGTAGACACCCGCAGAGGAGATGAAGAGGACCTTGCCCAGGTCCTGGCTCCGGGCGAACTCCAGGGCGTTGAGGGTACCGATGAGGTTGACGCTCACGAGCTTGGAAGGATCTTCCTTGGCCTCCTGGATGCTCGGGGTGAGAGCGGCGGCGTGGACGATCGCGTCGACATTCCCGGTGACGTCGGTAGACCAGGCATCCGGATCGGCCACGTCCAGCACCACATACTCGAGGCGGTCGCTCGGAGTGTCCGACCGGGGTACGAAATCGCCGGGCGGGAGTATGTCCGCCGCCACCACGTGCTCGCCGCCAAGGGCAAACGCCCGGACTAGTGCCCGTCCGAAGAACCCGGCTGCGCCGGTGATCAATACTCTCATTCGACTAGCTGTTCCCTTCTCCCGCGCCCGCGCGCAGGCTCATTCGGTTGCTCTCGGTCTGCCCCCGGTCTCGGGTGTCACTGCCAACGAACTCGGGTAGGCCCGACGATATTAGTTGGACTCCCCCCGGCGATCCGGGGATACACCTATCCAAACCGGGCGCTGCTGAGGCAAGGCGTCCCGGAACGGCCGCCGGGTAGGAACTCGATGCCCCACAACTCGCGCCATATGGTCTGTCTAGGCGTCGAGGACGATCCATTCATCGGCCTCATCGACCATCCGAGTGCCGCCGTCGGGACCGACCAGAATGTTGTCGGCAATGCTGATGCCACCCAAACGGGCGCCGGTCTCGGCATCCGAGAAGCCGCCCACGGCGGGGTGGAGGTTGATCATCATGTTCTCTTCCATGATGCGCGGCTTGCCCGGCACCCACGGAGGCTCCAGCGAGTCGATGCCGATCCCGTGGGCGGTGTAGGAGTTGGCATCCCTGGCGTCGTACCCGTACACGTCATACACCCGGTCGCGGGCGTCGAGGACGGTGTCAGAGTCCTCACCCGCCTTCATGGCCTGAACGCACGCCTCGAAGCTCTCGACCCGCATCTCCCAGAACGCCTTCTGCTCATCGTTGGGAGGCTTGAAGCTGTACACCCGGCGGACTTCCACCCAGTAGCCGAGCGGCCCGCCCCATTCCAGGTCGATGACCATCACATCGTCCTTCTCTATCACGCCGCGTGTGCCGGGGCCGAAGCAACTGAAGGGGGCGCGTCCCATGAGGGCTATGCCCTCCATGCAGCCCAGTTGACGAGCCAGCCGGTGGGCCTCGGACAGTACGTCCACCTCCTGGACGCCCGGACGGATCTCGGCCTCGAGCGCGTGGAACACCCGGCGCATGATGTTGCCGGTCTCGATGGTGGCGTCGATCTCCTCCTGGCTCTTGATGGCCCGCACGTCATCGAAGAGGTCGGTGGCGTCCTGCCAGTTGGCGTTGGGAAGGGCGTTCTTCATGCTGTTGTAATCAGCCACCGACGTGATGTCGGCCAGCCCCACGATCCCGATCGTGCCGGTGGCGAGACCGTGGTCGGAGAGGATCGCCCCGATCTCGGTGCCTGCGTCGTCGGGCTGGCGGTAGTCGTTCAGCCACCTTCCCTGCATGGCGTAGCCGGTGCCCCACAACGGATCCACCACGAAGCTGGCCTCCCCTTTCAGCGGGAGCACCACGAAGCCACGGCCAGCCCACTGGAAGATATCGCTCACGTACTGAACCCGGCCCCTCACGAACTCGTCGCCCCTGCTACAGATGACGAAGGCATCCATGTCGGCTCCGGCCATCGCCTCCCGTAGGGCTGCGTAGCGGCGGGCGCGCTCGGCATCCGAGGTGATGTGGGTTACTGGGACCTGAGTCATCTGACGGGGCTCCTTCGTCCTTAGGGGCTGACCGTCGGACTCTACTAGTCGCGGTCGGCGGGCTGAAAAGCGCAGGCAATGCCGGCCGGCGCTCCAGCGAGCGGGCTCGAGGACGCCCAGAAGCCAGGTGGGATACGTCGGATGAGTCCAGGGATCCTAGAGAATCCCTCGATCGTGCGCTGCATATCAAGGGACTTCTGGGCCACCGCCTTCGCCAGCAAAGGATTCCCTTCGGCTACCCGGTACTTACCCCTCGCCCGGTGTGCGGCAGACATCGAACGATGCCATGGCGTAGCCCAGCAGGGTGTAGTAGCCCACCAGGATGCTGAGTTCGACAACGCCCTCGGTGCCGAGGTGGGATTCAACGCGGGCGAACGTCGATGCGGACAAGGATGACACCGCGCAGAGCTCACCGACCATGTCCAAGATGGCGGCCTCTCTTGGCGCCAGGTCCCCCGCATCGCCGTCGTCGAGGTGAGCGATCGCCTCTGGACTCGTCCCTTCGCGGCGCGCCAGATCCACGTGCGTGTCCCAGACGTAGTCGCACCCGTGAGCCCGCCCGGTCGCCAGGATGGCTAGTTCCCGGTCGGAGCCGTCCAGGGCCGACTCGAAGCGGACCACATGACCGAGCCGAGCGATGTGCTCCGCCTGCTCGGGGGCGTGGAGCAGTACCTGGAAGGGCCTCACCAGCTCGCCCCTGCTCTCCACGATCCAGTCGAACAGCCGAGCCTGGCCCGGAGCGAGCCTGTCCTTCCGGTCGATCAGCTCTATCCGCGCCATCATCCCTCCGAGCCCCGGTCAAGCGATTGCCGGACCGACCGTAGCGCCCTTCGCCGGCAGGCTGACGGCGGATCACCGGCAGGTAAACTTGACGCGAATGGACGGACCGAACCGCCGAGATGGTTGCTGAACGCGATCGCGTCCGGATCCTGCGGGATGACGAGGATGCTCCGGAGCTTCCCATCGTCGAGCACGGGGGCCGGGCCTGGGTGGTGGTCTGGCCGGGCCTGGACGCCCATCTGCGCTCCATTCACCACATCTCCCTGGAGCCGGGCGGACGGACCGTCCAGTTGGAACACCCCATGGAGTCCGTCTATTACGCCATGTCCGGAAGCGTGGCGGCGTCGGACAGATCCTTCGACCGGCGGCTCGAGCTCTCTACCGGGGCGATGGCACACATCGGAGCCGACACGAGGTATGAATTCGAGGCGGGTCCGGACGGCGCCGAGTTGATCGGTGGTCCCTGCCCTGCTGACGAACGGCTCTACTCCCACCTCGAATACGAGCGGCGCCCCCATCCACCGCAGCCTGCGGGCGGGGACCGGGTGGCGGCCCGTGGCATCCGGATCTTCCACCGTGATCAGCCGACCGCCGTCGTCCCCATGATCGCCCGTGATGCCCGTCTGATCGTCTGGGCCGGAGTCGGGGCCTACACCGCCAACATGAACTACGTGGACATGCAGGCCGGAGAACGGAACAAGGACCATGTCCATCCCGAGTCGGAAGACACCATCTACGTCCTCGACGGCAAGGGCAGCGTCGAGGACCTGACCAACGATGTCCGGCTGGAGTTCGAGGCCGGGGATGTGGTTCATGCGCCGGTGGGAGTCTGGCACGCGGTGTCGGGAGACCGTGACGACCACATCGAAAGCGTGGGCGGCCCGTGCCCGGCCGACTGGAACATGCTGCGTATAGCCGGGCTCATGCCCGACATGCCAAGAACACAGGAGTAACACCATGGTTAATAGGGTCTCTATAGGTCTGGTCCAGATAGGGGGCGAGCCCTTGGCGGTCGGGGAGAACCTCGACCTCACGGTCCGATGGACGGAGCGCGCCTTCAACGCGGGGGCGGACATCGTGGTGCTGCCCGAGATGATCATCCACGGGTACGCCTTCGACTGGCGGGCGCTGGCCGAGTCCGCCGAGCCGATGGACGGCCCGACCGTCAAGCAGTGGACCGCCCTGGCGGCCGAGGCCAACGGTTACGTAGTGGGTGGGTTCTGTGAGCGCGACGGCGAGTCGCTGTACAACACGGCGGTAGCGGTCGGCCCGGACGGAACCATCCTCCACTACCGCAAGACCCACCTGTTCGCCAACGAGAAGATCGCTTTCCACGACGGCGACCTCGGCTTCCCGGTTGCCCACACCCGGTTCGGAACGATCGGGTTGTGTGTCTGCTACGACCTCCGCTTCTTGGAGGTCGTGCGGTTGATGGCCCTGAAGGGCGCGGACCTCATATGCGTTCCGACCGCCTGGCTGCCTGGCTACGACAAGGAGCGCTGGGACGAGGACGGAATGTGTCCCCAGGGCAAGGGGGCGGTCCTGCAGGCCAACCTCTCCCAGGTCTATATCGCCTGCGCCTCTCAGGCCGGCCGTCACGGGGAATTCGACTTTCTCGGCTCGTCCATCCTGGTCGACCCCTATGGCAAGCTGGCTTCCGGACCCCTACCCGGCTCGGAGAACGCCCTCAGCGTCACCGAGGTCGACCTTGGCGCGGCCAAGCGAGCACAGGTGCGGGGTGAGCTGATCGCTCCCCGGGCGGACCGCCGCACCGATCTCTACGGGATCTGGGAGAACGGTGTGAGGTACTAGGGCGTGTTCACGCTATGAGCGTTCGATAGTCATCGCGGGTCCCGTGGTCTGTCTGCGCTGCGGGCCGACCACCATCAACTAGCATCGCGGGCCGGCGCCGTGCCAATGCTCTCTAATATCCATGCGCCCACCGACAGCGGAGGTAACCCGAAATGAAGCTCGTCGATCTCTCCCACCCGATCAACCTTCACACTCCGGGTTGGGTTGGGTATCCCGGATCCAGGATGTATTACACCCAAACTCTGCAGACCAACCGGGTGGTGTCACAGAGGATCGAGTCTTCGCTGCATGTCGGAACCCACCTCGACGGTCCGATGCACATGGCCGACGTGATTGGCGACATGGCCTCCCTGCCGCTCACCAAACTGGTCCACGAAGGGGTCATCGTCGACGTGTCCGACGAAGTGAGCGACTGGAGCATCATCACCCCCGAGATGATCACGTCCAAGGTGGAGGTCAAGAAGGGGGACATCCTGATCATCCACACCGGCTATCACCGCTACTACCAGGGGAGACCCGAGCAGGACCTGACCCGCTACTTCTGCATGCACCCCGGCGGGACCACCGAGCTAGCCGAGTGGATGGTGGAGAGGGAGCTGGCGTGGTGGGGAATCGACGCCGGCTCGGCCGACCACCCCATGAACACCACCATCCGCCACATGCGACCCGACCTGACCCGGCGGTTCGAGGATAAGGTTGGCATGTCGGCATTGGAATACTTCGGCGAGTACACCTACACCCATCACAACAGCGGGCGGGAGATCACCGAGGACCTGTTCCCCCTCCACTACCTCACCTTCCCGAAGGGCTGTATCCATGCCGAGAACGTGGGCGGCGACATCGAAATGGTGCTCAACCAGCGATGCATCATCGGCGCCTTCCCGTGGAAGTTCGAAGGGGGCGAGGCTTGCCCCTGCCGCATCATCGCCTTCTTCGATGTCGGCGACCTGACCGTAGAGGAAATTTCCCAGGCCCTCTGACTCCCCGGCCGGACGGGCACCCCTGCCCAAGGTGTCACCCCGCCTTCATCTAGCCGGCAGGCTCCTAACTACGAAGGGTGCCCGGTGCGAGGGACTCCGTAGCTAGCCTCCGCCCGGTATGAGATCGAACGGCGAAGCAGGAGGTGCCCATCACGATCTTGGAGGAGTTGCCGCGTTCCGGTGAAGCCTTGACCGCGGTCGCCCGGCCCTCCACGAGCCTTCCATCGCCGGCCCCACCCTCGGCCAGAGCCCTCTCGATCTCCTCGGCCAGATCGGAGATCAGCCAACCTGTCGCTTCGGTCATATCAAGCGGAGAGCTTAGCCATCGGTCAGCTGCCCGGTATAGCCCCTCCGGGTGAGGTAGACGAGGCCGATCACCGGAACCACCGCGAACGTCAGCGGCAGCGGCCAGTCACCCCGTAGGGTCCCCTGGCCTATCAGAACCGCCACCAGGATGTCCCCACAGATGCTCACCGACAGCATCGCCAACGTGACTCGCCTGATGAGCAGGCTGGGTCGCGCGGATGACACCACGGCGTAGAGGAGAAGGAGAGCCGCCAGCGGGTGCACCGCGCCGAGGAGGAGGCGCTCCAATCCAGAGCCCCCGTCGGCGAAGTTGGCCACAAGGGCGATCACGGCTGACCACGCAAGATGCAGCGAAGCCAGGATGACCATCACCACCTTCGTTCCCTTCATACCGGTTCCTCCCTGATCCTGAGGTGCCTCAAGGCTCTGGACGATCCCGCACACTCGACTTTGACGAAGCCTTCGACGCCTTTCCCGATCCCGATCTCGACCTCTGCAGTCCTGCTCCACCACACCTGACGAACGAGCACTACCATAACGGAGCCGGCCTAGGTCTGTACTGGTCGTTGACGCCAGAGCCAACTCCCCTGGCAACCAGGATCCTCAATCGTGTCTGGTGCGACCCTCTTTGTCGAGCTTGACGATTTCCTCCCATATCTTGGGGCGTGCCTATCTTGGGGCGTGCCAACGGACTCAGGTCGAACCCAGCCAGTTCACCAAGTATGAACTCGAGTTGCCGGCCACCCGGACGACTGTCAGGACCCCGATGGTTCCAGCAATCGGCACGGTGGTCTGCCCGTCCGCGGCCACCTGTTCAGATTGCCCGGCCGAGGTGAAGACACTGCGATTCGCGTCCTGCAATCTCCGCCTACAGGGACGGGGAGGTTCGGCGGTTCGTGATCTTCCCGGAGGAGGAAGCCGACCCGCGCATTGGTCGCCCCATCGAGGACGGCTGGTGGACCATCGCCGGCAAGGTCGGCTTCATGGACGAGAACGCCATCTCACGGTCGGTCATCTCGCTCGGCAATCCCTGGATGGAGCCGTTCGAGGGACAGCACGGAGTCGAACTCACTCGGGTGGTCAACGATGAGCTGGGAACACTGGAGGAGAGGACGGAGGGTCGGTTGGTGGGCCTGGGTGCGCTTCCCGCCACGGGCGTCTCTGACGTGGTGGACGAGATCGAGGCCATTGATGCCCACCCCAGCCTCCGCGGGATCGTGACCGGCCCGAGGATCGCCCAGTTCAGGCTTGACGATCCGGAATTGGAACCGGTGTGGACCGAACTCGAGTCCCGGCAACTCCCCCTGTTGTTACACCCCCAGGACGGCATCGCCCTCGACCTCCTCGAAGGGTACGGACACGTGCTACCGGTCGGGGTGGGCTTCCCGATGGAGACCACTGCCGTCGTGAGCCGGCTCGTGTTCGGCGGCATCCTCCACAACCATCCCGATCTCAAGATCATCGTCTCTCACGGTGGTGGAACGCTGTCGGCGCTCGTAGGCCGCCTCGACGCCGCGTGGCGATCGGACGAGATCGGTCGGACCAGACTTCCGGAACTCCCGTCCAAGTCGATCGCCCGGCTGTACGTAGACGCCATCACGTACGCCGCCGGCCCGTTCCGGGCCTCGATTACCATGGTCGGGAGCGACCGGGTCATGTTCGGCACCGACCACCCCTTCTCGATCGAGGATGCCGGCGCCACGATGGACGCCATGGAAACGGTCGACGAGACGACCCGCAACTCGATCTTCGCCGGCAACGCGTCGGCTCTCTTCGACCTCACCTGAGGATCGAAGCGAGGTCACAACCGGCCGCCGAACCTAGCCGGCATGCTCGAGAGTTCGGCAAGGCCAACCCATACCGGCTTTGCCCTAGCATCGTCGGGTCGGCTGTGGCAGGAGGGCTTCCTACATGATCGAAGAGCGATTCTCATTGGCCGGGCGGCGGACCGTGGTAACCGGTGGTGGTGGGGGGTTCGGTAGGGCCTTCTGCCGGATCCTGGCCGAGGCGGGGGCCGAGGTCATCCCGGTGGATATAGATGGGGCCGCCGCCGAGGAGACCGCCTCCCTGGTCACGGGAGCCGGCGGCCAGGCGTGGGCGATCGAGTGCGACGTGGCGGACGCGACTGCTGTCGACGCGATGGCCGAACGGCTGGAGGAGACCGGCTCCGGCGTGGACGTGCTGATCAACAACGCCGGCAATTCCCCGCCATCACGGCGGGTGGCCGATATACCGATCCAGGAATGGGACGACGTGATCTCGGTCAACCTGCGGAGCGCGTTCCTGTGTACCAGAGCCCTGATACCGATGATGCTGACGACCAAGAGCCCGTCCATCGTGAACATCGCCTCGGTGCTCGGGATGCGGGGCTTCCATCCGGACGTCATCTCCCAGGCCGGATACGCCGCGTCCAAGGCAGGCATGATCGGGCTTACCCTCCAGACGGCGGCCGACTACGGGGAGTTCGGGTTGCGCGCCAACGCGGTGGCTCCCGGCTGGCACCTCGGCACCAACCTGAGCAAGCGGGCCGGCAACTTCGCCACCCCCGAGCAGGAGGCCCAACTCCAGCGCACCATCCACGAGCGGATACCGCTCCAGCGAGCCTCCACCGCCGAGGAGCTCGCTCCCCTGGTCCTCTACCTGGCCAGTGACGCCTCGCGGTTCGTGAGCGGGGCGGTCATGACCCACGACGGGGGCTGGACGGCCATATAGCCCCGATCATTCATGGATGGGGTTTGGGCGGGTGACGAGAATGGGTGCTCCGTGCTCTTGACCTGGGGTATAGCTATTTGGCAACGCCCTCCGCCGGAGCCTGAGATCGAACCCCCGGTGAAGAGTCGCCACCGCGGAACGATCGGTTGAAGTGGCCTGGGCCGCGTTGGTGTGCTGGGGACATGAATAATCAGGGCTAGCAACCGACCGCCGGTTGCCCCGCGGCCGCGAGATCAGCCCCTGCCTCGCCACGGTATGAGCCGCTTCTCCGCCATCCGCATGACGATGTCCATGCTCACGCCCAGGATGCTGATGAGGATGACGGACGCCAGCATCAGATCCAGGAGGAAGAACTGGCGGGCCTTGAAGATCGTGAACCCCAGGCCTGAACTGGCGCCGAGCAGTTCGGCGGCCACCAGGGTCCCCCAGCACACGCCGATCGCCACCCGCACTCCGGTGAGAATCTCGGGGAGAGCGTTGGGCAGGATCACATGCCGCAGCACCTGGGTCTTGGACGCGCCCAGCGAATAAGCGGCGTGAACCTTCGACACGCTCACGGCCAGAACGCCCGAGCGCGCCGCTATGACCATGATCCACACGGCGGCGAACAGGAGCAGGTTGACCTTGCCCTCCTCGCCGATGCCGAACCACACGATGAATAGTGGGATCAGAGCCAGCGGCGGGATCGGCCTCAACAATTCCACGACCGGGTCGAAGATACCGCGCCACCGGTTGGACAGGCCCATAGCCAGACCGATGGGAACGCCGATGACGATCCCCCAGAAAAGTCCCTTGATCAACCGGCTGAAGCTGTCCCAGAGATGTTCCCACAGGGTGAAGTTGCTGTAGCCGTCGCGGGCGAAACCCCACATGGCGCCCCAGAGCTGTAACGGGCCGGGCATGACCCGTTCGCTGAGCCACTGCGTGTAGGAACACGCCGGGAGGCCCGGATAGTCGCCCGGATTGGTCTGCGAAGACTCGCAGTCTCGGAGAAGATCACGTTGCGCGTAGCTCTCGTCGGCCGACAACCCGGCCCGCACGTCCGCGGCGTAGTCGCGCCACTCCCCCGGCAGACCCCACACGTTGGTCGCCACGAACCACACCACGAGGATGACGACGAGGCTGAGGATCGTCCACGCCACCGCTCCGCTCACCTCGGAGGCGTCGCCGAACGTAACCGTCTTGGCGCTGGTATCCCTGCCTGACCTGCGCAGGGCCTTCGGGCCTCGAATGAGCACTATTCGACTCGCAGCCGGCCTCTTGCCACCGCTCTTGTCCCCGGATGCGGCCCGCTGCTCTTGGGGACGGGGTTCCTTGGATGACATCAAGCACCCCCTTCCGTTCCCATTATCTGCTCCTCCATCTCCCAGATCATTCCCAGTATTTCCTCCCGGGTACTGATGAAGTCGCGGGAGGTCTTGAGGTCGCGCACGTCCATCCCGAGCGCTCGCCGGGCGAACGGCAGGTCGTAGGCCCGCTCGATCCGTCCCGGGCGCGGTGCCATCACGAAAAGTTGGTCTCCGAGATACAGGGCCTCCTCGACGCTATGGGTGACCAGCACGATGGTCTTGCCCGTCTCGTTCCACAGGTTGAGAACCAGACCCTGCATCTTCTCTCGGGTCAGGGCGTCTAGGGCGCCCAGCGGCTCGTCCATCAGGATGATCTCCGGATCGTTGGCCAGGCAGCGCGCCAGGGCCACGCGCTGTTTCATCCCGCCGGACAGTTCGTACACGGCCTTGTCGCCGAAGTCGTGAAGGCCCACCGTCTGCAGCAGGTCCTGGACGGCCTCCCGGGAGGCAGGCCGGGACCTGCCGTTCATCCGGGCGCCGAATCCCACGTTGTCGTTGACGCTCAACCACTCGAACAGGGCGCCCTGCTGGAACACCATCCCTCGGTCCTGGCCGGGTCCGATAATCGGCTCCTCGCCGAGCCTCACCTCGCCCGAGGTCGGCGCCAGGAATCCGGCAAGAATGTTGAGAAGGGTCGTCTTGCCGCAACCTGACGGTCCGAGCAGGGTGAGCAACCTCCCCGGCTCCAGGGTGAACGTCACGTCGGCGAGCGCCTCGACCTCGCCCCCGTCCGGAAGCTGGTAGATCATGCCTACCTTGTCGACCACCAGCGGATGGTCGGTACGGGATTCCCTTGCGACATCCGCGCCGGACGGCTCGAACCGCACCTCGGGACGGCTGAACCGGAACCATGCCCGGGCAATCATCAGCACGAGGCCGACCATCGTGAGGAACACGATGGACGAATCCTGACGCTGTATGAAGGCCAGGATCACCGAGATGACAGAGGCCAGGGCCAGCGCCAGCCATGCCGATCTCGCCAGCCTCGCCTGGGCGTCGTGGTCCGACCGGCGGTACCTCAGGATCACGGCGAGAAGGGCCGCTCCACCCAGGAAGGCCACTACCGGCTCCCACACGCCCGCCGTGTCGCGGAACGCGAACAGCACACCGCCGACCAGCCCGGCTGCGCCCATGAGTTGGCCGATCAGCAGGATTCCGTCGCTCGGCTGCGCCGCCCGGTCGGCTGATCTGAACCGCAGGACCGGTGTCGTCAACAGGTCGACGGTCATGGTGACCGCTGCTGCGGCCGCCACCGCCAGCGCAATCCACACGACCACGACGGCCACCCTTGGCACCACGGATGCGATAGCGCCGAAGACATCGGCCAAGGCTTGAACGATGGAATCCACGCTGCTCCTTTCGTCGCTACGACGTCAACGACTTCCGGGGGCCGGCCGCTCGGGCGCAACCTTCACGAGCACCCCGCGAAGCCGGACACCCACCGCGATGATGCGATCAGGTACTCACTCGACGCCTTCGAGGAAGCTGGTGTCCACGAACTCGTCGTAGCTAGCCAGGGCGGTCTCGATCTCCCCCTGAGCCACGAAGAAGTCCATCTGTTCCTTCATCACCGATTGGACTGTTCCCCCAAGCCATGCCGCCGAGACCTGGGCGTCCTTCTCGGGGAAGCTGAATGCGTCGAGCAGCGCGATGGTTGCCGCTCGGTCCATGCCGGCCGCTCGGGCGATCGTGTCGATGTAAGGCTCCCGGTTCCGGTTGTAGGCCCGGTTGGCATCCTCGGTCACCTGGAGGAATGTGGTCAGTACCGAGGGATACTCCTCTGCAAAGGCGCCGGTGGTCGAGATAATGTCGAACACCCGGATGCCGATGGCCTCCTGCTCGGAGCCAGTCATCACCAGGTTTCCGCCGGCGGCGATCATCTGGTTGACCGCACCACCGAACGCGCAGGCCATGGCCACGTTGCCCGAATCCAGAGCCGCCACCGCCGCCGGACCGCCCTCCGACTGGATCAACTCGACGCTGTCGAGGTCCACCCCGAGATGCTCGAGCATCTTCAGGAGCTTGAAGTGGGTCACGTTCCCGAGAGGCGTGTAGATGCTCTGGCCGTCCAGCGTCTGGGCTGCGTTCTCCTTTGTGATTCCGAGGTCGCCCCTGGCGACGCAGTTGTCGGCGTCCGCGTAGGCAACCGCCACGCCGATCAGGAGAAGGTCGGAGCCTCCGGTCACGAAGTTGGCGAACGGGGTTAGACCCTGCGAATAGGAGATGTCGATATCTCCGGCTTCCATCGCCTGCGCCATGTCGCCCCCGCTGGCGAACGGGATCCAATTCACGGTCAACCCGAGTTCGTCATCGTACGTCTGGTCGATCTGCGCCACCTGGTTGGCCGTCGGCCATTCCAAGAAGTACGCCACATTGAGTTCCTCGAGTTCGGGCTCGTCTTCGCCGCAGGCACCCGCCAGCAGTCCGAGCACCACCAACCCGGTCAGCATTCGTTTCATCAGTTCTTCCTTCCGTACGGGCGCAGCTAGCTAAGGCCCTCACTACTCGACAACAGGCCCGAGGACGATCGCTCGAGGCTGCATCGGCTTCGCCGAGCCGCGTGATCCCTAGAGACGTCTGCCACAGGCGTGTGGTACGGGCAGAATGCAGCCGGGTATCGCTGACCCAAGCCGACCACTCGCGCCTCCTAACCCTCGCCCACAATCAGTAGAGGACACTTCGTGAATATAACTTTACAACTACTCGCCTCGGAATGTAGGACAAACCACTTCTACCGGGTTCCTTGGGGACATACCGCCTAGCCGTCCGACGGACGCCACGGCAATCTCCGAACGGCTACCGCGGGGCGGGTAGCATCCGGCATCGTGTCCGACCTCATAGCAGCTGCTCAACACCTGTTCCCGGAGTTGGTCGACCTGCGGCGGCTACTCCATCGATTCCCCGAGCAGGGCAACCACCTCCCCGAGACCCGCCGGATCGTGCTCGAAGCACTGAAAGGCCTGCCCCTCGACATCGTGGCACACGAGACCACCAGCGGGATCGTGGCGGCGCTGGAGGGTGACCATCCCGGCCCGGTAACCCTGCTGCGGGCCGACATGGACGCCCTGCCGGTGACGGAAGCGACCGGCCTGGAGTTCGCCAGCAGCCATGACGGGTTCATGCATGCGTGCGGCCATGACCTGCACACCGCCATGCTGGTGGGAGCGGCCCGGTTGCTGTCCTCCATGAAATCCGGCCTGGCGGGGACGGTGCTGTTCATGTTCCAGCCCGGCGAGGAGGGCTTCGCCGGGGCGCGTTTCATGCTCGAAGAGGGTCTGCTGTCCACGGTGAAGGACCGGCCCTCGAGTGCCTTCGCCATCCACGTGAACACCTGGACGCGCACCGGTGTGGTGCTCCACCGCAAGGGCCCGCAACTCGCCTCGGCCGATGAGGCGCGCGTTACGCTTCGGGGCAAGGGAGGCCATGCCTCGGCCCCTTACCTCTCCTACGACCCGATTCCGGTGGCTGCGGAGATCGTCCTGGCAACGCAGACCGCCATCACCCGCCGTATCAACGTCTTCGAGCCGGGCGTGGTCACCTTTGCCACCGTCACGGCGGGGACCACCCACAACGTGATCCCCGAGACCGCCACTATGGTCGCGACGATCCGAGCCGTCTCCGAAAGTACCCGGGATCAACTTCACGCCTTGATCAACCGGGTGGTCCCCGGTATCGCGGCAGCCCACGGAGTGGAGGCCGAGGTCGAGATCAAACTGGGATATCCGGTGACCGTCAACGATCCCGATCACACAGCGTGGGTGGACACGGTGGCCCGAGACACCCTGGGCGACAACTGCGTGGCGTGGATGGACTCGCCAATCATGGCCGCCGAGGACTGGGGTTACGTGCTCCGGGAAGTCCCGGGAACCATGTCGTTCCTCGGGGCCTGCCCGCCCGAGCTGGAACCGGGCCGGGCACCCGGGTTGCACTCCGACCGGGCCGTCTTCGACGAGGAGGCGATGATCACCGGCACGGCACTGCACGCCGCGATCGCACTGGCTAACGGCAACCGCGGCGCTTGAACCCGCCTGGCCATCGGCCGCTAGGAGACCGGGTCGAAACGCCGGTCTGGCCGAACGCCGGACACTCCTCTTTTATGCGACGCCCGTAACGATCCGGCGGACCCGCTCGGGGCCCAACGGCAGGCGGGTCACCTCCTCGGGACGGCCCAGCGCGTCAGCCACGCCGTTGGCAATGGCCGCCCCCACCGCGGTTATGCCCCCCTCGCCCGCTCCCTTCACGCCCAGCGGATTGAGCGGGCTGGGCGCTTCCTCGAGCAGCAGCACCTCCACCTCCGGCATCTCGGCGATGGTGGGCATCAGGTAGTCCATGAACGTGGCGGCGAGCGGTTGGCCGGACTCGTCGTAGGCGAAGTCCTCGAGCAGGGCACCCCCGATGCCCTGGGCGGCGCCGCCCGCAATCTGGCCGTTGACCAACTCCGGGTTGACCGCCTTGCCGACCTCGTAGGCCACCACGAGCCGTTCCACCTCTACGAGGCCGGATTCGGGATCCACCCGCACGACCGCGGCGTGGATACCGTAGGGATAGACCATGTGGTCTGCCGTGAACCAGCCCTCCGCGGTCAGGCCGGGATCGCCGCCGGTCAGGCCGGGACGGAGCCTCTGCGCCACCTCGCCCAGCGTGATGGCCGGCCCGCCGGCCGAGCCCCGGACGAATACACGGCCCCGGTCGATGGTGAGGTCATGCGGATCGGCTTCCAGTACCGAGGCCGCCACCTCCAAGGCCTTGCGCCGCACCCCGCGGGCGGCGATCAGAGTGGCGGAACCGGACATGACTGTGACCCGGCTCGCGAAGGCGCCCATCCCGTAGGCGAGGTCGTCGGTCTGGCCGTGGCGCACCCGCACCGATTCGATTCCCACGCCCAGCGTGTCGGCACACACCTGGGCGAGCACCGTCTCGACGCCTTGACCGATCGAGGCCACGCCGGTTATCACTACCACCTCTCCCGCTTCGTCGACGGTGACCTTCACTCCGTCGAACGGACCGAGACCGCTCTTCTCCACGAAGAACCCCATGCCGAGTCCCACCAACTCACCGCCGGACCGCCTCCGGGTGAGATCGGCGGTCAACCGCTCGTAGTCCAGGTACTCAAGGGTCCGATCCAGGAGACCCGGGTAGTCGCCGGAGTCGTAGGTCAACTCGGTACCGAGCGCGGTGATCCCCCGCTTGAAGGGCATACGCTCCGGCCGGACCAGGTTGCGGCGGCGAACCTTGGCCGGGTCGAGACCGAGCCGGTGGGCTATGACGTCGATCAGGCGCTCACGGACGAAGGTGCTCTCGTACCGGCCCGGGGCTCGGTAGGTGCCGCAAGGGGTCTTGTTGCTGAGCATCACATGACCGCGGCTCCGGTATGCGGGCCAGACATAGGGGCCCGGAAGCATGGATGTGGTCAACTCCGTGACCGTTACCTGATGGGTCCGCAGATAGGCCCCCTGATCCACCCAGAACTCGTCGATCACGCCCCTTATCCAGCCGTCGAACTCCACCGCAGCCTTAATCCGATGGACCTGATCGCGGGAGTGATTGGCGGCCACCATGTGCTCCCGACGATCCTCCACCCAGCGGACGGGGCGCCCGAGCCGGAGGGCGGCCAGGCACAGCAGAACGTCCTCGGGATAGAGCTCTCCCCTGATCCCGAACCCTCCCCCGACATGACCCTCCCGGAGAACGACGGCGCCGAGCGGTAGGCCGAGCATGGAGGCGATGGCGGCCCGGTTGTGGTGGGGTACCTTGGCGGCGCCGAACATCTCCACCACAGATCTCATGGGGTCGTAGTGAGCCACCGCTCCCCGGGTCTCCATGGGCACCCCGGTGTGCCTCCCCACCGCCAGCTCCATCTCCACGACGACCGGAGCATCCTCGAATGCCCCCTCCAGGTCCCCGTAGGCCTTCTCCACAATCGTCGTCTCGGTGGCCGCCGGCTCGGCTGCCAGCGGATCCACGACCGGATCGAGCTCCTCGATACCGGCGTAGACCAGCTCGGCGGCGTCCTCGGCCAGGTATGGGTCTTCGGCCAGCACCATCGCCACCGGCTCGCCCACGTAGCGAACGTGGTCGGTGGCGAGGATGGGTTGGCGGAACCGCTCCAACCCCTCCACCCAGGGCATACGGAAGTCGATCGGCGGTATGTCCCGGACGTCGTCGCCGGTCCAGACCGCCTCCACACCATCCATGGCGAGCGCTTCCGACGTGTCTATCTTCACCAGCCGGCCGTGGGCAACCGGCGAGCGCACGACCCTCATGTGCAGCTGGCCGGGAAGGGACAGGTCGGCAGCGAACCGGGCCATTCCCGTCAGTAGTGGTCGGTCCTCGATCCTCTTGACCGAGCTACCGACATAGCTCATCCCCGCATGACCTCGGCGGCCTGGCGCACCGACTTCAGTATGTTCTGGTACCCGGTGCAGCGGCACAGGTTGGAGGACAGTACCGCTCGCAGCTCGTCATCGTCGGGATCGGGATTCTGTTCCAGGTACCCGGCCGCCAGCATCAGGAACCCTGGGGTACAAAAGCCGCACTGGAGTCCGTGGTTCTCCCAGAAGGCCTCTTGGATGGGATGGAGACGGTCACCGTCGGCCAGATCCTCCACCGTGCGGAGGTCCATGCCCTCGCACTGGACGGCGAACATCAGGCAGGACCGGACCGGTTGGCCGTCGGCCAGGATGGTGCAGGCCCCGCACACGCCGTGCTCGCACCCCAGGTGGGTTCCCGTGAGGCCACAGTCGTCCCGCAGGGTGTCGGCCAGGGTACGCCGGGGCTCCACCCGGACCCGGTAGGACCGGCCGTTGACCGCAAGGGTGACTTCGGCCTTGGTTCGCTCGCTCATGCGGGAATCCTCTCGCTCTCGCTTACCAGCCTACGCAGCCGGGACGGGGTTGCGGGCACCTCGGCGACCTCGACCCCGAGGGGGCGGAGCGCATCGGAAACCGCGTTGATGATGGCGGCCGGGGCACCGATCGTGCCCCCCTCCCCCAGGCCCTTGGCGCCGGTAATGGTGGCGTCGGAGATGGTCTCCAGGTGGTGGACCTCAATGGTGGGAACCTCTGCCAGGGTGGGCGGCAGGAAATCCATGAGCGAGGTGGTGAGGATGTTGCCCTCCCCGTCGTAGCGAATCTCCTCGTACAGGGCGCCGGCGATCCCCTGGGTGACTCCACCATGGAGTTGCCCGTCCACGATCATGGGGTTGATGAGGCGCCCGGCGTCCTCCACCACCACGAACCGGTCCACGCGGACCCCGCCCGTCTCCGGATCCACCTCCACCGTTGCGACATGGCAGGCGTTGGAGAAGGTACCGGCCGGATCGTAGCTGGCCGTGACAGTCAGGCCCGGATCCATTCCGGCAGCCAGGCGGTGGCTGGAGTGGTAGGCGAGGCGGGCCAGGTCGGCCACTTCGATCCCGGCATCCGTACCCGCCACGGTCGCCCTGCCTGCCCGGATGACGATGTCCTCGGGCGCCGCCTCCAACTCTGCGGAAGCGATAGCGGCCAGCTTGGCCGCCAACCGGTCGGACGCCAGGCGGGCCGCTCCCCCAGCAATGACCAGGGACCGGCTGGCGAACGTACCCCAGCCGTAGGGCGTGCGGTCGGTGTCGCCGTGGACTATCCGGACCCGAGCCGGCTCGACACCCAGTCGGTCCCCGATGAGCTGGGCGAGGGTGGTCTCCAGACCCTGGCCGTGCGGTGAGGCCCCTAGCCGGGCCTCTACGTTGCCGGACGGGTCCATGGCCAGGTCCACGGTCTCGTATCCGGGCGTCACATCCATACTCCGGGCGGCAAAGGCCGAGGTCCCGTAGCCGGTGCGCTCAGAGAACACGGAGAAGCCGATCCCGAGGTAGCGGCCCTCGGACCGGGCCGCCGCCTGGCAGTCCCGGAAGTCCTCCAGGCCGATCGCCTCGACGGCCCGGTCCAGGGACTCCACGTAGGAGCCTTCGTCGTACACGAGGCCGGTGGCCGAGGCGTAGGGGAACTCCGATATCAGGTTGCGGCGCCTGATCTCGGCGGGCTCAATATCGAATCGGACAGCCGCCAGGTCCATGAGGCGCTCCATGGCCAAGGTGATCACCGGTCTTGACACCCCCCGGTACGGCGCCATCGGGCAGGTGTTGGTGGTGACGCCGCGGGACCGGACCCGGTAGGTACGGAAGTCGTAGGGTCCCGGGAACTCGGCCAGCGCCATCAGCGGCTCCACCCCGCAGGTCACCGGGTAGCAGGAGTAAGCGCCGATGTTGCACAGCAGGTCGGCATCCACCGCCAGCAGCCGGGCGTCCGCGTCGAAGGCGCCCCGCACCCGGTAGTGGTGGTCGCGGCTGTGGAAAGAGGAAATCAGATTCTCGCGCCGATCCTCCACCCACGACACCGTGGTCCGGAGCCGTCTCGCCACCCAAGCCGTCACCACGTCCTCCGGCGCCAGGCAGAACTTCTGCCCGAACGCACCTCCCACATCCGGGACCACCACCCTGAGGTCGGACTCGGGCATGCCGAGCAGGTCGGCCAGGACGGTACGGACCACGTGGGGCGACTGGACGGAAGCCGTCAGGGTGGTCCGCCCCGAACGCGGGTCGTAGGCGGCAATGGAGCCTCTGGCCTCCAGAGGGAGGGCGTTCTGGCGCCGGTTGCGCAGATCGAAGTCCACTACCACCGCGGCGCCGGAGAAGACCTCGTCCACCCGCTCGGTCTCGAAACGGGCGTCGACAACCACGTTGCCCTCCAAGTGGTCGTGAACGGCCGGCGCTCCGCGGCGTATGGCCTCTGGGGCGCTGATCACGCGGTCCTCCGGCTCGATGTCCACGAAGACCTGCTCGGCGGCATCCTCCGCCTCCTCGGGCGAGCCGGCCACCACAACCGCTACGGGCTCACCCACGAAACGGACCTTGCCGGAAGCCAGTACCGGCTGCTCGATGGGGTGGAAGTCCGGCCGGTGGAGCAGCGGGCGGATGGGACGCACGTCCCTGAGGTCCTTTGCGGTGAAGGCAGTGACCTGCTCGGGCGCTTCGATGGCAACGATCCGGCCGTGGGCGACCGGGCTACGGACGAACCTCAGGAAGGAGGCACCCCGGGTCAGGTCGGCGACGAACCGGCCCTCGCCGGTAAGCAGGGGTGGATCCTCGAAGCGTGGGAGCGGCTGCCCGATCCACGGGATCACGCGGCGGTCGCCTGCTCAAGAGCTCGTCGGGTCAGGGCACGTACCAGGTCTCGCCGGTAGTCGGCGGACCCGTGGATGTCGCCGATGGCGTCGATCTCGCGAGCGGCGACCTCGGCGGCGGCCCGGAACGATTCCCCAGTGGCGGGCTGGCCCTCCAGCGCCTGCTCCGCCTCGCTGGCTCGAAGCGGCCGATCGCTCACGCCACCGAGCGCGATCCGAGCGTTCCCGACCCGCCCGTCATCGGACTCAAGAGCCACTGCGGCCATGGTCAGGGCGAAATCACCAGCCCGGCGGCTGAACTGCTGGAACCCGATACGGGTGCGCGGGGAGAGTTTGGGAAGGCGAGCCTCCACCAGGAGCTCGTCGGGTTCGAGAGCGGTGGTGAAAACGGTCTGGAAAAACCCGGCCACAGGGATGTCACGGCTGCCGGACGGGCTCCGGGTCGACAACTCGGCATCGAGCAGCAGGGCGATCACGCACCACTCGGCGGCCGGGTCGGCATGGGCCAGGCTGCCCCCGAAGGTGCCCCTGATCCTGATCGGTAGGTGGCCGACGTGCTGGGCGGCCATGGTCAGGATGCGGCCGGTTGGGCCTTCCGTAACCGGTCGCTCGAAGGTCACATGGCGGACCATCGCTCCGATCCGGAGCGTGTCGCCGTCCTCCTCCAGGTAGTCAAGTTCGTCCAGCGGGTTGATGTCGACTAGAACCGCCGGTCGGGCTAGGCGGAAGTTCATGGCCGGTACCAGGCTCTGGCCGCCGGCCAGAATCTTGGCTTCGTAGCCGTACTCGCCTAGGTGAGCTACCGCTTCGGCCACGGATCGGGCCTGGTGGTAGTCGAACGGAGCCGGCTTCATGAGGGCCGGAGTGTAGTATCCGGCCGCCAACCCGAGGCCTTTACCGTCCCATGACTCCACCCCAGCGGCCGGTGCCCACCGGTGGTATCGGAAGCTCCGTCCGGCGCCACGAGGACCCTCCGCTGCTGGCCGGCCGGGCCCGCTACGTCGCCGACATCCGCCTTCCGGGCATGCTCACCATGGTGGTCGTCAGGGCGCCCGTAGCCCACGGCACGCTACGGAGCATCGACTGCTCCGAGGCCCGCCGGTTACCCGGAGTGGAGGCCGTTTTCACCGCTGAAGAGTTGAGCGAGTCGCTCGGGGGCATTCCCACGATTCCGCCCCGCGTCTCGTTCGACGGGACCGTGGTCCCCTACCTGCAGCCCGTCCTCGCCCACGACCGGGTGCGTTACGTCGGCGAGCCGATGGCCCTGGTGGTGGCCCGGGACCGGTACGTGGCGGAGGACGCCGCCGAGCTGGTGTTCGCCGACATCGACTCCCGCCCGGTGATGCTGGACGCCGCCTCCGACGACGAGCCCGCCCGGCGCCTGTTCGAGCCGGAGAACCTGGTCACCACCCTCGAAGCCCGCTTCGGCGATACGGAACGGGCCTTCGGGGAGGCGGAGGTGGTGGTCGAGGCCGAGTTGGCGGTCGGCCGCCACAGCGGCGTGCCGATGGAGACGCGAGGCATCGTTGTCGAGTTCGACCCGGCCGGCGAACGGCTCACCGTCCATGGAGCGACGAAGGTGCCGCACTGGAACCTGGCGACCACGGCCGATCTCCTGGGCATGCCTGCCGGCCGCCTGCGCATGCGTGAGACGGCGGTGGGCGGAGGTTTCGGCGTGCGGGGCGAGCTGTACCCCGAGGACGTGCTGGCTGTATGGGTGGCCGACCGGCTGCGTCGATCCGTGGTGTGGATCGAGGACCGTAGGGAACACCTCCTGGCGGCCAATCACTCCCGCCAGCAGCTCCATCGGGCGCGCATAGCCGGTGACCGGGACGGCCGGATCGCCGCCATCGCATCGGACTTCGACATGGACATGGGGGCCTACGCCCGCACCCACAGCATCCGGGTGGCCGACCTCACGCTTTCGATGGTCCCCGGCCCCTACGACCTGGATGCATACCGGGGAACGGCACGGTGCGTGGTCACGAACAAGACCCCTACCGGAACCTATCGCGCTCCTGGCCGGTTCGAGTCCAGCTTCGTGCGGGAACGGCTCATCGACCTGTTCGCCGCCGAGATCGGTATGGACCCCGTCGAGGTGCGGCGCCGCAACCTGATCAAACCCGACCAGATCCCCTACTCCCGCCCGCTGGCGTCGACCGGTGAGCCGATGCTGTTCAGCGACGGCGACTTCCCAGGCATCCTCGACCGGCTGGTCGGTTCGTTGGACTGGCAGGCCTTGGAGCGACGGCGCGAGGCGGGCGAGCAGGTCGGAGCCGGCGTGGCGATGTTCATGGAGAAGTCGGGGTTGGGCCCGTGGGAGACCGGCACGATCGAAGTCGACCCCGATGGTCTGGTCCGGGTCCGGTCGGGATGCTCCTCTGTCGGCCAGGGCATCCGTACGGTCCTGGCTCAGATCGTGGCCGATCAGCTCCAGCTGGATCATGCCCGCGTACGGGTGGAACTACTCGACACCGACCGCACGCCCTACGGGATCGGCAGCTACGCCAGCCGGTCGACCGTCACCGCCGGTAGCGCCCTGGTTCAGGCCGCCGAGGAGGTGGTGCGGATCGCAAAGCAGGTGGCGGCTATGGACTTCGAGGTGGACACAGCAGACCTGGACTACCGGGACGGCTCGGTCTTCGTGTCCGGATCGCCGGAGTTCAACCTGTCCATCTTCGAGGCGGCCGCCCGGTTGCATCCCGTCACAGCCGGTAGGTACGGAAGGCCCAAGCCGGGCCTGGCCGTGGACTCGGTGTTCGATGTGGAGCGAGTTGTCTACCCGTGCGGAGCCAACCTGGCCGTGGTCCGGGTGGATCGGGAGACGGGCGAGGTGGCGGTCGAGCAGCTGATCCTGTACTACGACATCGGGAGGGCGATCAACCCGATGCTGGTGGCGGGACAGATGGAAGGAGGCGCCATCCAAGCCGTCGGAGGCGCGCTCTACGAGCAGTTCGACTACGACGAGGACGGCAACCCCTTGTGCGGATCGTTCATGGACTACCTGCTGCCCACCCTCGCCGAGACCCCGGCCATGACCGCCCTCATCGGCGAGCAGGATTCGACAGGGACCAACCCGCTGGGCATCAAGGGGGCCGGTGAGGGCGGCGTCCCGGGCGTGGCCGCCGCCATAGCCACCGCGATAGAACATGCCCTGGGCCAGCCGGGCCTCGCCAGCCGGGTGCCCATGACCCCCGAGAGGGTACTGGCGGCCCCGATGCGGACCTGTGGAACAAGGGCGATTGCTGACCGCCAGGATGCGATCAGTTGAGACTTGTGCCTATCCCTTCGCGGCCGACTTCCAGAGACCGGCGCCCACGGTCCCGAGTACCAGGGGGTTGAGCACCGCGACCAGGTACCAGGCAACGTTGTCCGCTTCGCTGAAGGACTCGCCATCGGCCATGTTGAGCAACCGGAACCAGAGCGAGAAGAACAGTATGGCGAGGGCGAGCGTGCAGTAGAACCCGGCCTGCGCGGCCAGGTACCGGCCCGCCGACGCGTCGGCGGATCCGCCGCTCGTCTTGTGGGACCACACCACGACAACGGATACCAGGATGCCTACCGCGGTTAGATAGTTCAGGACCCGGTACACATCGCTTGGAGCGAGCACACCGGAATAGAACGTGTCGAATACCACCTGTACGGTGTAGATGATGGCGTATGCGAACAGCGCTCCGCCAACGGGTCTTCTGAGTACGTCGGGCATCTGTTACCTCCGTAGAACCACGGCACCACCTATACAGCTCTGATGTAGCGCTCCCGCTCCCAGTCGCTGACGCTCTCCTGCCAGGCGCGCAACTCCCACGCTCTCGATATGGCGTAGTAGTCGCTGAACTCCGTACCCAAGGCCTCCTGCAAGGCATTGTCGGACCGGAAGACCCTCAGGGCGCTCTCCAGTGAGTTGGGCAGCGGCGGTAGGTCCGCCCGCTCGGAGACATCTCGGGTCTCGGGCGCCGGGGGCGACGCCCCATCCCTGATCCCGATAATGGCCGAAGCCACCAGAGCCGCCAGCGCGAGATAGGGGTTGGCGTCAGCGCCGGGACGGCGGCACTCGAGCCGGGAACGGGCCGGGCGGTCGCCCCGGATGGCGCGCACCGAAGTGGAGCGGTTCTCGTAGCCCCAGCTCACGTTCACCGGCGCGAAGTAGCCGGGAACCAGTCGTTTGTAGGAGTTGACGGTCGGGTTCACCAGGAGGGAGGCAGCGGGAAGATGATCGAGGAGACCCCCTATGGCCGAAATACACGTAGCGGGGAACTCGCCGTCTGCGGTGGGGGCGAAGGCGTTGTGCTCGCCTTGCCAGAACGACAGGTGGACGTGGCCGCTCGAACCCTCCTCGAGCGGCATGGTCTTGGCCAGGAAGCTGGCGGTGAGGCCCAGGGAAGCCGCCACCTCCTTGACCGCGAACTTCAGCAGGGCGGCGTCGTCGGCGGCCCGGATGCCCCGCCGGGCGAAGATGTTCAGCTCCAGCAGACCGGGACCCGCCTCGGTGTGGACGGCTTCGAGGTTCACGCCAAGACCCTCCAGGGCCGGGACCAGCACCTCCAGCAACCGGTCGAAACGGCCGATCTCGCCGAGGCTGTAGCTGATGCCCGACGAGAGGGGCTCGCCGGCACTGTCGAAGATCCTGACCTCGTACTCGAACCCCGCCATCACCTCGTAGCCCAGGTCCGCCAGATCCACCAGCACATCGCGCAGCACCTCGCGTGAGGCCAACCGGCATCGGGAGCCGTCCGGCCAGCTCGGATCGGCCAGGCAGATCCCCCATCCCGGCCTCCACGCCAGTGGCCGGAGAGTGCCGGGGTCCGGCTGTAACAGGAGGTCGGGCGCACCGGTGTTGATCCCGTACTCCCGGTAGTCGGCGATCGGCATGTCGACCGGGTCCAGACCGAGCCACAGATCGGTCATCACCGTGCCCTTATCCACGGCCGACCGGAAAGCGCCGGGCCGGAAGGCCTTGCCCCGTATCGAGCCGTGCACATCCGGCATACCCAGGAGGACGAAGCCTTCGTCGGAAGGATTCCAGTTCATGTCGTTCCTCCGTTCGCCAAGCGGTCCCTGACCGTCCGGTCCACCTCTTCCACCGACCGGGCGAACCGTTCGATCATCTCGGCCAGTTCCTCGTCCGTGCTCGTGAGGGCCGGCGCGAAGACCGTCTGATCCCCCGCGTAGCCATCGGCGTTCGGGTGGGTCGACATCACGAGCAGGTCGTTCTCCAGTGCGCAGGCGTCGATGAGTTCGGCGATGCCCAGAGAGTCGGGGGGTATGGAGGCGCCGTCCCGCGGGTCCACGTATTCCACGCCCAGCAGGAACCCGCGGCCCCGGACCTCCCCCACGATCGCATAACCCGCGAGCGCCGCTCGGAACCGGTCGAGCAGGGCCGGCCCCCGCTCCGCAGCCAGGCCTGGCAAGTCGTGCCGATCCAGGTAGTCGAGCACCGCGAGTCCGACCGCGCAGCTCAGGGGCGCTCCGTCCCACGTATGGCCCAGGTCGAACTCCTTCGAACCGCTCGCCAATGTGTCGTACACGGGTTGCCGGCACATGGTGGCCGCCAGTGGCATGTAGCCCCCGCCGAGCATCTTGCCGATGGTCACGATGTCGGGAGTGATCGGCAGGCTCTGGTAGGCGAACCAACCTCCCGTACGCCCCATACCGGTGACGACCTCGTCAAAGCAGATCAGGAAGCCGTGCCGGTCCCGCCGCTCCGCCAGCCCCTCCCAAAACCGATCCGGGGGCGAGTAGCCGGGTAGGGAGGCGGCACTCACCGGCTCGCAGAAGAAGGCAGACACATTCTCGGGGCCCGCCTGTTCGATCGCTTCGTCAAGAGCATCCAGCGCGGCTCCGCCGGTCGGGTCGAACCTCGAGGTGGACGGAGGGATATGGAGATGCTCGGACAGGTAGGGACCCAACGGCGCCTGGAAGTTGGGGCGGCCGGTGAGGGCCACCGTGGCCATGGTGCCGCCGTGGTAGGCCTGGGCCGGCGAGATGACCTGCCAGCGCGTGCCCTCCCCGCAATCCACGTGGTACTGGCGGGCCAGCCGGAGAGCGGTCTCGTTGGCCTCGGAACCGCCGCTCAGGAAACGGACCTTGGCCATCTCCGGGGCTGTCTCCACTAGACGAGCCGCCAGCCGCTCCTGGGGATGGTTGGTGAAGTGGTGGGCGTAGTAGTACGCGATGTCGCCCATGGCGGTCTGCGCGGCGTCCGCGATCTCCCCCACCCCGTGACCGAGACCGGCCGTCATCGCGCCGCCGGAGACGGCGTCGAGGATGCGTCGGCCGCCGGTGGCGTGCAGCCACACGCCCTCTCCGCGATCGATACTCGGATAGACCCGGTCGAGGTACTTGGGGAAGACGCGGGTGGAGGCGGCGTCGACGGCCGATACGGTCATGATCGGTCCCGTCCCCGACTTGGCAGGGCCAGGCCGGCTATGTCCTCGGCAAAGCGCTCGAGCAACTGCGCCGCCACGGCTTTCGATCTGGAAATGAGCCGGCGGGTCTCCTCCAGCAGGGCATCGGGATCGACTCCCTCGTCGTCGAGTTCGTGGCGGTAGGCATCGACCCAGCCGTCCATGATCTCCTGGTTGACCTCCGGGTGGAACTGGACGCCGAGGCTTCGTCCCACGACGAATGCCTGCGGTCCGGCTTCGCTGTCTGCGATGAGCTCGCCTCCGGGCGGTACCGAGAAGGTGTCGAAGTGCCACTGGAACCATGGTCCCCGAGGCACCAGATCCTCATCGACGCTACGCACCGGGAGCCAGCCGACCTCCGAGACCTCCCCCCGGTACGAGTCACCGCCTAAGACTCTGGCGAGAAGCTGGCCGCCGAAACAAAGGCCGAGGATCGGGACGTCGGCGCCGTGAGCCTCGACCAGCAGATCCTTCTCCCGGTCGATCCAGGGAATCGAGTCGTCGAAGGCGGCGAACTCCGAGCCGAGCGAGACGATGAGGTCGTAACGCGTGGGGTCGACGCGGCGGTCCTCGAGGTCGATGCGGTAGGTCTCCACGTCGGCGCCCTGGTCCACCAACCACTCGTGGACGAACCCGGCCGGGGTCGGCTCCTCGTGCTGGACGATCAGGACGCTGAGCCCAGCGGACGGACCACCTCCGGGAGACAGACTCGATCCGAGCTCCTCCCTCACCTCTGCGGCGACCTCCTCTACGGCGGCGGCCATGCGATCCACCATCTCCCCGAGGTCGCCGTCCGGGGTCGGGAAGGGCGGCGCGAACAGATGCTGGTCGCCCGCGAACCCGTCCCGGGTGGGCATGGTGCCCAGGACCAGGAGACCGTGGCGAGCGGCGGCTCGCTCGATCCGCCCCGCCACACCCAGTTCGGGGGGCAGGAAGGATCGGCCGTCCCGGGGATCCACGTAGTCGATCCCGAGCAGGTAGCCCCGCCCCCGGACCTCGCCCAAGATGTCGTTACCCGCGAGGGCCTCCTCCAGCTCGCGGCGGAGCGACGGACCGCGGGACGCCACATGGTCTACCCAGCCTTCGGACTCGAGGATTTCGAGCACTGCCAGGCCCACCGCGCACGGCAGCGGCGAGCCGTCCCAAGTGTGACCCAGCGAGAACGAGCGCACGGCGGACGCGATCTCCTCGTACACCGAAGTGCGGTAAAGAACCGCTCCGATGGCGGTATAGCCGGCCCCCAAACCCTTGGCGGTCGCGATCACATCGGGACCGATCGGGAGGTCCTTGGCCGCGAACCAGTTTCCGGTCCGGCCGATCCCCGTCACGACCTCGTCGAAACAGATCAGGAAGCCGTGCCTCTCCCGGCGCTCAGCCAGGCCTTCCCAGAACCGGGCCGGGGGCGAGTATGCGGGCAGCGAGGCGGCGCTCACCGGCTCGCAGAAGAACGCGGACACATTCTCGGGGCCGACCTGTTCAAGTGCCTCGTCCAGCGCGTCGAGAGCCGCCTGCCCGGTCGAGTCGAAGCGGGCGGTGGAGGGCGGTATGTGCCGGTGATGGCTGAGGTAGGGGCCGAAGGCGCCATGCAATCCGGGCCTTCCGGTGAGGGCGAGGGTCTGCATGGTGGGACCGTGATAGGCCTGGGCAGGCGAGATAATCTGCCAGCGCTGCGGCTCTCCCCGGGCGACGTGATACATGCGTGCGGCCCGGATGGCGGCCTCGTTGGCCTCGGAGCCTCCCGTCACGAACCGCACCCGGGTGAACCCCGGGGGAGCAACCTCCACCAGCTTCGCGGCCAATGCCTCCTGCCATGGATTGGTCAGCCGGTTGTTGTCCAGGTATCCGACCCGGCGCGATTGCTCCCAGACCAGATCGATGAGGTCGCGGCGGCCGTGGCCGAGGGTGGCGGCCATGGAGCCACCGCTCATGGCATCCAGGTAACGCTTGCCGGTGGAGTCCTCCACGCGGGCGCCATCCCCAGCGACGATGATCCGATACGGCCTCGCCAGCTCGAGTTGGAGCACGGCCCCGGCGCCGGGCGCTACGAACGGTGCTCTCGACTGCAATCCGCCTCCAATCGGTTCCCGGCGGGCCTCCCGCCCGGCTGTACCCTAGAAACCGGTACAGCCGCGAACAGCGGCGCGCCCACCGCCGGGCAGGATACCAACCGCCGGCGGCACCAGGCTTCCTCCCTGACCACCGGAGGCAGCGCCGGGAACCAACTACCCGTCAGATAGGAGTCAGGAATGGATCGGGTCAGAAACTCCATCGAGGTCATCGACCCGGCGACCGAGCAGGTCATCACCCGGCTTCCATCCGCCGGTACGGAAGACGCCGACCGAGCGGTCGCCAAGGCCAAGGCAGCCTTCGCGACGTGGCGAAACGTCGCTGCCGGCGACCGAGCCACCATCCTGCGGCGCGTCGGTGTAGCCGTCGAGGAGCAGGCGGTGTCGCTGGCGCAACTGGAGTCACGCAACGTTGGCAAGCCGATCAACGACGCCTTGGGAGAGGTGGGGATGGTGGCAGCCACGTTCGCCTACTACGCCGGATCGCCGGAGCGCCTCACCGGAAAGACGATCCCCGTCCCCGGCGGCGTAAACGTGACCTTCAAAGAACCGATGGGCGTGGTCGGTCTGATCACGCCATGGAACTTCCCTCTCGCCATCGCCTCCTGGGGGGTGGCGCCCGCTCTGGCAGCTGGCAACACGGTGGTTCTCAAGCCGGCGCAGCTAACACCGCTCACGGCCATCGAACTCGAACGGATCGCGCTGGATGCGGGCCTGCCCGAAGGCGTGTTCCAGGTACTGGCCGGGCCGGGCAGCCTGGTCGGCGAGCGTCTCGTCCAGCACCCGGACGTGGCCAAGATCGGCTTCACGGGCTCGACCGAAGTCGGCAAACGGATCAGCGTCCGCGCCTCGGAGACCATTAAGCGGGTGACCCTCGAACTCGGCGGCAAGTCGGCCAACATCGTGTTCGCCGACGCCGATCTCGAGCAGGCGGCCGCTGCCGCGCCTGGCGCGGTATTCGGCAACGCCGGTCAGGACTGCTGCGCCCGCTCCCGCATCCTGGTGGAACGCAGCGCCTTGGACGACTTCCTCGACCTGCTCTCCGCCAACGTTGCCGCCATGCGGGTTGGTAATCCTATGGACGAGGCCACCGAGATGGGACCCCTGATCACGGCGGAACACCGATCCAAGGTGGCCTCGTTCCTGAACGATGACACCACGGTGGTGGCCCGCGGTACCGCCCCTGACGGTCCCGGATTCTGGTTCGCGCCGACGGTGGTGACTCCGAACTCACTAGACGCCCGGGCGGTCACAGAGGAGATCTTCGGCCCCATCGCCTGCGTCCTACCGTTCGATGGCGAGGACGAGGCCATCTCCATCGCCAACGACACCATCTACGGCCTGTCCGGATCGATATGGACTGAGAACGGCGCCAGGGCGCTCCGCGTCGCCCGGGCGCTAGAAGCCGGCACGCTGTCGGTCAACTCCAACTGGTCGGTCCGGATCGCCACTCCCTACGGAGGCTTCAAGCAGTCGGGCATCGGCCGGGCGCTCGGACCCGACGCCCTCGACTACTACACGGAACTGAAGAACGTCTACATAGCCACCGGCTGAGACCCGGCGATCCTCGACCGGCGCGGCGGTGCGCCTTGCCTAGGACTTGCCGCCCTATCACTACGCTGTCGGCGACATGAGGTTCGAGTTCGAATCCGGCAAGGACTCTTCTACGTTACGCGCCATATTCGAACCCGACGAGCAATACGCCGGAGAGCGCCAAGAGGGATCGGGCCAGCCGATTACCTACTCGGGGCAAGAGATATCCTTCGACTACGCCGTGCGCTCCATTCATCCGGACCTGTTGGGTCTTCTCTGCTTGACAATCTTCTATCCGTTCATAGGGCAACGAGTGGTCTTCCCTAGCCCGGTATCACCCAGACTCGAGAAGGCGTTCAGAAGAGGCTCGTTCAAGCGTCAGTTCCGATTCGACAACGTAGATCGAGGAATTCGAAAGTATGAAGGCTCGAGAATGGTTCTCTCGTTTGGAGGCGGCATAGACTCCAGCGCCGTCCGCAAGATGTTCCCCGAGGCCTTCGTCGTCCACGAAGCTCACATCAGGAATGGTCAAGTCGTTCCTTCGGATGCCCATGACGTCGTTCGAGACCTCGGTCCGGACCGGGGCCGGTTAGTGACCACGAATCAACGGTACGTCTCGCATCCGGGTGGGTGGCACGGGTGGACTTGCGCGTTCGCCACTTCCTTACTGATGGCAACGGACTACCGGTTCGGAATCATCCTCATGGGGTCGAACCTCGGGGGCACCCTCCTTCACAAAGGGACTCGCTACTACAACCGTTTCAAAGCCAGAAAATGGCACGGACCGACCGGGAACTTCTGGCAATCGGCATTCGACGACATCGGAATACCCCTCTTCTCACCCGTATCCGGCGCGAGCGAGTACCTCACCATGGCACTCTCGCTCGACCTTGTCCGGTCGGGAAGAGTGGTCTACTGCATGGAGCGGGACGGCAGCGCTTGCCACCGATGCACGAAGTGCATGCGAAGGGATGTGATCCGTACCGTGGTCGATGAAGGACACCACGCCGACTGGGGACGGTACGACCGCAAGGACGTACATGAGTTCCTCGAGCGCGAGCCCCTGTACCAAGGCTACGTCTTCTCCTTCGCCCGCGATCGCGTGAGTACCCTGCCTCACTTCATGACATCCAGACTCGGGGACCTTCCATCGATCGAACTGGACTGGCCCATGAGGATCCATCCACGCACTTTCCGCCTCTGTGACAAGGCTTGGAGACCGATGATCCGCAGGAGAGTCCTCGGACATGTGGAACCGATGACACGAAGGCATGTGTCCGAGATGAAGAAGTGGGACGTGATGCGGCCTCAGCCGTCGCGCCGTCCATGGATGGAACTCGTACTTCCTGGCTCCAACCGTTCCCGTTAGGGCGGCTGAACCCCGGAGCCGGCCAGGTGCGCCCGTCCTCGCCGCTGGTGCGGTTCACATTCACCTCGAGTAGAGGTATGCCGGTCTTGCGGATCGTTTCAAGGCCGGAGACCAATACAGCGGCCATCGGCCGGACCTCCCACAGAAGACCAAGAGTTGCCAAGATGCCAGAGCCGCTGTCGTAGTCGTAGTACGGAATGCTATGCTTTTCGCATGACACAACTGGTTACGCGCGTAGACGACGAGTTGGTTTGGCAAGTGGACCGCCTCGTCGAAAGTGGCGCGGTGTCGTCGAGGTCCGATGCGGTCCGTAGAGGTTTGCGAGCAGTGGTTGACTCCGAACGCCGGCGCTCGGTGGCTGCGTCGATAGTCGACGGCTACCGCCGCCTACCTCAGGACGAGGATGAGGCGGGATGGACCGCAGATATGGCCAGGTCCATGATCGCCGAGGAACCTTGGTGACTCCCGTGCAGGGAGACATCTGGTGGGCGGAGTCAGAGGGTCAGCGCCGGCCGGTACTCGTGGTCACCCGCAGCGAGGCAATCCCCGTGTTGAACAGGATCCTCGTAGCGCCGGTGACCCGCACGATCAGGGGAATCCCAACCGAGGTCCGGCTGGGCAACGAGGACGGGCTTCCCGAGACCAGCGTGGCTTCTTTCGACAACCTGCAGCCGGTACCCAAGTCTTTTTTGACGTCACGACTCGGCACCATCTGGCATCGCCGACACGAGATCTGCTCCGCGCTCGAAGCCTTGTCCGACTGCTGACGGGCCTCTGTTCGCCTATCGGGCGGCGTTAGGACGTACGCAGTAACTCTGTGGCTTCGAGGTCGAGGCGGTAGTCGTCGGGGAGGCGCACCAACTGATCGTCCTCGCCGAGGTACTCAACCACCACTCCGTAGTCCCGTCTTGCCCCCTCCACCGAGACATACCCCTCGATCACGTCCCACAGGACAGCCTCGGGGTCCCGAATGAACGGATCTCCGTAACCGCCGCCGCCCGGCAGGTTGAGTTGAACCCGGCTGGCCGGGTCGAGCACCAGCAGGCGTTTCGGCTGAGCCTCCGTGGCGCCGTCGATCCGGAACTCGCCGGCCGCTCCATACCCTCCTCCGAGTAACCCCTCGGCCGGGTAGGAGATGCGATCGACCATGCCCGAGACCGTCCATGCCCCGTCGGTACGACAGCTCATCTCGGTCCACTGTCCGAGTCCGCCCCTGAACCTGCCGGCTCCGCCGGAGTCGGTGCGTAGTTCCCGCCTGTGCTGGACCATGGAGGTGAGGGTCTCCACGGACTCGGCCGGTACCCCCGCCACCCCGCTGGGGAACCCGGTCGTGTTGAGGCCGTCCTTGGATGCCCGAGCCCCGGCCCCGCCGCACTGGAACAGGCTGAAGGTAAACCGTTCGTCCGACTGCCGGGGCCTCCCCCTCCAGATCGAGATCCAGATCGGGTCGGCACCGGGCGCCATGAGCCGGTCGGGCAAGGCCTCCGCCAGCGCCCCGAACACCACCCCCGGCAGGAAGTGGCCGGTGACGTGCCGGGAGGCCACCGCGGCCGGCTCCAGACAGTTGAGGATCGACCCGGGAGGGGCCGACACGTGCACAGGACGGAATGCCCCGTCATTGTGCGGAACATCGGGGCTGATGGCTGCCTTCATCGCGAACGAGGCATAGGCGTGGGTGTAGTTGAAGACCACGTTGATGCCCCGGACGCTCTCCGGGGACGAACCGGCGAAATCGATCAGGATGTCCTCGTCCTCGATGGTCACCTTCGCCTTGATCAGGATCGGCTCCTCGAAGCCGTCACTCCAGGTCTCGTGCTCGTGGACGCCGTTGGGAATCTCCCGGATGGCGCCGCGCATCGCCTCCTCCGAGCGGGTAATGATCTCGTGGGAAAGGGGATCGACGGTGTCGAGATCGAACTCGTCCATGAAGCTGAGCAGCGCTCTGGCCCCGACATCGTTGCAGGAGGTCTGGGCATACAGATCGCCCACCGTCTCGTCAGGGGTACGAACGTTGGCCCGGACGATGGAGATCAGGTCCTGGTTGATGGCGCCACGGTCATATAGCTTCATGATGGGGATGCGCAGACCCTCCTCGTACACCTCACGGGCCTCGGCGGAGAGGATCCGCCCGCCGATGTCGGCCGCATGGCAGGTGTTGGCGAAGTAAGCGACCTCGAAGCCGTTCTTGAAGACCGGGGTCAACACCGTTATGTCGTTGATCTGGCCGGCGGTCATCCAGGGATCGTTGGTGAGCAGCACGTCGCCGGGGCTCAGGCTGCCAGGGGGATACTCCTTCAGGAAGTGGCGTACCCCGGTGGCCATCGCGTTGATGTGCCCGGGGGTTCCGGTGACCGACTGGGCCATCATCCAACCGTTGGTGTCGAAGACCCCGCAGGCAAGGTCCTGGGTCTCGCGGACGATGGTGCTGAAGGCCGTTCGCTGGAGGGCCACCTGCTGCTCGTTGACGACCGACAGCACCCGGCTCCAGAGCACCTCGATAAGGACAGGATCCAACCGCGTCCGGGTGGTCATGTTCCCCCTCCCAGCGAAACGACGATGTTGAGCCGGTCGTCCACATGGACTAGGCCGCCCGGTCCGATGATGGCGGTGGACTCGCGCTCCTCGATGATCGCCGGGCCTGCCATCGTCGAGCCGGAACCCAGCCGGTAACGGTCGTATACCGGCGTGGTGACGTATCCGCCCTCCGACGGGAAGTAGGCCGGGCGCTCACCCTTGCGGGCGGCCCCCGCGTCGCCGATCACGTCCTTCCTATCCGCCTCGACCGGCATGGGCCGTGGTCCCCGGCTCACCACTCTCCAGGTGAGGGCTTCGAGACCGACCGGCGGACCTTCCCGGCCGTAGAGGCTCCGGTACACCCGGTCGAACTCCTCGTAGATTGCTCCGCGCTGGCTGGCCGTCAGCGTTCCGTCCGGGATCGGAACCCGAATCTCGTGGCCCTGGCCCACGTAGCGGATGTCGGCGGTCCTGGTGTGAGTGATCTCGTCAGGGCCGGCGCCCGACTCGACGAGAAGGTCGTTCCCGTCCCGCTCCATCTCCTCGAAGATGCTGTTCACCTCGTCCCAATCCAGTTCGTCGAGCCTTCCGTAGTAGGAGCGCACGAAGTCGAAGGCGAGCGGCGCCACGAGGAGCCCCATGGCGCTGGTGACGCCGGCGCCGAAGGGCAGAACCAACTCGGTGCTGCCGAGCAACTCGGCGACGCCGTAACCATGGACCGGTCCGGCGCCTCCGAAGGCGACCACCGGCAGGGCCCTGGGGTTCTTCCCCCTCTCCACGACATGGACCCGGGCGGCGTTAGCCATGGCTTCGTTGACGACCTGATGAACCCCCCAGGCGGCCTCCGGTACCGACATCCCCAGCCGGTTTCCTACGCGCCCGGCGATGGCGGCTTCAGCGGCGGTCACATCCAGCTTCATAGCGCCGCCCAGGAAGTAATCGGGGTCCAGATAGCCGAGGACCAGATCGGCGTCCGTAACCGTCGGGGAAACCCCGCCCCGGGAGTAACAGACCGGTCCGGGATCGGCGCCGGCCGAGTCGGGACCCACCTTGAGCAGGCCAAGGGAGTCGACCCGGGCGATGGATCCTCCACCCGCGCCGATCTCGATCATCTCGATGACCGGCACCTTGACCGGAAGACCGGACCCCTTCTTGAAGCGGTACCGGCGGTCCACCTCGAAGTCGTGGGTGACCAGCGGCTCGCCCCCGTCCACCACGCTCAGCTTGGCAGTGGTGCCCCCCATGTCGAAGGACAGCAATGAGTCACGGCCCATGGCCGTCCCCACAGACGCCGCCGCCAGCGCACCGGCGGCCGGGCCGGACTCGAGGAGACGGATCGGGAACCTGACACAGGTGTCGAGGGTGGCCACACCGCCGCTGGAGAGCATGACGAACAACTGCCCCGCGAAACCGATCCTCTCCATCCGGCGGTGGAGTCCATGGAGATAGTCCTCGACCAGCGGCTGGACGTATACGTTCGCGATGGTTGTGGATGCCCGCTCGAACTCACCGATCTCGGGAACGACCTCCGAGGAGAGCGAGACCCGCATGTCCGGCGCCTCGCCATGGACGACGTCACGGGTCCGTTCCTCCGACTCGGGATTGGTGAAGGAATGGAGGAAGCAGATCGCCACCGCCTCCACACCGGCCCCGGCCAGCTCACGGACCAGGCGCGCCACGTAGTCCTCGCCGAGCTCAGCGGCCTGAGTCCCGTCGGTCAGGGTCCGCTCAGGCACGTCGAAGCGGAGATGCCGGGGTACTAGCGGCCTGGGGTGCTCCAGATTCAGGTCGTACAGCTCGTAGCGATGCTCGCGGCCGATCTCTATGGAGTCCCTGAACCCTGACGTGGTGAGCAGCGCCGTCCGGGCCCCCTTGCGCTCGATGATCGCATTGGTGACCAGGGTGGTTCCGTGGACCAGATGGCGGACCGAAGCACCGGAGAAACCGGAGCGATCGAGCGTCTGTACCAGTACCTCCTCGACCCCTCGTGACGGATCTGGCGTGGTGAGCACCTTGCCGATCTCGACCCGACCAGAACGGCCGATCATCATCAGATCGGTGAAGGTGCCGCCGATGTCAACGCCGACTCTCAGACCGTTGCCTGCTGATCCGACCATTGAACGCCTTGGGAACCTTCAGCCTCGATGGTTTTCAATTTTTATAAACATTGTGATTACAGATGGATTATGTAACCACTGGATACGAATGGATCTTGCTTGCTTAGTAAAGTAACACATGTATGAACTAACGCACAGAACAGGACAAGTTGCCGACCGACATCTCCACCTATTATATTCTCCCGGACGAGGCATCCCAACCGGGGAGGAGTTGCTTGTGCCCAAATCAATGGACCGAAGAGAGTTTCTAAGGCGTAGCGGTCTCATGATCGGGGTGGGCGCTGTAGCCCCAACCGTGCTGGCGGCCTGCGGAGGCGACGACACCCCCGCCACC